>DEWH01000019.1 GCA_002363155.1 Ruminococcaceae bacterium UBA3215 | reverse complement strand
TCGTAAAAGGTGCGGCAGCCTTTTTTTGCTTTATAATTTATTTCAAGGAGTAAATTGTTATCTCCGTTCAACGTCGTAATTATCTGCGATCTCCCATTTAAATCGTGCCATTGTAAATACCCCCAAAATTTATGTCAATAATTTGTTGATTTCGTATATGAAATATTTTTCAGAAACCGCTTGACAAATTTCTTGATTTGTGCTGTCTCTGTAAACCTGTGTTTCAAAAAAGAAAAAAGCTCCCACACCGGGGCGAACCCCGATGCAGGAGCGAAGAAAGAAAGGAGAACTATGAAACACAAAGAGGATTGTGTGTTTTGTCAAAAATATAGTTAAAGATTTGTTGCATTTGATGATTGACAAGGGATTTTCAGTTTTTTCAAAATTTTTCCGAAAACGCTTGACAATTGATTGGATTTGTGGTATGGTAACGAAAAATGGATTCATTCAATATTCCGGCTTAATGAAAAAAGCACCCTGCAATGAATAGTAAAACTCAGTGCAGGGTACCTATGAAGTGAATAATCATTGTCCATAGTTTGTCCATAGTTTGTTCAATTTTTATTTAAAAATCTTGAAAAATCGGGAAAAGGATACACTAAGATAAAAGTGCGTCAGCCCGCATAAATAAAGGGATTTAGGACGACTTGTGATAAGATAGAACAAGCATTAGCTGATATTCAAGTCCCGTCACCTCGACCAGTTTTACCCACGACATTTATGGGAACAGGAACAGGCTCAGTTTTCGAGCCTGTTTTTCTGTAATTGGTAACTTTGGTATCAGTTTCGTGAATTATAAGGCAGAGGGGTGGAGATATCTGTACAAAGAATCGGGCATTATCTGACGAGCGCCTTGCTCATGTGTAAGAGTGTCTTGAATCCGCAGGAAAGGTTATGGTCATCGGTAATTACAAGTGTGCTGCTAAAGCCTTCAGCATGGAGAAAGAATGAACATTCCAAATATCGAGTTTAACAATAATCATTTGCCGAAGCAATAAAAATTTGGCATACGAATCAGAAAGGATCTTGAAACAATGACGACTGAATTACAATCAAATGTACTTTCCGCAGGAACCATAAAAAAGGTCATGCCGGCTTGCATGGTCTATGCGCTGGTGCAGTCTCTGACATTTATGGTAGATACGATGATCGCGGGTCACTTTATGGGTGCAGACGCTGTCGCAGCAGTTGCTTTAGGTATGCCGATACTCGGACTTATGCTCTCTTTCACGGCAATGATAATGCAGGGCGGCTTTCACAAAATGCTGCACTGTATGGGGAAAAGCGATATGGAAGGATATCGCAGAATGTATTCGCTCGCGCTCACGCTTACTGTTATCGTCGATCTGATATTTATTGCGGCATGCCTGTTCCTTACCGACGGACTGATAAATATAAGCGGCGGCTCAAAGGCTACCGAACAGGCAGTTGAGTATGCAAGGATGTATATACGCACCGATTGCCCCATGGTGCTTTTCTTCTGCATGGGGACACTGTTTCAGCTTGTTGTGACTACCTTCGGATATCAGACGGAACGAATGATATGCAGCATCGTGAATGTGGGGGTAAATGTCGTTGTTTCCGTCGCAGCTGTAATGCTGCTGCCGGAGGAATATAAAATAGCCGGACTCGGAATAGGTTCGGCAACCGGCGCATTCGCGCAGATGATAGTGGCTTTTGTTATGATAAAGTACAGAAAAATATCGGTGAAGTTCAGGCTGTATCCTGTTAACGGAGAAAACATAAAAGACTCACTTGACTGTGTAAGACGCGGACTCCCAACGTCTGTTGACTCTATGCTTGATTCCGTAAGCGGTTCTGTCGTAAATAATATTGTGCTTGGTGTTTTTGCGGACGGTACGGGTGTACTTGCGCTTGTCAGCATCATCAAGACTATAGGTTCGGTTGTCCGCACAGTGGGGCGCGGCACTTTCTATGCAAGTGAACCTCTTTTCGGCATTCTTTTCGGCGGACGCGACAAGGAAGGCATAAAAAAGACATTTACCGCGTCGATCAAATTCGGACTTATCTATGCGGTTGTGCTGGCAGTAATACTTATTGTTTTGCAGTCTCCGATACTGTCGTTCTATAACATCGGAGATTCGGAAGACGGGCGCATCGGTCTCATACTGATAGCCTTGAGCGGCATTGTCTCGGTATTTCCGTTTACACTCAGCTCTGCTTACGAATCCACTGATCACTTGTCACTTTCACTGCTTGTTGCCGCGCTGCCCGACAGCGTGCTTTATCCGATCCTCGTCGCTGTACTGGGCAGTATATTCGGCGTTACCGGCATCTGGCTCGCATACGGCTACAATTTCGTAATATTTTTTGCAGTGTACTATCTTATTCTTGCAGTAGTAAGCAAACGCTTCCCCGTCCCGCTCGACAGACTGCTTGCTCTCGGAAAGATCAAAGACCGCTTCACCGTACTCGATGTCAGCATTCCAACAGAAGCAGACAATGTTACATTTATTGCGGAAACTCTGCAGAAGTTCTTTGACGAAAACGGAACATCGAAAAAGAATGCCTATTTAAGCGCACTCTGCATGGAGGAGATCGCGGCGGATTATCTGTCACACAGGAAGCTCACAGCTAAACCGGGAAAACAGTCATATATGGACATAAAGGCTTTCTGTGATGACGGCAGGATAGAACTCGTACTCCGAAATTATGACGAGCCTTACAACCCGCTGATATTCGAGCGGGATGATGAGACATTCGCAAAGATCGGTGTTACAATGGTACAGAAAATTGCGGAGGACATCACCTACAGCTATTCGTACCATCTCAACATCATATCGGTAATTGTCGCATAACACACAAATATCCTGTAAGAAGAGTTTTCAGACTTCTTACGGGATATTTTTATCCGTCCGGTTTTATGAAAATCTCATGAATGTTTCTTTTTGTTGTTGAAATTAGTGGAATAAATGCGGTCATACTCGTACAAATACCCATTTTCATACCCACACCTATCGGATAAGAGCCTGAAAATATCCTTCTGTTCTGATTATAGCACATTATAATTTATATTTCAACCAAAGCCGCGAATTTTTGGTTATATTATTAAAAAGCTCTTGTATTTTCTATCATTCTATGATATAATATTGTAAAGTAATTGTAAGGAGATAACAGGTATGGCAAAGAGAATGACAGGACAGGAACTTATCGGATGCTTCGATGAAGCACTCCGGAATGGCCATATATTTGTTTGCTATCAGCCCAAGATGAACCATACCACCGGAAGGATGATAGGCGCGGAAGCCCTCATGCGTTGGAAACACCCTGAATTCGGTATGCAATACCCATCCGACTTCATTCCCGTGCTTGAAGAGAACGACCTTATATATAAAGCCGATCTGCACGTTTTTGAGGATGTCTGCAAGTTTCAGAAAGCACTCCTCACAGACCGGATCTCCGCAGTCCCAATCTCCTTCAATATGTCGCGCCATGATATCATCCACGAAGATTACATCGACCTGCTCGAAAAGATAAGGATAAAATACGATATACCGGTCAGGCTGCTCCATGTGGAGATCACAGAATCCTCCGCCATCGGCGGCATGGAACTTGTGACCGGCACACTCAGGAAACTGCATGAACTCGGATATAAGGTAGAAATGGACGATTTCGGGAGCGGTTATTCATCTCTCAACGTCCTGAAGGATCTTGATGTTGACGTGATAAAGCTCGATATGCGGTTCCTGAGCGGTGATATAGGCGGCAGAGGCGGTACGATCATAAGCTCTATCGTGCAGATGACCAAGTGGCTCAACACACCTGTGGTGGCGGAAGGCGTAGAGACGATCGAGCAGGCAGACTATATGAAGAGCATAGGCTGCAGCTATATACAGGGATATCTGTACTCAAAGCCTGTGGAAGCGGAAGAATTCACGGAAATGCTCCGCCGTTTCGACCATGAGCCTGCCGCGGCAGCCATGGATCTTATCTCCACAATGGATGCAGGGAAATTCTGGGATCCCAATTCGCTCGAAACGCTGATATTCAACAACTATGTCGGCGGAGCCGCGATATTCAGATACCAGAACGGCAAATGCGATATCCTGCGGATCAACCGGAAATACATGAAAGAGATCGGCATGAATATGACCGAGAAGGAGATACTCTGCTCCGATCCTATGGACAGCTTCGACGAGGAAAACAAACAGATCTTTGAAGATACCCTCAACAGAGCTATCCGGAGCTGCGATGAGGAATCCTGTGAAACATGGCGTAATGTATGTTCAAAAATATGCGGTCCCGACAGGATATGTGTGCGAAGTGATGTCCGCATGATCGGAAAAGCCGAAAACGAGTACATCTTCTATGCTATGGTACGCAACATAACCGCCGAAAAGAAGCGCTTCATGGCTGTCGAGGACAGCGAACGCAAATTCCGTATGGCAAGCGAACACGCCAATGTTTACGCCTGGGAATACATCTTCTCCACAAAGCAGATGCGTCCGTGTTACCGGTGTATGCGGGATCTGGGAGTTCCTGCCGTAGTGGAAAATTACCCCGATCCGGTGTTTGAGACAGGCTTATTCCCTATGGATTACAAGGATATGTACTACGAGATGCTGAGAAAACTCGAAGACGGCGCCGAAAAGCTTGAAGCCATCATCCCGCTCACTGTCGGACGCATACCTTTCCATGTGCGCTATACCACTGAGTTTGACGAGAACGGAAAGCCGCTGAAAGCTTACGGCTCGGCAACACTTGTGGTTGACGGAGAATAAAGTCTGTACCGCATTACGGCTTTGCCTTTATGTTTCGTCATTCCTGCACGCTCTGCGTATGGGCTCCATGAGTTATTGCCCGAATAGCATCATCAAAAAAGACCGGTCGGCTGATAACATCCGACCGGTCTGTATTTTTGCCTTATTTAATGTCTGCTCATCAACCGCGAAAAGGCTTCATAGCGCAGCTTGAAGCCTTTTCACGGTTGCAAAAGTGCAAGGAAAATTCCGAAATAAACAAATTATCCTTGCACTTTTGTTCGTCCGAAGGACGAAATGAGCTTGACATCAAGGAATGTGTCCGCCTTAAAAATACGCTTTCAGCGTCTTTTTAAGGCTTTCCGAAGTCCGCTTTGCGGATTTCGGAACAACAACTGCCAAAAGGCAGTTGTTGAGGACACATTACTTACCGTAAACAGCATAGTTTCCTTCATGCGATTTGCTTGTATAAGTACACTCATCCGCGCGTTTATACAGCTCTTCAAACGTATCATCACGATCCGGTTCCGAGAATACTGCGCCCACACTGACAGATATGAGTTTGCCTCCGAGTTCGGGGATACGCACAGCGCAAAGATTCTCAAACAGCCTGTTTATCACTTCGCGTCCTGTCTTTTCGTCGCAGACATCCTGCGCAAATGCCGCGAACTCATCTCCGCCGAGACGCATTACTATGTCGCTGCTTCTGAATGCGCGCTTCATGCAGTATGCTATGGAAATAAGCACCTTGTCGCCTGCCGAATGACCGAAGCTGTCATTGATATCCTTGAACTTGTCGGCGTCAAGCAGCATGAACATACCGCCTCTGCCCAGACTCAGCAGTTCCCTGATCTTATGTTCTCCGCTCACACGGTTGCTGACGCCGGTAAGGCCGTCCGTCTCCGACATATACTGCAGTCTGTCGCGGTTTCTCTTCTCGTCGTCTATCTGCTCGGTCATGAACAGAACGTGAGACAGCCTTCCGTCTGCTGTACGTTCGGAAGCTATGAATCTTCCGCGACACCATTTATTGTCATGGTTCAGGAACTCCGTTGTTATGGTCTTTGTATTTTCAAGCCGCTTATCAAGCGTATCGAGATCTGTGAATTCCCGTACAACGTTTCTTGTCGCTTCATCGGTGAGCGCTTCCAGAGCATTGTAGAAAGTCTCACGCATATTGGTTCTGCCTTTTCCGATGAAGTCGGATACTCTCTTGTCATTAACGCTTATCTCGCTGAACGTATCGTTGATAAGGTCGATATCATGCACAGTCATATATATGTCCGCAGCTGTCGAAAGCTGGTGTCCGAGCTTCTCCGCGACACTGTTCTTGGTTATGGTGTTTACGAAGATCGCACAGAGTATTGTGATCGTAATAATGACAACAAGAACTGTGGCGGCAAAAAGCATTTTCAGCGGAGCGAATATGCTGCCGGATTCTATTACCGACACGCAATACCAGCCGTTCTCGATAGGCACGGAATACACAATGTAGCTGTTTCCGCTGTAGGAAAGCTCAAAGGTCTGTTCATTGCCTGTAAACAGTCTCTTTGCTATCTCGCTTCCGAGAGTTCCGGTCTCTTTCATGAAGTTCTGTCCGATGCATGACTTGTCCGAATGTGCCACGACGCCGCCCGTATCATCGAGAACTATCTCCTGCATTCCGTAGTTCTCGGCAGCAACTTCCTCGGTTATCTCCTGCACCTTTCCGAGATCTACATCGAAGGACACAACGCTTACCCCGTCGCTTAGCTGTTTTGAAAGCGTCATCATGACTGTTCCGGTCTGCGCATCGAGATAGGGCTCGACAAGCGCGATCTCGCCGTCGAACTCACGCCCTATAATATACCACGGGCGTTCTGTCGGGACATAATCCTCGTCCGGGACCCAGCCCACGCCGTCAAGATATTCTCCCCGGATGTATCCGTACAGACCGGTGAAATGCTCATCTATCGAGGCGATGATACAATCCGTCTCTTTCGTCATGTATTCAAGTATCTCCTCGTTGCTCCTTTCCTCCTGAAGCATTGTATCTATGGTATGGCTTGCAAGCTTTATCGAATCCATACCCGTAAGGAGATATCTGTCGAAGCGGTCTGCTGACTGCACCGCATTGAGCTCGCCCTTCGTGATGATGCTTTCCTTTATCGACGATGACAAATTGAAAAAATACACTACTATTAACGCAACAAAGAAAACGATGACCATAAGTGATGCGGCAAGATTTCTCTTGCCGAACTTTGCGAACGCATCGGCGAATGAGATGTTATTATTATTCAAGGTGTCATCCCCTTTAGATAATAATACTTTGAGTATTTTTCATTATACCACATCTTATCATCGTTGTCAATTATTTTGTATCTTTAAGTTTCCCCAAAAAACTGAACGCGAAACTCAATAAAACACCTTAAATAAGCCAGTTGCAGGCGATGGAAAATTTAAAATCCCATTCATTTTGAAAGCCGCATGAATAAACGCTTTGAGGGGTATCAAATGATTTTATGGGCGATAATTTATGTGTCCTCAATAACTGCCTTTTGGCAGTTATTGGCTGAAAATCTGCAAAACAGATTTTCAGATGTTGTTTAAATGCGCCTGCGGTGCATTTAAACAACGGACACATTCCTTGATGTCAAGCTCATTTCGTCCTTCGGACGAACAAAAGTGCAAGGAAAATCCTAAAATATATTAATTTTCCTTGCACTTTTGCAGCCAATAAATTGCTTCAAGCTGCGCTATGAAGCAATTTGTTGGCTGATGAGCAGACATTAATTTATTCCACGATCCTGCTGCGTTTCACGGGCTTGTTTCTTTATTTCCTGTCGTCCTTGTCATCTTCGGCACGCCTGCCCTTGAAACCGTGATGTTTCGAGCAGGGGCATCTGACAGGCTGCGTAACGACAGAAAGGCCTGCGGGTCATACAAAAAATAAAGGCATTATCGACTTTTGTGATCGGTAATGCCTTTTTCTTTCAGATATCCTGATCCGGCTCAGTGTCCGAAATACGCTTTGATATAATCCGCGAATGAGCTGTCACCGACTATATCCTTTCCCACAAGATCATGTGAGAGCGTCCATTTCGAAAACAGTATAATATCGTGCTTTCCGGCTTTTTTGATCTTGGGGAGATTTGCGAGGAAACCGAACATCCATGCGGGACTGTCCTTGATCCTGAGAGGCTTTCCTGCCGCCTCAAAGCACATACGCGCCATCTGCTCGTAGGTATATGTCTCTTTTCCGCCGATTTCATATATCCGATTTTTGTCTTCCATGTGATCTACGATGAATTCGGCAAAATCAGGACAATCCACAACATTCGCCTTTACTCCGTGACAACCTTTGAGAAGACGCATCTCACCGCTGTCCACATAAGGCTTGAACACCTTTGCGATGTCGTAGAAATATCCGGTCGGGCGGTAAATCACATAATCCATAGGCTGTGACATGATCTTTTCTTCCGCGAGCGCTTTTGCGTGGAGCATCGGTATCTTCTCAGCTCCGGGCTCGCGGCACGCTATGACCGAGATGTAGTTGAACTTTTGTACTCCTGCGGCTCTTGCGGCTAAATAAAGGTACATATTTCCCTTATAGTCGATATCGTAGTTGTTCACTGTTGTTGAAGCGCCCGTCAGACCCATGGTCGTGATAACTATCTGTGCGCCGGTGCATAACCCTTTGAATGATTCCTTTTTCAGGGCATCGATACGGCGGAATGTATATTTCCCTTCAAGTCCGTTGTTCTCTTTTTCTTTGATATCGGCAGCCACGACCTCATGGCCTTTTGCGATAAGCACTTTGAGTATCTCGTATCCGAGATTTCCGAAAGCTCCGGCAAGTACGACTTTCATACCTTTTATTTCCTTCTTTCATTGTAATTTATTATGATTTTTCTTTCGATCTTTTATCGTTGATGATCTCCATTTCTTTCACATCAATGACCTTTACATTGTTCTCTTCTGCCCACTTCACACAGCCTTACCGTCGTCGGTAAGCGTACTTACAAGAACGACCGGCATCGGGAAGAACAGAGAGGACTGATAGAAGTTATCCAGAGGCCTCAGCGAAGTAAATCCTTATTTGAGTTTTAACGCGGCTCTGATAGCAGCGCCGTTCTTTCCGCTGTATTTCTTTATGTTGTATTTCGGCTTCTCATGTGTTTTGCTGCCGTATTCTATTGCTTCGACCGGGCAGTTTCCGATGCACGCCATACAGTGCGCACATGAAGCGTTCCATACAGGACGTCCGTCTCTGAGCTCAATGTTGTTCAAAGGACAGACCGAAGCACATTTTCCGCAGCCTATGCACTTATCCGTCGCGTGAAAATCCTTCGAGGGCTGCATAAACCTTTTCCAGAAAACAGCAAGGGCTTTTGTAGCCGCATTTTCGGCTTGCGTTATATGTCTTACTCTGATCCTTTTCTCCCTTGCGACAGCGTGTGCCGCTCTGAAAACCTGAATACGCGATTCTTTCAGCATATCAATGATCTTTTCGTCCGAGGGAGCGGGTATGAATTTAAGAGCCATATAATTGTTGGGCATTTTTACATCCACGTATCCCATATAGAGCATCTTTTTTCTGCGCACGATATTCTCAGCCGCGGCTCCCGCAGCGCCGGAATGTCCGCCGCCGCTTGTGAAAACAAAGTAAACTTTCCTGTTGCCCGCAAACTTCTGCTTCCTCAGGAATTCTTCAAGGAAAAGCGGGATATATGATACATATATCGGTGTACAGATCACAAAAGGTTTCTGCGAGCGTATCACGGAATGGTCATTGCTCCTTATCCTCTTTATAAGATCCAGAGACTCGTCCCCGAGCTTTTTTGCGAGCATCTCAGCGACATATTTTGTGTTTCCCGTAGCTGAAAAATACAAAATCATTACAAACACTCCCGTCCTGTTATTATTGTCAGATTCTTATCATTTTTCGGGCATTACGCATTTTTTGAAGAAATCGGCGGCACCCTTTTCGCCGAATACCTTTTTCAGGATATCCGATGACGGATTCCCTTCATTTATCATTCTTTCGCGGAATTTCATAAGTCCCGCGAGGTTTTCACCGGACTTCCCGGCGGAAAATGCCGATTTTTTATAGGCTCTTATGCTGTCTGCCGCGATTTCTGAAAGACTTACTTTGCTGTCCGCTTCAAGTGACTTTATCATGGAATATCCCGTTCTCTCGCCGATATACCAGGTGGGCTTTTCCTCATAGTCGGGAACTCCCGAATATTTTTCACAGACTCGTTTAAGCAAGGGCTGTTCGGATCTTTCGGACGTACAGTCATAATACTCCACAAAAATAAGCCTTTTCTTTCCCACTTCCATTATATCTGTCAGCAGATACGGGACGCTGTTTCCCTCAAATGGCATGAATGACATAGTGAGAAGCCGCATACCGAACGGACCTTTTGTACGCATAGTCATCATATTCCCGAACCCGTTGATACGATAACGCCGTACATCAAATTTCATAAGTTTTATGAGCTTAGGGTATGAAAATCTGCTGTATCCGTCTTCCGGAACTAAGGTATGATCCGTCCCGGATGTAAACAATCTGACTGACCCTTTTTCAATCTTTTCCGGTTCTGTCATGATATAAAATGCTCCTTATCAAAGGCTGTGCCGCGTGTTGATCTGTACACCGGCTGAGTTCATTTAATTATTTTCTGCTTTCGGTACCAAAGAATACTTTGCCGAAAAACTTCTTTGTTTTTTCTTCACCGAGGACTTTCTTGAAAACGTCTGTGGAAACTCCGCCTTTTGAGATAAGGGAGTCGGTATATTCCAGCGTAAGAGCAAGCTTTTCAGCCTTTTCGTCTGCGCTGAGGACGGGAAGCTCAGACGCCATTTCCATATAACAGCGTAGAGTATCGCAGAACAACTTCTCAAACTGTTCGTCGGCGGTTTTTCCCGTTTTGTGTAAAGAGACAGTCATAAGATCGTTGTGCCAGGTACGCTCGGTTATGATATCCTCAAGCCCGCTGTATCTGCTCTCAAGTCCTTTTACGGCGTCGAGAACACCGGAATATTCTGCCGTATTTTTGTCCGCAACGAGATCATAGAACTCCACGATAGCCTTGACATATTCCTTGTTAATGATATAGTCTATGGACAGAAGCGGCATATTCTTCTCAAACGGCGTGATAACTACTGACAGCATCTGCATACCTGCCATTCCCGAAGTCATGACCGAGAGATTCCCGAGCCCGTTTATATCATACTGTGAAGTGTTGAACTTCATCATTCCCTGTATATCTATCTGCGAGAATTCTCCCGCGTCCACAGGGGTGAGCTGCGTAAATCCGGATATTATTCTGATCCCTTCATCTTGTGTAATGTTCATTTTTTAATACCTTCCTCTCTGTGTTTTTTTACTGACCGGTGTGCAGCTCCGACGCGCGTTTTACAGAAATCCGTATTCCGCCGCAGAGTCCGACACAGCCGTTGTTTATCCATATTTTACCATAATTATATCATATTGTCAACAATAATATACATATTTGACAAAAAGCGCGAAGTGGATGCTCCTTTCCGGACATACCGCAGGTAAGGTCAGGAGAAGCAGGAGGAGATGCTTTATCACCGCGTTTATTTCCCGGAACAGAAATGTTCTCCGTGAGTGGAGAGCATTGCACTTATTGTTTACGCCGTTATTTGCGGATGATCATTTGATTTTAGACAGCACCTCACGAATATCCCCACCTATAAGAATACTCTGCTCTTTGATCTCATCGGGCGCATACGCTTCCCCGAAATTCAGGCAGGCATAGACCGCCTTCGGATTTTTCGCAGTCATTCTCCAGAATGGATATTTGATGATGACAGGCGTGTTCATACCCACACCAAGCTCTAAGAACAGGATATGCAGTCCCTCATGGCGGCGCAGGAACTCGTCATAACGTTCCGCTGCTTTGTGCCAGCCCTCGTCCTCAACAAAGGTATCATCGGCTCTGAGGTTCATGCTCATGGGTTTTCCGCAGACAGGACACTTCGGCACAAGCTCTGACGGAACACGCATATCCTTCTGCTGCTCAAACATCGCCCTGACGGTTTCTTCGTTGTCATAGGTCTTTTGGTGGCACGGCTCACTGCACTGCCAAAGCCCATAATCGCCCTGCGTATAGAAAAGACGGTGCTTGTCAAATCCTGCCTTTTGGAATTGGTGGTCAACATTGGTGGTGAGAACAAAATAGTCCTTGTCCTTCACAAGCTCAAACAAGCGCTTGTATGTGCCGTTGTCCACGTCCATATAGCGGTTGATGTAGATGTAGCGTGACCAGTACGCCCACATCTCTTCGGACGTTTCAAAGGGATAAAAACCGCCGGAATACATATCCCGAAAGCCGTATTTCTCCACGAAATCGGCAAAATACTTCTGCAAACGCTCTCCCGAATAGGTAAAGCCTGCGGCGGTGGAAAGACCTGCCCCTGCACCGATGACGATCGCATCAGCGGTCTGTATTTCTTTTTTCAGACGGTCAATTTCCGCCGAGTAGTCTTTTGTAAATTTCATGATCGTCCTCCTTGAACACATTGAAGATCACCTGTATATCGTGCGTTTTGCAAAACTCCCTGACGGTGCGGACTGCGATCTCCGCCGCTTTATCCTGCGGAAATCCGAACACACCCGTTGAGATACAGCAGAAAGCGATACTCACGATACCGTTTTGCATAGCAATTTCAAGACAGCTTTTGTATGAGCTTTCAAGCAGTCGGCAATGCTCCTCCGTGAGCCGTCCCTGCACGATCGGTCCCACGGTGTGTATCACATAGTCACAGGGCAGGTTGTAGGCAGGAGTGATCTTCGCCCTGCCCGTGGGTTCTTCATGACCCTGCGCCTGCATGATCTGACCGCACTCATACCGCAGACGAACGCCTGCAAAGGTGTGGATACAGTTGTCGATACAAGAGTGACACGGCTGCCAGCACCCCGTCATTCCCGAATTGGCAGCGTTGACTATCGCACCGCATCGGAGCGTGGTAATATCACCTTTCCAAAGGTAAATGCCGTCCTCTATTGGCAACAGATCTGCAATATCCGTGATGCCCTTGCTCTCGGTCAAGGCAGTGAGATATTCGTCCTCTGCCTGCAAAAAATCCTCGTCTGCCTTGACAGCAGGGCGGATATTCACAAGGCTTCTGTAAAGGCGGAATTTATCTGTACCATTGTTTGGTATCTCAATTCCGTCAACATCGTTTCTTTCTGACAGCAGATAGTTTATCAGAAAGTCTAATTTCTCCATACGCTCATCTCCTTACAACTGCCCCTACAGGACAGACCTCCGCACAATTCCCGCAATGCAGACAGTTTTCCTGACGGATAATAGCTTTTTCTTTCAGTTCGATACAGCTCTGCGGACAGTCGCTCAGACATGAACCGCACCCGATGCAATCATCGGTCACGAAATATCCGCTCGCCCTGATCTCTGCACCGCCGAATGTGAAGCTGTCACGCTCGATAGGCTTCTTTGACAGGTCGAACCACTCTCCGCTGCCCTCATAGATCTGAAACACTGTGAGCGCCTTGCGGCTTTCCTCGGTGGGATAGATTTCAAACATATAGGAATTGTTCTCAAACAGCAGAGGGAGCATATCAGAGCCTAACTCCCTGACCTTGCCACGGACAGAAACAGCCGTACAGCTCATGGTGTCCTCTCCCTTTTTTCCCGAAAGTGCAAGATAGCCCTTGTCCTTTAACCGCTGATAGAAGTTCTTTCCCTTTGCGGTGAGAAAGTACAGTCCGTTCTCGTCTGCATACATCATGTCGATCACACAGGTCACGGGCAGACCTTCGCTGTCCACTGTTGCTACAACGGTTGAGTGTATCACGTCCACGATAAATCTCAGATAATCATTCGCTGTCATATTGTCCTCCTATGGAAAGAGTGTGCCGATGTTTTCAGCACACTCTCATTTTATTCCTCGTCAATTAAATTTCGTGTGTCAGAGACAACTTGTGCAAGAGTCGTGCTTTTCAGCTCGTTTTCAAGAGCCGCCTGCGCCGATTCAAGCCTTCCGTCCATAGCCTTGTGGATATTTCGCCCCACAGGACATTCAGCATTTGGGTTCTCATGGAAGTGGAACAATCCCTCATCATCTACGCAGTCAACCGCCTTGTAAATATCGTACAGCGTTATTTCATCAAGTGCTTTTGCAAGGTGTGCGCCGCCGCTGCCCTGACGTGTTTCGACTATACCTGCCGTGCGAAGCTGTCCGAGAACATTACGGACTATCACCGCATTTACCCCTGTGCTGCCCGACAGAAAATCGCTGGTCACTCTCATCTGATCGCCGAAAATGTCGATACAGGCAAGGATATGCACCGCCGCTGTGAATTTACTTGTTATCTGCATAGATATTCATCTCTTTCTTACTCTCTTACCACGCTGATACGCTGCCCGATGTGACCGCCTTTTTCGATCTCGTCCACCATAGCAACAGCATAATCCGCATAGCTGATAATGCTCTCGCCCTTAGAGTTGAGCGTCAGCTCCTCGCCTGCGAGAATGTACTTGCCCGTGCGCTCGCCTTCAGCCTGAAAATCTCCTGCGGGGCTGATGTAAGTCCACTTTACGTCATTTCTCTGACGGAGTTCGCCAAGCGCCTTTGCCATAGCAGAAGCCAGCGGCTTGAAAACTTCGGGGAAATCAGCACCGTCAGAAACACAGGCGGTATGCTCTTTGTTTACATACAAACTTCCTGCACCGCCGACAACGAGAAGTCTTGTGTCAGTTCCCGAAAGAATGTCGCACAGGTGAGCAAGTGATGTGGAGTGCTGAGGAAGTGTTTCGGGTGTCCATGCGCCGAAAGCGTCCACAACAGCATCAAAGCCCGTGAGGTCTGCTGCGGTCAGGTCGAACAGGTCTTTCACGATAACGTTCTGAGCAGCGGACTTGTTCTCGCCCTTGACAACTGCGGTAACGTCAAACCCTCTGTTTACAGCCTCTTTCACGATGAGCTGACCTGCCTTACCGTTTGCACAAACTACTGCGATTTTCATAATAAGTACCTCCTGATTATATCATGATTATGGTGTTTTGTAAAGTTGTAAACATTTATGTTTCAACTTTCTGACATTAGTATATCATGCGATTGCAAAGTTGTCAATAGACGCATTACAACTTTGGAGGACTGCATAAAATTATATTCAAGTGATGCGCATATTGCACAAATAATACTTCATTTTATACCGATGGCAAAGTCCAAACAGTGCTGTTTCAATTAGCAACGGCTCTTTTCCTCTTTTCTGACGATTGACCTTTTCCCGCAGTATGGTATAATTATCGTAAGAATTACCGTACAGAAAGTATATCTGCACTCCGGACAGCGAGGCAGAAAAATATCCCGCCTCAGGTAAAACCCGAGACGGGATTCGCCGCGGGGCGTTCCCCGCTGTCTGCGACGAACACTTTGGATTTTTGCAAAACTTGTGTGATACGACACAAAAATCCGCCCGCAGAAGAATCTGTGGGCGGATTGTCAGCGCGGACTCCGCGCCTGTCTCTGTCGAACGCTTTAGATATTTACTCCGGGCAGCGAGGCAGAAAAATACCCCGTCCCGGATAACCCGAGACGGGATTCGCCGCGGGGCGTTCCCCGCTGGCACGCCATGAAGGATTCGAACCTTCGACCTACCGCTTAGAAGGCGGTTGCTCTATCCAGCTGAGCTAATGGCGCAGATAGCTATAAAAAAAGCGGCAGATGCCGGAATAAATGGAGCGGGTGATGGGAATCGAACCCACGTGTTCAGCTTGGAAGGCTGACATTCTACCATTGAACTACACCCGCATTTTTAACGCCTATTAATAATACCACACTTTTCTTGATTTGTCAAGAGTTTTTCAAAATTTTTTATATTCTTCGCATTTTTGCAAAAAAGAGAGCCGGCAGTTGAAAAAAGCATTGATTTATCGTCTGAAATATGATATAATAAAGTATTATACAGAAAGAACAATGATACAGGAGATAAAAATATGCCAATAAACATTCCGAGCAATCTGCCGGCGTATTCCACGCTTATCAGCGAGAATATATTTGTAATGCCTGCCGAGCGTGCTTTACAGCAGGATATCCGCCCGCTTAAAGCAGCGATCTTCAACCTTATGCCGAAGAAGATAGAGACGGAGACACAGCTTCTTCGCCTTATGAGCAACACACCCCTGCAGGTAGATATCACCCTCCTGCGCACGGAAACGCATACTTCCCGGCATACCGCCGCAGAGCATCTTATGAACTTCTACAAGACGTTCGCGGAGATCAAGGACGAATATTTCGATGCGCTCATAATCACGGGTGCTCCGGTGGAGAAGTACGAGTTTGAGGACGTGACATACTGGGACGAGCTTTGCATGATAATGGAATGGTCCAAGTCACACGCTTTCTCATGCGTCCATATCTGCTGGGGAGCTTTCGCCGCGCTTTATTATCACTATGGAATACCGAAATATACGCTTGACAGGAAGATGTTCGGCGTTTTCCCGCACAAGATACTTGTGGAAAACCACCCGCTGTTCAAGGGATTTGATGATACGTTCTATGTACCGCATTCCCGCCATTCCGAGGTAAGAAAGGAAGATATCCTTGCATGCCCGAAGCTTCAGCTTCTTGCGTATTCAGATCTTGCCGGAGTTTATGCTGTCGCGGATAAGACGAACCGCCAGATATTCATTACCGGTCACGGCGAATATGACCGCGAGACGCTGAAAAACGAGTATCTCCGCGATATGGGCAAGGGTATAACAGATGTTGATCTTCCCTACGGCTACTTTCCCGGCGATGACCCGTCACAGACACCTCCGTTCATCTGGCGTACAGCCGCAAGCCTGCTGTACTCGAACTGGCTCAATTTCTGCGTTTACCAGGAGACTCCGTTCGATCTTTCAAAGATGCCTCCGCTGGAAATATAGACAAATTCACAATGCACAATGCACAATGCACAATTGTGGAGCGCGCTCTGCGCGCATATCTGAATCGTGACGAAATTACTTGTTTTGTCTGCGGATAGATACTAATTTAGCTTTGCATGAAAAGAGGGACTCCGACAAACCCGGAGTCCCTCTTGTTATTGTGAAAATTACTGCTCAGTGCTTTACAACCGCGATCTTGATATCGCCGAAAGAAAAGCTAAGACTGACACAGATCCCGTTTTCGGGAATGTTTATCATATACTTTTCAAACGACTCCTGCGGCAAAAGTCCCAGTTCTTCATTCTTTGTATTTGACATATTTACCGCAAAAAGACCGTTCTGAAGATTGAGAAGTTCGCCGACGCAGGCTTTGGTATAACCGTCTGTCTCGTTCAGCTCTTCACCGGAATAACGTGCGGCAATACCCACAAATCCATGCTCGGTCCCGCCTATTGCGGCTGTAGCCGACAGCGGACCGGTGATCTCCTGCACGCAGGCATAGTTCATCGAAACTGTCACGTTGCGCGAAACGCCCGAAAACGAGAAATCATCACCGAGGAACCTTATGAGGTTGCGGATAAACAGCAGTATGTAATCTGCGTAGAACTCCTTGTCCGGCATATCATTGATGCCGAGTATGCCGATCATCTCGTTCTCCATACGCTCTTCTTCAGTTTCGCCGTTTATCAGAGATGCTTTGCGCTTGTAGTCATTAAGGGCATCTTCAAACTGCTTGTTCGTGATAAAACCGAAATCTATGAGAGCCTGTCCGAGTACAAGGTTCGAGTTCTTCTGGCGCGACAGCAGGCTTCTTGCCTGCTCATCGGTAAGATATCCCTTTTCTACAGCTATCGCCCCGAAACGCTTGTCGATGGTGTGCTGTATCTCGTGGACTTCTTCTACCTGCTCGGCGCTCATATACCCGGCATCGATCGCCGCCGCTCCGAGCTTCACCTTTATCCTTGTGAGCGCGGTAAGTGCTGCATGCAGTTCGTCGGCACCGATAATTCCGTTGTTCAGAAGGTAATGTCCAAATAACTGTGTGTACATAAGTTCCCCCTTATTCCTTTAACATACGGTTTATGACCTTGAGTATGTCTTCTTCTTTTATCGGCTTCTGGAGGAACTCGAATGCCCCTTCCTTTATAGCGGCGATAAGATTGCTCTGAGTACCTATCGTCGATGCCATAACTACCTTTGAGTCCGGGTCATACCCCCGTATCTCGCGAAGTGCATCAAGCCCCGTCTTTTTCGGCATTACTATATCCATAAATACAAGATCGGGTTTTGAGCTTTTGTACTGTGTGACGGCTTCTTCACCGTCAGAAGCGGTGATAATGCTGTTTATGCCTATCTTTCGCAGTACATTGCCGGTCTTTTTTATCACCAGCGGGGAATCGTCACAGATCATAACGGTTATATCCGAAATCTTCATAGCGGTTTCCTTCCTTTAACCGGCACCGCACTGCAGTGCCGGTCAGAGTATCTGAGATGTTTAGATTATCATTCCTTTTCGAGGAACTTGTAAACTACTGCGGCAAGAGCTGCACCTACAAGGGGGCCTACGATGAATACCCAGAGCGATGCGAGGGGTGCGCCGTTGCCATTGATAGCTGCAAATACAGCGGGAGCAATGCTTCTTGCAGGGTTTACGGAAGTACCGGTAAGACCGATACCGAGAATGTGAACGAGAGTAAGAGTAAGACCGATAACAAGTCCGCCGAAGGAGCCGTGGCCTGCCTTCTTGGAAGTCACGCCGAGGATAGTGAGAACGAATACGAATGTGAGAACTACCTCAACGATAAGTCCCGCGATCGCATTGTCGTTAACGCCTGCAAGACCGTTCGCGCCGAAGCCGCCTGTCTTGTCCTCAACTCCGCCGAGACCGAATATCGCAGCGAGAATGCCGGAACCTGCGAATGCGCCTATGCACTGTGCAACGATGTACATGAAGAAGTCCTTCACGCTCATACCGCCGCTTATCAGCACGCCAAGCGATACAGCCGGGTTGATGTGGCAGCCGGAGATGTTTCCTACACAGTAAGCCATTCCGACGATAACGAGACCGAATGCAAGGGCGGTGAGTATATACCCGCCTCCGCTGGCAGCATCGCAGCCGACGAGCATTGCGGTGCCGCAGCCCAGCGTTACAAGAACGCAGGTGCCGATGATTTCAGCAATAAATTTCTTCATTTTTGGATACCTTCCTTTTTGTTTATTTTATGCGGTCAAGCCATGACCACATTAAGACCCTGTTTGCTTTCAACGGTGAAGTTCTTCGCTCCACCCTCGGAGGTGACGGTTATAGTATTGCCGCTTCTTGCCGCCTTTACTCTGAGGACAGGCTTGGCTTCGCTGTCGAATATCGTGCATTCCGCCGTCTTTCCGTCTGCAAGTCCGTAAATGACAAGCTTTGCGTTTTCCGCGTAGTCGTAGGTGAAATTGCGCTTGAAATCGCCGTAGGCGATGATCGAACCCGGCTTCGCGTAGAGAGGCATACCGAAGTAGTCGTACTTCTTCTCATACCACTTGCCGCCTTCCAGCTCCTCGCCTGTCTGGATATCCGTCCATACGCCGGTATCGGGGAGATAGAACTGGGCAGTGCCTTCCTCGTTGAATACGGGAGCTACCAGCAGCGAATCGCCCAGCATATACTGCCTGTCGAGGGAAAGTACAGCGGGGTCATTCGTGTAATCCACAGCCATTGCCCTCATCATCGGAACGCCTGTCTCATGGGTCTTGACAGCGTTTGCGAAGAGATAGGGCATAAGTCTTCCCTTGAGCTTGGTGAAGTGGCGTACAACATCGCAGCTTTCCTCATCGAAGTTCCACGGAACGCGGTATGAGCTGTTGCCGTGCAGTCTCGAATGGGTGGACATAAGTCCGAATGCAGACCAGCGCTTGTAGAGATCGGGAGTACCCTGTGCCTCGAAGCCGGAGATGTCATGGCTGAAGAAGCCGAATCCGGACATACAGAGCGACAGTCCGCCGCGAATAGTCTCCCACATACTCTCGTAGTTCGAGAAGCAGTCGCCGCCCCAGTGAACGGGGAACTTCTGACCGCCGGCTGTAGCGGAACGTGCGAAGAGACAAGCCTTGTTCTCGCCGTAGTACTCTTTCAGCACATTGAACACGGTCCTGTTGTAAAGGTAGGTGTAGTAGTTGTGCATCTTGTAGGGATCGGAGCCGTCATAGTAAACCACATCGGTGGGGATTCTCTCGCCGAAGTCGGTCTTAAACGCGTCAACGCCCATTTCACAGAGCTTTCTGAGCTTACCTGCGTACCATTCGCAGGCAGCGGGGTTCGTAAAGTCAACGATAGCCATTCCCGGCTGCCACATATCCGCCTGGAACACGGAGCCGTCCTTCTTCTTTATGAAGAAGCCGCCCTTGACGCCCTCGTCAAACATAGCGGAACGCTGGGAGATGTAGGGGTTTATCCATACGCAGATCTCGATGTTCTTTTTCTTGAGTCTTGCGAGCATTGCCGCAGGATCCGAGAACATATTCTTATCCCATGTAAAGTCGCACCAGCTGTATTCCTTCATCCAGAAGCAGTCGAAGTGGAACACTTCAAGCGGGATATCTCTGCGCTCCATTTCGTCTATGAAGAAAGAGCAGGTCTTTTCGTCATAGTCGGTGGTGAATGATGTCGTGAGCCAGAGACCGAATGTGAATGCGGGCGGGAGTGCGGGCTTTCCTGTAAGATCTGTATAAACGCTTATGACATCGGCAATGGTATCACCGCCGAAAACGAAGTATTCGAGATGCTGACCCTGTACTGCAAACGCGACCTTTGATACCGTCTCGCTCGCTACCTCGAACATCACCTTTTCCGGGTGGTTGACGAAGCAGCCGTAGCCTTTCGACGATACATAGAACGGTATGGATTTGTAGGACTGCTCGGTGCAGGTACCGCCGTCGTTGTTCCAGACTTCAACAGTCTGACCGTTCTTGACGAAAGTGGTGAACTTCTCGCCGAAGCCGTAAATGTTCTCGCCTACCGCGATATTGAACATATCGCGCATATATGCGTTGTCATCGGTCTCGCTGTCAGCGTAGAAGTTCTCGCCTTTCTTTGCGAGCATACGGGCTTCTGTGCGCTGGACGGATTCTTCTATATAGCTTGTGGTGCGCCAGCCCTGCTTTGTGAGGAGTCTGTCGCCGTAGTAGTATTTTATGTCCCACGCGGCTTTCTCGGCGCCGATAACTACCTTGGTCTTGCCGGAGATAAGCTCATAGCCGCCGTTATCGAGCTTATTTACTGTGGGCTTGAAATCCGCATTTTCGTAAAGCTCGAATGAGGGGCCTTTTCTTTCCTGTCCCTTGTAGTGGTCAACAGTGACCTTGATCGAATTTTCGAGAGTGGAAGTGAACGTGATCTCAAGGCAGGGACCGCCGAGAGTCATCCCTCTGTTCTGAATCCACGATGCGGTAGCGAATACGGTCACGGACTTTTCGTCAGCGGAGATCTCATATGCCTGGGTTGCGAAGTTTACGTTGTAGCCGGGTTTGTTGAGCCAGAAGCCGTCAGAGAATTTCATAGTTTATGTTTCCTTTCGATATCCAAATTTGCGTATCTGTAAACGTTTACGCGATATATCTATCATATCACACTTTCCTGTATTTTGCAAGCATTTTCGTAAAAGCGGGAACACCCCGAATCAACATTCTTCCACGGACGGGTGCAGCGTCACGCTGCCGCAGGTCAAGGGCGCGCAGCCCTTGTGCCGTCTGCAAAGACAGCGCGTAAGCGCCCCGTAAGTTATCCGGGCAGTCACATTCTGTTATGATGCGCATTTTTGCCTGTTAAGCATCATTTTACAGCTGTATTATAAAAATCTAAAAACTTTGCGAACAATTCTTCATCCAATCGTGTACTCCACTTTGCGTGATCGAGATTTTCAGTTATATACTCAGCCTTATCTGTCTTAAACCTCTCCTTATTCTCTTCAGCTTTGTAATCATAATCAAGTGTTTCGAGCCATTTGCCAAATCCGGCATTAAATTCATCTTTATAGGTGTTATCAGGATCGTTGAATACTTCATTATGACCCCTGTCCTCAAATCTGATGAAAGTAAAACGCGGATCGTCCTTGTATTTCTGATAATACTTATCGTATCCATATTCAATACCGATCACATTATCATCTGCGCTATGTAAAACCAGTATGGACGCATCTGTGTTCTCAAAGCCGTCCATCGCGGTGCTTGAAGCATATTTTCCATACTTTAAAAGCTCGTGGAGCCTGATAAACGGTGTCATGGCATAGATCACATCACCTGCCTGAGACTTACCGCCTGATTCAAACATATCAGACGAACTGTTAAAGCCCGAACACTCGATCACAGCCTTGACCTCGGGGTGGTAGTTCAGGACACTGCATACACAATATCCGCCCCAGCTATGACCGAACAGCACGATCGGAAGCTCAGGTATATCATTATTGCCTTCGATAAAGGAGATCGCATGGTCAAGATCTATCACACCCTGCGGAACACCGCCTACGCCCTCACCTTCACTTTTGTCACAACCGGTAGCATCATAGGCGAACACATAGTACCCGTTCGCCGCAAAATAATTTGCAGCGTCCATATAGGAATTATGTCCTTCGCCAAATCCATGAGCGATGACTGCGATGCCGTGCTGATCGCTGCCTACACTGTAAAGATACCCTGCCAATTTCTGTCCTTTATCAGAGGAAAAGGAATATTCCCTGCACTCTAGCGCATCGAAATCCTCTGTTCTGAGCATCTGCGGTCCGTAGCTGTCACCGCGGACATTAAAATTCTCATTATACATCATCACACAAAACGCCCACCAGCCTATGAGCAATAATAAGATAACGCTCAAAATAACTATAATTGCAGCTATCTTTTTTGATTTTGTTTTTTTCATCGAATATAAGCTCCATTATACAGGTTAAAAAGTATCTGTTCAGTAAACAAATTATATCCCGGTTTGTCACACCAGAAAAAGAACCAACTCGTGCAATGCGTCATTTCTTCCATGTCGCCGGCGAGAATAGGAGCAGTATCGGGAACAGCTCCAGTCGTCCGGTGAGCATATCAAAAATAAGAACAAGCTTTACCGGATCGGAGAAAACACTGAAATTCGATGCCGGTCCCACAAGATCAAGTCCGGGACCTACGTTATTTATCGCAGACGCGACAGCAGTGAAGTTCGTGATAAGATCCATATTGTCAAATGACAGCACCACCATTGACACCGCGAACACAAGCACATACCCTACCATATACACGTTTACCGAGCGCACTACCTCGTGCTCTATCGGGTGACCGTCGATCTTTATCTTCTTGACCTGCTTCGGGTGGATAAGAACTTCAAGCTCCTTGCCCATGCTCTTGAAAAGTATCAGAATACGGGATATCTTGATGCCGCCGCTGGTGCTTCCCGCACAGCCGCCCACAAACATCAGCATCACTATCAGCGATCTCGAAAGCTCCGGCCACAGGTTGAAGTCCTCGGTGCTGAAACCGGTGGTTGACATTATCGCCGCCACCGTGAATGCGGAATGGCGCACGGACGTTCCCATATCCATGTATATGCTGTTGATGTTGAGCGCGATGACCGCCGATGATGCGGCAAAGATGCCGAGAAATACCAGCACCTCGGTCGTGAACGCCTCACGGAATTTCGCGTGGATAAGGAAGAAGTATGTATTGAAGTTTATCGCAAACAGCGCCATGAACACTGTTACTATGATCTGAATGTGAGGTGCGTACTCACCCATGCTCGTATTGCGGACACCCATACCGCCGGTGCCGGCTGTGGCGAATGCCGTATTAAGCGCCTCAAACGCGTCCATGCCCGCTATCAGCAGCGTAACGAACTCCGCAAGCGTCATCACGAGATAGATCGTGTAAAGCAGCATCGCCGTCGTCTTGACGTGAGGAACGAGCTTGCCGACAGAAGGACCCGGGCTCTCCGCCTTCATTATGTGCATATTCTGTCCGCCGGAAAGCGGGATAAATGCCATTATAAAGACCAGAACTCCCATACCGCCTACCCAGTGGGTGAAGCTTCTCCACATAAGTATGGAGCGGGGTGCGCTCTCAACGTCGTTCATTATAGTCGAACCGGTGGTTGAAAAGCCGGATACCGCTTCAAAAAGCGCGTCAACGAATGACGGAATCACCCCCGTCAGTATAAACGGCAATGCACCGAAAAGCGAAAGGATTATCCAGCTCAGCGCTACTATTATAAAGCCTTCTCTTGAATAAAGCGTGGTATTAGCCGGCTTTTTACGCGTTATGAGCACTCCGGCTGCAAGACAGAACGCGGCAGTTCCGAGGAATGCCCAGAATGTGCTCTCCCAATATACCACTGCCGTAAGCATCGGCACCGCCAGAAACATACTCTCAAATATCAGCAGCCAGCCGAGGATATTCGAGATCATCTTATAATTCATCTGTAAAGCTCCGTTGGTTATTTTTCAAGGATATCCGCGATATCGTGCAGCGCGAAGTTCGATACGATTATTACCGAATCTCCGACTTCGATAGTATCGCCGCCGCGAGGTATTATGACTTTCCTGTCGCGGAGTATAGATGCCACCAGCACATTCGGCTTAAGCTTCATTTCCATAAGCGGCTTGCCGATCACGGGAGACTTGTCTTTTATAATGAATTCCGCGGCATCTACCTTGCCCTTGATGATGCTGTAAAGAGTCTCGACATTGCTTCCTATGGTGTTCTTCATTGCGCGGACATAGCGGATTATGCTCTCCGCGGTGATGTTCTTCGGATAGATCACCGTGCCTATCTCAAGGTGACGGATAACATCGTCAAAGTCGATACGGTTCACCTTTGTGATAAGCTTGCATTTGCTGACGGATTTAGCGAAAAGCGACAGCAGTATATTCTCCTCGTCAAGGTTGGTGAGCGCCACAAAACCGCCGGTATTCTCGATCCCCTCTTCATAGAGGACCTGCTGATCCACAGCGTCGCCGTTTATCACCTTGACGTGCTCCAGCTCCTCCGCAAGCTCCTCGCAGCGCTCACGGTCCATTTCGATGACTTTCATATCTATGCCGGAGCGGTTCAGTATCTCGCAGAGATAGTGGGTGATATTCCCGCCGCCGACTATCATAACGTCCTTGACCGAGTTTGTTTTGTATTTTATCTGCTTGAAGAAAGCATTTGCGTTCTTCGGCGAAGCGATCATCGAGATAACGTCCTTTTCCATGAATCGGAATTCACCGTTTGCTATGTAGGCGGAATCCCCGCGCTCTACTGTGCATACCAGTACGTCGCAGTGCAGCTTCGTGGATATCTCCTTTACCGCGAGTCCCTCAAGCGGGCTGGACTCGGGGAGCTGGAACTTGAGCAGCTCTACCCTGCCCTTTGCAAAGGTGTCTATTTTCAGAGCCGACGGGAATCGCAGGACTCTTGCGATCTCCTGTGCGGCAGCCTGCTCCGGATTTATGACCATTGCAAGACCGAGTTCCTCTTTGAGGTACGGCGCTTCGCTGCTGTACTGGGGGCTTCTTACTCTCGCTATTGTGTGACAGTTACCGGCTTTCTTCGCAATAAGGCAGCACAGCAGGTTCAGTTCGTCCGAGCCGGTGACCGCAATAAGAAGATCTGCGCTTTTTATGCCTGCTTCCTGCTGGGTGAGATGTGTTGCGCCGTTGCCGACAACTCCGAGTACGTCGTATCTTGCGGCAGTCTCGTTCACTTTTGCGGGAAGCATATCTATAACGGTAATGTTGTTACCTTCCTCATTAAGCTGTTCGGCAAGGGTCTGACCTACCTTGCCGCAGCCGACAATGATTATATTCATACATTCGCTCCAGGATAATTATATTCTTACTTTATACTATACTCTTTTTCGTGCAAAATGTCAAGAAATAAAAACCGCGGAAACAGTATGTAACCGTTTCCGCGGATATTTTTTCATTTCATTCCGGTTTTAAGCATTTGCCGGACTTCCGAGCCTTTGACCGATGTAATCTGCCACTTCATTCTCGGCTATGCCGAGCACGAAAGAGAATTCCGGATATATCATATTCTCTGCCGCACGCAGAGCGTTTTCGTCCGAGACGAGAACCTTCTTGCCGTTGTCCCTGCATGACCGGGTATGCAGGTATATGGTCTTTATGAGCGAGAGTATCTGAGTGCAGTCGCCGCCCTTTAATATGGTATCTATTGCGTTCCTGCGCTCCTTGTTGTTAGGTGTGAGCTGTATCTCTCCCGAGACGGAGCGGTCTATTGCGTCATTCACTTCATCTTCTGTCATAGGCTTGCGAAGTCTTGAATTTGCAGCTCCCACCGGGATAAAGTAGGACGACGAACCTGCCGAGCCGAAAGGAACGAGCTTCAGGTAGTCCTCATATCTTTCGCCGTCGAAAGTCTTGTTCTCGACGGCTTCGATGCGGCAGACGCCTACACCTTTGTAAAAAACGTACTCATTTACATTAAAATCTGCCGTATCCATTTCACACGCCTCCCTTTCAAAGCATAATACGGTACAATATCTTTTATTTATTATACCACATTTTCCAAGTTTTTAACATAGGCTTTTTGTACAAAAAATCAGTCGTGCAAATCCACGCGGTGGCAATAATGCACAGTATAATGCGGAACGGCGGAAGTTTGTGAATACTTTAACGCTCGACTGTATAAAAAATCAAACAAAATATCTGCGGATTTTCAACAAAAGGTTGACTAATCCGCCGCAATGTGGTATAATATACGGTATTCACGGAAATATGAAGAAAAGGAATGATAAAGTAATGGAAATGCCGTTTGAACCGAACGAGGGCAAAAATCTCACGATAGATACCGATTTCGGCACATTCGCACGCTACCCGATAAGAACTCACGTTATAATGAAGGAAGACGTGATGACCGACGTACTCGACAAATATGTATGTCCCTATCTCGAAAAGGGCGATACTGTAATTATTTCCGAAAAGATAATTGCGATAACACAGGGACGTGCTTTCCCGATAGATGAGATAAAGGTATCCCGTCTCGCAAACTTCCTCAGCAAGTTTGTAGTAAAGACGAATTACGGCATAGGTCTCGGCATGCCGCAGACAATGGAACTCTGCATACGCGAGGTAGGACGTCCGAAGGTACTCTGGGCAGCTTTCTGTGCCGCTATCGGCAAGCTTTTCGGCAAAAAGGGCGTTTTCTACAACATCTGCGGTATGAAGGCGCGCGCTATTGACGGTCCCTGCGACTACACCCTCCCGCCCTACAACCACTACGCTAAAATGGCACCGGACAAGCCCGATGAAGCGGCAGCTGCTCTCGCAAAGCACTGCGGCTGTGATGTTATCATAATTGACGCAAACGACATTGCCGCTACCGTACTCGGCAAGAGCCGTCCCGATCTCCCCAACGCTTTCGGTGAGCAGGTCTTCCGCGATAACCCGCATGACCAGTGCTCCCAGCAGACCCCTATCTCTATCGTAAGAAAAGTCTCCGCGTGAGCGAGGTCTGAGAGACTTTGAGAGACTTTGAGAGACTTTGAGAGACTTTGAGAGACTTTGAGAGACTTTGAGAGACTTTAGACGGGGCGCTGCCCCGAACCCCGCCAACCCCCTTTAAAAAAGGGGGCTGGACACCCTAAACTGATGCAGTATTTCAAAGCGCGCTTCTATGGGCGGCTGCCGACTGAAATGCAGTGGGGTTGGCGATATCTCAATAAGATTAAAATGAAACAGCTTACTATGAGAAATCACAGTAAGCTGTTATTTTTATAATGGTGTTTGAATTTTGTCACGATTCAGATTTGTCCGCGAAGCGGACACCACAATTG
Source organism: Ruminococcaceae bacterium UBA3215 (assembly GCA_002363155.1). Lineage (GTDB taxonomy): Bacteria > Bacillota > Clostridia > Oscillospirales > Ruminococcaceae > Ruminiclostridium_E. Next base: position 118,612 of record DEWH01000019.1, on the reverse strand, counting down.
TCAATTGTCAATTGTCAATTATCAATTTCTATTGCCAGATGTCTTCGAGTATCTCGTGCTGGACTTTTTTGGAGAAATGCCGGAGCACGATATTGTAGCCCCTGTCGCACATATCGCGGACAACCTCATACGGCACAGTTCCGGTGAGCTTTACGCTGTTCCAGTGCTGCTTGTTCATATAGTAGCCCTCGTTTATGTCCTTGTGAAGTCTGCGGATAGTATCGTTATAGTCCGGCTGTGCCTTGATATTGAGCAGAGCATCGTCTGTTCCGTCCGCGCAAATCGCCGCGAACATCTTCCCGCGCAGCATGAATCTCGTCCAGCCCCACTGCTCCTGGTAGTCGGTCTCAACGCCCTTCTTATTAATAAGGTAGTCGTACAGTTCGGGATAAATGTCCTTGCAATAACTCATGCTGTATCCTTTCCCGTTGCGTTCATTCGCTTTTGCTTCTTTTCGCGTCCGAAAAGAAGCAGAGTAAGAGCTCGAGAGAGGGGCAGCGCTCCTCTCTCGTCCGCGTCCGCAGACGCGGCGGTCTCAATGATGGAAAAGTCTGATACCCGTGAACGCCATTGCGATACCGTACTTGTTGCAGGTCTCGATAACGTTGTCGTCGCGGATAGAGCCGCCGGGCTGTGCGATGTACTCAACACCGCTGCGGTGCGCTCTTTCGATGTTGTCGCCAAAGGGGAAGAATGCGTCGGAGCCGAGGGAAACGCCCTTCATAGTCGAAAGCCACTTCTGCTTCTCTTCCTTTGTGAATACGTCCGGCTTTACCTTGAATATGTTCTGCCATGCGCCGTCTGCAAGAACGTCCATGTAGTCTTCGCCGATGTAAAGATCAATAGCGTTGTCACGGTCAGCGCGTCTGATAGTGTCAACAAACTGTAAGCCGAGAACCTGTGGAGACTGGCGGAGATACCAGTTGTCAGCCTTCTGTCCCGCAAGGCGTGTGCAGTGGATACGGGACTGCTGTCCTGCACCGATACCGATAGCCTGACCGCCGCAAGCGTAAGCAACAGAGTTGGACTGCGTGTATTTCAGTGTGATGAGCGAGATAGCAAGGTCTATCTTTGCTGATTCGGGAATGTTCTTGTTCTCGGTAACGATATTTGAGAACAGTTCGTCGCTGATAACAAGCTCGTTTCTGCCCTGCTCGAAAGTGATGCCGTAAACCTGCTTGCGCTCGATAGGCGCGGGAGTGTAGTCGGGGTCGATCTTGATGATGTTATATGTGCCTTTTCTCTTGGTCTTGAGGATCTCAAGAGCTTCCTGCTCATAGCCGGGAGCGATGACACCGTCGGAAACTTCGCGCTGTATCATCTTGGCTGTGGAAACATCACAAACGTCGGACAGCGAAATGAAGTCGCCGTAGGAGGACATTCTGTCGGCACCTCTTGCTCTTGCGTAAGCGCATGCAAGGGGAGAGAGCTTTCCGAGATCATCGACCCAGTAGATCTTCTTGAGGGTATCGGTAAGCTCGATACCTACCGCTGCTCCGGCAGGAGAAACGTGTTTGAAGGAAGCGGCTGCGGGAAGTCCGGTAGCCTTTTTAAGCTCCTTTACGAGCTGCCAGCCGTTGAACGCGTCCATGAAGTTGATATAGCCGGGCTTGCCGTTGAGTACCTCTATCGGCAGTTCGCCGTTTTCCATAAATATTCTTGACGGCTTCTGATTAGGGTTGCAGCCGTACTTTAATTCAAGTTCTTTCATTCTGTGATACCTCCATATTCTGCGTCTGCGCCTTCGCGCTTGTCCTACGCGGACGGCGGCAGGGCTGCGCGCCCTGCACTGCGGCAGCGTGACGCTGCACCCGACAGTATAATTAATTGTTTTTGTTCACTATACGGGAATCAAATTTACCCGTTTCTATGTCGATGTATCTTGTGAAGAGTGATACCTTGTTGTCCTTGTTGAGGTTGTCCCATACAAGCTTTGTGAAGTCGTCAAGAGAAAGATCGGGGATAATAACGCGCTTGGGTTCACCCTCATAGCTCGGAAGCGGGTCTCCCGAACCCTTGTAAGTGTGAATGAAGCGTCCCTCGCCTGCTTTCGGGCAGCTGTACGCGTATGTATTGCGGACTGTGCATGCGGGATCTCCGTCAAGGCTCTTGATTATATGCATAGCGTAGTTCATATTGCCGCCGTCGGCATGAACAATACCGGAGATGCGGGGCGTGTAGTTAGGCTTATCGTCCTCGAACTCGCGGAAACGCAGGGACTGTTCAAATGTCTGCTGCTTGTCCATCTGCTCGTATATCGTATCGGTCTGATCGCCGTTTGTAACTATCGTCTTTGTGCCGAGCACCTTTACGGGAGCGTAGATGATGAGATGGGGATCAACCATTTTCGACGGGTCGAACGCCTGTGTGCGGATACCGTTTCCGTCCTCAACGAAAACGCGGTTGCGGCTGTTTTCGCTTCTGCCCATGATGAAATAAGCTATGACTGCCTTTTTGTCATCGGGGGACTTGCCGAGGATAATTCCTCTGCCGTGGTATTCAAGACTGTTAAGCTCTTTTTCGATGCTTATAAGTTCCATATATGACTTCCTTTCGTCAGCGGTCAACAACGGTTACGCCGTTTTCGACCCTTATCTTTCCGTCGCAGAAGAGTCTTACCGCTTCCGGCAGTATCTTCCACTCTGCTTCTTCCATAACGCGCTTCTGGAGCACTTCCGGCGTATCACCGTTCCGCACTTCGACCGCTTTCTGCAATATTATCGGACCGCCGTCGCACTCCTCGGTGACGAAATGAACGGTAGCCCCGGTTATCTTCACGCCCTTTTTAAGCGCTTCCTCATGCACTTTCAGCCCGTAGTAGCCCTTTCCGCAGAACGAGGGGATAAGAGCCGGGTGAACGTTTATCATCTTATAGGGGAAAGCCTTGCAGACCTGCTCGTCGAGTATGGTCATAAATCCCGCGTAAACAACAAGATCGGCTTCCGCTTCCATAAGCGTCTCGGTCATAGCCTTGCTGTAAGAAGCGATGTCGGGGTAGGCTTTTCTATCCAGCACCTTCGTCTTTATGAAGTTGTCCTTTGCGCGTTTGAGGGCATAAGCGTCCGGCTTCGATGATATAACGCATGTTATCCTGCCGTCGCCGAGTTCGCCGCGCTTTTCCGCGTCTATGAGCGCCTGGAGGTTAGTTCCGCCGCCCGAGACGAGTACCGCTATCTTTTTCACCGCTTTGTTCTCCTTTGAAGTCCGTCACTTTATGATTATAGCCTTGTCCGACTTGTCGATAGTACCGATCCTGCAAGCCTTGCAGCCGCCGGCATTCAGCACTTCGAGAGCCTTGTCGGCTTCATCGGCGGGAACGACTATCGACATGCCGATACCCATATTGAAGGTATTGAACATATCGTGCTCATCAATGCCGCCGCGCTCCTGGAGGAGCTTGAAGATATACGGGACTTCCCAGCTTCCCTTGTCGATGACCGCGGTAAATCCGTCGGGTATCGAACGCGGGATATTCTCATAGAAGCCGCCGCCGGTGATATGGCTTATCGCCTTTACCTGTACCTTGCTTATAAGGTCAAGAACAGGCTTTACATACAGATTTGTAGGCGTGAGGAGAGCCTCGCCGAGCGTTCTTCCGTCCGGGAGCTTCTCGTCAAGCACTTCCCTTTTGTCTATACCGAAGACCTTGCGGACAAGTGAGAAACCGTTGGAATGAACGCCGGAGGACGCAAGTCCTATTATAGCGTCGCCGGTCTGCACCTTGCTTCCGTCGATTATAGCTTTCTTGCTTACGATGCCCACGGAGAAACCGCCCACATCATACTCGTCCTCGGGCATAAGACCGGGGTGCTCGGCAGTTTCGCCGCCGATAAGCGCACAGCCGGATTCAACACAGCCGTCCGCAATGCCCTTTACGATAGATGCTATCTTTGCCGGCTCGTTCTTTCCGCAGGCGATATAGTCGAGGAAGAAGAGGGGCTTTGCACCGCAGCAGATAATATCGTTCACGCACATAGCCACAGCGTCGATGCCTATGGTGTCGTGTCTGTCAAGCAGGAATGCCAGCTTTATCTTCGTGCCGACTCCGTCTGTGCCGGAAACGAGCACCGGATCATCATACTCTTTCGGGTCGAGCTCAAAAAGCCCGCCGAAGCCGCCGATGCTGTCAATAGCACCCTTGATGCGAGTACGCTCAACGTGCTCCTTCATCAGCCTTACCGCCTCATATCCCGCGGTAACGTCAACACCTGCTGCCTTATAGCTTTCGGAATGACTGTCTTTCATATCGTTATTCCTTTCGTCAATGTTCATCTGTTTTCCTGCCGCCTTTTTAAAAAGCGACGCCGGGAACTGTTACTCTTTTCCGTTCCAGCAGTAAGTGCAGAGCTTGCACTCGTCAAGTCCGACTGCGCGGACTGTGCCGGGCAGGGACTGGAACTCCAGCGAAGTGAGCTTTAATCTCCGGCAGATCTCGTCCCGGAGATATCTTCCGCGTTCGGTGGAGGAGTCGCTGTACTCGGATATGTACTTAACGCCCTCTTTGCCCTCTTTTTCCTGGATTATCTGCCTTGCGATAAGATCAAGCTCCGAGTTGCTGCGGGAGAAGTTGAGATACTTGCAGCCGTACATTATCGGAGGACATGCCGAGCGCATGTGAACTTCCTTCGCACCGTTCTCATAGAGAAACTCAACAGTCTCGCGCATCTGTGTTCCGCGCACTATGCTGTCGTCCACGAACAGAAGCTTCTTGCCCTCGATAAGCTCATGCACCGGTACAAGCTTCATCTTCGCCACGCGGTTTCTCATTGCCTGTGTCTGGGGCATAAAGCTGCGGGGCCATGTGGGAGTGTATTTTATAAAAGGTCTTGCGAAAGGAATGCCGCTCTTGTTGGCATAGCCTATCGCGTGGGGAATGCCGGAATCCGGAACACCGCAGACGTAATCAACGTCCGGCAGCCTGCCGTTCTTGATGTCGGTCTCCGCCATTATCTCGCCGTTCCTTGCACGCATCACTTCAACATTAACACCCTCGTAAACCGCATTGGGATAACCGTAATAAGTCCAGAGGAACGTGCATATCCTCATATCAGAGGTTCCTTTTTCAAGTGTCTCGCAGCCGTCGGCTGTAAGCTTAACTATTTCTCCCGGCGCAAGCTCCTTGCATGTGGTATAGCCGAGCTTCTGGAACGCGAAGGACTCAAAGGAGAGGCAGTACCCGTCGCTGCGCTTTCCTATGACGATCGGGAGTCTGCCGCGCTTGTCCCTTGCGGCGATTATGCAGTCCTTCGTCATTATCAGCAGCGTAAGCGTGCCGTCGATCTTATCCTGCGCATACCTGATGCCGTCGGTGAAGTTGTCCTTCTGAGCTATGAGCGCACCGATAAGGGCGCTGGAATTGATGTTTCCGCTGCTCATTGCCTCGAAATTCGCACAGCCGTTCTCAAGCAGCTCATTATACAGCGCAGCGGCGTTGTTGATGATGCCCACATTGCAGATAGCGTAAAGTCCGAGCTTTGATGTTACGAGGATAGGCTGCGGATCGGAATCGCTTATGCAGCCGATGCAGAGCTTTCCGTGAATGCCTGCCGCATCGCTCTCGAACTTTGTTCTGAACGGAGAGTTCTCAATGCTGTGAATGCTTCTCTGGAAGCCGAGCTCGGGAGAGTACGCAGCCATACCGCCGCGTCTCGTGCCGAGGTGAGAGTGATAATCCGTGCCGAAAAAAACATCGGAAATACAGTCGTTATGCGAGATCGCACCGAAAAATCCACCCATTTGATTATCCAAACCTTTCGTAAAACGGCTGTTATTCGCCGAAAATTCTTCTTCTGATCTCCTTGTAAGCGTCCTCTACGCCGCCCATATCTCTGCGGAAGCGGTCCTTGTCCAGCTTCTCATGGGTCTTGGAATCCCAGAAACGGCAGGTATCGGGCGAGATCTCGTCCGCAAGAAGGATCTGACCTTTGAAGCGTCCGAATTCGATCTTGAAGTCGATAAGATCAATGCCGATCTCCTTGAAGTATTTGAGCATGAACTCGTTTACCTTGAACGCGTACTTTGCGATAGTGTCAAGCTCTTCCTTTGTTGCGATGCCGAGTGCGAGTGCATAGTAGTCGTTGATGAAAGGATCGCCGAGATCATCATTCTTGTAGCTGTATTCGAGGATAGGAGTAAGGAGAGCCTTGCCCTCTTCAACGCCCATTCTCTTGGAGAAGCTTCCGGCAGCAACGTTTCTTATGATGACTTCGAGCTGTACGATCTCAACCTTCTTTACAAGGGTCTCACGATCGTTGAGTTCCTGTACAAGATGAGTGGGGACGCCTTCCTTTTCGAGAAGACCGAACATATAATTGGTCATCTTGTTGTTGATAACGCCCTTGCCCTCGATAGTTCCCTTTTTAAGACCGTTGAACGCGGTAGCGTCGTCCTTGTAGGAGACGATAACGAGATCGGGATCGTCGGTAGCGAATACCTTCTTTGCTTTTCCTTCGTAAAGCTGTTCTTTCTTTTCCATAGTAATGCCCTTCCTTTTGATTATATTTCCTTTGCAGTTTCCTGCATTTTCTTATCTGCTTCAAGATTCTTGCGGTGCTGTTCTGCCTTGAATTCTTCGTATTTCGCAGAAAGCTCGTCGTCGTTTACGGCAAGTATCTGCACAGCGAGGTATCCGGCATTCGCCGCGCAGTCTATCCCGACTGTCGCAACCGGAACTCCGGGCGGCATCATTACCGATGAAAGCAGCGAATCAATGCCCTCCAGCGCCTTCGCCTTAACCGGGAGCGCTATCACCGGCAAAGTGGTGTTAGCAGCAAGAGCGCCGGCAAGGTGCGCTGCCATTCCTGCGGCTCCGATAAGCACGCCGAAGCCGTTATCTCTCGCACTTCTTGCGAACTCGGCAGCTTCAACAGGCGAGCGGTGAGCCGAGAAAACATGCATCTCGAACGGCACACCGAACTGTTTGAGCGCTTCGGCAGCCTTTCTTACAACGGGAAGATCGCTGTCGCTTCCCATGATTATCGCAGCTTTTTTCATAATATCCATTCCTTTCAAAAAACAAAAAAGCCGTACTTTAGATTACAGCTTGAGGTCTCCGGAATTATCCCGCAACAAGAACACGAGGCTTGAAATACGCCTTTATCGGCAGCCAGCCACCGTTCGTGCATGAGTGACCACTCCATTCCGGAATATACCATTAAAATATAAATACAATACGCAAGTCGATGATCTTGCAATGCGCAATGTATCATGCGAAAAAACTACAAATCTATTGTACAATATTTTATGACTAAATTCAAGCGTTTTCGGAAAATAATTTCAACATTTTTTCAATTCAGTCCGGTTACAAAACAGTGATATTGCACAATGTCCACCTGTTGAAAACCTTGTAAGTACAAAATTTAAGGATTTAATTAAGTAATAATTACATTTGAGCCTTGCTGTTTTACTTAAAATAAAGGATAAAAGCGGTTACAAAGGTATTACAATTTAGCACCGAAAACGGCCGTAAACGATTACAAAAACGATGTTAAATTTTTCGTTGTTTTGCACATTTTGACCTGTTGAAAGATGTTATGAATGAAAAGTGAAATTTCTTGTGAACCATTCGACAGAAAAATGTCAGAAATGTGACAGCCCGATTTTAAAAGCAATTTCCGTCGGTCATTCCGAATCGGCAATCCCCCGCCGGCTGTTTAAAACAGGTGTGGCAAAATGTACAAAAATATTGACGAAATAAACAGGCTGTAAACGATTTCCGATTTTTACAGCGAAAAATTTTGAAAAAAGGACTTGCAAAATTCAAAATTTTGTGATATAGTTACAAATGAAATCACGGGAAACGTAATTTAACGGGTCCGCGTGATGGAAAAAATCAAACGTCCGGATAAACCGGACGAAATTCTTTGGAGGAAAGAACTATGAAGAAAAGAATAACTTCCGCACTTCTCGCTTCCGCAGTTATCCTGTCGGTTGCTGGCTGTGGCGGAAACACAACACCCGCTTCGACAACTGCTGCTCCTGCTGCAACAGATGCTCCCGCAACTGAAGCTGCTGCTACTGAGGCTGCTGCTACTGAAGCTGCTGCAACTGAGGCTGCTGCTACAGAAGCTGCTGCTCCTGCTGCTGACGAAGGCGACACATTCAACATCTACGCTTGGAACGAAGAGTTCAAGGGCTTCTTCGAGAAGTATATGCCCGGCTACGATGCAACTGCTCAGACTCTCGACGGAGTTAAGGTAGTTTGGACAATCAATCCTTCCGATGACGGTGTTTACCAGGATAAGCTCGACCAGGCTCTCCAGGCTAACGCTTCCGCATCTGCTGCTGACAAGGTAGATATGTTCCTTGCAGAAGCTGACTACATCCTCAAGTACACAGATTCCGACTTCACAATGGATATCGCTAACCTCGGCGTAAACCAGGTTGACACTGAGTACCAGTACACAGTATCCGCTGCTTCCGACAGCAACGGCAAGATCAAGGGCGTATCCTTCCAGTGCTGCCCGTCCGCTCTTATCTACAGAAGATCTATAGCTAAGGACGTTCTCGGTACAGACGATCCTGCTGAAGTTCAGGCTCAGCTCGATTCTTGGGATAAGTACGAGGCAGTTGCTAAGACAGCTAAGGACAAGGGTTACTACATCCAGTCTTCTTTCGCTGATAACTACCGTGTATTCTCCAACAACGCTGACAGCGCTTGGGTAACAGGCGGCCAGCTCACAATCCCTGCTGTTGTTGATCAGTGGACAGAGCAGATGAAGAGCTTCTATGACAACGGCTATATCCTCGATACACTTCCCGGTGTTTGGGATGACGGCAAGACAGCTGAAATGTTCGCTACAGGTAAGACAATGTGCTTCTTCGGTCCTGCTTGGTACTTCAACTTCTGCATGGGCAATGCACAGGATCCCGATAAGGGCTGCTACGGCGACTGGGCTATCTGCGAAGGACCTATGGCTCACTTCTGGGGCGGTACCTGGATGCTCGCAGCTACAGGTACAGACAACGGCTCCCTCGTTGCTAAGGTTATGAAGGCATTCACAGAGGACGAGGCAGTTTGCGAGAACCTCATCAAGAATGAAGGTCAGTTCACAAACAACAAGAAAGTTAACGAAAAGTTCGCTAACGATCCTGACTTCGGTAACGCATTCCTCGGCAACCAGAACGATACAGCTGTATTCTGCGGCATGACTGATAACATCAAGTTCCAGAACAACACGATCTATGATCAGCTCTGCAACGAAGGTTACCAGGATTACATCAAGCAGTACATAAGCGGTGCTGTTGATAAGGATACTGCACTCCAGAACTTCTACGGCTACATCAACGAGAAGTACCCGGCAGTTCAGACTCCGTAAGTTATCTTACAAAATCAAATAATTGCTGATTAATGAGGCGAGGCAAGCAACTTGCTTCGCCTCTTAATTAACAAAAATAAAAATTTATGAGAGGATAACGGCTTATGAGTTCGACAACAAATGCACCGGTAAAGCACAAGTCAATAAGCTACGCTGGCTGGGGTTATTTCTTTATAGCTCCTTTTGTTATAGTTTATTTACTATGCTCGCTTATCCCGCTGCTCTCCACTTTTTATAATTCGCTTTTTGAAAACTACATGGACGGTCTTAAACAGGTCGGTCCTAATTTCATAGGCCTTGACAACTTTGTCACTCTGTTCACTCCCCGTGCAGACGGAAGACTTGAGATCCTTAACTACACCGGAAACACTATGATCATGTGGATCATGGGCGCTGTTCCCCAGATAGTTTTCGCTCTCCTTCTTGCCGTAATCTTCACAAGCGAGAGAATGAAGATAAAGGGTCAGGGCTTCTTTAAAACCGTAATCTATATGCCTAACCTGATAATGGCTTCGGCATTTGCGATGCTGTTCTTCCAGATCTTCTCCTCTGTCGGTCCTATCAACCAGATAATTATGTCCGGCGGTGGCAGCGCTTACCTGTTCTTCGACAATGAATGGTCTGCAAGATCAATAATAGCATTTATAAACTTCCTCATGTGGTTCGGTAATACCACTATCCTCCTTATGGCAGGTATCATGGGTATAGATCAGAGCCTGTTCGAAGCTGCATCTATCGACGGTGCGAACTCCACTCAGGTATTCTTCAAGATCACTATCCCGCTCCTTATGCCTATCATAATCTACGTTGTAATCACAGCCCTCATAGGCGGTCTCCAGATGTTCGATGTACCGCAGATCATCACAGCAGGACGCGGTGCTCCGAATAACACTACAAAGACGCTTGTTATGGCACTTAACAGCTATATCGGTACAAGTAAGAACTACGGTATGGCAGGTGCGGTATCCTTCATTCTTTTCGTTGTAACGGGTATCCTCAGCTTCATCGTATTCAGAACTACAGAACCGAAAAAGGAGGGTAAGAAGAAATAATGGGAAAAGAAAGAATGGATTTTATAGATAAGGGCAGTAAAACCTCGCTCTTTATCTCAAGACTTTTGTCTTATATCTTCCTTGCCTTTGTTACCGTACTCAGCTTGTTCTCGTTCTATCTGCTGATAATCAACGCGACAAGAAGCAACGCTCAGCTGCAGGCAGGTTTTGAAATTCTCCCGAAGGAGCATTTCTTCGACAACCTCGTTACAGCCTGGAACGATACAAGCATCTTCTTCCTCCCCCAGGGTATGCTCAACAGCTTTATAGTTGCAGCATGCACATGTATCCTCACATCGTATTTCTCGGCTATGACCGCTTACGGTGTGTGCGTATATGACTTCAAAGGAAGAAACTTCGTACATAAGGCTATAATCCTTGTAATGATGATCCCGACTCAGGTATCTGCACTCGGTTTCGTACAGCTTGTAAACCAGGTCGGTCTTACCAACACATACTGGCCGCTCATCATACCCGCTATCGCGGCTCCGGCAACCTACTTCTACATGAAGCAGTACATCGACAGTACCCTTCCCCTTGAAATAGTTGAGGCTGCGCGTGTTGACGGCTCCAATGAGTTCAGGACCTACAACTTCATCTGCATGCCTATCCTTAAACCGGCTCTGGCAGTTCAGATGATATTCGCTTTCGTCGCATCCTGGAACAACTTCTTTACTCCTGCCCTCCTGCTCGATAAGAAGGAAATGTACACCCTTCCTATCATGCTCTCGATCGTCCGTTCTCGTATCAACTCTCAGGCGGGCGATATGGGTGAGGTTTACATGATAATCCTCCTTGCGATCGTTCCTGTTGTTATCGTTTATCTCTTCCTCTCGAAGTTCATCATCGGCGGTGTAACTCTCGGAAGTGTAAAGGGCTGATATCACAGACTCAAATCCCTGCGGATTTTCCGCAGGGATTTTTTTTGCGCGCCCGGCGCGCGAGACTTGGGGAAAACCTTTTGTGAACAAAAGGTTATTCCCCAAACCCCTTTCCAAAAAACTCTGATCGCTTCGCAGCAAAAGGGAGAGATTTTTGTGCATTTTTTCATAGAAAGTATTGAAATTGATAATAAAATGTGGTAGAATAGGAGAGGGATTATAAACTATAATACTCACCAAATAATGGGTGCAGCGTCACGCTGCCGCAGGTCAAGGGCGCGCAGCCCTTGTGCCGTCTGCAAAGACAGCGCGCAGGCGCAGTCTAAAATTAAAATACGGAGGTGCGCACAATGAAACGATCCGATTATATCTCCTGGGACGAGTACTTTATGGGAATTGCCATATTGTCTGCCCAGAGAAGCAAGGACAGCAATACACAGGTCGGTGCGTGCATCGTAAATTCAGATAAAAAGATAGTGTCGGTAGGATATAACGGTATGCCCACAGGCTGCGATGATGACGAAATGCCGTGGGAACGCAGCGCCGACAGCATGCTTGATACGAAGTATCCGTTTGTATGCCACGCAGAGCTGAATGCCATTCTCAACAGCAATATCCCTTCCCTTGCAGGTTCAACACTGTATGTGACACTGTTCCCCTGCAACGAATGCGCAAAGGCTATAATACAATGCGGGATAAAGCGGGTAGTATATATGGATAACAAGTACGCCGATACCGACGGAGTACGCGCCTCGGCTATCATGTTCAGGAAGTGCGGAATTGCTGCCGAGCAGTATCAGCCTTCCGGAAGAAACCTTACTATTGATCTGTAAAGAGAGCATGAAATGACTGAAAGAAAAACTATTGCTGTAATTGTCGGCACGACCGACGGATTTTTTCAGAGCAAATGTTTGACCGGCATTATAAAGCAGGCGAAAAAGCTTGACTATAATGTAGCAGTTTTCTCGGTCTTTACCATGACCGATAACAGGACAAAGCACCAGCTCGGCGAAGAGAATATATATGAACTTCTGCGCTCGGAGTGCATTGCAGGGGCTGTTCTTGTTGATTACTCTTTCTGGGCAGATACGGTGAAGAACCACATATATGATCTTATAGCCTCTATTCCCGGTTTCAGAGCCGTTATTCTCGATCAGAACGGAAGAAACGGCTTCAAGGGCATTATCCCCGATGACAGAAAAGGCTTCTCACAGGTAATGGATCATCTAATCGAAGTTCACGGCTTCAGGAAGATATACTGCCTCACAGGTGCGGCGGAGTTTTCTGTATCTCATATAAGAGCGGACGGTTATCGTGATTCTATGCGCAAACACGGGCTTGAATTCAGCGAGGACTATATTATATTCGGCGATTTTTGGACTATGGCAGCAACCGCGCTTGCCGAAAAGATCGCAAACGGCGAGATCGAAAAGCCGGAAGCTGTTGTCTGCGCAAACGATAAATCTGCGTCCACACTTGTAAATGAGCTTATTTCACGCGGTGTCAGAGTCCCCGATGATGTGGCGGTTGCAGGTTATGATCTCGGTTCGGATTCAATAATCAATGACCCGTCCGTTACCTCCTGCACACGTCCCGATCTGTACACCGGCGAACTTTGTATCTGCGAACTTCACAGGCAGATCACCGGGGAATCCGTTGAGCCGAAAGACGAGAATAAGGGCGTATTCGTCCAGGGTGAGAGCTGCGGCTGCCGGAGAGATGTGGCATTTGCACACTCCTTCCATGAAGTGGAGAGACTTGAAAACGAATCGGAGAGCACTTTCCGATTCAGCTGTATGCAGGAATCGCTCATGGCTTCGGAAACCCTCGAAGAGCTTATTATCAATATTTATTCAAGGATCTATATCATACGGAATGTTTCGGCATTCGTCCTTTGTCTGAACAAGGACTGGAACCTGTTCCGCGAGAACGACGACGATTATATCCGCAAAGGCTACTCGGAAGATATGATAGAAGTCATGTTCTGGTCATGGGAAAGCGAAAAGAGGAATGTTCCGTTCAACTCAAAAGAGCTGTTCCCTCCCGATATCCTGATCGATGACAGACCCGTTACGTGCTTTTTCAACGCCGTGCATTTCGAGGACAGATGCTTCGGTTACCAGGTGGTGCGTTTCGCCGACGAAGAGAACAATGCCCCGGAAGACATCTATCATTCATGGGCGTCGGCAGTAAGCATTTCCCTTGAATTCCGCCGTATGAGCGACCGTATGAAGCTGATGTACAACCGAGCTTTTGCGAACTCTATCCGCGATGCCATGACCGGTCTCTACAACAGGCAGGGCTATGAGCTTTACAGCAAGGAGATTTTCGATCTTGCCAAAGAGCGCAAAACAAAGCTGCTGGTCGTTGTTGCCGATCTCGACGATCTGAAAAAGATCAACGATACTTACGGTCACGACGAGGGAGACAATGCGATAACCGTTGCCGCCCGCGCATTGCAGACCTGCTGCGGAAACGGCGAGTACTGCGTCCGCTCCGGCGGAGACGAGTTCATCATAATCGGCACATACGACTACGACAACGCTATCCCCATATTCTACCGCAGCCGTATCGACGGTTATCTTGCAAGATACAACTCTTCTTCCGAAAAGCCGTATCATGTCGGAATGAGCACCGGATTCTTCATCGACTACACCGACGGTTATGACGATATCGACCGCTGTCTCAAGATCGCAGACGAGCGAATGTACGCAAATAAAGTTGCCCGGAAGAAAGGGAGAAGTTGAATCACAACAGCCGCTGCAAAGCGGCTGTTTTCGCAAGTAATTCATTGTACACCGGCACACTGTGCGGTAATTAACGGAGGCATACCATGTACAGAGATATTTCGGAATTATTCATGTACGGCAGCATAAACGAGGACACGATCCTCTACAGGCTCGGTGAGATATTCGAGCTGATCGAACAGGGTGATTACAGCCGTTCCGCTGTCATAAGAGACATAAAGACCCAGCTGAAACGGCTGCTCGTTATCGCCACGGATTACGGCTTCGATAAGAACCTCTGGCATAACTATATCGCGTTTTTCCTTGTTATGAACGAGAATCCCTTCTCTCTTGTATGCGAGAAAAGCGAGATAAAGGACGGCTCGGTGATATCTCTGGTTCGTGAAGATCTGAAGCATATCCGCAGCATCTTCTTATATGACTTCTCCGCAGTTGAGAAAGAACTCGGCATCGACAGCTTCTCCATAATCTCGGATTATAAAGCCGTTAAAAAGAATAAGAAGATCTATAACTGGAATGTAAGTGAGAAGATACTCGCGCTCACCGAACGAATGGAAAATGCCGCTGACGACGACGGGTTCTACCTTGCCGTTACAGAGTTCTACCGCGACTACGGAGTAGGGCTGTTCGGTCTCAACAAGGCTTTCCGCATAGAAGAAAAAGCAGACGGCTCGATAAAATTCAATGCGATCAATAATATGGAAGTTATAACGCTCGATGACCTCGTCGGCTACGAAAGACAGAAGCAGGCGCTCGTAGAGAATACCGAGGCTTTCGTCAGCGGAAGCAGAGCAAACAATGTTCTGCTCTACGGCGACAGCGGAACAGGCAAATCAACAAGTATCAAGGCTATAATAAATCAGTACTATGACCGCGGGCTGAGAATGATCGAGATCTATAAGCATCAGTTCAGATACCTGTCAAGCATTATTTCGGTCATAAAGAACAGAAATTACAAGTTTATAATCTATATGGACGACCTGTCTTTTGAAGAAAACGAGATAGAATACAAGTTCCTCAAGGCAGTGATAGAAGGCGGTGTGGAGACAAAGCCGGACAACATACTCATCTATGCCACATCGAACAGACGGCACCTCATCAAAGAAAGCTGGAACGATAAGGACGACCATACAAATCAGGATGACATACATCATTCCGATACCGTCGAGGAAAAGCTGTCGCTCGTAAGCAGATTCGGCGTTACTATCGGTTATTCCAAGCCCTTGCAGAAGGAGTATCTTGATATCGTTCTGAGCCTTGCCGAAAGAAACAGCATACGCATGGACAAGGAAGAGCTGAAAAAAGAGGCAGTGCGCTGGGAAATGACGCACGGAGGCAAATCCGGACGTACAGCACAGCAATTCATCAACTATCTTATCTTCCGGCAGGACAGAGACCTGTAACACCCGAAAGCTCATCAAGGAGGAGAAAATGGATATTTCAATTATTGCAGAACAAGGTTCGCCCAAAAGCTTCATGACTTTTCACGAGGATCCGGCGAAGCTGCATATAGGCACACTTCCCTGCCACTCGTATTTCATACCGTTCGGAAAGGAACAGCACGCATTTTCGGAGCGTGAGCAGTCCCGTTTTTTTGAGCTGCTGAACGGCGACTGGGACTTTGCATACTACGACAGCATCATAGATATGCCCGACGACTTCATTGCACAGGAGAGCGCGGCGAAGATACCCGTGCCGTCGAACTGGCAATTGCACGGCTACGACAAGGCGCAGTACACAAACGTGTGCTATCCTATACCATACGACCCACCCTATGTGCCGGACGATATCCCCGTGGGCGTGTACCGCAGAAAGTATGACTGCAAACAGGACGGACTGCGGAAGATACTCTGTTTCGAGGGCGTTGACAGCTGCTTTTACCTCTATGTGAACGGGAAGTTTGCCGGCTACTCGCAGGTATCGCACCACACTTCGGAATTTGACATTACCGATATGCTGACCGGGGGCGAAAACGTCATTACCGCAGCGGTGCTGAAATGGTGCGACGGCACATATCTCGAAGACCAGGACAAATTCCGTCTCTCCGGCATTTTCCGCGACGTGTATGTGCTGTCCCGCCCCGAAAAACGGCTCGAAAACTATCGTATCACCGCCGATACTGACGGTAGATTCCGCTTTTCGGTGCAGGGTGCTGACGTGAAGCTGCGCCTGTTCGACGGCGATGAGCTTATCTGCTCTGGAGATGTATGCGACGGCGGAACATTCGAGCGCACAGTCGGTGATGTGAAGCTGTGGTCGGCGGAGTCGCCGTATCTGTACAGGCTTGAAATTGAGACAGACAACGAGCTTATCGGTGAGCGCGTGGGATTCCGCAAAGTAGAGATCACGGACGGCGTTCTGAAGCTCAACGGACGGCACATCAAGCTGTTCGGTGTGAACCGCCACGACAGCTACCCCGACACGGGATATTACGCGGACAGGGAGAGAATGCGCCGCGATCTCACACTCATGAAGCGCCACAACATCAACGCCGTGCGAACCTCGCACTACCCGAACGCGCCGGAATTCTACGCTATGTGCGACGAGCTTGGGCTGTACGTCATCGACGAAGCCGACCTCGAAAGCCACGGCTGCGTGAACGTCTATAACGATCTGAAATGGACATGGGCAGACGGCTACAACGGCATCGCGCTGATAGCGAAAGATCCGCAGTTCAAAGAAGCTATTCTCGACCGCGAAAGGCTGCTGGTCACGCGTGATATAAACCGCCCCTGCGTCATTTTCTGGTCACTCGGAAACGAGAGCGGCTACGGAGAGAACTTCCGGGAAGCGGCGAAGCTGATAAAATCACTCGACAGCACCCGACCCGTGCATTACGAAAGCACTCACAAGCTCGACGACACACCGGACGATGTGCTTGACGTGGTCTCTGAGATGTACACTTCTCCTGCCGATATCGAAAAATTCCTTGCAAAAAAGGACGAAAAGCGTCCGTTCATTCTCTGCGAATACTGCCACGCCATGGGCAACGGACCCGGAGATCTTGAAGACTATCACAACCTGTTCATGACAAGTGACAGGCTATGCGGCGGGCTTGTGTGGGAGTGGGCAGACCATGCCGTTATCCTCGGATTTACAGAGGACGGCAAGCCGAAATACGGCTACGGCGGTGACAGCGGAGAACGCCACAATGACGGCAACTTCTGCATGGACGCGCTCTGCTACCCCGACAGAACTCCCCACACCGGACTGCTTGAAGTGAAGCAGGCGTACCGCCCTGTGAGAGTGACTGCAGGTAAGACTGCCGGAACTTTCGTGATAAACAGCCTGCTGCGGTTCATAGACGCGGGCGAGTTCCTTGACTGCAAATGGGAGATCACCTGCGACGGCGGAAAAGCGTCCGAGGGCAGTTTCACATTCTCCGTGCCGCCAATGGGAACGGTTGAAACTGCGATACCGGAGACTTCGGGAACGTTCGAAAATGACGCGTATATCCGCTTCATCTTCACCGCCAAGAACGGTTACGGCGTATTCCCGGAGGGTGCGGAAGTCTGCTTCGATCAGCTGAAAATATACACCGCGGAAAAGGCAGTACCTCCCGTATCGGAAACGGCTCCTACATTCACCGAGACCCCGCTTGAATACCGCATTTCCGCAAGTAATGTATCGTATGTGTTCAACCGCCGGACAGCGCAGTTTGACTGCATCGCCGTGAACGGTGAGAATATCCTCGCAAAGCCAATGGAGTACAACTTCTTCCGTGCCCCGGTGGATAACGACACAATGAAAGGCGACTGGTATTCGGCACATCTGAACGACTACATTGTCAAGGTTTACGAAACGAACATCACAGAGGAAGACAACTGCGCCGTTATCCGCGTAAAACAGTCCTTCGGCTGGAGCATACACCAGCCCTTTGCGAGAATGATCGCCGAATACCGCATCGGCGGAAGCGGCGCGCTGGATATTTCATGCAGTGCCGTGACATCGAACAAAGTCGAGTTTCTGCCGAGGTTCGGACTGCGGCTGTTCATGCCGAAACGCTTCTCCGCAGTTGAATACTACGGCTACGGGCCCTATGAGAGCTACATCGACAAGCACCTTGCTTCCTACATCGGCAATTTCAGCGCAGATATCGCGGATATGCACGAGGACTACATCAGACCGCAGGAGAACGGCTCCCATTACGGCTGCACGAGAATGACGGTGCTCGGCGACAGGACTGCACTCTCGTTCACAAACCCCGACGGCTTCTCGTTCAGTGCGTCGGAATACACCCAGGAAGAGCTTGCAAACAAACGTCACAACTTCGAGCTCGAAAAGTCGGAATACAATGTGATCTGCGCTGACTTTGCAATGGCGGGAGTAGGTTCTCACGCATGCGGACCGGAACTTGCCGAAAAGTACAGGATCGGACTGCCGGAAATATCCGGTAAAATCAGGATAATTCCCGGAATATGCTGATACCGGCGGTCAGCTCGCCGGAAAGGAAAAGATATGAGAATTGGCGTCGATTACTACCCCGAGCACTGGGATAAGAAAATGTGGAGCGAAGATGCAAAGCTTATGGCAGAAACGGGCGTGAAGCTCGTCCGGCTTGCGGAATTTGCTTGGTGCAGGCTTGAACCCTCCGACGGTGTTTTTGACTTTGAATGGCTTGATGAAGCAGTCCGGATCTTCGCAGACCACAGCATCGACGTTGTCATAGGAACTCCGACTAACTGTCCGCCGAGGTGGCTCTGCGAAAAACACCCGGACATACTGCCCGTCGGTGACAACGGAAAGACAAACCCGATCGGCATACGCGGTCATCGCTGTATGAACTCCCCTGTTTTCCGCGAATACGCATGGCGCATCGTTGATCGGCTCGCCGCGCATTACAGTAACTTCGGAAATGTGATAGCATGGCAGATAGACAACGAGCTTGAAGCGAACATCTGTTACTGCGAGACCTGTACTGATAAGCACCGTGAATGGCTTAAAAACAAGTACGGAACGATAGAAGCGCTCAACCGTGCTTACGGGAATGTCGTCTGGAGCGGCGAGTATTCTTCATGGGAGCAGGTTGACCCGCCTTACGGGGGCTATAATCCCGCATGGCTCAATCCCGCCTATATGCTGGATCTCCGCCGCCGTGCAGCCGAAGATGTGACAGAGTTCGCTGAATTCCAGGCTGACATTATCCGTTCCCATATCCCCGGCGCAAAGATCACCACAAACACCTGGTTCTGCAGCAATATGCCCGCTTTCCGGGAGCTTTTCGCTGACCTCGATTTCGTGTCCTACGACAACTACCCCGCCACCGGCATTCCCGACGACTATGAAGATATCTATACCCATGCGCCTCACCTTGATCTGATGCGCGGCATCAAGAGAAAGGATTTCTGGATAATGGAGCAGCTCAGCGGCGGTATCGGCTGCTGGATGCCCATGCAGAAAACCACCCGTCCCGGCATGATTAAAGGCTATGCCTTACAGGCGTTCGCCCACGGCGCGGACACGGTAGTGCATTTCCGCTGGCGCACGGCAAATACAGGCGCGGAAATGCACTGGCACGGTCTGATAGACCACTCGAATGTTCCCGGCAGACGATTCGCGGAATTTGCGGAGTTATGCAGAGAAGCGGAAGGTCTTGCCGATCTTCGCGGAACCGAACTGCGCGCAGATGTCGCCGTACTGTTTTCGCCGGAAAGCGAGGCGGCATTCAAGCTTCAGCCGCAGACCGACGGATTCAGCTATATGGAGCAGATAAAGCTTATACACCAGGCATTTGCAAGATACGGCGTGAACGTGGATATAATTGATGAGCACGAGGATATCTCGCAGTACAAGATCGTCTGCGTACCGACACTTTATATCGTAAACGATGATACCGTGAGCAGGCTGTACAGCTTTGCAAAGTCCGGCGGAACTGTGGTTATCACGGCAAGAAGCGGAGTCAAGGACTGCAATAACAACTGCATTATGGAGCAGCTTCCGACGGTTTATAAGGAACTTGCCGGCTGCCATGCAGCGGAGTATGACCCGATAGGCTGGAGCAGAGCGAAGCTGAGATTCACAGACGGAGAGGTGTTCGATTGCAGGCAGTGGTGCGATATTCTCGAAACGGATACCGCGGAAGCTCTTGCCTGCTACGACAGCGACTTCTACGCAGGCAAGCCGGCTGTGACCGTAAACAGATACGGCAGCGGTACCGCGTATTATATCGGGACTGTGGGCGAGCGGAAAATGTATGAAAAGCTCGCAAAAACGATGCTCGATGACAGCGGAATACCGTATATTGCAGAGCTTCCGGAAAATGTTGAAGTTACCGTGCGCACCGGAAACGGAGTGACTGCGATGTTCGTATTCAACAACTCCGGCAGTGAGAAAACGGTACACCTTGACGGTAAGGATATCACGCTGGAACCGTTCGGAATGAGCATTATAAGAAAGTAATATTATTCAAATGCACAATTCACAATGCACAATGCACAATTATGGAGCGCGCTCTGCGCGCATATCTGAATCGTGACGAAATTACTTGGTTTTGTCTACGGATAGATAGTATAAAAACGAATAAGAAAAACCATGCATCGACAAACGATCGGTGCATGGTTTTGTATTTTTACGATATATCCGGTTTCTTCGGCTCAGAAATCAAGCTCCTTCTTTCCGAAAGTGAAGTGGATTATGACGAAACTTACCGCCATATAGCATACAAAGCAGGCGATAAGGGTGAATACAGCCTCAACTCTCGCATAAAGAACGGTTCAGAGTATTTTCTTCAAATACTATCAGTTGCTTCTGCTCTTTCCCATTATTTTGAGTACAAGATCGAGAACTTTGAAATAGAGCCAGATAACGCTGAACGCAAGACCGTATGCCGCATACCACTCATACTTCTTAGGAAGTCCGTTTTCTACGCATTCGCGGATCGTATCAAAATCAACAAGCAGAAACAGCGTGCCGACAACTACCATAATTGCGCTTCCGCCTATCGAAAGCACCGGATTCGCCGCAAGCTGAGCAACAATGCCGCTGGTGAAAGGGATAAGTGAGCCGATGAATACCAGCAGACTTCCCACACATACCGTGATCATTGCTGTGATGATGAATGTCTTTACCTTGCTTGTGACCTTGATGATGCCCATTCCGTACAGAAATCCCATGGTAAATACAATAATAAGGGTTATTACAAGCGCAAGAAGCACCGGAGCGAGATACCTGTCAGCAAATGTTGTTGCCAGCCAGGCAAGCAGATAGCCTATCGCCGCGCAGAATAGCGAGCCTGTAACGGGGATCGTAGCTTTGATGAACACCGCAAGCAAGGGAGTTATGACAGAGATAATGCCTGCGATAAGAACGTATAACATCTCATTGGCATAGATAAGTACCGGTGTACCTTCCTCATATAATGGCTGATCGAATATCAGCTCTCCGGCGAATACTCCGGTGAACTTCATGAATACTGCCAATCCGACGCCTGCGGCTGTTACTAAAAGAAAGAATACAAGTTTTGCGGTTATTCCCTTGTATGTGCAGGCATTCTCGCTTCCATACTCTCTGATCTTTGACAATTTTCTGATGACAGGGTTCTGTGCAAGAATATGGCCGCTTGATTTTGCATTGCTTGACATATTTGTTCCTCCTTGGATAAAGATGCGGTTTACGATGACAGCGTACGCGCATATACCTAACCATTCTATAATTTATTATAATATATTTCCGTGCATTTTGCAATATCCCTGCCGGTTTTTTTTGAAAAGTTACGCGATACAACCGATACTGCGGAAATTTCATTTATTGCGCCGATAAAACCGGATAAATTTCACCAAATTTTCACATAACGCTGAATGTACTGTAAAGATAATGAGATATTATTATAAAAGAGATAAGTCAGAATAAACCGGAAAGGAGAATGTCCATGAACGATCCCTATTCAGTACTCGGAGTGGCATCATCGGCAACCGATGAAGAAATATCCAAGGCGTACAAAAAGCTCGCCCGTCAGTATCACCCCGATCTGAACCCCGGAAATACCGCTGCCGAGGCAAAGATGAAGGAGATCAATACTGCCTACGAGGCAATTAAGGACATTCGTTCCGGCAGGAGATCATACACGGGAACAGACAGCTCATACAGCAGCCGCGCCCGCGGATATCAGACATACGGGAATGCCGGTCCCGGCTACACCGACCCGTTTGAAGAGTACCGTAGCACGTACGGCAGGAGGTATTACGGATTCGGTTTCGGCAATATGTCCGGCAGCAGTGATGATGACGACAGGCAGTACTACCGCACATTCGGCTTCTTCGATATACTGAAGGCTGTGATAAGGACAGTGCTTCTGTTAGTTTTTTTACGATTCGCTTTCTCGATCTTCTTTTTCCCCATATTTTAATAAAAGGATATGACAGTTATGAAATTCAAAGAAAATGTTATCCGGTTCATGGGCGGCAGATACGGAAATGACCAGCTCGGCACTGCGGCTCTGATCCTTTGTACGGCGCTTATCATTGTCAATGTCTTTGTGCGCTCGGTAATACTGTATGCGCTGATAATGACAGTAATGGTCTGGAGCATTTACCGCACTATGTCACGCAAGATCTACGACCGGCGCAGAGAGAATGAATGGTTTCTCGGGGTCGTCGGCAAGGCAAGAAGTTTCTTCAATCTGCAGAAGCGGAAATTTACCGACCGCAAGACCCACGTTTACCGGACTTGCCCGAACTGCAGAAAAACGCTCCGGCTTCCGAAACAGAAAGGCAGTCATACCGTCTGCTGTCCATGCTGCCGCAAAGACTTTTCCTGCGTGATCCGCTAAAAGCCGCTCCGCTTGAGACTTTTTGAGAGCAGAAAAGGGGCTCTGCCCCTCAACACCCCGCCAGCCCCCTTTAAAAAGGGGGCTGGACCCCCTAAATAAATCCCGTAAAACGGAAATTTGAAAGATACTTCGTATAATTGAGAGCTACTTTTATACAAGATGACCTCTGTGTACACTTTGAAATGTACACAGAGGTTTTTTCATATAAGATATGCGGATCCGCCTCTGTCCGCACGGACATTGGCAGGTTTATTTGCCGTCGGGAACAGCTATGATCACAGCCTTTTCCTTTACACGAATGTCCGTGTGAGTGTGGCTTCCGCCGTACTCTCCGTCAAGCGTCCATTCCGTCTCGCGTTCGGTATCAACTGTGAAAGCCGATGATTTCGAGTAAACTATCCCCGGAATGTCAAGATTTCCGGTGACAAGCGCATTTCTTATGCTGTCAAGCTCCGGCAGATTTTTGGGAGCCTTGATAAAAACTCCCTCCAGAAGTCCGTCGTCCATTTTCGCGCCCTGCGGTACTATGCCCGTTAGCGTTCCCACCGAAAGAGTATTGCAGACCATACCGTAAATGAACTCGTCTTCGTACACTTCACCGCCGAAGGAGATCTTCGCGCGGACTGTCGAATCGCGGAAGCTCTTGGGGTCAATGCTTTTCAGCACCTCTATAAAATACGCCGCCGCACCCAGCGCATTCTTCATCTTCTGATCGGTAGCATAGCTTACCTTTGTGAACATACCGAATGCCGCAACATACGAAAATACAGTGTCATTGAAAAGCCCTGCGTCAAGCTCTCTGAAATTCCCGGCAACTATGATGTCGGCAGCTTCCTCCGGCACCTTTGGTATCTTCAGCGATGACGCGAAATCATTTACCGTTCCGGCAGGGATATACCCGCAGGGCATCTTTATCCCCGCTTCGTGAAATCCGCAGAACATTTCGTGAAGCATACCGTCGCCGCCGCTTGCGACCACAGTGTCGTATTCCCCGGCATGGTCACGGATATAATTCTGACCGTCGCGCTGTTCACGCGTGGGGTGAACGGTAACATCATAACCCCCGTCCGTAAAACGGCATATTATCTCCGAAAGCGACTGACCTATCGCGCCTTTGCCGGAGTGAGGATTATATACAAAAAGCAGTTTTTTCAAGTATTTGCCCCCTTTGATGACATTCCGGGATAAAGCCTTCCTGTTCTTATCCGATAAGGAGCTTTTTTCCCGTACTTTTTTCAGCCGTGAAGTCTCATGAGACTTCGTTTTATTATTACCCGTCCGGACGGGTCTGTATACTGCATTTCACTGATAACAGTATATCACAGCCGCCCTCATTTGTCAATTTCAGCTGTTCCCCGCTTCCCTGCCGGAGATATAAGCAAAGGAAATGTTAGATGCTGCAATTGACTTTTGCGGAAAACAGTAGTATAATTGCAGATATGAGACTGACCGCAAGATGTCAGCAAAATACCAAAACGAATGGAAACGTATTATGAAAGACAAGATTTACAAAGACCTGGACAAACTCCCTTCCGGACGGGCAGACAGCAGTATCACCGACGGCTGTCTCGTTCTTGAGGGCGGAGGCTGGAAAGGGCTTTACACAGTCGGAGTCCTGGACTGTATGATGCTGAACGGGATAAATATCTCATCTGTTATCGGAGTTTCCGCCGGGGCTCTTTCCTCCGTCGGGTATATTTCCGGGCAGATAGGCTGGTCGGCAAGGATAGACCTTACTTACAGGCATGATATCAATTACTGCGGATTGGGTGCTGTCCTGCGCGATCACGGGGTTACCGGATTTACATACCTTTTCAATGATATAACAAAAGCCCTGCCCCTTGACGAGGAAAGGCTCATGTCACCGGACAGGAAGCTCGCAGTCACCGCAACAAATCTTCTGACCGGAAAAATAACGTATTTTCAGAAGGGAAAATGCGATCTTTTCCGCGCGATACAGGCTTCCGCTACCGTTCCCTATGTCTCGATGCCGGTAATGATAGACGGCGTGCCGTATCTTGACGGAGGGTGCGCGGAGAAGATACCGTTCTCCCGCGTCGAGCGTTCGGGAAGAGACAAAGTTGTAGTCGTAAGGACCCGTGAGCTCAGCTACCGCAGAAAACCCGGCGCTTCACGGCTGGCAAGGATATGCTACGGCAAGTACCCGAATTTCGTGCGGAGCCTTGAAGCCGCGAACGGGAATTTCAATGCCGCCGCAGACCGTATCGAGCAGAGAGCACGGGACGGTTCGCTGTTCCTTATCGCGCCCTCGGAGCCTGTCACAGTATCAAGGTTTGACGGCGATATGGATAAGCTCGGAGCGCTTTACTGGCTCGGATTTCACGATATGGAACGCCGAGTTGATGAACTTAAGGGATATCTCGGAATGGCGGTGTGATCTCGCCTGAAAGTCAAAGGAGCCGCGGCGATTGAAACTTTTTGACAACAGAGAGAAGAGGCTTTGCTTAGGCTGCCTGCCGTGACCTTGTTCCGCCGAACAGATCCCGAAAAACGACACTTTTACAGATGCTTCATCAATAAAAAATGACCGCTGAAACTTACAGATCTCAGCGGTCTTTCTTATATTTCACAACGGAATCTTTGCCGGCACTACTGCATTTCAACCGGCGGCTGCCCATAGCTGTATGCTCTGAAACACTGCATCGGTTTAGGGTGTCCAGCCCCCTTTTTTAAAGGGGGCTGGCGGGTCCGGGCAGCGCCCGGAACTCACTGTCCGGAAGCGCTTATCGTTTTCGTTTTCTTCTTCCCGTAGATCACAACTGCCGCAGCAAAGCCGAGAGTCAGGACTGCAGAAACAATGTAAGCCGCAGTCCACGGAAGATTGAAGCCTATTTTTGCGTTCAGAATGTAGCTTGTCACGATATACATATAGAACATTCCGGGTATAAGTGCCATAAGATACGGCATTTTATGCTGCATCATGTATATGCTTATCGTCGCAAACGCAAATACCGCAGTGCACTCATTAGCCCATGAGAAATATCTCCACAGCACATTGAATCCGCTCGTGTCCGCTTTCGCCCAGACGAGTATAGCGGCCACTACCAAGAATATAACCAGCGCGACAATCATACTATTGCGCTTTTTTGTGTGATCTATATGCAGAGCGTCGGATATAATTATTCTGAGCGAACGCAAAGCTGTGTCGCCGGAGGTTATCGGAAGCACTATAACGCCGATAATCGCAATAATACCGCCGATACTGCCGAGCATATCCTTTGCCACGACGCCGACTACCGTAGTTGCCTGATCGTGCAGCATATCGCTGGTAGCAAGCCCGATGTTGACTGCTCCCATAGCTGCCGCTGCCCAGACCATTGCGATAAATCCTTCAAGTACCATCATATTGTAGAAGGTCATGCGTCCCTCGCGCTCATCAGCCATTGTCCTGGAGATAAGGGTAGCCTGTGTGGAGTGGAAGCCCGACACGATGCCGCAAGCCACGGTCACAAAGAATATCGGGATAAAGTTGTCTCCATAGGCATTCACGAATGAGAAGCCTTTTTCCCATATCTCGTCCAACGGATAGCCTTTTATGAACAGACCCGCAAAAACGCCGACTGCCGAAAGCAGAAGGATCGCGCCGAAAACGGGATATATCTTTCCGATTATCTTGTCTATCGGGAGCAGTGTGGCTATTATGTAATAAACGAATATTGCGCCGTAAACCACCCAGACTATCGGGTTTCCGAGATTGCTCTCGCCGCCGAGTAACTGCGTCACGAACAGGTCTCCGGGAGTGTAGATGAACACAACTCCTAACAGCAGCAGAAGCAGGCACACAAAGATGTTGTATATCACATAAATATACTTTCCGAGGAAACGCTTAACGAGTGAAGGCATCTGCTCACCGTCATTGCGCACCGAGAGCATTCCGACCATATAGTCGTGGAACGCTCCCCCGAGAACACACCCGATCGGTATCGTGATGAATGCTATCGGTCCGAAAAGTATGCCCTGTATAGGTCCGAGAATAGGTCCTGTACCCGCGATATTCAGCAGTTCGATAAGGCTGTTCTTCCATTTCTTCATGGGGACATAATCTACCCCGTCATACTTCTCAACAGCAGGTGTTTTACGGTCAGAAGGCTTCATTACTTTCTCGCATACCCTGCCGTATATAACAGCACCGACAATGAGTATCGCAAGCCCAACCAAAAATGTTATCATCTGTTCATTGTCCTTTCTTTATATTATCCGCACAAATGAATATTATTTATTTTATCACTTTTTACTCAAAATGTCAACAGCTCTTTCATACTATTCGATATGATATGACATTCTGATCATCTGTCAAAGTTCCGATTTTACGGGAGCTTTCTTGACAGTCTGAATGCTCTCCTATCGTTATAACCGATTTTAATTTTGCTCCTAAATATCCAATTCTGATCGGGCGGAAAATGAAAAAATACATTTTTGAATCAAAAGTATAATTTGCACAAATAATGTATTATCTATTTGTTGATTTCGCGGAAAATTAGACAATCAAGCGATTTCTGTTGAAAAAATCAGAAAAATGGTATATAATACTGATTAGTACATTAAAGCTTTCGTTCAGGAGGAAAAGAAATATGAAATGGACTAAAAGACTCGGAACAAATATACTGTTCATAACAGGCGTCGGTATAGTTGTAATGGTAGCATTGCTTCTGTCAACGACGCTTCTTACGATGCGCAGCTACAACGACGGTATCATGCTTGAAAGAGCTGTCGTAGGTATGCAGGTCCTCGAGGACAAGGTAGCAAGTGAGCTGAACGATCTCGAAGATGCGTATTCGATGTTCAAGGAAGACGGAGATTTCCGTGATGCAGCAGTCGCCGCAAACGGAGAAGTTCTGAAAGCGTATATGCAGAAACAGCTTCCCGGCGAAGATTTCTATATGATCGTCGGTGATAAGAGCGGTGCTATTACATACAAGAGCGACAACTACCCGCTCAAGTCCTTCGATTACGCTCCCGTATCAAACGGCAAGACCATAAAGGGTATAGCAAGATGCGATGAAGAGCTCGTTGCTATGTATGCGTCGTATGTCAAGGACCAGGACGGTCAGGAATTCATGCTCTGCCTCGGCTTCACAATGGAAGCTACCGACTGGCTCGATGAGGTCATGAAGACATCAAACTGCGACGCTACTGTATGGAACTGGAACATCAGATATGCAACCACACTCAAGCGCGACAACGGCGAGCGTGCAACAGGCACAGACCTCAACGAAGATGTTGCGGAAGCTGTTCTTCAGAAGAACGGCAAGTACGAAGGTCAGCATGACGTTGTTGACAGACATTACTATGTATCATACCAGACAATGACCGACTACGACGGAAAGATCGTCGGCGCATACTGGGCAGGAGCAGATGCCCGCGCAGCAGATGCCGAGTTCGGTATAGTTACGGCAGTGGCGATTGCAATAGGCGTTGTCGGCGCGATACTCCTCGGTGTTATCATCTTCATCTTCTGCAGCAAGAGAGTTTCAAAGCCCCTTTCCCACGCGGAAGAATATGCAAAGGAAATGCTCGCAGGTCAGCTCGATACTACAAATGTCACATTCAAGTTTGCTGATGACGAAGTCGGCGCTTTCGTCGAGATACTCCGGAGCGCAAAGCACGGCATGAACGATGTTGTCGGAGATTCGTCAAGGATCCTTGCGGCTATGGCAAGCGGCGACTTTACCGAAACTCCCAATGTAAGATACCCCGGCGTATTTGAGGAGATCGAAAGAAATATACTTAAGATCGAGGACGATCTGGGCACAACTCTCAGCAATATGAACACCTCTTCTGACGAAGTTCTCACAGGTTCCAACCAGATGGCAGAGGGCTCCCAGTCTCTCGCAGACGGTACAACCAAGCAGGCTTCCGCTATCGAGGAAATTTCCGCTACTATCGCGGAAGTCTCCACACAGATTGCGAATACCGCTCAGAATGCCGCACAGGCAGGAAATCTCTCCAAGCAGACTCAGGACAGAGTAAACGAGCAGGATCAGGAGATCCAGAACATGGTACAGGCGATGAACGAGATAAGCTCCACATCGCAGGAGATCGAAAAGATCATCAAGACTATCGAAGATATCGCATTCCAGACCAATATACTCGCGCTGAATGCGGCTGTTGAGGCAGCCCGCGCAGGTGACGCAGGAAAGGGATTCGCTGTTGTTGCAGATGAAGTCCGCAACCTTGCAAGCAAGTCCGCCGAAGCGGCAAGCTCCACAACATCTCTTATCACAGCTTCTATCGAGGCTGTCGGAAAGGGCTCGAAGATCGCGCTCTCGACTGCGGAATCCATGAAGGAAGTAAAGACTATGTCCTCCGAAACAGCGGAACTTATCACACAGATCGCCGCTGCAAGCGCAGAACAGAACGAGTCTATAAAGCAGATAACTTCCGGCGTAGAGCAGATCTCTCAGGTTATCCAGATGAACTCCGCAACAGCCGAAGAGACCGCAGCTTCCTGCGAAGAACTCTCCGGACAGTCCAAGATGCTCAAGGATCAGGTCGCAAGATTCAAGATCAATCAGTAACAGAAATACAAAAGAGGCGGGCATTTGCCTGCCTCTTTTATTTTGCCGCTGACGCTCGAGACTGGGGACACCCCTTTTTGTGAATCGAAGTTTTCTTTGTGGCGCGCATCGTGCGCGCTTTTGGAAAACTTCTCACCGCTTCCGTGCGGTGCAAAATGGGCTTCCCCTACGACAGGAAGTCGTACAGAAGGTTTCCAAAACGCCGCAAGGATGCGGCGACAAGAGAAACCTTCGACAGACCCCCTCCTCAAAAAACTTTAATCGCTTTGCATTCAGATTACGAGGTTATCATGATAGTTTATAGGATATACGGCATAAACAGCGTGCGCATTCAACAGATCCGGACCGCTTTTCTGAATAAAATCGGAAAACTGTTGCAATTCATACGGAAATGTTATATAATAATAGGTGACCGGAAAAATTATGGAAGGTCTAATGCTTTAATTAAATCAGGAGGGAATATGAAAAAATTGATCAGAATCGCGGCTGCAGGTACAGCTCTCATACTTGCTTGCGCTGCCGTACAGGTACCGGTTTATGCGGAAGACAGCGGCAAGAGTGACGATATAGTCATTCTGTACACCAACGACGTTCACTGCGGTATTGATGTCAATATCGGATATGACGGACTTGCGCTGTATAAGCGCGAGATGCAGGCGCAGTATGAAAATGTGCTGGTAGTCGATGCCGGTGACGCTATTCAGGGTATGCCGGTCGGTACACTCTCGAAAGGCGCTTACATAACACGCCTTATGAATGCGGTCGGCTATGATGCCGCAACTCTCGGAAACCACGAATTTGACTACAGCCTGAAAGAGCTTCAGGTTAGGGCGGACGAGCTTAACTGCGGTTATATCTGCGCGAATTTCTACAGCAAAGAGACCGGAAAACCGCTGTTCGATGCATATAAGATGATCGAAGCGGGAGATAAGAAGATAGCTTTTGTGGGTGCAACCACTCCCGAAACGCCTTCGGGATCCAACCCTGTATTTTTCCAGAATGAAGAAGGAGAGTTTATATACAGCTTCGGTGAAGACGGCAGCGTTTACGAACTGCTCCAGAATGCGGTGGATAACGCAAGAGAAGACGGCGCGGATTATGTTATCCTGCTTGGGCATCTCGGAGAGACTGACATAAGAGAAGGCTGGAGCGCACAGGAGATCGTTGCCGAGCTTTCAGGAATTGACGCGGTCATAGACGGACATTCTCACGATGTTACACCCGGATTTACAGTGAAGTCAAAGGACGGCAAAGACGTTGTCATTACACAGACCGGAACCAAGTTTGCAAATATCGGCAAGATGACCATAACCACAGACGGCAAGATCTCAACCGAACTTATCGACAGCGTTCCCGCACCTGCGGAAGACTCCGGTATAGCCGAAGATTCATGGCTCGAACCCGACGGCAGAGAAGGCAGATTTGTCGATGAAGCAGTAAACAGCATTATGATGCAGATAAAGTCGGAATACGGCGAGATCCTTGACCAGAAGATAGGCAGCTCCGCTTATGACCTTATCGCGAACGACCCCGAGACCGGAGACAGAGTGGTAAGAAACCACGAGACAAACCTCGGCGACCTTTGCGCAGACGCATATAAATATGTCCTCGGTGCCGATGTTGGTATTATAAACGGCGGCGGTGTAAGAACATCGATCAGCTCCGGTGATATCACCTACAGTGATGCTATGGCTGTATTCCCGTTTGCAAATATGGCAATGGTCGTTGAAGTCACCGGTCAGCAGATACTTGATGTACTGGAAGCGGGAGCAATGAAATATCCCGGCGAAAACGCCTCGTTTATCCACGTTTCCGGCATTGAATACACCATAGATGAAGGTGTCCCCAGTTCTGTAAAGCAAGACGAGACCGGCGTATATCTCAGTGTTGACGGAGAGTACAGAGTCAAAAACGTGCTGATAAACGGTGAACCTCTCGATACATCGAAAACGTACACGCTCGCTTGCCATGACTACTATCTGAAAAACGGCGGTGACGGATTCAAATACATATTATCCGATAAGTGCAGTATCGTCCGCGACAGTGTTATGTCGGATTCCGATCTTATTGCGACATATATCCGTGATAATCTCGGCGGTGTGATACCCGAAAAGTACAGCAATCTTTACGGCGAAGGCAGGATCAGATTCATCAACAGCTCGGTTGAAAGTGCTGCGGACGAGGAAATTTCCGAGGAGCCCGATAATGCGGCTGCTGAGATCCCCGCAGAAGATACAGCGGAAGAAACCGCTCCCGAAACACCCGTGACCACAGAGCAGAACCCTGTCACAGGCGTCGGCATAACAGTGATCGTACCTGCTGTATGCCTTATCGCGGCAGGTTTTGCAAGAAAGAGAAAGTAATTGTAAGACGGATAATTTAAAAGGCTTATCCCGGTAATGGGGTAAGCCTTTTTGTTTGTGTTTATGATCGGCAGGTGCGGTGTATTATACTGACCGCTGAAGCTTTGTGCATTTTTCCGCACCGGGGAATAATGCGGTTTTCCGTTATTCTTCAATATTGAACGCAGTGTCAAAACCTGTGAGATCAAATACGACTCTGACCGGCTCGGCAACATTGCGTATAAGCATTTCTCCCTCCACAGCTTCTATTTCCTGTGAAGCTCCGAGAAGTACACGAAGTCCTGCACTGGAAATGTAGTTCAGCTTTTCGAGATCGAATATGAGGTTTTTGATGCCCGTCATCTCCTCATTGAGCCTTTCCTCAAGATCCGGCGACGTTATCGTGTCAAGCCTTCCTTTAAGCCTTACCGTAAGCTCTTCCCCGTTCTTTGAAATATCGATCTTGAGGTCGGAAACAGCTTTTTCCTCATCCTTTGCCTTCTTCTTACTGAACAATCCCATTATTATGTCCTCCCGTTCAAATTATTATTTATCCGTATCATGCCCCCCTGCAAGAACATGAACTCCTCTTTGTAAACTGTAATATTTTTCTCCGCTTTATTATACCAAAATCTGTCACAAATGTCAATAGCGGGCGACCGCCGGATATGAGTAAGATATTGACTTTTTATCTGTTTTAAATTATAATAAAATAGCAGTATATATACAGTTTATTTTACCGCAATAATAACAATGTCAATGGAGAAGGAGTTATCATGAAGACAGCTATTTTCACAATGGGGACGCGCGGAGATGTCCAGCCTTACATATATCTTTCACGGGCACTGAAAAGAAACGGACACGATGTCAAGCTCGGCTCACATCCCTGTTGGAGAAAGCTCATCGAGAATGCCGGTATTGATTTTGTACCGATCGGTCCGGATATTGATATAGAGCAGGAAGCCGCCGCTATCAGGGGCAAAAGCTCCAACGCGGCATTAAGCATGATAAAGACCATGAATTTTATATTCAGGATCATTCAGAACTCGACTAATGAAGTATATGAAGCCTGCAAGGAAAAAGACCTTATTATCGTCAGTCACAGTCAGATGGGCGCAACGGAAGCGGAAGCCCTCGGTATCCCGACAGTCAACGTGACTTTGCAGACTGAAATGATCGCCGAAAAGGGCAAGCCGCAGACTTTAATGAATAAGATCATCGGCGGATTTATCGGAAAACAAATGACAAAACCCTACAACAAGATCAGAAAAGTTTACGGTCTGAAACCGCTGAAAAACGGAGACTCCACAATGTCGCGCAGACTTGATCTGATACCGATAAGCAAGTATGTGGTACAGCGCAGCCCATATTGGGAAGGACAGCATATTATGACAGGCTATTGGTATGAGGATGAGGAGGAGTTCACCCCAAGCGATGAACTGAAAGCTTTTCTTGAAAGCGGGGACAGACCTGTTATACTTGCGCTGGGAGCGATGTCTTTTGAAGACAAAGCCGAAACGGTAAAACTCGATATGTTTGTCAAAGCATTTGAAAAAGCCGGATGCAGAGCTGTTATACAAGGATTTCAGAAGTCTTTGAAAGAGTACGCTCTGCCGGAAACGATGATAGCCTGCGGAAGTGTACCGCACAGCTGGCTGTTCAGGCAGGGAAGCTTTGTGATACATCACTGTGGCTTCGGGACAACGGCGGCAACTATGATCTACGGTATCCCGTCGATACCTGTACCGCACGTTCTCGACCAGCTCGGATTTGCCATGCAGCTGAAAAATATAAACGTAGCCGGAGAGCCTTTGAAAGCTAAAGATCTGAGCGTTGAGACTATCTATAACGCAATTGTGGAAATGCAGAACACCTATGAGGAAAAAAGCAGGAACGCCAAAGAAATATCTGAAAAGATAAAGACCGAAGGCGGGCTTTCCGAAGCAGTCAGGCTGATAGAAAATGATATATCACCGGAAAAGGAATAGATAATATGGTCAATAAGCTTAAAAACAATATTGTAATACTCGGACTGATCTTTACTATCGCGTCAGCCATGTGTGTCCTGATACTCGGAAATCAGTTCTTCGATGATGCGAGGCTGAAGGAATTCCTGTTCGATATCGGCATAGATCAGGGCGGCGCAGTGCTAAGCGCGGCACTGCTTTTCGGAAGCATGAGACAGAAAGGTGACGGAGCAAAGATCTTCCGGACCCTTATCATCTGTTCAAGCGCCAGCTTCGCTGCCAACGCCGCAATGTACTATACATTGCAGGTACCGGAATACAGCACGGCTTGTTTCATATTCTGCATGACAAGCAAACTGATAGATCTTGTGATGATCTTATGCTTCTATCAATATGTAAACGTGACCCTCAATTTCAGCGGCAGGATCAAGGATCTTGCCGACAGGGGGATACCGGTCCTGATGGCGCTTCAAGCAGTTGTCCTGCTTTCAAATAACTTCACTCCGGTAACTTTCTATATAGACGCCGGCGGAATGTATCGGCCAACAGACATCTCGTGGCTGGAAGATATATACCTTATTGCCGTATCTGTCACTGCAACCGTACTTATAATCAGGAGCAGCAGCCCCCACTCCCAGAAAGCGGCCGCACTCACGTTCATATTCTTCCCGATAGCTGAATATCTCCTTGCAGGAGCAATGTTCGGCAATGCGGGTCAGTACGGCATCATTCTTATATCGCTGATCATTATGTACTGCGTCATTTTCAACGACAAGAGCAAAAAGCTGGCTTCCACGCAGATCGAGCTCAACATGGCTACACAGATCCAGGCAAGCATGCTGCCCAATATATTTCCCGCATTCCCGGAACGCAGTGAGTTTGATATCCACGCTTCCATGACTCCTGCCAAAGAGGTAGGCGGTGACTTCTACGACCTGTTCATGACCGATGACGACCACCTTGCAATGGTAATAGCCGACGTGTCCGGAAAAGGCATTCCCGCAGCACTGTTTATGATGTCCACGAAGATCCTAATAAATGACCACACCACTATGGGCGGATCTCCGGCAGAGATACTCGAAAGAGTAAACCAGAAGATCTATGCCACCAACGACGCTCACATGTTCGTCACCGTATGGCTTGGAATACTTGAAATAAGCACAGGAAAGCTCACTACTGCAAACGCGGGACATGAATACCCTTTTCTGAACCTGAACGGACACTATGAGATATTCAAAGATAAGCACGGACTTGCTGTCGGAGCTGCCCAGAAGTCAAAATACAAAGACCATGAGATAATGCTGAAAAAGGGAGACAGTCTGTTCGTCTATACAGACGGCGTCGCAGAGGCTACAAATGCAAATAACCAGCTTTTCGGCACAGACCGTACCCTTGAAGCGCTGAACGCGCTGCCCGGCGATATTTCACAGGAAGAAGTGCTCAAGGGCGTTCGGAACGCTGTTGATGTGTTCGTAAAGGAAGCTCCGCAGTTTGACGATCTTACCATGCTGGGTCTCAAATATTACGGACCGGAAGGGAAATGAATGAAAGAGCCGTTAAGGCAGATATTAAGCCGGAGGCTTTTGTCCGCCTGTTTGTGCAGTATTGCCTGAAGAAGATGCTGAACCGGCGCTCTTGAATGGGTCTTACAATGCAATATAAAACGGGAATGAGAGCCGTGCAGGCTCCATTCCCGTTTGTTCATTTCAGCACCACAGCGGCAGAAGCTGTTGAGCAGCAACATCTACCAGACCGTAAACCCGGACAAAATGCAAGTAAATTCCGAAACGAATCCCGAACTGCGTCCGCCTTATCACCCGCTCCCGAAACAGTAAAACAGCCCCGCCGGTCATCTGTCCACAGGTTCAGCAGGGCTGATTATTCTTTTGTGTGCAGTCCGGGAGACCGCATCATATACCGTTCAGAGCTTTGAAATTCTTTGCGTTGCTCTTATACAGTCTGCGGAAAACGCGGTAATTGCGTTCATATACCGCCTGATTTACAGGATCCGGACGATAGACGGCACTGACAGGTACCAGTTTTCCTGCCTCTGCGGGTGAGCCGATGAGCCCCGTTCCGAGTGCTATCAGCAATGCGGCACCTACCGCGCCCGCATCCTGCGGTTCGTCTATCGTCTCGATCACTCTGCCGGTTATGTCCGCAAGCATCCGGCAGGTCACCGGGGAAAGCGCGCCGCCGCCCACAAACCGTATGGTGTCCGATGTTTTTATTTTTGCCGATTCACATTCCAGCAGCCAGCGAAGATGATAACATATCCCTTCCAGTACCGACCTTATCATATCGCGCTTTCCTGTTTCAAGCTTCAGATTGAAGAACATACCCGCTGCAAAGGGATCTTCAAACGGACTGCGGTTTCCGTGCATCCACGGTGTAAATATCACGCCGTGTGAACCCGGCGGCACTTTGCTCACCTCATCAGACAGATAATCATACAGACTCTTGTATTTACTTTCGTGATTTTCCGAAAGATTCATTTCCTGCGAATAAACTCCGACCTCGTCGAGCGCAAGATGATCCTTGACCCATTCAAAGCACTTTCCTGCCGTCTCCAGCTCGGCGTAGTAATGGAAATGCCCCTTCAAGCCCGCAATAACGCCCGTCATACTGTTCAGCGGATCAACCGCCTGATGATCCATGAGTGTGACTACCCAGCCGGATGTACCGATATAAATATGCGTCTGACCGACTGCGGTACAGCCTGCGCCGATACCTGTGAGCGTTGCGTCTCCTCCTCCGCCGAAAACCGGTATTCCCTCCGGGAGCCCGAGCTCCTCCGCCGCCTTTGCGGTAAGCTTTCCTGCCACATCTGTACATTCTATCAGCTCGGGTAAATGTGCGGTATCCACACCGTACATACGCGCAAGCCCGGTATTCCAGCCCTCTTTGCCCTTTCGCGTGTCATAAAGGAAGGTCGAAAAAGCCGAATCCACTGTTCTCGCGATATTGCCCGTACATCGCGCCCGCAGATAGTCATTCACATCGAGCCACTTATATACCTGTCTGAAAATATCCGGCTCATTCTTCCCGACCCATTTGTACTTATATACAGGATCCTTTGCGCTCATTGAGGCTGTTTTGTTGACGGCAAGGTTTCTGAGCAGCTTAACCGCATTGCAGCCCGATACTTTTATAAGACCTTTTCCGAGCCCTTCTTTAAACTCATTTACCGCCCTTGTATCAAGAAAATTCATTGGGCGGCGCAGAGCATTCCCGTCCCTGTCAACCAGCACTACACTCTGCATCTGCGTGCAGAAGGAGATACCGGCGATTTCGGAGGGCTTTACGTCAGTCCCGGTAAAAAGCTCTTTCGTTGTTTTTGTTATCGCTGACCACCATTCTTCGGTGTCCTGTTCGGCTCCGCCGTTTTCAAGGATATAAAGACCGTACTCCGCGTTGGAATGACATAAAAGACGTATAGACGTACTTATTTCAAAAAGGCATGTCTTGACTGCACTTGTTCCGAAATCATAGACTATCACATACATAAAAGAACCCCGTTTATTTAAGATGAACTTTAGTTCCTGTGTCTGTCTTGCGATAAACCTTTTTGAGCGTTTCCGCGTCAAGCTTCGGCCAGTCGTTCACCTTCTGCGCCTTGTTGGTCACCAGGTGAGCCTTTTCCGCACAAAGAGCAAGAGGGGTATCGGACAGTGAATCGGAGTAGAAGTTCTCTATCATCGGGAATCCTTGCTCCCTTATATAATGCGCTTTTTCTCTGGCAAACATCAGATTGCTGACGAATACGCCCGCTTCGCGGTCATACTTCGACGCGATATAAGCCACGCCGAGCCGTCTTGCGATAGGCGCTATTATGCAGTCCGGCGACGCGCTTATGATAAGATCGTCCGGTTTCTTCTGTGCAAGATACCACGCCGAGATCCTTTTCTCGTGCTTATCCCAGAATTTCTCGATCTGTTCGTCAAAATCGTCGATCATTCCGAGAAAGCTGAAAAACTGGCGCTCGAATTTGTATCTTTCCAGCTTTCCCTTGTTGTACTGCATAAGGCTGCTGAACGCTTTCGGAGCAAAGGTGAACCACAGTTTCGGGTGGCGGTTCGCGCACCATACCGCAAAGCTTATAGTGCAGTCGGGATAGTAGATCGTCCCGTCAAAATCATATACATTCATCGAAACCCCTCCGCCGTGTTCAGGACTTTGAAAAGCGTATCATATTGCGGTTATAGCCCGTAGTCACAAGATAGGCTTTTTCATCATTTGATTTCATAAGTTCGCTGAAACCGCTCAGCCCCTTTACATGCGCATTAGGGTCTGTAACATCGAACAATTCGCCGGAATCACGTTCCACAATAAGAACCGAATCTTTTTCAAAGAAGAGCGAAAGTTCAAACAAGATCGGTTTTTTCATCTCCTTGTTTTTTTCAAGTATTGTAAGACCGATCTCTTCAACGAAAAGTGCTGAGTAAGAGACAGTTTTTGCGGGATAGCCGTGGGACTCCACACACACCCTTACCCGTTCCGACAGTGCCGACGCAGCTTCCGCCGTAAGTACATCGTCCATTACCACGATATCCGAGTCTATGTCTTTCAGCAGGAATGGGAAATTGGCCTTTCCGAACCTCAGGAACACGTAAACATACGCACAGATAAGCGTCAGCAGCGGGGCTACGATGAAGCCTGCCCACAGTCCGTTGATGCCGAAAAGAAGCGAGCCGAGTATCGGCAGGAGTATGTACAATGCCCCATTCTGGAGCATCGCAAAGAACAGAGCCATACGGATTCGGTCTATCAGCATATAGTAGGACGTAGTCAGCGATACCACGCTGCACAGCGTAAATCCGCAGCATACTATCCTTATCGCGGCAATGGAAGGTTCGAGAGTTTCGCCTTCGCCGATGCCGAAAAGACCGCAGAACTGCTTTGCAAAAACAAATATCAGTCCGGTAGCTATCAAGCCTTCAAGGACTGCCGCCTTGAATCCCGACTTCATGACCCTCTTGATAAGCACATGGTTCTTTTCGCCGTAATATGTGCCGATAAGCGGCTGCATCGCCATTCCGACACCGTCAAGAACCACGCTGAACTCGATAAGATTCACTACTACCGCAAGCGTGACAAGTGCCGGCTGTCCGTAATTTGCCGAAACAAAACCTATCATAACGTAATCCATGAGCGCCCAGCAAAGATATACCGAAGAGTCAACGATGCTGTATCGGGACGTAAGCAGGAAGTCCCTGAAAGAAAAATGCCATACGAAATGAAGCGAGTTTCCCTTGCGGAAATAATGCCAGATGCAGGTAAGAATGCCAAGACCGTTGCCGATTATCGAGCCGAGTATGATGCCGGTCATGCCCATGAAATTGGTCAGTATCACCGAAAAGAGAACGTTTCCGCCTACTTGGAAACCGTAGCAGATATTGTTGCACAGCTCGTCTCCGTCGCTGTAAACCATCTGTTCAAGATAGAAAACAACTATCGTCAGAAACGCATTTAGCGGCATAAGGCGGTAATACAGAAGCGC
The DNA here is from genome assembly GCA_002363155.1 of Ruminococcaceae bacterium UBA3215. Lineage (GTDB taxonomy): Bacteria > Bacillota > Clostridia > Oscillospirales > Ruminococcaceae > Ruminiclostridium_E. Next base: position 79,500 of record DEWH01000019.1, on the reverse strand, counting down.
CTGATCCAGTATTTCGCCGGTGATGCCGTTCAGTCTGAAATAGACTCCTTGAATAAGCAGGATAGTCAGCGCGGATATAAGTCCGATAGAGACGCTTATTATAAGTCCCTGGCTGTAGATCTCGTCGGCGCGTTTCTTCTTCATCGCGCCTATCTCTCTTGTATAAACGATGCCTACACCTGTGGATACAAGGTCACCGAAGAACGTTACTATTCCCGTTACCGGTGTGATCGCATTGATTGCCGCAACGCCCGTCTGTCCGATGAAATATCCGGCGATGATACTGTCGCTGAGAAGCATGAAGTACATGACAGCCTTGGTGAATGTGCCGGATATGAACATGGAACTGAATTTACGCTCACAAAATCCTTTCATTTTTCCCCTCCGGTTTTAACAGCTATACCCATTCATAGCTTTGATCTTAAGTCAGAATGCCTGCAGTCACCCGTTTTATAATACCGGCAGTAAAGGCATTCCAAAAATATCAACAAAAATATCTTTGTACATTATAGCACATTTTGGCTATTTTGTAAAGAGCTTGTAAAAAATTAATCGTTTACAAGCAGAATAATGCCACGCCTTTTATATCTCCCATACGGCACGATTGCCGTAATACAGCCTACCATGCGGTATTGTACAGAAATTCGGGGGCGCTGTGACAGGGCTTTGCCGGAACTATTGACAAATCGTAGAAAATCTGATATAATGATTCTATAGGTATAATTACTATATAATCAAAAACCTCATGCGTGCTGTATAATATCATCACAATCACGGCAGAACGGCAGACAAGAGCACGCAAATACTGAAAAGGAGGAGATATTATGAAAACGTTGATGAAAACGATAATGAAAATGAAAACGAAGAAAAAAAAGGGCTTCACTTTAGTTGAATTAATGGTCGTTATTGCGATCATCGGTGTTCTTGCGGCTGTTCTTATCCCGTCGGTGTCTCAGTATCTGACAAGAGCAAAGATAAATGCTGCGATCTCCGATGCAAGAACGGTCAAGACTTCTATCGAAAACGCACTGATACATCATATTGCACTTAACGGAGCTTCAAAGGCAGCTTTTAACAAAGTTATCTACCTTGACCAGGAAAAAAACAAAAAGCTCAAGGACAGAAGCTATGAAGTAGTAGGCGCTTTTACGAACGTAAGTTGGTATGCCTATAAGACCAAGACTGCTTCTAAAACCGGATCGGCTGCGCTGGACGCAGTCATTGCAGGTGCTATGGACAATTCATTCAGTGAAGAATGGAAAAAAGGCAAGAGTACAAATCCGATGAAATACAATACAGCCTCCAAAAACTGCGATTTGTATCTGAAAGAAAACAATACCAATTTCGGAATTGTCGTTGTGTATAACTGGAGCGGAAGTGTAAGAATGTTCCAGCTGTACCGAAACGACATACTGGTTTCGTTCGTCAACGGTGAATTCATTGCCAATATCTCACCCGATGCACACTTTGTCGGCACCGGTACATGGGACTCAATTTATTCGGACGCCGGCGAAGGCGCTCCTGTGGAGGTCTGCAAGGTCAGTCTCGCTAACGGTCAGTTAAAGAACGGAAAACTCGACGGCTGGTATTGATCGGTCAATGCTCTGTCGTATCATTGTTATTTCACAGATAATACTGTAGTTAAACGCTACGCAGTAAATCCATTATACCTGAATGCTTCACTGACAGCATTCAGGTATTTTTGTTTATGTTAGATGCACTTCTTTAAAAATAAATATTCGCCGATGCTAAAGTTCAGCATTTCTCTGCCGATATTATATCCGGGTATTAATTATTTCCGGCTGAAACAACAAGGAGGTGTGGATATGACAGGTGTATCATTCAATATTTCGCCGTATGTTCACAAGTACGAAGCTGTAAAGCTCCGGAAGGGACAGGAAGTCCCGAAGGACAAACAGAGCAATCTGATAAACGGCGAATCCTCTGCCGCTTCCGATAAGTTATTTTGTGCAGCCGGCCGCTCTCTGCACCGCTGCTGTCACCAATCCGGAAAACAGCGGGTGCGGGGCGCGTCGGCGCCACCGATTCCGTATGTTACTCTGTGCAGTCGGTCACTCTCTGCCTCGCCGCCGTTACCAATCCGGAAAACAGCGGATGAGGTGCATTCGGTCTCGACTTGAATTCCGGGTGGAACTGGACAGCCACAAAGAACGGGTGACCGGGAATCTCCACGATCTCCACAAGTTTACCATCGGGGCTTTGCCCGGTGAGGTGCATTCCCCGGCTCTCGAACTCGGCACGGAAGTCGTTGTTGAACTCATAGCGGTGTCTGTGGCGCTCGTAGATAAGCTCGGAAATGTAGCAGCTCCGGGCTTTGCTGTTTTCCGCAAGCCTGCACGGGTACAGTCCGAGACGCATCGTCCCGCCCATTTCCACGCCCCTCTGGTCTGGCATTATGTCGATTACATTGTGCGCTGTTTCGCGGAACTCCGCACTGTCAGCATCTGCCCAGCCTATCACATTTCTTGCGAACTCAATGACCGCCATGTGCATTCCGAGACACAGACCGAGATACGGGACTTTGTTCTCCCTCGCATACCGCACGGCTTCTATCTTGCCCTCGATACCGCGGTTGCCGAAGCCACCGGGGACGATGATGCCCGCGCAGTCCGACAGCAGTCCGGAGACTGTTTCAGCCGTCACTTCCTCGCTGTTTATCAGCTTGATGTCAGCCTTTGCGCCCTGCTCGAATGCCGCGTGACGCACGGCTTCCATTACCGAGATGTACGCGTCCGGGAGTGCGGCATACTTGCCCACTATCGCTATTTTCAGCGGCTTTTCCGCGTGTTCCTGCCGATGCACCATAGCTTCCCACGCGCTCATGTCGGGCTTGTCATTTTGTAGTCCGAGGTGTCGGCAGACCGTGTCCGCAAGTCCCTCTTTTTCCAGCATCAGCGGGACTGCGTACAGGGACGGCGCTGTGCGGTTGATGATAACATCGCGCTCGCTCACGTTGCAAAAGTTCGCTATCTTCGCCTTCGCGTCCTCGGGTACATCACAGTCAGCCCTGCACACAAGCACGGTAGGCTGAATGCCGACTGCAAGCAGTTCCTTGACGCTGTGCTGGGTAGGCTTCGTTTTCAGCTCGTTTGAACCGCTGATGAACGGGAGCAGCGTGACGTGAATGTAGATCACATTCCCGCGCCCTTTTTCCAGTCCCACCTGACGGATAGCTTCAAGGAACGGTGTACCCTCGATGTCGCCCACAGTCCCGCCTATCTCGGTTATCACAACGTCCGCATTCACCGCGGAACCTGCCTTGTAAATCCGCTCCTTTATCTCGTTGGTGATGTGGGGGACTACCTGCACGGTCGCTCCGAGATAGTCCCCGCGGCGCTCCTTGTTGATGACGGTCTGGTAGATCTTGCCGGTGGTGACGTTGCTGTTGACGCTCAGATTTTCGTCGATGAAGCGTTCGTAATGCCCGAGGTCAAGGTCAGTCTCCGTGCCGTCGTCGGTGACGAAGACTTCGCCGTGCTGGTACGGGCTCATCGTGCCGGGGTCAACGTTTATGTACGGGTCGCACTTCATCACCGTGACCTTGTGACCGCGGTCTTTGAGCAGCCGTCCGAGAGATGCGGCGGTTATGCCTTTTCCGAGTCCTGACACAACACCGCCGGTTACGAAGATATATTTGGTTTCCATAGCATTTCCTTTCTTGCGTTCCGGTACGGCGCGGTACAGCAAAAATACACCGTGCGGTACACCGGCTCGCGCCCGCAAATGCGCTCGCAGAGCGGTTTCGCGGATTTTGGTACAGCTGGTACACCGATTTTCAATTCGTTTTCTGCATTGTCATGAAGACATTGAAAAGACATCGAAAAGACAGCAGAAAAGACGCTGCGGCGTGTCAGCAATTCCTTTATTGGAGAGGTTTTCACGGTTTTGAGACACCAAAGACATCAGATTTCAAATCATTATTAAGTTCTGAATTGTTTTCAGATCGTTTTGGATAGTCTGTCAACATAATATATAATAATGATTTCAAAAATGGTGTACCCGCTGTACCAAATCGTGCAAACCCTTATGATAAGCGAGATTGCAAGGTAGCACCGATGTACCGTTTGCCGTACCGGCGGTGTGCCGGATGTACATAAAACACCGACTTGAAAAACGGTGTCTTCGGTGTCTTAAATGCCCTCAAAGCCGCTCTGTGACTGTGTTTGCAAAGTACACAGCGGTGTCTGTTTGACGTCTCGCTGAAGTCTTCGGGTGTCTTTCAATTATTCACATAAAGCCGTCTGTACGGGTTGCTGGTGTTCGGCGTGAGCTTGTAAAAATGCGCATTCAGAAGCTCTTCCGCATCATAGCCGAACTTCTTTGCGAACAGCTCCACGTCCGCCTTTATCGCCTTGATATCAGCCTTGTCCGCGTCCTCACAGAGCACCTGCGCGGGCAGCTCCGGCGCATGTTCCGTGCGGATATACATGACCCCGCCGTGCATTCCGGTGCAGCAGAAATCCCCCACCGGACACTGCTTTTCATAGCCGATGCCGAGGACAATTATGCGCCCGCCGGCCTGGTATTCCGCAAGAAAATCCCCGGTCTTGCCGCCGATGACCATGAGCGGTTTTTTCTCCATGTACTCCTTCATGTGAATGCCCGCGCGATAGCCCGCCGAGCCTTTCACAAGTATCTTCCCGTCGCGCATTCCGTAGCCTGCCGCGTCGCCGACATTGCCGTGAATGGTGATCGTGCCGTCGTTCATCGCGTCGCCCACAGCGTCCTGCGCGTTGCCGTAAACGGTGATGTCGCAGCCGGTCAGATACGCGCCGAGAGCGTTGCCGGGAATGCCCGAAATGTGGATATCCTTGCCGGTGCAGCCGCTCCCCGTGTATCGCTGTCCGAGCATATTTTCTATCTCCACCCGTCTTCCGCGCGACGCTCTTATCTTTTCGTTCAGTTCGCGAAAGCTCATATTTTCTGCATTTATCTTCATCTCATCTCACCCCGCGCGGTAATTGATAATTGACAATTGATAATTGATAATTGTGGTGCGGCTTGCGCCGCGTTTCTGAATCGTGACGAAATCCGAAAGTCATGCAGCTCCACCGCCTTTCGACAGGATATCAAGTCTCTTTTCTTTTGCAAACGCAGCCAGCTGCGGAGTCCTGCAAAGCAGCTCATAATCGACAGTTGTAAGGTCTGTCTGTTCGCGGATAAGGGCTGTGTAAATGCCCGCTCTTGCAATTTTTTCGCCCATGAGAATGAAGCCACACAGTTTGTTATTGCAGCTAAACAGCTTCTTCACGTTCTCGCCGTCAACTTCCTCATAACAGTCGCCCGTGTACGCGCCCGCGGTGATGATGTGCAAGCCGAAAAATCCGATCGCGTTCATCGGGAAAGCCTGCTCGAACTTGTCTGACGCACCCGCCATGTTATGCCCCGCAACAAGCCCCTGCGCGTAGGCATTCGGCATTATCGCTATGATGTGGGAAGTGCCCGTCGTGATGTCCTCGGACACGGTGCAGTCCCCCGCCGCCCAGATGTTTTTCACGCCTTTGACAGCCTGTTTCTTGTCGGTGAGAATGCCCCTTTCCACCTTACCGCCTGCGCTCTCCGCAAGCTCGGTATTCGGGCGAACTCCGACCGCTGTAATCAGAATGTCAAACTGCAATTCCTCGCCGTTGGTGAGAGTTGCAGTATTTTTGTTGAAGCTTTTCGCGCTCATGTTCAACAGGAATTTCACGCCGTGCGCTTCGATGTGTCGCTGCATGATCTCCGATATCTGCTTGTCGAGAATTGACGGCAGAATACGGTCTGCGAGGTCGATCACGGTCATTTCACAGCCGTAATGTTCAAGCGCTTCGGCGGCTTTCAAGCCTATCAGACCCGCGCCGATAATAAGCACTTTTGCTCCCTTTTTCACAGCTTTTTCAATGCCCTTAACGTCGTCAAGTTTCATGAAGCTGAAACGGTTCTGAACGCTGTCAAGCCCGTCCATTGGCGGGACGAAGGGCTTTGAGCCTGTGGCTAAAAGAAGCTTTCCATACTCAACTTTTTCGCCCGATTCAAGCGCAACTTGTTTGGTTTTGCTATCTACCGAAACTGCGCGCTTTCCGAGAAGAGTTTCGACACCGTTGACCTTATAAAAGTCTGCGGGGCGGTACTGCATACGGCTTTCCGACACATCGCCTTTGAGCAGATAGGATATCAGCGGGCGGGAGTAGATGTGATATTTTTCGTCCGAAATCACCGCGATACTGCCCTTTTTGTCGTGCTCGCGTATGCCCTCTATACAGCCCGCAGCGGCTGCCGAATTGCCGACGATAACATAATCAAACTTCATGCCGTTTCACCTCGTTCCTCGAAAACAATTGCTCCGTTAATGCAGCCTTTCACGCACTGCGGAATCCCACCGTTTGCCGTACACAATTCACATTTTGCGGCGCTGTGACCGTCCTTGCCGACTGCAACACAGCCGTATGGACATGACAGCACGCAGGTGTAACAGCCGACGCACTTTTCGTGGTCGATACGCACCACGCCGTCAACTTTGCTGATAGCTCCAGCGATGCAGTTTTTCATGCACAGCGGATTGTCGCAGTGACGGCACTGCACCGCGAAATTTATGCCGTTCCCGTCCTCGACTTTTATGCGGGGAACTGCGCTCCTGCCAAGCTTGAAAGCCTTGTAAAATTCAGCTTCCCCGGAGTTCGCAAACGCGCAGTAATACTCGCACAGGTGACAGCCGAGGCACCTTTCTTCGTTCACATATACTTTCTTCATATATCTAACCTTTCGTTTGTTCAGCTAACTATCAAATCTCGTCACGATTCAGATCCGCGCGCAAAGCGCGCTCCACAATTGTGCATTGTGCATTGTGAATTGTGCATTAAAAAAATCATTCTCCTGCGTGCAGAATGCCGAGAATTTGCAGCTCCTTTTCGGTCAAGCCTATCCCTCGGAGCATAAGGCGGTTGCCGCGCAGTGCTTCAATGGAGTTGATGCCCATTCCGCCCATGATCTCCTGTATCTCGTGGTTCCAAGCGGTCACGAGGTTGACAAGACGCTTGTACGCGATATCCGGGTTAAGACGCTTGACAAGCTCCGGGTTCTGGGTCGCAATGCCCCAGTTGCACTTGCCGGTGTGGCAGCTCCTGCACAGGTGACAGCCCATTGCAAGCAGCGCCGGAGTAGCTATGTACACCGCGTCCGCGCCCAGTGCTATCGCCTTTACAGCATCGGAACTGCACCTTATCGAGCCTGCCGCAACAATAGACACTTCGTTGCGTATGCCCTCGTGGCGCAGGCGACCGTCAACTGCCGCAAGGGCGAGCTCTATCGGTATTCCGACGTTGTCGCGTATGCGGGTGGGAGCCGCGCCCGTGCCGCCCCGGAAACCGTCTATCGCGATTATGTCAGCGCCCGAACGCGCAACGCCTGACGCTATCGCCGCAACGTTATGGACTGCCGCAATTTTGACGATGACGGGCTTCTTGTACTCCGTGGCTTCCTTGACCGAGAAAATGAGCTGGCGCAGGTCTTCGATGCTGTAAATGTCGTGGTGGGGTGCGGGAGATATCGCGTCTGTCCCGCGGGGTATCATGCGGGTGTGCGCCACATCTTCCTTTATCTTCTCGCCGGGCAAATGACCGCCGATACCGGGCTTTGCGCCCTGCCCCATTTTTATCTCTATCGCCGCGCCCGCGTTCAGATAGTCCTTGTGAACGCCGAAACGCCCGCTTGCCACCTGCACTATCGTGTTCGCGCCGTATTTGTAAAAATCCTTGTGCAAGCCGCCCTCGCCGGTGTTGTAGAATGTGCCGAGTCCTTCTGCCGCTCTTGCAAGACTTTCGTGCGCATTCTTCGAGATCGAGCCGTAGGACATAGCACTGAACATTATCGGGACGTTGAGCGTCAGCGACGGTTCGAGGGTCGTGTCAAGCTCGCCGTTCTTGTCGAACTTCATCTGCGTGGGCTTCTTGCCGAGGAAAACGCGTGTCTCCATAGGCTCACGGAGCGGGTCTATGGGCGGGTTCGTGACCTGCGACGCATTCAGCAGTATCTTATCCCAGTAGACCGGGTAGTCTTTCGGCGTTCCCATTGACGACAGCAGGACGGAACCTGTCCCCGCCTGTCTGTACGCTTCGGTCATCAGCGGTTGGGTGTAGTTCGCAGACTTGCGGAAACTGTTCTCATTCGGGCGTATCTTCAGCGCACCGGTGGGGCAGATACAGACGCACCTCTGGCAGTCAACGCACTGGTTTTCGTGGGCGAGCATCTTGCCGAAATCCGCGTCGTAGTAGTGGACTTCGTTTGCGCACTGGCGCTCACAGGCGCGGCAGCTTATGCATTTATCATAGTTTCGCAGAACTTCAAATTCCGCGGGAAAATAGTTCACAGGCATCTTCTTTTACCCTCCTCGTTGAGAGTTATGATAACAGGCTCTCCGCCCTTCGGCGACCATACGTTTTCGCAGTCCGGGCAAATTGCACGGATAGCACATTCCTCGCTTGCGATGTACGTTGTGTCGCCCTTCTCCGCGACCACCATCGACCTCAGTTTCAGCCGGTCGTTGAGCGCCATCAGCCCGCCGGTATAGCCGAGGATTATGGAGAACGGACCGGTTATGAGCAGTCCGGACATCGCCTGCCGCAAGTATCTGAGCTTTGCAGCTCGTTTCGGGTCGGTCTTTTCGATGCTGTCTATCTTGCTCCAGAACGGGGCGGCGATGACGCTTGCCACATCTTCAAGTGACAGGCTTTGCTTGCGGTTGAGCCAGTCGAAAATGTAGGTGATGACCTCGGTATCGGTGAGAAGCGTGCATTTATACCCGAACATCTCTATGAACCGGCGGTTCGCGTCGTAGGAGCTGATCTCGCCGTTATGCACGATCGAGTAATCCAGCAGTGCGAACGGGTGTGCGCCGCCCCACCAGCCGGGGGTGTTTGTGGGATAGCGTCCGTGTGCCGTCCACGCGTAGCCCTCGTACTCGTCCAGCCGGTAGAACCTGCCCACATCTTCCGGGTAGCCCACCGCCTTGAACACGCCCATGTTCTTCCCGCAGGAAAACACATACGCGCCGTCAAACTCGGTATTTATGCGGATTACGCACTTGACGGTGAACTCTTTTTCATCGAGCTGTGAGGACGTGAGTTTTGTGGGGCGCGGGTCAAGAAAGTACCGCCAGATCAGCGGTTCGTCCTTGATCTCGGGGATATGCCGTATCGGTATGCGGCTTAGGTTGATGATGTCGAAGTGGCGGTCAAGGAACTCCTCGGTCTTGACTCTTGCCTCGGTATTGTCGTAGAAAACGTGGAACGCGTAATGCTCCTTGTACTCGGGGTAGATGCCGTAACCTGCAAATCCGCCTCCCAAGCCGTTTGAGCGGTCATGCATATACGAAATTGACTTAACTATATCTGCTCCGCTCACCCGTTTTCCGCTGCGATTTATGAATCCGGAAATTGCACATCCTGCAGGTATGCGGACTTCTCCTTCTTTGAAGCTCATGTTCTGAAACCTCCCGGAACTGTATTATTTCAATGGATTCATATTATCACGTTCTTCCGCGAATGTCAATCAAATTTGCAAGAAAAATATTTAAAACTTGCATATTTTGTTAAAAACCTACATTTTCAACAAACACGTGTCTGATTTTTGCATAATTATCACAAAATTAATTCATTAGCGTTCCTGCAAGCGCAAGCAATAAAAAGCCATGCGCGCTTTTAATATACGGGCTTACGCATATTCAGCATATATTATAAAGGAATAAGCAAGATAAGATTTTGCAAGGTTATAAAAATTTTATTGCAAAAACTATTGACAAATCAAAACGACTGTGCTATAATACGAATTGTGGAACGGCAAAGGCGCCGGTGCAGGGATAACTGTCCCTCGCCGGCGCCTTTGTTATATTAATAGAAAGGAAGATACTTATGAAAAATGTTGCAGACTATTTCGGAGAAAACGTGTTCAACGAAAACGTGATGAAAGCAAGGCTCCCGAAGGAAACTTTCAAGGCTGTCAAGAACACAATGGACAACGGCAAGCGCCTTGACCCGGCAGCCGCGGCGGTAGTTGCGAACGCAATGAAGGAGTGGGCGATAGAAAAGGGCGCGACCCACTACACCCACTGGTTCCAGCCCATGACCGGCATCACCGCCGAAAAGCACGACAGCTTCATCTCCCCCTCCGCGGGCGGCAGCGTGATAATGGAGTTCTCCGGCAAGGAGCTGATCCAGGGCGAACCCGACGCGTCCTCTTTCCCATCCGGCGGCTTGCGCGCAACATTCGAGGCTCGCGGCTACACCGCATGGGATCCCACTTCCTACGCGTTCATCAAGGACGGGGTGCTCTGCATACCAACGGCTTTCTGCTCCTACGGCGGCGAGGCGCTTGACAAGAAAACTCCGCTGCTGCGCTCAATGGAAGCTGTCAACAGACAGGCGATGCGCATTCTGAAGCTGTTCGGCAACGAGAATGTCACATCGGTCAAGACCACGGTGGGACCCGAACAGGAATACTTCCTTGTGGATAAAGACGACTACGACAGGCGCAAAGACCTTATATATACCGGGCGGACGCTGTTCGGCGCAATGCCGCCGAAAGGTCAGGAACTTGAAGATCACTACTTCGGCGTGATAAAGCCCCGCGTGCAGGCATTTATGAAAGAACTCAACGAGGAACTCTGGAAGCTCGGCATTCTCGCAAAGACCGAGCACAACGAAGTTGCACCCGCACAGCATGAGCTTGCGCCGATATTTGCAACAACCAACATCGCCGCCGACCACAACCAGCTCACAATGGAGATAATGCAGAAAGTCGCAAAGAAGCACGGGCTTGTATGCCTCCTGCACGAAAAGCCGTTTGACGGCGTGAACGGTTCCGGCAAGCACAACAACTGGTCGATAAGCACCAACACCGGCGTGAACCTGCTCGAACCCGGCGACACGCCCCATGAGAACGCGCAGTTCCTGCTGTTCCTTTGTGCGGTCATCAAGGCAGTTGACGACTATCAGGACTTGCTGAGGATTTCTGTTGCAAGCGCCGGCAACGATCACCGCTTAGGTGCTAATGAAGCCCCGCCTGCAGTTATCTCGGTATTCCTCGGTGAAGAACTGACGGAGATACTCGAAGCAATAGAGAAAGACGAACCCTACGGCGGCAAGGAGAAAGAACTGATGAAAGTCGGCGTTCACGTTCTCCCGAAGTTCCCGAAAGACACCACCGACCGCAACCGCACTTCCCCGTTTGCGTTCACCGGAAACAAGTTTGAGTTCCGTATGCTCGGTTCGGCTGCATCTGTTTCCGGCTCGAATGTCGTGCTGAACACGGTAGTTGCCGAGGAGCTGAAACAGTTCGCCGATGAACTCGAAAACAAGCAGGACTTCACCGCCGCACTGCACGACCTCATTCAGCGCACCATAAAGGAACATAAACGCATAATCTTCAACGGCAACGGCTACGACGACGCCTGGATTGCGGAAGCGGAAAAGCGCGGACTGTCCAACCTCAAGACCACTCCCGATGCGCTGTCACACTGGCTCGACGAGAAGAATGTGACGCTGTTCACAACTCACAAAGTCTTCTCGGAAGCAGAGATGAAGTCCCGCAACGAGATACTTTTCGAGACTTACGAAAAGCTCATCAAGATAGAAGCACGGACAATGGTGGATATGGCGTATCACGACCTGCTGCCCTGCATAAGCAAGTACATAAAGTACCTGAACAGCACCAACGTTTCCGCGTATGAAACGGAGACCGCTTCACAGCTCTCCGACCTGCTCGGCAAGGCGTTCCACGCGCTGAAAGACCTCGAAACGACACTTGAAAAAGCAGCCACCGAAAACAATGTTATCAAGAGCGCGTTCGTCTGCAAGGACGAAGTTATCCCGGCAATGAACAAACTGCGCGGATATGTCGATAAGGCTGAAACGCTGACAGCTGCGGAATACTGGGCGATACCAACCTACGGCGAGCTGCTGTTTAACGTAAGATGAGGAAGATAAACGAAGAATGCGGGGTGTTCGGCATTTACTCCGACACTCCGATCGACGCGGCGCACGAGGTCTATCTCGGTTTGTATGCGCTCCAGCACAGAGGTCAGGAAAGCTGTGGCATATCGGTCTGCGACGACGGCATAATGCGGCACCGCAAAGGCGCGGGGCTTGTGCATGAAGTCTTCGGCGAAACCGACTTGCAGGTGTTAGGCGCGGGAAATATTGCCGTCGGGCACGTCCGCTACTCGACCACGGGCGGCGGCACTCCCGAAAACTTCCAGCCCCTCGTTGTCCGCCACATCAAGGGTAATATGTCCCTTGCACACAACGGCAACCTCACCAACGCGGAGCAGCTGCGGCGGAAATTCGAGCTGAACGGCGCGATATTCCACGGAACTTCCGACACCGAAGCGATAGCCTATTCCATAGTCGCGGCAAGACTGAAATGCGGCTCAACGGAAGAAGCTGTGGAGCTTGCAATGAACGACATCAAAGGCGCGTATTCATGTGTGCTCATGACCGCAACAAAGCTTATCGCATTCCGCGACCCGAACGGGTTCAGACCGCTTGTTCTCGGCAAAACGAACGGCGGGTATATTGCAGCCTCGGAATCCTGCGCCATAGAGAGCGTGGGCGGAACGGTGCTCCGGGACGTTAAGCCGGGAGAAATAGTAGTCATCGGCGCGGACGGTCTGCGCAGCATCGAAACCCACTGTGGCAATAAGCAAAGTCTCTGCGTGTTTGAGTGCATCTACTTTGCGCGCCCCGACTCGGTGATCGAAGGAATGCCGGTTCACGAATGGAGAATGAACGCGGGCAGGGCGCTTGCAAGATCAGCTCCGGCAGATGCGGATATCGTGATAGGAGTCCCGGATTCCGGCATTGACGCGGCACTCGGTTACTCAGCCGAAAGCGGCATACCCTACGCCACCGGCTTCGTCAAGAACCGCTACATCGGTCGCAGTTTCATACAGCCGAAACAGTCCGAACGCCGCGACGCGGTACGGATAAAGCTGAACGCGGTCGCGAGTGCGGTTGCCGGAAAGCGCGTGGTAATGGTAGATGATTCGATAGTGCGCGGAACGACGAGCGCCCGGATAGTGGGACTGCTCAGAAGCGCGGGTGCAAAGGAAGTCCATGTGCGCATCTCCTCGCCGCCGTTCCGGTTCCCGTGTTACTTCGGAACCGACATTGACTCGCAGGAAAACCTGATAGCGTGCAGATTCACAGACGTTTCGGAGATCGCAGAAGCAATCGGCGCGGACAGTCTCGCATATCTCAGCGTAGAGGACGCGAAAGCGCTGACGAGCTGTGATATATGCGACGGCTGCTTCACCGGAGACTACCCGGCAGATGTGAGCGGCTGCGGCGAAAAGAACAAATTCGAGCAAAAAATACATAAATAATTGATAATTGACAATTGACAATTGATAATTGTGGTGTCGCTCCGCGACGATCTGAATCGTGACGAAGCGCCAAAGAACAGCAAACAAACTGAAATAAATGTGTAGAAACTAAAAACAAGCAATGGGGCTTGATGGAGGATAACTCTGTCCTGCCCCATTTGCATAAAGAAAGGAAGATGACTTATGGTTGAAGTAAACGAAATGCTTCAAACGGTTGACAACGAAATTTTCGGCATCTGGTACCTCATCGGAGCCGCGCTTGTGTTCTTCATGCAGGCGGGCTTCGCAATGGTCGAGACCGGCTTTACCCGTGCGAAAAACGCGGGCAACATCATAATGAAGAACCTCATGGACTTCTGCATCGGCACAGTCGTGTTCGCACTTCTCGGCTTCGGTCTGATGATGGGTGAGGACGTTCTCGGCGGGTTCTGCGGAATGCCCACACTCGGCGTATTCACCGACTACGCGCATTTTGACTGGTCGCCCTTCGTGTTCAATCTCGTGTTCTGCGCGACTGCGGCAACTATCGTTTCCGGCGCAATGGCAGAGCGCACGAAGTTCCTGTCGTACTGCATTTATTCGGGCGTTATCAGCCTTGTGATCTACCCGATAGAAGCGCACTGGGTATGGGGCGGTGGCTGGCTGGTTCAGCTCGGATTCCACGACTTTGCGGGTTCTTGTGCAATTCACATGGTAGGCGGAGTCTGTGCGATAATCGGGGCGGCTATGGTAGGACCCCGAATCGGCAAGTTCGACAAGGACAAGAAGCCTAAAGCTATCCCCGGGCACTCTCTCACCCTCGGCGCGCTTGGCTGCTTCATTCTCTGGTTCGGCTGGTACGGCTTCAACGGCGCGGCTGCAACTTCCGGCGGTCAGCTCGGCTCGATATTCGTGACAACAACTATCGCTCCCGCTGTCGCAACGGTAGTCTGCATGATCTTCACATGGCTCAGATACGGCAAGCCCGATGTGTCCATGTGCCTGAACGCGTCGCTTGCGGGACTTGTGGGAGTTACGGCAGGCTGTGATGTGGTAGATGCGCTCGGTTCCGCTATAATCGGTGTTGTATCGGGACTTCTCGTTATCTTCGGCGTGTGGTTCCTCGATAATGTACTCAAAATTGACGACCCTGTGGGCGCTGTTGCCGTCCACTTCTGCAACGGTGTATGGGGTACTCTCGCGGTCGGCTTGCTCGCAAACCCCGCAGTGCCCGGCTACGCTCTCGCAAACGCAAACGGCGATACACTCGCGGGTCTGTTCTACGGCGGTGGATTTAAGCTGTTAGGTTTACAGGCTATCGGATTTGTGACGGTCGCGGCATGGACGGCAGCCTGCATCACCGTAACATTCCTCATAATCAAGAAAACTATCGGTCTGCGCGTCAACCGCCACGAAGAAGTTGTGGGACTTGACGCTACCGAACACGGCTTGCAGTCCTCTTATGCGGACTTCATTCCGTCAATGCACATCGAAACTACCGCTTCCGGCAAGGAAAAGGAAGTCGCAAACGTTATCCCTGTGGTATCGGAAGAAAAGGCTGTTCCCGTTGCTCACCGTAAGGCTGAGAATACAGCGTCCGACGTGAAGATGACAAAGGTGGATATCATCACATCTATGGAGAAGTTCGACCAGCTCAAATCCGCGCTCTACGCTATCGGTATCACCGGTATGACCGTAACAAACACTATGGGCTGCGGAATGATGAAGGGCAAGACCGAATACTACCGCGGAGTTCCCGTGACACCGCAGCTGCTCCCGAAAGTAAAGGTGGAAGTCGTTGTGTGCAAAGTGCCGGTTGACGATGTTGTAAGTGCCGCTAAGAACGCGCTCTACACAGGCAATGTCGGCGACGGAAAGATCTTCGTTTACGACGTTGAGGACGTTATGAAGATACGCACCGGCGAGTCGGGATACGACGCATTGCAGGACAATGCTTAAAAGACAACACTTCTTTTATATAGTTGGCTGAAAAGACAGGAGCGTCGCTCTTTCCGGGCGGCGCTCCTGCCTTATTCTTTTATCTGCAAACCTTTTCTCTTCCGATAGGAGGGTGTATAGCGGGAACAACCGGTATTACATACCGGATATCCTATAAATTCAGATATATGCACCCGAAATGTATATTTTCCGGTAAGTGTCGAAATCAAGCCACTTTCCGAACAGCTCAGGGAGCGTGTTTTCGTCGGATCTTTCGTATTCCGCGATGAAACGCTTTACGTCCTCACCGTTTCCGGCAAGCACCGCAAAACCGCGCCCGTTTACTATCGGAGCGGTGCAGTCGTAATAGTAATCATCGAAACTTACGAGCCGCTCGACTTTTCTATTGCGTATCAGCACAGCTACCCTGTCCCGCATTACGATGATATCAAAATCATCGGGGTACGCGAAGCTTTTTCCGCGCACAGGTATCTCGTCCCCGACACTGAATGTGCTGTTTATGGTCTGTGCGTGAAAGACATTGTAGCTGTTTACGTCATAATAAAATTCCTCGAAAAGATCACCGCGTGCCGTAAGAACTCCGTCTGTGAACGCGGCTTTTTCCTGACCGGAAACAGCCTTGTCGAGCACATCTTCCACAACTCCGCACGCTGCTGTCATATTCGTCACGCGGTCGATGAGGATAAGCTCACCGAGGGTTTTATGAAGTGCGAATCTGTCGGCGGTTATCGGCTCCGAGAGCTTGACCGTGCATCGTGCTATCCCGTTCTTTCCGAGAGTTTTTGCGGGAATATGCTCGCCAGTGTTCACATCTACGGCATACTTTATTTCGGTGACAACAGCCGGTATCAGCTTCGTTCCGAGCTTCACAAGGCAGTCGCCGCCGATCTCCAGATTGCTGTCGTCGGTCCACAGCAGTGAAACGTCAAGCGTTCCGTAAGCCGCGATATCCTCATCTTTCGTGATCACACAGCCGCGTGAAACATCGACTTCGCGGTCAAGCGTTATCGTTACGGGCTGTCCGGCATAAGCGGTATCAGCCTGCCTGTCGGTAATGAGAATGCCCTTTACAGTTGCGGTCTCTCCGCTCGGAAGAGTACGCACCGTATCACCGACAGAGACGGTGCCTGCTTCGATCTGACCCTGAAATCCGCGGAATGTGCGGTCGGGACGGCAGACGCGCTGGACCGGCATATAGAACTTTTCGGTACTATCGCTGTCACTGACATCAACATTTTCAAGGTAGTTCAGCAGCGTTCCGCCGGAATACCAAGGCATATTCGCGGAAGGTTTGGTCACGTTGTCGCCGGCTGTCGCAGACAGCGGTATGATCTTGACACTGCCGAGTTCAAGCTCCGCGGCAAGTTCGTTTATCTGCGCGAGGATCTCGCCGAAACGCTCCTCGGAATACTTCACCAGGTCCATTTTGTTGACAGCGAAAACGTAGTGCGAAATGCCCATGAGACTGCATATCCTCGCATGTCTGCGGGTCTGCACAAGAACGCCCTGCGACGCGTCAACAAGTATTATCGCAAGCTCGGCAAAAGATGCGCCCACCGCCATATTCCGGGTATATTCCTCGTGGCCGGGAGTGTCCGCAACAATGAAGCTTCGCGCGTCGGTAGTGAAGTAGCGGTATGCGACATCTATCGTGATGCCCTGCTCACGCTCCGCCATAAGTCCGTCGAGAAGCAGCGAATAGTCTATCTGCCCGCCGGTGCTTCCCACCTTGCTGTCAAGTTCGAGTGCCTTTTCCTGATCGGCATATATCAGCTTCGCATCGTAGAGGATATGCCCGATAAGCGTGGATTTGCCGTCGTCAACGCTCCCGCAGGTAATGAACTTTAAAAGTCCTTTGCTCATCAGAAATACCCCTCTCTCTTTCTGCGCTCCATACTTCCCGCAGCCTCCTTATCGATAACGCGGGAGGTGCGCTCGGATTCGACGCTTGCAAGAGTTTCTTCGATTATCTCGTCAAGCGTTGACGCAGTGCTCTCTATACCGCCGGTGAGCGGATAACAGCCGAGCGTGCGGAACCGCACCGACTTCATCTGCGGTACCTCGCCTTCTTTCAGCGGGAACCTGTCGTCATCGACCATTATGATGTTTCCGTCCCGCTCCACCACCGGGCGCACTGCTGCAAAATACAAAGGCACGATGTCGATGTTCTCACGGCGAATGTACTGCCATATATCCTTTTCCGTCCAGTTTGATATCGGGAATACGCGTATGCTCTCACCCTTGTTGATCTTCGTGTTGTAGAGCTTCCACATCTCGGGGCGCTGGTTCTTCGGATCCCACGCGTGTGACGCGCTTCGGAACGAAAAAATACGTTCCTTGGCGCGGGACTTCTCCTCGTCGCGTCTGCCGCCGCCGAATGCCGCGGTGAAACCGTACTTGTCGAGTACCTGCTTGAGCGCCTGCGTCTTCATGATGTCGGTGTAAGCCGCACCGTGATCGAATGGGTTTATGCCCTGCTTCACTCCGTCCTCATTGATATATTCGAGCATCTCGATACCGAGTTTTTTTGCTGTCTCGTCGCGGAATTTTATCATTTCCCTGAATTTCCATGTCGTATTGACGTGCAGGAACGGGAACGGCGGTTTCTCCGGGTAGAACGCTTTCAGCGCCAGATGCAGCATCACCGAGCTGTCCTTTCCGATAGAATAGAGCATCACGGGCTTTTCGCACTCCGCGGCAACTTCGCGTATTATGTACACCGCTTCTGCTTCAAGCTCGTCAAGGTGCGATAATTCGGACATATCATCATCTCCTGTTCTTCTAATATTTATTTGACTCTCTTGTATCTACATCTATCACGGCTGTACTGCCGCCGGGCTTTTCTATCACCCAGCGCAGGATATCGCCGTCTTTTTCGGTGTGCAGTCTGCTTCCGAGACCGCCCATGTCGGCTCCGAGAAAGAACCGTATCGCATACACGGGACATTCTTTTATACAGCTCGTGCAGCCCCAGCAGTCACGCGGATATTTTATATACGCCCGGCGTTCTTCATCAAGCGCGATGAGCGTTCCGGGACAAACGTCCCTGCATCTGCCGCAGCCGACACATTTTTTCTTATCTATCTCAATACTCAACTGCCGCTCACTCTCCTTAAAATGATCTCGGTCTCGCCGTTCACGAAGCGGGAGTTTACAAACACGTTCCAGCGTTCGTCATCACGCTCCGGGTAATCGGAATTTTCGGCAAAGCAGTGCCAGCGTGTTTCATGCCGTGCTTTAAGGTGCGCTATTACCGTCCGGCATACGGTGAGCCTTTCACGCAGCTCGTAAATGTACATAAGTTCCTGCATATCGTCAGCGTGAAGGCTGTCTGAAAGGGCTTGCAGCTGCACGATACGGCGGTCGGCAATAGCGAGACTGTTCTCCGAGAAGCGGTAGTTCGTCTTTATACCGCCTGCGTAACTGTCCATTACGGTCTGCATCGCTTCTTCAAGCTGTTCCGCAGTATAAGGGCTGCCGGAGTTTGCAAGGAATCCTGATATCTCTTTTTCGTGCGAGGAAATGCTCTCTTCGGAGACTGTTCCGGGTGTACCGCTTCCAAGATAGTTCAGCATGGCAAGCGCGGCTATCTCACCCTCGGCAAGCGCCCCGGTGACATACTTCTGCGGAGCGCCGCCGGATACATCTCCAGCAGCATACAGACCCTTTATCGTAGTGGAGCGGTCGGTATCCACCCAGAAACCGCTTGCGGTATGCCCGCCGACGATATACGGCTCCGTGCCTTCGATCTCAACATTGTATCCGCTTGGCAGTTCGCCGCTCTCTGTCCAGTGCAGAGTCTGCGACGGAGCCATATTGAGGTAGGCTTTGAGAAGGGACTGCTGCTGTTCATCTGTGATGCCTTTCGTTTGCAGGAAGCAGGGTCCTCTGCCCGCCGCATTCTCCGCGACTGTACCGTAAACGCGCTCCGATGTGGTCAGTCCGTACTTCTGCTCATAGATCTCTCCGAGCGAGTTTGTCTGCTTTGCGCCTACGCCCTGTGCAAGCGTTCCTGTGGGGGCTATCGTGTTTTTGCAGCGAAGTGCGATAAATCGCATCTCAAATGTCGTCATCTCCGCGCCGTGACGTATCCCCATAGCGTAGCCAGCACCGGTATTGAACGGGCAGTACCACATCTTGTGCCGCGAGAATCCGGGATTGTTCGGTTTGTAGAGTCCCGCCGCTCCTCCTGTTGCTATCAGCACAGCACCTGCCTCGATAACATAGAAAGTATCGTTTTCGATGCCAATCCCGAAAGCACCGTTCACACGGCTGCCGGCAACGTCGATATCGATGATGTTCACGCGGTTTAAAATGCGTACATTCGGCTGGCGCTCCGCCATTCCCGCAAGCAGCGGCTTGATGTTCTCGCCGTTGATCTTGATATTCCGGTTCCCGCGGGTGACGTATTTTCCATGCTCGTCTTTGAGAATGACAAGACCTTCTTTTTCAAGTCTCTCCGTGACAGCGTTGAGCCGCTCGGACATGGTGACCAGCAGATCTTCCCGCGCTATCCCCGCCGCGTCATTTATGCAGTAATCGGCGTAATCCCGCGGAGTTCTCCCCTCGGTGATATAGGCGTTGAGCGCGTTCACTCCCGCGGCGAGACAGCCGCTTCTTTTAACGTGCGCCTTTTCGCATATAAGTATCTGTTTGTCCGAGTTTTCGGCGGCAGTCACTGCCGCGTAGCAGCCCGCAGTCCCTCCGCCGATGATCAGTATATCGGTCTTAATTCTTTCGGTCTTCATTTGATGTTATTTCCGTTCAATTGCATTTAAGATAACTTCGCGGAACTTGTCTTGCCCTACCCGTTCGAGTGTGAAACGAAACCTCTCGCTGGGCTTTGCGTTCTCCGCAAAAAACTCTATCGCCGCGTCGCATACCCTCATCAGCGTGTCGTGATCCTCGATGAACGGAACGATCGGCTCACCCTTTGCGATGCTGTTTCCGAAAAGTCCGCCGAATGATACGATGTATCCGCTTACACTGTCCCATGCGTCCGTGGGGCAGGACTTGATGCAGCGTCCGCAGAAGTTGCACTTGCCCTCGTCAACGGTGATCCTGCCGTCCTGCACGGTTATAGCCTGCGAACGACAGACCTTTTCACAGACTCCGCAGTGTATGCAGTCCGCTTCCTTCCATGTCACTTTAAGGCCGCCCTTTATGCCGAGATCGTTCTCCTCCGCTTTAAGGCAGTTGTTCTGACAGCCGGTTATGCCGAATTTGAACTTGTGGGGAAGCTCCCGAGCATAGTACCGCTCATCGAGTTCCTTTGCAAGCGCGTAGGTGTCGATGCACCCGCTGGGGCATATAGCGCTGCCCTGACAGGCGGTAATGGTGCGCACGCGCGGACCGCAGACTCCGGGCTGTACATCACCCTCCGCGAGAGCATTCTTCACTTCGTCGATCTGACCGAGCTTGATGAACGGTATCTCGATGCTCTGGCGCGAAGTGAGATGAACGTGACCGTCGCCGTATTTTTCGGCTACCTCCGCTATCTTCGCAAGCTGTTCTGCGGTGACATTGCCGCCGACAACGCGCAAGCGCAGCGAGAAATTGTCTTTTTGTTTCTGGCGCATAAATCCGCCCTTTTTGAGTGTCGAGTAATCAACTGCCATATCAGTTCTCCTTCCTGTAATGTGCAATTATTTCAGCCGTTTTTGCTATATCCTCATCGGTGTGCGCGTATGAAACGAACATCGCCTCAAACTGTGACGGAGCTGTGTAGATGCCGTTATCCAGCAGGTACGAGAAAAACTTCGCGTACTCTGTCATGTTTGCAGTCAGCGCCGTTTCATAGCCGGTGACCTGCGTATCCGTGAAAAACACCGTCATCAGCGATCCGCACCTGTTCACGTTAAGTTCAGCTTTTCGTGCGGCAGTTTCAAGCACTGCGCTCTTTCTTTCAAGCTCCGGGTACAGATCGGCGGTGCGCTCTATCTGTGTTATCTGCGCAATTCCCGCTGCCGCCGCAATAGGGTTGCCGGAAAGCGTTCCCGCCTGATATACCGCGCCGAGAGGCGCTACCTGCTCCATTATTTCACGCCTTCCGCCGTATGCCGCAAGGGGCATTCCCCCGCCGACTATCTTTCCGAGGGCAGTCATATCCGGCTTTATGCCGTAAAACTCCTGCGCACCGCCTATTGACAGCCGGAATCCCGTTATCACTTCGTCGAATATCAGCAGCGCACCGTATTTTTTCGTAATGTCACGAAGCGACTGCAAAAATCCCTTTTCCGGCGGTACAACGCCCATGTTTGCCGCACAGGGTTCGACAATGACCGCGGCAATACTGTCCGGATAATGCTCAAACAATGCCTGTACCGAATCCGCATCGTTGTACCGCGCAAGCAGCGTGTTTTCCGTGAAGCCAGCCGGGACTCCCGCGCTGTCCGGAACGGAGTTTGTGAGCTGCCCCGAACCGCCCTTTACGAGCAATCCGTCGGAATGCCCATGATAACAGCCCTCAAACTTCACTATTCTATCGCGTCCTGTGAAGCCCCGTGCGGCTCGCACTGCGCTCATCACTGCTTCCGTGCCGGAATTCACAAGCCGCAGCAGTTCCATTGACGGGAAATGAGCCTTTATCTTTTCGGCAAGTATTACCTCGCCCTCATGACAGGCACCGTAGGTAAGTCCGTTTTCGCAGGCTCTCTTCACCGCGTCAATGACAGCCGGGTGAGCGTGACCGAGAATGTCGGGTCCCCACGAGCAGACGTAGTCGATGTACTCATTTCCGTCCGCATCGGTTATCCTGTCACCGCGGGAACTGCCGATATACAGCGGTTCGCGCCCGACGCTCCCGAACGCGCGGACTGGACTGTTCACTCCGCCCGGCATGAGAGTTTTTGCTTTTGCGAACAATTCAGATGATCTTGTTGTATTCATTCTTTTATCCATTCCGCGGCATCAAGCGCATGATAAGTGATGATGATATCCGCCCCTGCCCGCTTTATCGCAGTCAGATTTTCAAGCACGATCCGCTTTTCGTCTATCCAGCCGTTCGCCGCCGCAGCCTTGACCATGCTGTATTCGCCGCTGACGTTGTACGCAGCGACCGGCAGTCCGAACCTGTCGCGGGCTGTACGCAGCACATCAAGATACGCAAGCGCGGGCTTTACCATGACCATATCCGCGCCCTCGTCGATATCGTCGGCTATCTCACGGATCGCTTCCCGCCCGTTCGCCGGATCCATCTGATATGTGCGCCTGTCGCCGAAAGAGGGAGCGGACTGCGCCGCATCGCGGAACGGCGAGTAGTACCCCGACGCGAACTTCGCGCTGTATGACATTATCGGTGTGTTGATGTGACCGCTTTCGTCGAGCGCCTTTCTTATTGCAGCCACCCGCCCGTCCATCATATCAGACGGCGCGATGATATCCGCACCGGCGTCTGCAAGGCTGACCGCCATTTTTGAGAGCAGCGGCAGAGTTTTGTCGTTCGCTATCTCGTGACCGCAGACAACGCCGCAATGCCCGTGGGAGGTGTACTCGCACAGGCACACGTCCGCGATAACGAGCAGATGGGGATACTTCTCCCTGATGCGGCGTATCGTGCGCTGGGTGATGCCGTTTTCGCTGTATGCTTCTGTCGCGTTCTCGTCCTTGTGTGCTGGTATGCCGAATATCAGTATTCCGGCTATACCGCTTTTATTGACCCTGTCAAGCTCCTCATCAATGCGGTCGGGCGACCATTGGTATATCCCCGGCATCGACGGGACAGGAGCCTTGAAATCCTCTCCCTCAATGACAAATATCGGATATATCAGCTCTTTCAAGCTGAGACGGGTCTCCCGTACAAGTGAACGTATTTCTTCACCTGTACGAAGCCTTCTGAACCTTCTCATTTTCTGTCTCCTTTTATTGCAGCCGCCGCTCCCTGCGCTGTATGCGGGTCGGCGGTGATTATTTCACTGTCAGTATATTTTTTTGCGGACTCAGCTGTCTGCGCTCCTATGCAGACTGTCTTTGTTTTGACGGATAAAGTGCTTCCGCCATCAAAATAGTGCTTCACGCCCGACGAACTGCCGAACACGATGTAGTCGGTTTCGGCGCGCTCCGCCGGTATCCCCGGTCTGCAAACGGTATCATATATCTTCACGTCATCGAAGCTTACATTCCGCTTTGTGAGCAGTTCCGCAAGCTGTTCCGAACCGAGAGCCGCCCGCAGTATCAGCACCTTTCCCTGTGTACTGTCTGATATCGCGCCGGCAAGATCCGCGACTGTAAATTTGTCCGGAATTATATCCGGAATAATGCCCGCGTCCGCAAGAGTACCGGCAGTCCCTCTCCCGACAGCGGCTATCTTCATGCCCGCGAGAGAGCGCAGGTCTATGCGCTTTTCTTTGCAGTGTTCAACGAACATCTCCGCTCCGTAAGAGCTTGTGAACGCGATACAGCTATACCCGTCAAGCGCCGGAATCTCCTGCTTTCTGACAATTTGCAGGTGGCTGTACCGCTTTACATCTGCACCGTCAGCCTCAAGCAGACCGGCAAGCTTCTCCGTGAATCTTTCCGTGCCGGTTACAGTCACCGAAATGCCGGAAAGCGCACCTTGCCGCTTACTGCACGAAAAGTCGAACGCCGCAGTCCCGCCGACAGCTATAACCGCCGGAGCGGGCATTCCCGCCGCTTTTTCCGCTATGTCCGCGAGGGTTCCCCGCACTGCTTTCTGCTGTGCCGTCCCGCCCTCACTTATTACGGCAGCGGGAGTTGCCGGAGAAACCCCGCCGTGCATGAGTCCTGCCGATATTTCCGGGAGCGCATTCAGTCCCATGAGAAAAACAAGCGTTCCGTCAAGATTTGCATACCGTGAAAAATCACGCTCTCCGTCCGCTGTGTGCGCGGTTATGACATAAAACTCACGGCTCATATTCCGGTGGGTGACCGGTATTCCGGCAAGCTCCGGGACAGCGATACATGATGATATCCCGGGTATGACAGAGAACGGGATACCGTGCTTTTGCAGCTCTGTGATCTCCTCGCCGCCTCGCCCGAACACGAAAGGATCGCCGCCTTTCAGGCGCGCGACTGTGCGTCCGGCAAGGGCTTTTTCAACGAGAAGAGCATTGATATCTTCCTGTTTTGCGGCGTGCGCACCCGAACGCTTGCCAACAGGGATAATCTCCGCGCCGTCGGACGTGTATGTCAGCAGTTCCGTATCAATAAGCGCGTCATAGACCACCGTATCGCACTTTTTCAGCGCATTCATTCCGCGCACCGTGATAAGATCTGCCGAACCGCAGCCTGCACCGATGATATACACAAAGCCCGTCACAGCACACTCACCAGCCTTTCCGCAAGCCCGAACCTGTCTGCGATATCCGCGCTGCCGGACAGCGATCTTTGCTGATCTTTCGTTACCGTCAGCATGATCTTTCCGCCGGTTATTTCAGCAAATGCGCCCGACGGCGACGAACAGCCCGCGTTCATCAGTTCCAGCACTTTCCGCTCCGTCTCAAAGCAGTAAAATGTTTCGCTGTCGCTTATTCCGCTCAGTTTTTCTGCAATTTCTCCGATCCGCGACTGTACTGCAATTATACCCTGACAGGGTGCAGGGATCAGTGTCCCGAGATCTATCCCTGTGAAAACGAAACGCTCATCAGAAAGAGCGCCGAGCCGGGACAATCCCGCAGCCGCCAGAACTATCCCGTCATACTGCCCGTCATACAGCTTTTGCAGACGGGTATCCACGTTTCCGCGGATATCGGCCGTCACCGCCCCGGTCAGCAGTTTCCTCACCCCTGCGGTGCGCCGCGTGCTGCTGGTTCCGATCACAGGCTTTTCCGGCAGTGTCTCACCCCTGCGTGTCACAAGAACATCATGTGCGTCGGCACGGGGCAGGACTGCGCAGATACAGGTCCCCGCAGCAAGTTCAAGCGGAAGATCCTTCGCGCTGTGAACGGCGATATCTATCTCGCCGGCAATCATCGCACGCTCTATCTCGTCTATAAAAACGCCCTTGCCGCCTATCTTTTCAAGCGGCTTGTCAAGCACGATGTCGCCCTTTGTCGTAATATGTACAAACTCCGTTTCAGCGTCTGGGAATGCCGCTTTTACCGCGTTTGCGGCGAGTTCCGACTGTATCAGCGCGAGTTTGCTTTTTCGTGTTCCGATACGAATTTTCATAGGCTCTCCAACAGTTCGTCTATCTCTTCATCGGCAGGCAGTTCCCTGCCGTCAGTACAGCGCTCCAGCAGCCTCTCCGCAGCGGATTTCCGCTGTTCCTCGGTGTCAAATCTCCGCTTTATCACGGGTCTGTACCGTGCAAGTATCTCACCTGCCGCAAGCGTTTTTCCGTCAAGCGCACCGGCAGCCTTTTCCTTTATGTAACGCGCGAATATCGGGCTTGCACCTCCGGTGGAAATGCCGCAGGTCACGTTCCCGGACTGCACCAGAGCCGGGAAGTAAAATCCGCAGTTCTCCGGATCATCGACTGTGTTCACAAGAATGTTCCGTTCGGTACAAATGCGGTAGATATGCGCATTCAAAGTTCTGTCATCTGTTGCGGCAATGACCGCGAAAGCTCCGTCAATGTCGCTGTCACGGAACTCACGGCAGTACAAAGAGACATTGCCGAGTGACGGAAATCCGCCGCAGAACGCAGGGGAGACTGCCGTTATGTCCGCACCGAAATGCAGGAGCTTTTCAGCCTTTCGCAAGGCAACCTTGCCGCCGCCGACGATCAGAATATTCCTGCCCGAAATGTCAATGAAAAACGGAAAGAATGCCATATTCTCACTCCAATCCGCGCATAACGTCAAGCACTGCCGCAAACTGCGTG
The DNA here is from genome assembly GCA_002363155.1 of Ruminococcaceae bacterium UBA3215. Classification (GTDB taxonomy): domain Bacteria; phylum Bacillota; class Clostridia; order Oscillospirales; family Ruminococcaceae; genus Ruminiclostridium_E. The sequence goes on along the minus strand of DEWH01000019.1, from coordinate 53,404 downwards.
CTGTCAAGTCCGTCCCGGAGCTTATAGAGCAGTTCGCCGAATGTCAGCCGTTCAGCCGATTCACGCGCTTTGTCAAGATGCGGCAGGAACTCATGGAACGCAAGCTTTTTTTGCAGTTCGTCAAGCTCCTCGCTTATGATAAGCTCCGCCTGTTCCGCAGCAGACATTTTCAGCTCGTTGTTCCGTCTTGCAAGCTCGCCGAGATCATCTATCCCGATAAGCCGCACTCCATCGATACCGGCGACTGTCCGCTCGATATCCGGCGGTACGGCAAGGTCGATCAGCAGCCGGGGCTTGTTTGTGTGCAGCACTGCGCCCAGCCGTTCTTTTGTCAGTGTGAAATGCGGACTTGAAGTTGCGCTGATTATGCAGTCCGCGCCGTCGGCAAAGTCGTAGCGCCTGTCGTACGGGACAGTACGCACGCCGTCGTACTGCACTGTACCCGCAGAATGTGCGCGGGCAGTCTGGGTGATATGCACGTTCGGGCGGGGGAGAAGATTTTTCAGCGTTGAGGAACCGATCTTTCCGCTTGCGCCTATCATCAGAACATTCACATTCCCGCCGAGCCGGGCAGCCTCATTTGCAGCGATAGTCGCAGCCGAGACCGGCGTTTTCGACAACGACGTTTCTGTCTTTATCCGCTTTGCGCAGGTAATTGCAGCCTGAAATGCCGTGTTCAGCTCAAAGTCGGTGCTCCCGGCATCTGACGCTTCGGCATAGGCTTCCTTCACCTGCCGCAGTATCTCATCCTCGCCGAGTATCATGGAATCTATCCCGCAGGTCACTCGGAACAGGTGACGCAGTGCGCCCGCGTCCTCATAAACACGCAGGTATTCCGTGATATTGCCGGCATCCGGCATTTCTGTGAACAGGGCGGCAGCTTCACCGGTGTCCGCGCCTGTAAAGTAAAGCTCAGTGCGGTTGCAGGTGCAGATAACAACGGCTGACCCAAGAGCCGAACGTATAGCTCCACGTTTCTGCGCATCAAACGAGAACTGCTCCCGGACGGATAACGGCGCATTTTTATAGCTTATCCCAAGTGCTTTCATGCCGCTCAGATAACCACTGTCTCTTCGCGGAGAGCATTGTTTGTCAGCAGCTTCACCGAGTCGCCGCGGGTGATAAAGATCCGGTAGATGAAAACATCAACAGTCTCGCCTACCTCTACCGCCGGATCATCAAGACTGCGCCGGGCGCTGAATCTGCTGCCGTTGCAGCTCACTGTGATCTCTATGCTGTTTCCGCGGAACTCCACTGTCTCGACTCTGCCTTCGACAGCCGAGCTTTTGTATTTCTGCACTTCGCTTTTCTTTGTGATCTTAACGAACTCCGGACGAACTATTGCCCTGTCGTACTCATCGACTTCATCAAACGACTTGAACGACTTGTAATCGGCAAGTTCCGACGTTACTCCGAAAAATGCAGATGTAAACGCAGTCGCAGGCTTCCGGTAGATGTCGATCGGAGCACCGATCTGCTCTACCCTGCCCTTGTTGGTGACGATTATCTCATCGGAAACTTCTATCGCTTCATCCTGATCGTGAGTAACAAAGATCCCTGTTACGCCGAGCTTGTGTATCATATCTTTCAGCCATCTGCGAAGCTCCTGCCGCACCTTCGCGTCTATTGCCGCAAACGGCTCGTCAAGCAGGAGTACCTGCGGGTTCGGCGCAAGAGCCCTTGCAAATGCCACACGCTGTCTCTGTCCGCCGGAAAGCTGTGACGGATAGCGGTTCTCAAACCCCTCCAGCCCAATCAGCTTTATCAGCTCCGTAACGCGCTCTTTTATCGCCGCTTTGTTCATCTTGCGGACTTTAAGCCCGAAGGCGATGTTGTCAAACACGGTCATGTAGCGGAACAGTGCGTAGCTTTGGAACACAAAGCCTATCCCGCGTTCGCTGGCAGGAATATCGTTGACAACTTTTCCGTCGATGATGATCTCACCGCTGTCCGGTCTTTCAAGTCCCGCTATCATGCGCAGTATCGTGGTCTTTCCGCTTCCGGAGGGTCCCAGCAGCGCCACAAGCCTGCCCTTTTCTATCTCAAAATTCACGTTGTCCGAGGCTTTGAAATCGCCGTAGGACTTGTCGATATTTTTAAGCTCTATATACATTATTTCTCGCCTCGTCTCTTTCCGATGTACTCTACGATGCTGCGCAGGATAAGTATTACTACCGCAAGCACCACAAGTATTGACGATACCGCAAATGCAGGCATGAACTTATTGTCGCCGAAAAGTATCTCCACCTGCAAAGGAAGTGTCACCGTCTTGCCGCGCAAATGTCCGGACAGCACCGATACCGCTCCGAACTCGCCCATTGCACGGGCTGCACACAGAACTATGCCGTACAGCAGCGCCCACTTGATATGCGGTAGCGTGATCCTGCGGAAGATAGTGAAACCCTTAGTTCCCATGAGCGCGGCGGCTTCTTCCTCGTCAGTTCCCTGTGCTTCAAGCACGGGCAGTATCTCGCGGGAGATGAACGGGAATGTAACAAATACCGTAGCAAGAATTATTCCCGGAACTGCATAGACTACCATGAAGTCAATGCTTTCGAGGAACGGATATATCGCACTCTGACGTCCGAATGTCAGCACAAAGATAAGTCCCGCGATTATCGGGGAGACTGTCACGGGCAGGTCTATGAGCGTCACCAGAAGCTTCTTGCCGTGAAAGCGGAATTTCGATATCGCCCATGCCGCAAACAAACCGAAAACCGTATTTATAACAACTGCGATAACGGTTGCTTCAAGCGTCAGCAACAGCGCGCTTATCGTGTCGGGATCGGATATGGCTTCAAGGTACGGTACGATCCCTTTGCGGAAAGCTTCGTAAATCACCGTTATAAGAGGCATCACAAGCATCACAAACAGAAACGCCGCACTCAGCGTTATCAATATGTATTTCACCGCTTTTGAGCCCGCCGTCTGACCGTGTATGTCGGTGCTGCCCTCACGGGAGATCACCTGTTTATTTCCGGCTGACATTTCAGTGTCCCCCTTTCAGTATCTTCGAGTTCCGTATCTGTATCAGGTTCACAAGGAACAGTATCAGGAATGCCGCAGCCAGCATTACAAGCGCTATCGCGGTGGCACTTGAGTAGTCGTATTCCTGCAGTTCCGACATTATGATGAGCGGCGTTATTTCCGTTTCGTAGGGCTGGTTGCCGGCAATGAACACGACGCTGCCGTATTCGCCGAGACAGCGCCCGAATGCAAGTCCGAAACCCGTGAAAACAGCGGGAAGCAGTTCCGGCAGTATCACTTTCCGGAATGTGAGAGTGCGGCTTGCGCCGAGTATTCCGGCAGCCTCCTCATACAGCGGGTCGAGCTTTTCGAGCACCGGCTGTACAGTGCGTACAACGAACGGGATACCTATAAATATCAGCGCAATTGTTATGCCGATACGAGTATAGGCTATCTTTATGCCAATTTTGGCAAAGATCCCGCCTATCCAGCCGGAATCCGCATACAGCGAGGTAAGAGAGATGCCGGCAACTGCGGTAGGAAGCGCGAACGGAAGCTCGATCATACCGTCAAGTATGCGTTTTCCCGGAAAGTTGTAGCGTACAAGCACCCATGCAAGTATCACACCCATTACCGCGTTGATGACCGAGGCAATGAACGCGGTGAGCAGTGTCACCTCAAAGCTTGCGACGACACGGGGGCGGGTGATGACTTTTATGATATCCGAAAAGTCCATTTTCGCGGTGAACACCACGAGAGATGCAAGCGGTATCACAACCATTATGCTCAAAAGCGCAAGAGTTACGCCCATTGATATCCCGAAGCCCGGAATGATCCTTTTATTGTTTTTCATAAAAAATGCACCTTTTGCAGTATATCCCCGCCCGAAGGCAGGGATATACCAATTTATCGGAAAGAGAGCAAGATAGCGATCAACCCTGTTCGTAGATCTGGTCGAACAGTCCGCCGTCGGCGAAGTGTTTTGCAAACGCTTCGTCCCAGCCGCCGAAATCGTTGATTGTTACAAGGTTTATGTTAAGGTTAAAGGTGTCGGAGAATTCCGCAAGCACCGTTTCATTGGACGGACGGTAGAAGTTCTCGCCCGCTATTCTCTGAGCTTCCTCGGAGTAGAGGTAGTTGAGATACTCGGTTGCAACTTCGCGTGTGCCGTTCTTGTCAACAACTTTATCGACAATAGCTACGGAAGGCTGTGCGAGTATGCTTATGCTCGGAGTAACTATCTCATATTCGTCCGGATATTCTTTCAGAGAGAGGAAGGCTTCGTTCTCCCATGCAAGGAGCACATCGCCCTGCTTGTTCTCAACAAAGGAGTTTGTTGCTCCGCGTGCTCCGGAATCAAGTACAAGAACGTGGGAGTAGAGCGTCTTTATGTAGTCGAGCACCTTTGCCTCGTCATTGTTGTATTCGCGCTGCGCCCATGCCCATGCCGCAAGGTGGTTCCAGCGCGCACCGCCGGAGGTCTTGGGGTTCGGGGTGATGATGCCGACATCATCACGGGCAAGGTCGCCCCAGTCGAGAATGTTCTTCGGGTTGCCCTTTCTTACGAGGAAAACGATAGTTGAAGTGTAGGGCGAGCTGTCAAGAGGAAACTCGCTTACCCAGCCGGGCTCGATAAGCCCCGCGTCCTCGACTGCCTTAATATCGTATTCGAGCGCAAGGGTCACAACATCGGCAGGGTTGCCGTTTGCTACTTCAAGCGCCTGCTTGCCGGAACCGCCGTGGGACTGAGTTATCTCAACCGTAGAGTCATGCTCCGACTCCCAATGTTTTTTGAACGCCTCATTGTACGCGGCATAGAGCTCGCGGGTCGGATCGTAGGAAACATTTATGATCGAGTAATTCTTTCCTGCTTCCGATGCAGTACCCGATGTCTCCGCTGCGTTTGATGCCGATGCGTTTGCGCATGATGCTGCCGCGAATATTGTTGTTATAAGTGCAAGTGAAGCTGCTGCTGTTTTAAAAAATGTACCTTTCATTTTGAATACCTCATTTCGTTATTTTTAGGTTGATATCTTTACTTCAAACGGAATGCAGGTTCAACAGCGTGCAACTCCTCCCGCCGTTCTGATAGTTTTTTTCATAGTCTTTCTTCCCTGTCTTTCTTTGCCTACTATGCATATCAATTTGATATGATTTAATCTATGGGCTAATAATACACTATTTCGCAGCGAATGTCAATAGCCTTTTCTTAACTTTGGTATTTATCACCAAACTGAAATGTCAGGAATAATAATATTTATGCAAAAAATCCGAATAGCCACATCTTGATGAGCCGTTCGCTCTCCGGCAGGCCGATGCCTTTCATACCGCTTTATATCAGACGCGGACATTGTTATTGACAAGTCGCCCCGGCAGTGGTATAATAGTCTATATATTCTATGTATATAATAGGCAATACGGCAGCAAGAAAGCTGCCGAAAATATAGCTGCAGGGGTGGTAGTAATTGCCGGGATCAGATGAAATACTTGACAGGTACAGCGAGGAATGTCCGCTTACAAGGGAAGAAGCGGTCACGATATTGAATACCCCGGACGATCATCTCAGAGAGCTTGTCCGGAAAGCAGGCGAACTTCGCCGGAAATACAAGGGCAATAAGGTAAGCGTACAGCTCCTCACCAATGTGCGGAGCGGGAACTGCTCGCAGGACTGCGCCTACTGCGCACAGTCGTGCAGATCGGAAGCCGATATCGAGAAATACCGCAGTATCCCCGACGAGAAGCTGTACGCTGACAACCGCACCGTAAACGAAAAGCATCTCGCGCGGCACTGTATCGGACTCAGCGGGATAAGCTTCACCGATAACGAGATCAGTGAGCTTGCCGACAGAATACGGGAAATGAAAAAGAGCGGGACACATATCTGCTGCTCGATAGGCTTTCTTACGGAGAAGCAGGCGCGAATGCTCAGAGACGCGGGACTTGACCGCATAAATCATAATCTGAACACCAGCCGCCGATACTATCCAAACATCTGCTCGACACACACCTGCGAACAGCGCATCGAAAATATTCGTATGCTAAGACGCGTCGGATTCGAGATTTGCTGCGGCGGCATAATCGGCATGGGCGAGACCGTGGAAGATGCCGCGGATATGCTTCTGGACATACGGGAGATATCACCGGAGTCGGTTCCGATCAATTTTCTCCTGCCGATAAAGGGAACCCGCCTTGCGGAGCAGGAACCCCCGAAGCTGACAGCGGAATACTGCACAAAGGTGTTGTGCCTTGCGAGACTGATGATGCCGAAAGCAGATATCCGCTGCGCTGCCGGCAGAGAGGTGTATTTCGCGGGGCGGGAGGAAACGCTGTTCGGTATCGTGGATTCGATATTCGCGGCAGGCTATCTCACTGCCGGCGGACAGGGCATCGACGATACACTGCGGCTTATCGCTTCACTCGGATATGACGGCAAAATCGAAAGCACGGGAGGATAAAAATGCAGGACCGCTCATAGTTCAGTGAACGATCCGGACACGTTACGGCAGAACACAATTTACACAGATCTTTTCAGAAGACTGTACCGACCTGTTATGCCCCCATACAACCATAATAAGACAAGGCTCCAGACCGCTTTAAAATGCGCTCAGAGCCTTATTATTTGCCATAATAAAACACATTATCCTTTTCTGCATACCAGAGTTATGCGCATATCGCCGCCGCTTATTTCTGCGTACACGTCCCCGTTCATCTTTGTCATCAGACTGCGGCAGACAGACAGACCGAGACCGCTGCCTTTCCGGGTGCCAGCATTGGAACCGCGCCAGAAACTGTCAAATATATGTGCAAGCTCATTTTCCGGCAGTGTACAGCCGCTGTTCGTTACGCTGATAAGCCGGCAGTCCTCCTCTTCCGAGAAGCCGATACGGATATAGTGACCGTCACCGTATTTTATCGCGTTCTCGATGACGTTCTGCAATACTTCCGTAAGCCTGTCTGGATCACCGCTCAGAATGCAGTCGGAGCAGTTATCCACAGTAAATTCCGTTCCCGAAAGCTTCTCCGCGTAATACGTCTTTATCCTGTCTATGACCGAGGAAATATAAAACTCGCCGTTCTTCACGTCGAACCGGATAATATCCTCTCGGTTCGCGTGCATTATCTCGTTCACCAGCTTCTCCACGTCGTCGGCATTCTTCGCGATAAGGCGGGCTGTTTCGCATTGCTTTTCGGGTTCGGGATACAGCCCGCGTTCGAGAGCCTTCGCGGACAGCTTTATCGCGGAAAGAGGCGTCTTTATGTCGTGCGACAGAGACATGAGCATAGTCTTCTTTTCCTTTTGCAGTTCCAGTTCCGACTGCTTCGACTGTTCGAGCTGCTCGCGGAGCATATCGAGTCCCCATATAAACCTGCCGAAATACCGGCTCCTGCTTTCTTTCAGCGGTACTGCAAGTCTGCCTTTCGCCAGCTCATAAGGCAGTTCACTTATCCTGTTGAACGGCTTTATCACCGTCTGACGCAGCCAGAGCAGCAGTCCGAAAATGAACACGGCAAAACCCGCAGCGGTAACATTCAGACAGAGCCTGCCGTCGGATCCCGGATCTTCGGAGTATTCTATCCTGTACAGCTTTCCGTTTATCTCGCGGATAACATACTCGTTGGGTGAATCGTAGAAGCCGTTATCGCCGGTCTGCGGATATATCCCGGTTATAGTTCTGTACAAAGCTGTATCGGGAATTTCCCCGGTATCGGTCATGACCCGCACAATACGGTTGATCTCGATGCTGTGCAGCCGGACATCGCTGTCCTTGCTTCCGGGAATGACGTTGATGATGACAAAAACCGCTGTTATCATCACCGCCGCAAGAACGATGAGCCTGTCAAATCTTTTCATTTCAGCCCTCCCAGCGGTAGCCCTTTCCCCATACTGTGATTATATGGACAGGATTTTTCGGATCGTTCTCTGTCTTTTCGCGCAGCCACTTTATATGTACGGTAAGCGTCTGCTGTTCGGACTCGCTGTCCATTCCCCATACTGCGTTGAACAGGCGGCCTTTTGTGAGCGTCTGTCCCTTGTTCTCGATAAGAAGCTTCAGCAACTCAAATTCTTTCGCTGTCATATCGAGGACTTTTCCGTTCTTGGTGACTTTTCCCGACGCAAGGTCAAGGGTTATATCCCCGTCAGTCAGCTTGTCCTCCGCGAACCTGCGTTTAAAGATGCCCTTTATCTTTGCAAGCAGAATGTCAATGTCATAGGGCTTTTCGAGGTAGTCGTCCGCACCGAGGATAAGCCCGTTCAGCTTGTCCTCCTTGCTTACTCTTGCCGTGAGCATTATTATCGGGGTATTGCCGCTTCTGCGGACAGCCTCGCAAACTGCAAAACCGTCCATTCCCGGCAGGTTTATGTCAAGCAGAACAAGCCTTGCCCCGTACTTTTCATACAGAGACAAGGCTTTCTCACCGCTTTCCGCAGTGCTGACGGTGTACCCGTCGGCACGCAGAAAATCGGTCAGCAGCTGCTGCAATTCTTTGTTGTCTTCGACTATCAATATGTCCACGTCACCAACCCATTTCCATAAGCCAGTTATTAAGTCCGCGTTCGCGGTCACGAAGCGTATCTTCTTTCTTTAAATTATACTCTCCTTTTATGTTCCCGTCAACTATAAACAACACTCTTGTGCATTTTGCGGCAACTTTCGAGTCGTGGGTGACAAGCATGATCGTGGTGCCGTCCTCATTGAGCTTTGCAAGCTCCTCCATTACTTCTTCGGAGGAACTGCGGTTGAGCGCTCCGGTAGGCTCGTCGGCAAATATCATCTTCGGCGAGTTTATCATGCTCCTGCAAATGCAGGCGCGCTGTAACTGTCCGCCGGATACTTCGTTTATGTCGTTATCCGCGATATCCTGTATTCCAAGCTTCCGCAGAAGATCACGCCCGCGCTGTGCGGTCTCGGAGCGCTTCTCTTTTCGCTTGTCGCTCTTGCAGGCAGGAAGTATCACGTTATCAAGTACTGTCAGATTTTTCAGCATATACATCTGCTGGAATATAAATCCCATATCATCAAGGCGCAGCTTTGCAAGCTCATCGTCTTTCAGCGCGGATATATCGCTGCCGCAGAATTTCACTGTTCCCGCAGTCATTCTGTCCATTCCCGATACGGTATAGAGCAGTGTTGATTTTCCGGAGCCGGACGGTCCCATTACCGCCACCATTTCTCCCTCCTCGACAGTGAAATCCACATTCCGGAGAACGTTGTTCTGGCGCTTGTTCACTATGTAGGTCTTGCAGAGGTCTTTAACTTCAAGTATCTTTTCCATTTCTTTCTCCTTATTCTATATCAGCCGTGTCTGACGATCTTATGGTTTTCGTGTAAAGTGATGTGAGGAATGCCGCGAGTATCGTTACAGCGAGAATGACAAGCGGGTAAATACCGAATATCTCGACAGGTCTTATCTCATAACCGACGCCGTTCACCGCGCCCATTATCCCCATTATCGGGTCAATGGCGAGCTTGGTTAGCGGTATGCAGAGCGCCGCCGCGATCACAGACGATATCAGCGCCACTATCGCAAATCTTATCGTGTGATGTGCTATGACCGAGCCGTTGTTGAATCCCACAGCTTTCATAAGCGCTATTTCCGCTTTCTCGCGGGAGATGAACGAGCGCTCCATAAGCACAGCTATGAGTATCACGATCACAAGCGTAACAGCAAGTATCATGTTCTTGACTGCCGCAATGGTATCCGCCGCTCCGGTGCAGTCCTTGACGAACTCCGCGGCATTGAATACATTTTTCGTGTCATAAATGTCCTTGAGCAGCTCTACCCGCCTGTCGATCTCGTCTTTGCCCGGGTGATCGTCGAAGTCTATCTGAAAGGAATACGCAGACGAAGGTTGAAGCCCGTTCACATCAAAGCTTTCATGCAGTCTCCCTGTCTTTCCGAGCTGTCCCAAACTCTGGAAAAGAGCTGTTATGATGCATTTTCTGTTCTCACCATTCACCGTCAGGGTCACGGTATCGCCTATCCTTGCGCCAAGTCGTTCGGCGACCGGGTATGTGAGTGCGATCTCGTTGTCATACATTGGCGCTGTGCCTTCCTCATAAACATAATCGGAAGCGTGGGTCTGAGGGCATATCTGGAATACCATATTCGTCTTTTCGCAGCCGAAGCTCACCGGTATCGTGTACATTCTTTCAACGTGTACTTTGCCGGGCATACCGTTTTCGGCAAGCGTCTTTTTGAGCTCTTCGAATGAATGCCGGAGACGTTCGTTCCCGTTAGCCGGGTCGCCCATAGCTTCCATAACATCGCCGGTCATTGTTATGTACACATCGCTTTTTGTTGTCCCGAACAGGAAAAGCAGCTTTTCGCTGTTCAGCGTATTTGCCGTGTTTGCGAGTATCATTACCAATATAAGCAGTATCGCAAATACGGCGGTGATTATGCCGTATTGCTTCGGACTGCTGATAACATCGTTTACTGCGAGAAAGAACGTTGTACCGAGACGGCTTTTACCGAGGTGCATTATGCTCTTTTTTCGGAAACGCTCACCGGTCTGTCCGCTGCGCACTGCGTCGATAGGCGACATCTTCTTTATCCTGCGGGTGCTGCCCCAGCAGAACAGCATTATGATACCTACTACCGCGATGCAGCACAGCAGTGCTGTAAACGAGGAGTTCTCCGTTCCGAGCACCATTGTTTCGGAAACGCTTGCAAGGAGCATATCGCCGAACGGGAGACTGCATATAAATCCTATCAGCGCACCGACTATGGAGATGCCGAAATACTTGACGAGGTACAGCCCACGAATCGAGCTGTTCTTAATGCCGACAGCCTTCATTACGCCGATCTCACGGAACTCTTCTTCGAGCGTGAAGCCGATAGTGAACCGGAGCACTACGAATGCCACAAGTATAAGGCAGACGCTCACGATGAGCAGCAGCGCCGCCACTATCATCGACATCACATACGCGAGTCTCATCTGCCCGGCATCTATGCTCAGCAGTATGCCGTTCGCATCGGCGAGCGACGCTTCGAGGGCGGGTACATCGTCGGTGTCGATATAGTAGGTGCTTCCGGCGGAGAGTTCTGCGTATTCATCGGAGTTAAGCACTGCGTAATCCTGCGAGTTCAGTATAAAGCGAGTGTTCGCCGCAAATTCGGCACCGAGGAACGCGTCTTTCGCAAAGCCCGCGTATTCAAGTTCAAGCTCCGCGTTTCCGAACTTCACCGTGAATTTATCGCCGACCCCGATACCGCTCATTTTGGGGACGTTTCCCGAGATATACGCTTTGCCGCGCTCAACGGCAGTGATCTTTTCGTTGGCGGAGTCAAAGTAGTTCAGCTTCGTTTCATCCACCGACATTATGAAGATCGTGTTTGTGGTATCGGCAAGATATTCGCCGTCCCGCTTGAAATTCGTTCTGTCAGCAAACAACGTGGGTTCGCGGCGGACATCGGTGACATACGGCTCATTCAGCAGCCTCTGCTCCATATCGGCATTGGTGCTGTCGAGCGTGACTACGAAGTAGTCGGACATTCCCGCCTTTTCAAAGTAATAGTCTATACCCGTCGATACCGCAATGATGTTGTTCACGCTGCTTGCGGCGAACATCGCCGAGAGTATCACAAAAAGCAGCACTATCACGTTCATCGTTTTCTTGCGTTTCAGGTCTTTTTTCAGTATATTCAGATACATCGTGTTGCCTTTCTTATTTATCCTCGTCATTGCCGCCGAAGGGGTGCAGCAGCTTATTCCTGATGTTCGATGCGATAAGCTCCGATGCCGTGTCCGATATCTGCTTTGCAGTCTCATCGTCCGTACCGAGTTTGTCCTTTATCTCTGCAATAACGGCAAGTTTGCTGTTCCTTCCTATTATATGGTGGGCTTCTACTATCTCGTCCACCTGCGCTGCCTGTTCTTCCGTGATGTTAAGTCTATCCGCGAGCTGCATTATAAATCCTGTCTTATTCATTTCAAATACCTCCGGTTATGTTTTCCTGACCTTGTAATTACATTATAGCATAAAATTATTAAATAATCATTAAATTTTTTTAAGAGTAAATAATGGCATTTTTGCATGGCGCATGTATCGGTATCATTCATTCGCGCAGGTATGTACTGCGTTTGAATGATAATGCTGAATCAATAATCAACCGGTATTATTGCTCCGAAATTCAGATTTCCCGAAGAAAAAGCGAAGCGAGGCGGTTCGGATCTTTCTGCACCCGGAGCATCAATAACACTCAGCATCATTAACGAATAAAGTTAGAGCCGCTTGTTACCGCACACAAGAGGATTTTGTGAAAATACAGTGGAATATCCGCAAGCTATTGACAAACTGTATGAAGTCTGCTATAATGTAAAAACAAATTTAAAATCCGATTTCATTTTTGTTGTTTCGGAGGTCGCTATGGCAACTTACAAAACAGTAAAGCGCGAGTGCCTGATCGATTTTCTCAAGTCTCACAGTAAGTACTCTTTCACGGTAAGGGAGATCGCAGCCGAAATGAGCAGCGATAATACCATTAAATCGGTTCCGTCCGAAAGCACGGTATACAGGCTGATGCGGGAAATGGAACGCGAAGGGACTGTCCGGAGATATATCGACCCGAAAAACCGCGAGTAAGTCTATTGTCTTGCCGACAATGATGATATACCTGTCAATATGCGGTGCAAGGTATGCGGAAATGTTTACACCGTTGACGGTGAGACGAGCCGCAGGATAAAGGAAGAGATCGTGAGCTGCGGAGCCGCAGTTCCGGCTGACAGCATAGAGTTTCTGGTAAAATGTAAAAACTGCAGTCAATAACTTAACGAAGGAAGCGCGATCAGACCCGCAGCGAACTTGTCGGTATAACGTTCGCCCTTGACGGGAATTATGCGGATATAAACTGCAAATACGCAAATCCACTCATGCCGCAGCGTTTCTCCATGTGCGGAGATATGATAATTGAGAATTTCAAGAATCTCGACAAAGCAAATCAAGCGGAATATCTTGTTAGAGTTTACAGTGAAATACAGATCAGAGACAAATTCCGCATTATAGTTAATTTGATATTACGAGGTTAAATATGGATTATCTGATCTATGGAATGATAATTCTCGGAGCGGGACTGATGATTTACAATGTCATCAGCTACCTTATCTTTATAAAAAGCACCCGGGATGTTCTTTCAGGAAGCAAGCGAAGCGATAAGATTTGGGCGCGGACTGCGCTCGTTCTTCTCTCGTTCTTCCTGCTGGGGTACATATACGTCGCTATATTCGGCAAACCCGATCTTATGGTAGCCCTGATACTATTTGGCGGAAGCGTCTTTGTGTCGATCGTCAACAGCCTAATGTCAAAGCTTCTTCAGACCGCCAAAGAACGAAGCATTGATGTTGCAGAGATCATCATAGGCGCAGTTGATGCACGAGACCCGAACCTTAACGGTCACAGCCGTCATGTGCAGAACGTGACGATGACATTGTTCAGACATCTGCCGCAGTCTATGAAAAGCGGCATCAATCCTGTCAGCCTTGAATACGCTTCGCTTATGCATGATGTAGGTAAACTCGGCATTCCCGAATCTATACTGAATAAGCCGGCAAAGCTTTCCGATGACGAGTGGAAAGTTATGAAGATGCACCCGAAGATCGGTGTTGAAATATTGCAGCCGCTCCGCTCATTCAAAGAGATAATGCCCTGGATCGAGTATCATCATGAACGTATCGACGGAAAAGGCTACTATGGTATTACCGGCGATAAAATACCGCTTGCTGCAAGAATAATCGCCGTCGCAGATACATACTCCGCAATAACGATGCGGCGTTCATATAAGGATCCAAAGACACATGATGAGGCTATTGCAATAATCCGGGACGTCGCAGGCACACAGCTTGACGCTGAGCTTGTGAATATATTCGTTAATATCCCTAAGGAGGAACTTATTGTCTGTGCGCCGCCTAAAATAGAGATAAACGAGATCTAATACTAAAAATAAGGGCTTTCCGCATACGAAAGCCCTTATTTTATTGCAGCACGATGCTGACGAGACCGACAGTTTTCTGCCGGTCTCATCATATATTATCTGCTTTCTTTTATTTGCTGTTTTGACTTTACACAAAATTCGGGATTGAGCCGCAGCTGCCGGCGCGGAGCAGCTTTGCATAGTCTATCTGTTTCCGCGCAACTATACAATCAGCACCTATGCGCTTAGCTGTCTGAACCATCACCGCGTCCTCGTAATCGGTGATATAAGAAGCTATCGCGCCGTGGCAATCCACCTAATATGTGTCCTAGACATCGAGCGGAACAGTACCGAGCAGCGACTCCGCAATTTTCCGTCTGCCGCTTTTGGTATTCGAGGGTTTCATAACAACATCGCCGTCAAACGGATATTCTGCGCGTCTTGTAGCGTCATTGAGTATCACCTGTCAGTTATCATTCAAACCAAATACTCTGCTCCCAAGCTTTTTCTTAAATAGGCTTTCAGCTTTAATGATTTCATCATCAGTTGATGTCTTGGAAAAAATTTGTAAAATGCTAAATTGAAAATTCTTATATTCTTCCTTATGTTTGCTGAAAAGATTGACAAGTTTTTTATTTCCGCCATGAAACGGTTCGTTTGCGTATTGCCACCAACGCCCTAAAATGCCGTCGTCACCGTATGCGGAGCCTATGTATTGTTCACCCGTTTTAGTGTCTAAAATGAGATATATTCCTTTTACCGCAGAAAGAGCATTCTGGTACTCGCGATACTCCTCAGTTACGTCATTAACCAATGTCTCTAATTCACTATGTGATATGACCAATCGTTCGTATCCAGGGAATGGTTTCGGACTAACGCTTTGGATAGATACAATTGGTTTTTCGATAGTACCTTTATTATACCAATTGATTACACCTTTGCCCCAATCGATTACCAACCGTTTTTTCATATCACTGAATAATTCGGTTTCGTTAAGCATGTAAACGACATCTTTTCCACTTTTGTTATCATAAAACTCTTGATGAGGAAAATTTTCTATCCTTTTGTGTTCAGAGAGAGGCTGTTTGCCTTTGAATTCATACATTTCGAGGAATAATGAATGAGTTTTTCCTGCACTTACGAAAACCATCCAGTATTTATGCTCGGAAAGAGCCTTAACATTATCCGGCTGAATTTGAGTATATTCATGAACGCAATTCTTTTCATAACAATCTCTGAAATTTATATGTCCCAAAGAGTGTCTTATAAGTAAAACATCTTTCGGGTCAATACCATTGATCTGTAATATGTCCTGAAGCAATAATCTTGTTCCCATACTGTACCTCCAAATGTTATTGCGGTTATTATACCACATCTTGTATTTAATATCAAGGCATTTCAGGTGAAATGTGCTGAAAACGGTGCAGCAACAGCACCGCGACATTACACCCTTCGGCGCAGGTCGAACGAAAAATACGCTCTGAACCGCTTTTGATATGCAGGTATGGAAATATCATTGGAAACTGCCGACTGAGAAGCGTCCTTATTAATGGAAAGTATCCCTGTCATTTTGCCTTGTTTTCCCGAACCTGCTGTAAAACACGAATCCGACAGCAGATGTCAGCACCTCGGTGACAGGATATGTCAGCCAGAACATATCAAGCCCGAAAAGTGAGAATACAAGCCCGAGAGGAACGAACAGCAGTACAGTCCGTATCACTGTCAGCAGAGAGCTTTTGAGCGCACTTCCCACCGCCTGAAAGAAAACCGGAAATATAAGCGAGCTTACCATCGGGATAAAGCTTATGCCGATTATGCGGAATCCCGTTACGCCGATACTCATTACAAGAGGGTCGGAGGAGAACGCGGCGATAAGCTGCGCCGGCAGGAACTCAAAGCACAGCGTTCCCAGCGACATCAGCAGCGCTCCCGCGATGAACGAATCCTTCAGCACCGAGCGGCATCGGTCATAACTGCCCTGTGCGTAGTTGTAGCTTATCACCGGGACGATGCAGGTCTGCAAAGCGCCGAGGGGAATGAAAAAGAAGGTCTGCCACTTGTAATACAGACCGAGGACCGTCACTGCCTGATCGGAAAAGCCCGAAAGTATCAGCTCCAGCCCGAATATGTAAAATGTGTATGCAGCCTGCATCAGTATATTCGGCATTCCCATGTGGTAAATGCGGGCTGTGTATTTTCCGAAAACTTTCAGTTTCGGCGGTTTGCGGCAGCCGCCGAACATCACCACAAGCGCCGCGACTGTCTGTCCGGCGACGGTAGAGACAGCTGCGCCCGCAATGCCGAGCTCCGGTATCGCGCCGAAACCGAATATGAGCAGCGGGTCAAGCACGATGTTCACGACTGCCCCCAATATCTGTGCCGCCATTGGCAGCTTCATCTTTCCCTCGGCTTGCAGGACCTTCGTCCATACGCTTTCGGTGAACAGTCCGAGGCTGAATACGCACACTATGCGTCCGTAGGTCACAACATCATCAATGACTGCCGGGGAGCTTGTTGAAAGGCTTGCATACAGCGGCATCAGCGCACCGAAAACTGCCGCGAACAACACCCACATTATCACCGCAAGCGGTGCCGCCATTCCCGCCGCATCGCGGGCGTGGCTCTTTTTGTGCAGTCCGTTGAAGAACGACATCGCGGTATTTATCCCGACACCCGTGCCGACTCCGAGCGCTATCATAAGCAGCTGGAGCGGGTACACTATCGAGAGTGCGGTCAGACCGGTATCGGAGTATCTGCCTATAAAAAAGCTGTCGATTATGTTATACAGCGCCTGAATGAGCTGTGCCGCCATTACCGGCGGCGCAAGGCGGAAAATCAGCTTCCATATACTTGTGCTTCCGAAATCGGGAAGCTCACGTTTTTTGTGTTTCAACTTATCCTCTCCCACACGATCATGATATTATCCCGATCATTCCCATAGATCCGCGCAGCTTCGTGCTGTTCCGTAAGACACCTCCGGATCTATAAACTATGACGGTGTCACGGTATCTGAACGGTTTATATTACATATTTTTCTTTCTCAGTAATGCCACCGCTGCGTAGTGCAGTATATCAAACTCTGCGGGTGCGATCTCGGACAGCAGCTTCTTATGTTCCGATTCCCATGCGGCTATACGTTCTTCCGGCAGCGAGGCTCCTATACCGCGGCAGGCTTTCATTCTGCCGTTCCAGCTTTCCGCGGTAAAATGCACATTCAGCTTGTATTCGTCGTGATAAGTGAGCTCAAAATGATCGCCGTAGCAATCCGGAATATAGATCGGGTGAACTGTCTCGCCGCAGCCCGTCCATTCGGGATTGTATTTAAGCACCAGCTGTTCACTCGCTCCGGCTATCCTGTCCTCATACGGGAGCCATGCCATATAAAGCACAAGCATCTGACCCGACGGTTTGAGGATATTGCTAAGATCGGATACTATGTGTTCGTGGTCAAAATACCAGATGCATTGACAGGCTGTTATGATATCAAATGTATTATCGGGGAAATCCAGCTTTTCGGCCGGCATAACATGATAGCTGATATCCATTCCTTCCGACAGCATTTTCGCCTGTGCTATCTGATTTTCGGAGATGTCGGTGCCTGTCCATTCAGCTCCGTATCTGTACATATTCCTCGGCAGTACACCCGTTCCGGTGCCTATATCGAGTACCTTCTGCCCCTTTACGCATAACCCGAGCTGCAGAATTCTGTCATAGAATTCCTGCGGGTATATATCACGATACCTGGCGTAATCCGATGATGTTCTGCCAAAATCAAAGGTTTTGCCGCCGTCAATACTGTCGATCTTAATACTCATACTTTTCCTCTAATATGTCTTTTATCGTTATCTAATTGTACTCCCAAAAGGCGTATTTGTCAAGGGAGCCGGGCGATATTAAGCAAGCTGAATTTTATAAAGGATCGCCCTGCCGAAGCTTGAACCACAATGGACAAGTTCTGACTATCTGCTTTGCAGGCATCATAACCCGGCTTGCCAATCATATAGTTGACGGTAAAAAGCCGGAGCCAAAACATTATAAAAAACATCAGCCCTCAAGACTGGGCTTGAAGGCTGCTATAATCTGAAAAAGGCTTACCGAGAGATCCGGGATACCTATAATGATATCACTTTTTTCTTAAGTTGCAGATAGTGGACAAAAATGGATGCAGACTCAGCCAGCGGCTTCTTTTCCGAGACCTGCTTTGTGCATAATCCATACAGCCGCCAGAAATGACCCCTGCGAGCAGGCATTCACCGTCTGCGCCAGCCAGTTCATCGCCTCTGTGCCGAAATCACGCGATGACAGGTAACCCATGCCAAGGCTCAGGATATATGATATGACCAGCATCACCGTTGCAGCAGGCTTTTTGAGCTTTGCCGCATATATGCCCAGAGCTATGTACATACAAGTCTCGCCGATGATCATGAGTCCTACGAGTGCCATAGGTGGCAGGAAAGCATAAGTCCTGTATTCTTTATTTTTCTTTTTGCGTGAGACGAGGGACAGCAGCAGCCCTGCACCTGCAAGCAGGAACCCAAGGGACTGATTCGGGAAGAACTGTCTGCTCATCCACTCTATATCCCCAATCCCAACCGCACACAACAGCTTGTAATGTGCCTTTATAAAGCCGGCAGCCACTGCCAGCACTATTCCTGTCAGATAGAAAGATCTTGACGCGAAGCTCATCTTACCGCCGAGATCCTTCCATATCAGCAGATTGCCCGCCAGGAAAAGCGCCACAGGCAGAAGATCCATCAGCGCCATGGGGATACTGTATACATTCATAGGCTTACCTCACAACCTCAGCTATTATGTTTCCCGAAATGCATACCTTCCCCGCCACATAAAACGGGGCAAGCAGCGAATAGGGATCGCAGGTGGTCTCTCCGCTGTCTGTAAGGGTGCTGACCAGCACCACAGGCATTGGAAAGAACAGCAATGATGATAATATGCTCATTCATGATCTTTGAATCTCTCGATCAGGTCGGAGCATTCAACGGACTGACGAGAACCATCGAGAACTGCGTTGATAAGGCGAATGAGGCGCTGTCTTCACCGACAATGGATATTGACGGAAAGGAGATCGTTCCGGACAGTATGACGCTTACTGTCAGAAACGTGGTTTTTTCTTACGATACCAAAAAGATCATCGACGATATGTCCGCATTTTTTAGCCGTTTGTACTTTAATATAATATCACTTCTGTTTAGAAATGTCAATGTTTTTGGATATAATAAATGCTTGACATATTGGACTGAAAGTGTTATAATAATAAAGTTAGCGGTTGCTAATATGTGAGGCATAAACAGACAGGATAGGTTCGGACAAAGTTTACAGAACCGTGAGAGCTCCTGATGCACGGGAACGGAGCAGAAATGTGACAGTGTAAAACTGTTTCCGGGAAAAGGCGCGGCTATGAATTAGTTTTGTCTAACGCGATCAAAGACAGTAATGCCATTCCGGCATTAAAATAAAAATGGAAAGGAAATGTATTAAAATGAGTGCTTGGAAAAATGTTGCGTTGCTTGCGGGAGGATTTCTTATCGGAACTGCGGGAGTTAATATTCTCTCGTCGAAAGAAGCAAGAAAGGTCTATGCGCATACCACGGCGGCGGTGATCCGCGCGAAGGACTGCGTAATGACAAAAGCGACCGAAATACGCGAGGGCTGCGGGGACGTTCTTGCGGACGCCCGTGACATCAACGAGAAAAAAGCTGCTGAATGTCCGGAGACTATCGGGGACGAGAGCGAAGCTCCCGCCGACGAAACGGAGACGGCTGAGGAATGAAATGCAGCATTCTTCATGAATCGATTGGGCGGATAAGGGTACATATCGAGCGCGGAAAAATGACTCTCAGACAGGCAGATATTCTTGAATATTACCTGCGGTCGAAGCCGTTTGTCCGAGATGCTAAGGTATATGACCGCACCGGCGACGCTGTGATATTTTATCGCGGCAGCAGGTGTGATGTTATTGCAGCACTGGCGAAATTCAGATATGACGATGAGAAAATAACTGCGCTCGTTCCGGAGCATACAGGCAGAGAACTTGACCGGCAGTTCGAGGACAGGCTCATTTTCCTGCTTGCGAAAAAGGCGGTTTCAATGCTGTTCCTGCCCAATAAAATACGCTTTGCGATCACAGTGATAAAGTCTCTGAAATATATCGGAGAGGCGTTGAAATGTATCCTGAAGCGCGAAATGCGCGTGGAGATCCTTGACGCAGCGGCGATAGCTGTCTCGCTTCTGCGCGGAGACAGAAAGACCGCTGCATCTGTGATGTTCCTGCTGAGTCTGGGCGAGCTTTTAGAGGACTGGACGCACAAACGTTCTGTCGATGACCTTGCCCGCACAATGTCGCTCGGCGTAGATAAAGTATGGTTGATAAAGAACGGAACGGAAGTTCTCGTCCCGATAAATACCGTTGAAGCGGGAGCGGAAATATCAGTCCGCACAGGCAGTATGATACCGCTTGACGGAGTTGTCACCGCAGGTGAAGCTGAGGTCAATCAGTCATCTATGACGGGAGAATCGATGCCTGTTCACAAGAAGCACGGAAGCTACGTTTACGCGGGTACGGTCGTCGAGGACGGAAGCGTCACCGTGCGTGTTGACAAGACCTCCGGAAGCGGAAAATATGACCGGATAGTCAAGATGATCGAGGAGTCGGAAAAGCTGAAATCCAATGCCGAGAGCAAAGCTGCGCGGCTTGCGGATAAGCTCGTTCCGTACAGTTTCGGCGGCACACTGCTGACTTATCTTCTGACCCGAAATGCGACAAAGGCGCTTTCTGTCCTTATGGTGGATTTTTCCTGCGCGCTGAAACTTGCAATTCCTGTTTCTGTTATAGCTGCAATGCGGGAATGCGGTTCATACGGCATTACAGTCAAGGGCGGAAAATTTCTTGAAGCTGTTGCGGAAGCCGACACTATCGTGTTCGATAAGACCGGAACGCTCACCAGCGCTGAGCCGAGAGTTGCAAAGATCGTGACCTTCGGAAATAATGATGAAGCCGAATGTTTGCGGCTTGCGGCGTGCCTTGAAGAGCATTACCCGCACTCGATAGCGAACGCGGTCGTGAACGAGGCTGCAAAGCGCGGACTTCTGCACGAGGAGAAACATTCCGCGGTGCAGTACGTTGTGGCGCACGGGATCTCAAGCTCTATCGACGGTGAAAAGGCTGTCATCGGCAGCTATCATTTTGTGTTCGAAGACGAGGGTGTTACTGTTTCTGACGGCGAGAAAGACAAGCTGAACGAGCTGCCTGCCGAATACTCGCATTTATTTCTTGCAGTGGGCGGAAAGCTTGCCGCAGTTATCTGCATCGAAGATCCGCTGCGTGATGAAGCTGCCGACATTGTCACAAAGCTGAAAGAACTCGGCATAAAAAAGACCGTAATGATGACCGGAGACAGCAAGCGTACAGCCGAAGCAGTCGCGGCGGCTGTGGGAGTTGATGAGTATTATTGCGAAGTTCTCCCTGAGGACAAGGCGACGTTCATCAGACGTGAACATACGGCAGGACACAGAGTGATAATGATAGGCGACGGTGTGAACGACTCGCCTGCATTGTCCGAAGCCGATGCGGGGATCGCGATAAGCACGGGCGCGGCGATAGCCCGCGAGGTAGCTGATATAACAATTTCCGCCGATGATCTGTACAGCCTGCTGAAGCTGCGGAAGATAAGCACCGCGCTGATGAAACGTATAGGCTTTAACTATCGCTCGATAATCGGATTCAATCTTGCGCTTATACTGCTCGGAGTGACAGGAGTGATGCCGCCGGCGACTTCCGCTTTGCTGCACAATTCTTCAACAGTAGCTATCGGCACAGCAAGTATGAGAAATTATCTGAAAAGTGATGACGAAGCAAAGGTGAACTGATATGAAATACTTAGGAATGCCCGCGGGTATGTGGACGCTGTTCGGCGGTTCATTCCGGAAAGCTCTGACGACCGTGCTTAACTTCGACAGCGGAACTGCGAAAAGCATTACCGCAAAAGCGAAGCAAAGATACAAAGAGATCATCGGAAGCCTGCCCGGATTTGAAAAGGGCGACCGTTTCAAAATGAACATTCTGAGCTGTGCTATGCTCTCGGCATTCATTCTGAATATGCCGCAAAAGCCGACGGCAGAGCAGATGACGGAATACTACAAAACCGGTATGGTGACAGGCGCGATGAAGTGGTTCTGCAAAAAGAGCGGAAAGAAAAAATACACGCCCCGGGATATTGACGGAATGAAAAAAACTGCCGCATTAAGAGCAGCAGACAGGAATCCTTACTCGTGGAATATGGAATTCTGTGAATACAGCGACGGCAGCGGCTACGAAGCAAGGTTTACCAAATGCGGTATATGCACGCTTATGAGTAAGCTCGGTCTTTTCGAATATGTCCCCGCGTTGTGCGCACTTGATTACACTATGGCAGAACTCAGTGAGGTGACCGATTTCGTGCGGGAATACACTCTCGCATCGGGCGGACCGTACTGTGACTGCGGGTACAGAAAGATCAGGAAATAAGCGCAGATATCTGTGCTGAACGATAATTTCCGGCAGGGATAACTTGGAGAGGTCAAAGATATGAAAAAGTATGATGTCACACAGCCGATAGAACTGAAAACCGGCGTGTATAAGCTGAACAGCGAGAGAAATTTCGACTACCAGCTCAACCGTGTGATAAACTGGGACGGCGGCAGACTGGAGGACGTTGAGCCCGTTGCCGCGAGGATAAAAACAAGTGCAGACTGGAAGTAGGATTATGAAATTTTTCAAAAATCGGATTTGTCTGTTTTTTTCGGTAAAGCCTAACTTCGGAGCAGTTATCCCGATCCAGCAATAAAGTTATATTATTTGTTATGAGAGTGGTCAAGCTTATTTGGACTATGATATGTTCTATGTGCTTACATATTATGTTACCCTACTTTTGGGCTTTATTTGCAAGAATCAGGTAGGAGTCCGCAAGAATGACTTCCGAGACATAGTACATAGTGCTGCTTACAGTATGAATCAGTACATTATTACCCATAAAGCCGTAAATAACAAGTGTAACATCTGAGAGCAAAAACAAGCCGGTTCCAAGCAGCATATAACCAAAAAAACGTGATCTTACTCCGATGAAATTGCTTATTGCCTTGCCGGTCATCATAGAAATGATGATCGCATACAGCACACAGATCACTACGGTCAATACATCTTTGTCTTGCGGCATCACCAAAAGCAAAAATGAAATATTCACAGCAAACAGCCCGACTGCGCAGATAATGTCTCTTGATCTGTTTCTGCTTTCCAAAGGACATAATTGCTGCTGTGTTATAAAGAAAAGTATGTGTGCCGCTGCAAACATCACAACTCCCGCTGTAAAAATGTGATTTATAAGTATATCGCCGAGCATTGCCGCCAAAAGACCGCATAGAAGCAGTATTGATGCGGAGCGATACTCTTTGAGCCTGTTCCGGGTCACGATAAAGTTTATGGTTCCGATGACCGTAAAACAGATACTCGCACACGCCTTTGACAGCAAATTGCCGGTTGCCATAAACAACACGGCAAACAATGCGACTGCACAAGTCAATAAGACATTTGACACAAAAACAGCTTTGGTTTTCACAGCTTCTCCTTGATTAGTTATAATAACCGCGAATCATTTCTTTGGGTCAATTATATCACAATTTGTTGATTTTATCAAGCATTTCATCCTGATATGTACAGTTTAATATTTTCGTAAACTCATATAGATAAGAAAGCCGGAACAGCAAAACTGCTGTCCCGGCGTGATCATTGTATTTATCTCCATTGCTCAGAGATTCTCAGACACAGACATCTTATTTCAGACACTCATTCACCCAAGCGATGAAATTTGCGGTGCTGTTTCCGGTGCGTTCGGCTTCCGTATGCCCCGCGCCCCATATTGTAGCAAAATCAACGCTTTCCACGCCCTCATAGTTTTCAAGAGCAAGCGCAAGGTTCATCTCGGTGGTCACCGATGTATCGCTCTGCGCGATACCCGTTCTTATACGCCAGTATTTCGCGACTGTGCTTGTACCATAACCCTCGGAGCTTTCAAGCAGGTAATAGAGCGGTGTGTACATCTTTAGTCTCTGCTCTGCGGTATAGCCGGCGCTGTCTGTCTTTGCGAGGTCAGCGGCATAGCTGTCGGCGTACTCGCTTCCGAGGTCGGAAAGTATTTCCGCAAGAACGCTGTCGAAGTGCGCACCGCTGCCGTCGCCGTAGCCGAACAGCGTGTTTTCTCCCTGTCCTCCGTCAAGCTGGTCGAACGCGCCGAGGTTCTTTGACGCGGATTTGAAAGCCTTTACAAAGTCGGCAACGCTTGATATTGCTGCTGTGTTTGTGGATGCGTCATAAGTCACCCACTCGCCGTTTGCGTTGAGAGCGGCGATGTAGTCCTGTGCAGTTTCATAAGTGCCGGAAATGCTGATACCGCTTGATGTGGTATTGCGTGTGATGTTGTCAACATCTTCTATTGCGGTGCTGCCGTTTCCGCCCATATCACCGGGCATTTCTCCTTCCGGCATACCGCCGTCCGGAGCACCGTCTGGCTTCTCGCCGCCGAAATCTCCGTCAGGCCGCTGACCTCCGCCTCCACCGTTTCTGCCGAAGCCGCCCATACCGCCGTGGCCGCTGTTTGATGAACTGCTCGCGTCATAAGGGAATGTCGTATCGGAAAGGAAATTGTTGAGGGACTGCTCGATAACGCCTTTCAGATAGTCGTAGTAGCTGCCGGACTGATAAATGCTGTCGGAGGATTCTTCAAGAGTAAGAATATTGCCGTTCTCGTCCTTTATCTGTGCGGAATTGATGTATTCAGCAAAAGCAGCCGCAAGCGCGTCTGAGACAGCCTGCTCGTCATCGGACAGACCGCTTCTTGTAACTCCCATCATCCATTCATAAGCTTCATCTGCGCTGTCAAGGTTGGTTATCGGACACCAGTCCATAGAGCCGCACACCGCGTCGCTGACACCTTTAACTGCGCCTATCGCTTCAAGATATGGTGCGTAAAGGGCGCTGTCTCCGGCAGCTCCCATAAGCGCTGACTGCGCACCGCCGCCGCTCATTCCGAATGTGAAGATTCGCTCGGCGCTGCCCGGTATAACATCGTCACAATACCGCACATAACGCACTGCCGCTTTCAGGTCGGTAACACCTGCGGGAGCTCCCGCGTCACGCCCCCGACAGCCCGCGTGAACATACACAAATCCCTCGCTCGTGTAGGTCTTTGCGCTGTTTGAATAATCTGTGAGCGCAGACATTGCGGAGTAACCGGGCGTGTTTATTGGCATAACTATCGGCGCAGTCTCGGCGGTGTAGCCGTTTACAGTGCCGTCGGAAAGCTCACAGGTAAATGTGCCGTCGCCGTTATCTGTGGCTGTCATATACGCGCCGGGAACGAACAACGCAAGCGTCTCATAGCTTGCGTCAGCCGGAGTTTCACAGTAGGAAATGCCGGTCTGATAGTAAACATCGTCATCGGCGTTGTACTGCCACTTTGTCATATCAAGCTTTTCAAGATTAGTCACGATCTGTTCGTCATTCTCTGCTGAAAGTGCTGTTTCCGCTTCTTCGGTCTGAGATACCGCAGTTGTTGTCGTGGCATTCGATCCGGTTTCGGCTGCTGTTGCAGATACCGCAGCATCTGTATTTTCTGCTATCGGTGCAGCTTGGTTGCCTGCTCCACAGCCTGTCATAACTGCACATAAGCAGAGTGCAAGAATTGCTGATGAATATTTGTATTTCATAAGAACATCTCCTTATCCGTTTCTTACACTATATCACAGGAAGTTAAAATGAACTTAAAGAAAAATACCATCATGAATTTTTTGAACTTCAGTTATATGGTATTTGAATACATTCGCTTTAATCAATATAAATAATGTGTCCTCAATAACTGCCTAAAAGGCAGTTATTGCACGACAGCCTGTGAAACAGACTGTCGTATGCTTTAAAAATACGCTTTCTCGAAGGTTTCTTTTATGCGCGCGTCCATGCGCGCCTTTGGAAACCTTCTGTATGACATCGTGTCATAAGCGCCTTTTTAAAGCGGGCACATTCCTTGATATCAAGCTCATTCCGCCCTATGGGCGGACAAAAGTGCAAGGAAGATTTTTAAAATCCGGAAATTTCCTTGCACTTTTGCAACCGTAAAAAGCCTTCAAGCTGCGCTTTGAAGCCTTTTCACGGTTGATGAGCAGACATTATATAGCTGTCATAGTTTCAATGCAAAGGAGGCAGGCTATGAATATCGTAGTTGTCATAGTAGATCTCAAATGCTGTATCAACATCGCCGTACAATTCGATCAATGCTCCTGCCTGAAACATAGGCGATAATGAACCTGACGGAGCTTTCCACGCCGCATTTGAAACCACTTCCAACTTTTCATTCCCGACAGCGTTTGCTCGCAGTATCGCCTCAGCTTTGAACAGGAGCTCTCCTGTTGCTATGTGATAATCGCTTGATACTATCGCAATTTTTTTAACGGACGGATAAAGAGAGGTCAGGATATCGTATGTAAAAATAGCATTTTGTGCTGTAGTAATGGAGTTATCCTCGACAATGATCCTCTCTTTTTCAACGCCGTTATCTTCAAGCCATTTTGCCATTTCACCTGCCTCTGAAACTGATTTGTTTTCTGCTGCGGTTCCTCCGCCGGTGCAAACAACATAGGCATTCGGATATTTTTTCAGACTGCTGAGCGCAACACTCAGCCGTTCTATCAGTTCTTCTTTCATCGTTCCGTCGGGATTCAGCTGAAAACCAAGTACAACGATACATAATTCATCTGTATCAGGCAAGCCGTCCGGTAAGACATTATAATTCAGCGGCTGTCCAAGCCGGGGTGATGTCCAAAGATCCATTATCATTTTCCAGCGTGTTCCCGCAACGGGATCCACCGATGATAGTTCATTCAATAAGGCATTGATCTTATCATTTGCCTCTTCGCCGTAACTGGCGTGAACTACTGAAATTTCCTCAACGATACTTTCAGTACTTCTCAGTTTGGCAGAAGATGATACCTGACAACCTGTCATACAAAGCACAACACAAACTATAATAGATGATACAGCCAAACGAAAATAATTTTTTCTGTTTTTAATTATCTGTGTGTTCAATAATTACTCACCCTTCCTTTTTCGATTTGCAAATATCATACAATCATTATACCACCCCCTCCCGTAGCTGTCAACCGATTTATCTCCCTACTACTTCCGCGATCCATCTGCCGTCAGCCGTATAGACGTGACCGTAACGGTCAACCGTCAGCTTTTCGCCTTTCTGAACAGCCTGATATATGATCTTTGTATCTTCCGGCAGTGCGCCCTTCATTGTTACACCGTCATAAGGCTGCTTGAAAAAGTCCACTTTTTTAGACAGATACCCATATAGAAGTTTTGCCCCTTAGTGTTTAATAACACTATTAGATTTGCTTTCAGCATTGGTATCTTATTGTTTTGTGCAGCAACGACTATAACATAACCTCGCAGATAAATCAAGTCGTTGCAGGAAATGCTTTACATATATACTTATTTGTGATATAATTGATAAAGTAATAAACTGTTTAAAGCGGAAACTGCGCTGCCGGTTCAGGCGGAGTTGGGATCATAAAAAGGAGCCATAATATGAAGATAGCTGTTTTAGGTTTAGGTGTTATAGGTACGACATACGCATATGCGTTTCAGCAGGCAGGTCACGACACATTCCACATCATCAGAGAAGGTAAGCAGGTTCCGGCTTCGATCCCGATACATCTTCTTGACGGAAGATACGCCCCTAAAGGCGAAGAAAAGGACGGCGAGTACATCATAAAGCGTGCCCCGGAACACGACGAATATGACTTTATCCTGATAAGTGTTGCAAGCGGTAAGCTTGAAGCAGCTATACAAACTCTGAATGACAGAGATCTTAAAGGAACGGTTATCTTATTCTGCAATTTCTGGAATGAACGGAAAGATGTGGAAGAAATATTGGGAGATTACAATTATGTTACGGCATTCCCCACGGCGGGCGGTAAAATGGAAAACAACGGCAGACTCAACTGCGTCCTTTTCGACCATATAATGCTTGAGAGCAGAGAAAAAGCGAAGACAGCAAATTACGATGATCTTATCTCACTTTTTGACTCGGCTGATATCAAGCAGGAAGTCCCATACGATATGTTTGAATGGATATGGGTACATATGGCAATAAATGCCGGAGTTACTTCAACTGCCGCACGGGAAGGCAGAATAGATGACCCGAACAGACTTGCGCGTAAGCTTATGTCTGACTCCAAAGCGTTAACTATGGCTGTAAAATGTATCAGGGAAACCTTAAAAACTGTCAGTGCAAGAGGAGTTGACCTGAAAAAATACAATAACGAGATATTCCCTTATAAGATACCTTCCGGAATTGCGGGAATAGCAATGAAGAAGCTTTTTGCGGGGAATGAACTCACTTCGAGGATAATGACCCTGCATAACGATGTCAATGATATATTGTACGGCTGTCGCTGCGTGTATGATGAAGGCAAAAAGCATGATCTTCAGATGCCTTTGTTTTACAGAAATATGGATAAGGTTTTTGAAAACCTGAATGATTGAACAAAACAATAAAATCATATTCAGATGTTACAAGTATTCCTCTTCTCAGGTTATGTCTAACGAGCTTGGGGAAATCGCTTTGGTTTGAATCTGATGAATTCTTGTATCCTGTTTCACATCAATAATATGTATCAAGCCCGTGCAAACGGGCTTGTTTTTCTGAATAACGCTCTTTGTTGTTTTAGCCGCTTTCTGAGCCTTTTTGCGCTGATGCTTTCGCTGAGCCTTTCGTGCAGCGTCACGGGCTTTCTTTTTCGCCTTTGCTTCCTCAAATTGGAGCTGAGAACTGCGGGTATTTGCTTTCTTTACGGCACTGTCCCGGTCAAAGCGCAGTCTCTCGGTCTTTCGATAGATAGCTTTCTTTTCGAGGTCATTTATCCGGGCAACCGTATCTTTGGTGAACCGCAGAGCCGATTCTCCGACCTGTTCGGTCTTGTGGGCAGCTTTAAGTGCGGCGTTATCCTGCTCATACTCCGAGATCTTACCATGAACACGGCTCTTGACAGCGCCGGTTATAGTTGTTGGCTACGCCCTTTGCTCCAGCCTGAAAGAAACTATCGGGGCGTTTTTCCGACTTTACCTCTTTTTCAAGCCTTAACTTGCTTTTTATCTTGCCGGATTTTCTGTCAGTCCTGCGGTCCCGATGAAAGACAGCCTCGGAGGGTAGCTTACTTTCGGCTTTTTCAAGTTTCCGTTCAGCCTTTTCGACTTTCAGTTCAGCCAACGCCGCCTTATATCTTGCACGGTGTACTGCGCTCGTCATCTCGCTGTTTTTGAGCGGTGCCGCAGCAGTTACCGGCAAGATATCTTAGATCTTATTGAAAGCTTCCGAGACCTTTGCGTCGGCATCAGCTTTGGCTTTTTCAGCCTGTTGTGCCTTACGCTGACGTTTACGAACATCTTGCCGAGCCTGTTCTTCTTCGGAGATCTCCTCGCGCGGCAGCTTGCTTTCCGAGAGCTTTTTACTTGCAGATGAACCGGTTGACAGCTTATCAGCAAAATGCGACTGCTTTTCAAGATTCCTGTCGCTATGCTCAAATTTCAGAGTATCGGCATTTTCGCTTTCCTCCGCGAATGCTTCATCATCGTCAGGCTCATCACGGCGCTGGCGGCGCTTGTGTGAAAGTTTGGAGCCGCTTTCTCCGTCTGTCATTTCGGCAGTCTCGCCCTCGATACTCTCCGCAGACTTGACATCATTTGCAGAACCGAACAACAAGCCGCTTTTGGCAGCGTCCTGTTTCAGAGAAGTGCTTGCCGTTTCCGCTTTCAGCTTGCTGTCGCTGTGCTTATCTTCCTGTAAGCGCCCTGTTTTGCACTTCTTGCCGGTATCTGGCGCAAGCTGTTCGTCCTGCCTGAACGAGAACTTATCAGACTTTGAGCCGCTTGCCGGAGCATCATCACTGCCGTAAAACTCAGCAAACAGGTTTTCGATTATGAAGCTGTCCTGCGGTATCTCGTCCGTATCATCGCTATGATCGGCGACGACCTGTGCGGCAACAGTGCTTTGCGGTGTTTCCGGTGGCTGTTCGCCACTGTCGGAAACAACAGTATCACTGTTCTCGTTTTCGGCAGCCGCAGAAGCTTCAACCGGAGCAGGCTCATTTGCCGGCGGAACGGAAATGTCAGTATGCTCATAGCTTATGACGGAACTAAGGTGTTCAATGCGTCTGCCTGCGGTGATAACTGTGCTGAGTGGATATTGAAGATAGCAGATATTAAGCAAGGGAAGCATCAGAAACTCGTTATTAACCTGCGTCATCTTATGGATTTTGGCAAGGGTGAATTCAACATCAAGGTTCTGAATACCGGCAAAGTCGTCAAAAACATGGGTGAGCTTGTTTATGAAGCCGGAGAGTTTGTGTGAGGTAAGCTATGACAGGAACACATCATGTTGAAATTAAAAACAGAGATGCCGTATTTAATTTTGACCTGCACCGAAATATAACATTTGTGCGTGGCGACAGTGGTACAGGAAAAACTACTCTTTTTGACATGGTTTCGGACTATACCCGGTTAAAAGCTGCAAGCGGAATAAATGTTTCCTGTGACAAGGAGTGCGCTGCTCTGACAGATTATGACTGGAAGCACCAGCTTGAGGGTATATCCGATAGTATTGTCTTTGTTGATGAAGGCTCTGATTACTTAAAGACAAAAGATTTTGCCGAATCTATCAAGAACTCTGACAACTATTATGTGATATTTTGTCGTGAAAGCTTATATGAGCTGCCGTACAGTCCCGAAGAAATATATGAAATTAAAGCGAGCGGAAAATACCATAACTTTAAGAAACTATTCAAATCAGACAGTAGGCATGTCTATTATAGAGACACCGTGCCGGGGAAACTGAAATATGACACTTTGGTAACGGAAGATTCAAAATCCGGATTTCAGTTTTATCAGGGCTACTTTCTAAATGATGATATTGAATGTTATTCTTCCGGTTCAAATTCTGCAATATTCCAGTGGTTGAAAGAACATGGGGATAAGAAAGTCCTTGTGATTGCTGACGGCGCGGCTTTCGGATCGGAGATAGACAGGGTTCTGAAGTTGCCTTCTGTTTCAAATTTCAGATTATGCTTGCCTGAATCATTTGAATGGCTGATCCTCAAATCCGGATTGATAAGGGCAGAGAACGTAGAAACAGTTTTGAACGATCCCTCCGTGTATATTGAAAGCTCCGAGTTCTTTAGCTGGGAGAACTTTTTTGAAGCATATCTGGTTGATAATACAGTCAATACGCCTTTTCAGTATTCAAAGAGCAAGATCAACGACATATATCTGAATGATAAGAATGCAGAAAAGATCATTGCAGAGATTTATAAGAAGTGAATAATTGGATATGAACGAAAAGACTAAATTATATTCATATACTGTGTTTGACGTAGAAACACCTAATCGTGCGAACGACAGAATGAGTGCGATCGGTATAACGGTAATCGGCGGAGGAAAGATCGTTGATGAGTTCTACTCTCTCGTTGATCCGGAGACGCACTTTGATTATTTCAACACAAAACTAACCGGGATTAGTGCAAATACCGTCAAGGGTGCTCCCACATTTCCGGAGCTTTGGAAGAAGATCGAGCCATATCTGAGCGACGGGATCCTGACTGCGCATAACGCCGTGTTTGATATGGGAGTTCTGAAAAAGTGCCTGAATGGTTACGGCATTAAATGGAAACCTACTGCTAAATACCTCTGTACTGTAAAGATAGGCAGGGCTTGTCTGCCGGATATGAGTCATCAGCTGAATGTGATGTGTGAGCATTACGGCATCGCTCTTGATCATCACCAAGCTGCAAGCGACAGTCGGGCTTGTGCTGAGATACTGCTCAGATACATAGATGCCGGGTATGATGTTAATTCGTTTATAAGAACGTTCAAATTAATATGAGGGTATCAATGTAAGAATATAAGAGAAACAGTGACATATTCTTATTATTTGACCATTGGATAGATGGGAGGTTATCGAATATGAGCAACAGAAACGCATCACCATCTGCTTTTGGGTGGGATTTTCAAGTTAACTCTGCCATTCTTCTAATGCTTGAAAATATTCTGCCTGTAAGAAAGGACAGGTTTTAGCAATAATTGAGAAGGAAAAGGATCCGGAAATAAGTCACAGTGAACCACCTGAATCTTCCGAGCCGGAAAAGACCGAGGAATCGGAAAAAGGATTTGATCTTCAAAAGTAGCTTGAGAAAGCATTTGATAAGCAATACGGATCATTTACAAATTAAGGAGTATGGGGTGATAATATGGCATCAAGACCTGCATGGACATTCTGTAATGATCGCGTTGAAAAGTGTGATTTTGAGTTTGCGTGGAACAGCAGTTTCGCCGTTTCGCAAAAACATTGCATATGGCCATTCAGAAAAAGTTTAATGAAAATGCATTGGAAATATCAACAAAATCGGGAAATGATTTCGGTCAGAAACTCAGCGCATTTGTGCTTAAGCTTGACGGCGTACTTCTTGAATGTATGTTCCAGTCGAGCAAGGTATTTGTGAACTGAGGACCTTACCTTGATCTGTTGAATGTTTCCACAAAGGAAGCCAAGCGCGACGAGCGGCTGAGATCGTCAGGAAGGCTTACCGCATTTGAATACGGCGGAAAACGTTGGGCGACGGAACCTAAATCCGCGTTTTATGATTACATTTACATAAAGAGCGCGCTTGCTTCGTTCACACCGGAGGAGCTAAAAGTGCTTGACGATTATGTGTGGTTCGCCGACATAGAATTCAATCCCTGCAAGTCGATAAACTCACAGGCACGGTCGGTCGCACTGCTCAAAGCAGTGATTGCGGATAAAGCACAGAATACACTTGACTATCCGGATAAATGGTTGCAGTATCACAAGAAAAAGTCAAGGTTTTCATACTGATGTCAAGTAAAACCATTGACGTTTGGAACGCAAGGAGTTTTTCGGAGTAAATCGGTAATAACTGAGAACAAACCGCTTTATAGAGCCGTTTGTTGCACTTTGGACTTTTGGGAGATCGACGGTATTTTTTTAACTTTTTTCGGATTATTTTTGGGAAACTTAAACTTATTTTTGTTGACTTTTTATGAAAAATAGTGTATAATATTACCTAATCAGACATAATATGGTGTCTTTTCGCTTCGTTTGCGGTTCGCTCGACACCTTGTTTGGTTTAAATTCTGGTATCGGAGGAAGAAAACCAATGAAGAAAATAGGCGTACAGAACATTTTCATAGCAGCTGTTATTCTGATAGTTGCTATGGTGGCAGTAAATGTTGTATCACTGACAATGCTTGACGGCTTTGTAAAAGACATTCTTGTCGAAAGAGCAAATGTTGGAATGAGCGTTACCGAGAACGATATGGCAGCGCAGTACGACAAAATTGCTGATAACATAGCAATCTGGTCGGGAAAGCCCGAAACGGAAGAGGCTATTAAGTCAGGCAGTGCCGCAGGGCTTCAAGCCGATTGGGATGCAAATTATTTCAACGGCTATAACTTCTGTGCTATACTTGACTCTAACAATAATTTTATATTCAAGAGTGATGAGCAGAAGATAAACAGCCTCGCTTTCACCGCTTACGGCAGTACAATGAGCGGCGTTGTGCGAATGGGCAGTAATGGGCTTGCAATATTTCACACCAATCCCGTGAAGGACGAAAATACCGGTGCGGTGATAGGTTCTATACTTATCGGGCGTGATCTCTCAAATTCAAGCTGGATAGATAACGTAAAGACCCAATCGGGTTCGGATATCACCATTTTCTGCGATGATGTCCGCCTTTCCACAACAATGATGAACAACGGCGTGAGAAATGTCGGCTCAAAGATGCTCCCTAACCTCAAAACTGCCGTTATAGATAACAAACAGAACTATGTCGGCCAGACTAATATTAACGGAACGGATTATGTCATAGACTACAAGCCGCTGTATGATATAAACAATAATGTCGTCGGTGCTCTTGCGGCGACCTCGGACGTACAGTCTGCCAATGATGAGTTCGGCAGAGTTGTTCTGATCGTTATAGTGATAGCTATTGTTGTAGGTGTAGGAGGCGCAGTAGTTATTGCCGTATTTACAAGAAAGAAAGTTACCACACCTATAAATATGGTAACAATACTTGCTCACGAAATGCAGGACGGCAAGCTCGATACAACAGAAGTGAACTACGAATTTGCTGATGATGAGGTGGGCGGATTTGCCAAGCTCCTTATGCAGACGAAGAAAGACTTAAACGAAGTTGTCGGGGATTCATCGAGAATACTTTCATCTATGGCAAGCGGTGATTTTACAGAAACACCGAATACAAAATATCCCGGTGTGTTCGAGGATATCAAGACGAATATTATCAAAATAGAAGATGATCTCGGTGCTGCGTTAAGCAGAATGAATTTGTCCTCGGAAGAAGTTCTTACCGGTTCCAATCAAATGGCAGAAGGCTCCCAGTCGCTTGCTGACGGAACCACACGTCAGGCATCGGCTATTGAAGAAATATCCGCAAGCATCGCAGAGGTATCTACTCAGATATCGAATACGGCACAAAATGCTCAACAGGCTGGCGACCTTTCCAAACAGACGCAGGAGCGTGTGAACTATCAAGATGATGAAATAAAGAACATGGTCAAGGCGATGGAAGAAATAAGCTCTACATCGCAGGAGATAGAAAAGATAATCAAGACCATTGAGGACATCGCATTCCAGACCAACATACTTGCTCTGAATGCTGCGGTCGAGGCAGCAAGAGCTGGAGATGCCGGAAAGGGTTTTGCAGTTGTTGCCGATGAGGTAAGAAACCTTGCAAGTAAGTCAGCTGAGGCAGCGAGCAGCACCACATCACTTATTACAGCTTCTATAGACGCAGTTGATAAAGGAAGTAAGATAGCTTTCGCAACAGCGGATTCTATGAAAGAGGTCAAGGACATGTCTGCCAAGACAGCAGAGCTTGTTGTTCAGATAGCATCTGCGAGTGCCGAACAGACCGAATCGATCAGGCAGATCACTGCCGGAATAGAGCAGATCTCGCAGGTAATACAGACGAACTCAGCTACAGCCGAAGAAACTGCCGCATCATGCGAAGAGCTTTCCGGTCAGTCAAAGATACTTAAAGATCAGGTGGCAAGATTCAAGATAAATCAGTAAATATAATTTATATTATAATGAGCGGAACCCCCGCTCATTATTTTTATGTAAAATTTACTGTCATTGGGTTCTTGTTTTCATTTTTCACAAAATTCAGAATTATAGAGCGAAAAAGAACCTATCAGGGAATTTTCGATTGGTTTAAGTTTTCCCAAAAATTGAACGTAAAACTCTACTAAACGCCTTAAACACGCTATTTGTAAGCGCTGACAAATTGAAAATCCCATTTATTTTGAAAACCGCATGAATAAACGCTTTTAGAGATGTCGCGGGAAATTTTGGGGAAACTTAAAATAATTCTGCTATGGAAGGAGGTGCGATATGGCAGGAAAAGCATTGAAAGCAAGCGGCAAGCGTGTTATGAAATATTCCCGCGATGGTGCTGTGGAACGTAACCTTGCCGAAAGCTCGGAAACAATGATAAGCGACAGGACGGAAGAAGCCGTGCTGCAAATCGAGCATACCGACGAACGGTTCAACGTCCGCGGCGTTTCTTCGGAACAGCCTGAACCTGAGCATAAGCGCAGGCGGCATACCCCGCAGGAACAGCAGAATACCGACACCGGACAGTCAAGCACCGATTTGAAATTTGAGGATAAGACTTTCAAATTCGATGATATCCGAATGGACAAGCTCACACCGCATCACATTCAGAAGTTTATCGTTGATCTCACGGAATGCGAGCGCTTCGACACCCCGAAAAAGCACGGCGGGAAGCTGTCCACCAAGACGATCAAGCTGTATAAATCGTTCGTTTCGACGGTTTGTGACTATGCAGTCAAAATGCAGATCATCAAGGACAATCCGTGCAAAAATGTCACGATCCCGAAAGTAGTCACGCCGGAGAAAGACTTTTATTCCGTCGAGGAAGCGCAGCGGCTGCTTGAACTTTTTGAGCAGGAGCCGGACGAAAACTATATGTTTGTTTGCTTCTATACTGTTGCAATTTATACCGGCTTTCGTCTCGGAGAATTGCTCGGTCTGGAATGGAAGGACATTGACTTCGACACGAACGTGCTCTCCGTCAAGCGCACCAGCCTTTATACCAAAGAAAAGGGAATCTACACCGACACACCCAAGACCGCGTCAAGTATCCGCAGTCTGAAAGTCCCGCAGGGAGTTATGGATTGTCTTGTGAAATGGAAAAACTTGCAGGACGCACAGCGCGAAAAGCTCGGTACACAGTGGATCGACACGGACCGCATCTTCACGAAATGGAACGGCGACTATCTTTGCAGAGCTGCACCCTCGCACTTTTTCCACAAGTTCTGCGACCGGACGGGCATGCGTTATGTATCAAATCACTCCATGCGACATTTGAACGCATCTTTACTTGTGAATGCGGGCGTTGACATTAAGACAGTCCAAAGCTGCTTAGGACATTCAACTCCGACGACAACTTTGCAGATATATCTGCATACGTTCCAGTCGGCGCAGGCGAGAGCTATGGACGCTATCGCGGAAGCATTACCTATCGGTACAAATTCCGTTAATAAGATCAAAATTGCGTAATTGTTGAAATAAGAGCCAAACAAGAGCCAAAACGCAATTTCAGCTAAAAATCAAATGGACTTGAATCCACTTATAATGCGGGTTCAAGTCCACTAAGGGCTGGCTCCTGTTACTGGACTTGAATTGACTTTTGAGCATTTTGCATCTTTTGGCATATTGCCATAAAGTGCGGTATAATGCGGTTTCACAGCATTGCAAATTCAGCAGCTTATGGTCACTTGAAGCATACTTTTGTAAAATTAACGTCCAAATAACGACCAAAATCAAGGCATTTCCTGTAATATAACTAACTAATCAAAACTCACTAAATTTTACAGGAGAATACCACAATGAATAACATTATTAACAAGCTCTACTACGGAGAGATCATTCCGTGCGAGAAACCGGCACCGAACACCGAAAAGTACATAAAGACCAGAGAGACTATTTGTTCCACCGAGGAACAGCTGCTTGAACAGTTCCCCGACTGCAAGGAGCTGCTCGACAGCTATACAGACGCACTCCACATGGAATCGCAGTTGGAGTGCGAAGCTGATTTCGAGCGCGGCTTCCGGCTCGGGGCAGCAATAATGCTTGCCATAACCGAAACCAAATAAACACTAACCGCTGCCCGCCGGGGCAGCGGATTTTCTGTCGAACCCCCTTGCAATCTACGCCAAAATATGCTATAATACCATTGAAGCCGTGGCGCTGAGGCGCAGGTAAAGCAAGGTGGATATCACCCTCGGAGCAGTTTTCCCGATAGGAATATCGGAGACTGTGAAAGGAGGGCGATAAAGAAGTGGAGATATTGAACGTATTGCGTGAGCTTTTTGGCGAAGCAGTACATATCATTACTCTCAATGCTTCATCGCTTGGAGCATTGTTATCGAATTTATTTGACCGGTTCAAAAGCCGTAAATAAAAAGAGATAACCACCCTGCTTTCTGACGGTAAGGGTGGTTATTTCTTAACCCAAATTACTGCTCCGAGAGCAAACGTCTTGCTCTGTTGCTAAGGCTATTATACCACAGTTTCCCGCTCTTGTCAATACAAGGGCGGTTATTTTTTGCAAAACACTTTACAACCGCACCAAAATATGCTATAATATAAAAGACAAAGCACAATATATCTGAAAATTGTGTGAAATTTTACGGAAAGGGCTTGACAAAATGGCTATGGTGCGCTACGCTCAAAGCAAGCAAGCAAGCAAGCAAGCAAGCAAGCAAGCAAGCAAGCAAGCAAGCAAGCAAGCAAGCAAGCAGAGGTAACTTTGTCTTTTTGTCATACCCGGAATTCAATACAGGCTATAACGCTCGTGACCATGGTATAACTATGGTTACGGGCGTTTTTGCGTTATAAACCGATCTTTCCACGCAAGTGGGAAAATAAAAAACGAAAGGAAAACTCAAAAATGACAAAGACAAAAAAGAAGATCTTAGGTCTTGCTCTGTCGGCAAGCATGATAGCATCGTGCTTCACCGGAATGAGCATACCGGCGAGTGCTGAAGGAGACACAAGCACTTACACAATCACTATCCCCTCTTCGCTTACCGTAGCAAACAGCGGCTGGAACAGCATAGGCAACATCTCGGCAAGCGGAACACTTGCAGACGGAAAGAAGCTTACAGTTTCAGCGGCTTCCGCTAATTCGTGGAATCTCAAATCCGGCGAAATTACCGTAAGCTACACCTTAAACAACGGCTCAACAGAAAAGGGCGATGCTGCTACCTCGTGGGAGTTCACGAAAGAACAGCTTTCGACAGGTGCAACACAGGCTATCGGCATTGATGTTGCGGATTACAGCACCAAACCCGCTGGCACATATCAGGATACTGTGACCTTTACGGCGAAGGTGGAGGATGCCGCTATTGTTTATCCGTTGGGTTTCAGTAAACAAGCTTGGTATGGTAATGCCGAGGGTGAGTACGTCGTGCCAGCAAACTTTGTTTCGGTATCGCAGACAGATGCAAAGGCTGCTGCAGATGCAGAGAAAACAAGTGCCAATGCTCCCGGATATGTATGCATATATGCACTCGAAGGCGGACAGTATAAGTGGATTGATAGCCATGGGAGAACAGGTCAACACAGTAATTTAGTGGATATTGCTAATGGTGATGCATGGGCAGAAGTGTATGAATGCCACAATGCAGGAGACGTTAACAGCATTTGGTTCACAGTTTCAAACAACTAATTAGAGATGTTTTTCTCTACCGAGCTGAGTAGTGTAGCTCGGTGGGGGCGAGATACAGAAAGGTCGTGAGCCTATGAACCGAAAACCGAATATCCTCGCGGCTTTTCTCGCAGTAATGCTGTGCGTGTGTATGTTCTGCGGCTGTTCACCCGAACCCACGGGCGACAAAGTTGAACGCTTTGCGGCGGCTGCGCCCTCGGACAGCGGCAGTATCGACATTCCGGGCTACGAAAGCCTTTCATTCAAGGCAGGTTCGCTGTCACAGAAAGTGAACCTTAAAAACCCGCAGACCAATGATTGTTATTTCGTCCTGTCGCTTATCATAAACAGCGAAACGCTTTGGACAAGCGACTATATCGAGCCGGGATATGCAGTGAAAAAACTCACGCTGACCCGTGCGCCTGAAAAGGGCGAATATGACGCGGTACTGCATTACGACTGCTTTACACTGAACGACAAGACCCCGCTCAACGGAGCGGAAATACAACTCACAATCAAAGTAAATTAACAAGAGGTGTGAATATGAAATTCAAAAAAACTATCAGCTGCGCCCTTGTGCTTTCTATGCTTACCTCGGCTCTGCCGCTGGCAAGCGTACCCGCAAGTGCAGCCGACACCACTCTCATGCCGTCAAATACAAGCGGAACGCTTACTATCACGCTGACGATCGCCGAAACCCCAGCGCCCGTCATCACGTTAAGTGATGATTTCCCCGAAACTTATGACGGCAATCCAAAACAGCCCATATTGAGTGTAGCATACTCCGGCACAGAAGATCTGTATCTGAAGGTGGATTGTTTAACTAGTTACGCAAACACAATTGATTGGACTAAATATACAGGACCATCTGACCTGACAAACGTTTTTGCACCCACAAACGCCGGAACTTATCGTGTCTCTTATTTTTTGGGAATACCAGAAAACCCGGCAGTGGTGGGTACAGAAGTTGGTAATATCCTTATCTCGAGGGCAGAACCGAAATCCAATAATTTCACATTTACCGCACCGAATTCCCTCAATTATGACGGCAATGCAAAGACCGCGACGGTTACGACTAAAGACGGCGTGAACGGCATGGGTGAAGTCACCGTCAGGTACTATAGCGATGCAGATCGCAATAATGAGGTTGCTGCGTGCATAAATCCCGGAACATACTATGTAGGTATTGAAGTAGGCGATGGCAAAAATTATACCAGTGAAGACTGTCTGTATGATTGGTATGATGATAGCTGGAAGTTTACGATTGAAGACAACACTCCCGCTCCCGTCACCTACAGGAACCCAGCGGTTAATGAAACTACCCACGAGGTAACATTTACTGACACAGAGTGTTCTGATTACATTCCCGTCACCAATTCTACTACCACCTTTGAGGACGGCAAGTGGTATGTGGTTAACGAAACCCTTACCAACAACAACCGCATCACCGTAAACGGCACGGCGAACCTTATCCTTATGGACGGCAAGACCCTGACAAGTAAGGGCATCACCGTGACCGGCGGAAACACCCTGAACATCTACGCACAGAGCGAGGGCGAAAACGCCGGCGCTCTGAACATCACCGCCGATTATTATTACGCTGGCATCGGCACTCAAGAAACAAACCAAAAGGCCGGTACCATTACCATTAACGGCGGCAAGGTTACAGCCAACGGCGGCTACATGGGAAATGCAGGTATCGGCGGAAATGGGTCGGGACAAGGGCAAAACGGTACGGTCATCATCAACGGCGGCACGGTTATCGCCAACAGCCGCTATGACGGTGCCGGTATAGGCGGTAACTACAACCATGGCCCCAGCGGTACGATCATAATCAACGGCGGCACCGTGAATGCTACAGGCAATGGAGGCGGTGCCGGTATCGGCGGCGGTGATAATGGCGATTGCGAAATAGTGACTATCTATGGCGGCAATATCACAGCAAAAGGCGGCTTAAGCAAGGACGGTGAAGGCGGCGGTGCCGGAATAGGCGGCGGCAGAGATATGTTCGGCGGTAAGATCACCATAAACGGCGGAGATGTGACCGCCACCGGTGGAAAGTATATGCCGGGCATCGGCGGCTCCGGCGGAACATGGGACAACATAATCACGATCAACAACGGTACTGTTGTAGCCACAGGCGGCGAACAGGCGGCAGGCATCGGCGGTAATGCGGCGATATGGAGCGGCGAGGCTGGTGGAAATATCACCATTAAAGGCGGCACAGTCACAGCCAACGGCAATGGTAAGGCAGCAGGCATCGGTGGCGGCGGTATCGGTAAATACTCTGGAGAGGTCTATAGCAATAGAGGCTGCGCCGGCGGCACAATCACGATTAGCGGCGGCACGGTTATCGCCAACGGCGGCAGCGAAGGCACCGGCATCGGCGGCAGTATGCTTGACGCAGACGACACATACGGCGGCAGCGGCACTATCAGCATTACCGGCGGCGATGTTACGGCAAACGGCGGAACAGACGCCAGCGCAATCGGCACGAGCAAGCTTAAGGACACGATAAATCTGACAATTGGCGAAGGCATGGTTATCAGCACGGGTGCAAGTGCAGATAATCTGCTCCCCTGCAACGATTATGCTGCTCACAGAAAACTCGATGTTCAGAACAACAGCATTCAGAATGTTCAGTATGCCCATGTAATGGCACATACCCACAGCATGAGCTATGAGGCATCCGGCAACACCTTGACCGGAACCTGCTCGGCGGCAGGCTGCAACTATACTGAGAATAAGTTCACACTGACTATTAATGCGGAAGATGTGACTTATGATACTCTGCCCCACGGCGCAACGCTTGCAGTAAACGGCGTTGCCCACGGTGGCGACGAGTTCGAAATTGAGTATTACTCCGATGAGACAAAACTCGATTCCGTTCCCGTGAACGCAGGCACCTATACCGCAAAGGTCACCTTGGGTGAGGCTACTGCTGAAAAGAGCTATACTATTGCTCCTATCAGCATCAGCAGCGTAGCAGTTAGCGGCATTGATACTCCTGAGGCGAACTCTGTGCTTGACACTACAGCAACGACGGACACCGAGAATGTTACACTAAACGGTGAAGGTGCGATTACTTGGGATCCGCAGGACAGCAACGCGGCTTATGCGACGATTTACAAGGCTACGGTGACCGCTGCAGCGGCGGATAACTATGTCTTTGCTGATAATACCACGGCAACTGTGAACGGGCAGACGGCAACTGTTACAAAGAATCAGGACGGTACACTGTCAATCTCTTATACCTTTGATAAAACAGGCTTGACTCCTGTGACGATCACAGCGACAGATAAGGAGGTCACCTATTCCTCCGACGGAATCGCCATTCCTGTGGAGGGTATGTTCACAATTCCTGATGGTGCAGGCGAGGCGACCTACAGCGTGGAAAACGGCACCGGTACTGGAACATTTGATGCGACGACAAAAAAACTAACTGTCACGAAGTGCGGTACGTTTACCGTTAAGGTCAGCACAGCCGCTTCGGATACCCACGCGGCAGGCGCAGAAGTTTCCTCAACGCTGACAGTGAACAAGGCTGACCCGACAGTTACGGATCCCACAGCGAGCGAACTCACATACACAGGCTCCGCACAGGCTCTCGTTACCGGTGGCTCGGCAACAGGCGGTACAATGCAGTACAGCCTTGACGGGGGGACTACTTACTCAGCGACTGTCCCCACAGGAACAGCAGTGGGCGATTACACAGTATGGTACAAGGTAGTCGGTGACGCTAACCACAATGATACAACACCCGCAAGCGTAGCGGTAACAATAAATCAGAAGGAAGTAAACAACCCCACGATAACACTTTCGCCGGAAAGCTTCACCTATGACGGCACGGCAAAGGAACCCACAGTTACGGTCAAGGACGGAACAAAGGTAATTCCCGCAAGTGAATATAATGTTGAGTACTCCAACAACACAAATGCCGGAACAGCGACAGTGACGATCACCGACAAGGACGGCGGCAACTACACAGTAAGCGGAACAAAGACATTCACTATCGCGCCGGCTTCGCAGTCCGCTCCCGCAGTCTCCTCCACAGACGAGACTATAGCAGGCAAGGCAGACGGAACTATCACAAACGTAACGACAGCTATGGAGTACAAGCTCAGCACAGCGACAGAGTACACCCCCATTACCGGAACTTCGGTAACCGGACTTGCGGCAGGAACTTACAATGTTCGCTATGCCGAGAAAGCAAACTATAATGCATCTCCCGCGACAAATGTTGTGATAAACACCGGAAGCAAGATAACCGTACAGTTCGACGCGAACGGCGGCACACCCGCTCCCGCTTCGCAGCAGTTCAATTACAACCAGACCGTAAGCAAGCCCGCAACAGACCCGACAAAGACAGGTTATACATTCAAGTTCTGGTCTGCGGACGGCACAGCGGAGTATGCCTTCAACACACCGCTCACTGCCAATATCACGCTTACAGCGGTATATCAGGTAAACAGCTACACTATCACCTTTGATACAGATGGCGGTTCTGCAATAGCGGCAATTACAAAGGACTACGGTGCAACAGTTACCGCTCCCGCAGACCCCACAAAGACAGGCTATACCTTTGACGGCTGGGATAAGGAAATTCCCGAAACTATGCCTGCCGAAGATATAACGATCAAGGCACAGTGGACTATCAATCGGTACACTATCACATTCGTTACAAACAGCGGAACGACAATTGCACCGATCACAGCGGATTACGGTACCGAGATCACAGCACCCGCAAGACCGACTCGTTCAGGTTACGCTTTCAAAGGCTGGGATCCGATAATCCCCGCGACAATGCCCGCTTACGATCTTACAGTGACCGCACAGTGGATAAGCACAGGTTCCTTTACTCCGTCCGTTCCGTCGAGCACAACAACGACAACAACAACTACTACAACGACATCTTCCTCCGTTGACAGCGCAAGCTCAAAGGCGAAGATGTGGGCTGTTCAGAACGACGACAAGAGCAGTATCACTGTCGGCTGGGAAAAGGTAAACGGCGCAACAAAGTACACCCTTTATGTCAGAAAGAACGGCAAGCTCGAAAAGGTAGTTGATACAAAGAAGACAAAGGTTCTTATCAAGAATCCCGCTAACAATACCAACCTTGAATATGTGCTCAAGTACACCATAGGCGGCGTAGAGTCCGCTGAAAGCAGTGCATACACAGCTTCGATCAAGGTTTACTACAAGCCCGCTGTGAAGGCAACTTCCAAGAACGGCGCAGTAACGTTGAAATGGAACAAGGTTCCGGAAGCTACAAAGTACAGAGTTTACAAGTATGTAAACGGCAAGCTCGTGAAAGTCGCTGATACAAAGGCTAACGCAGTTCGCCTTAAGAACGTTACAACAGGCAAAACTTACAAGTACGCTGTCAAGGCTTATGTTGACGGCAAATGGACTAAGGTAACCAAGAGCGATATCGTAAGCGTAAAGGCGAAGTAATAACCGAATAACAGAAAGAGACGCAGGGTTTCGACTCTGCGTCTTTTTTTGTGGTTCCGACCGAAAGAAAAACGCGCTCTGAGCCGTTTTTGATATGCAGGTAGGGTAATATCATTACCCACTCGTTTTGTACGGCGCAGAACGCAGAAAATTCCCGATTTCCGACCCGGATTCGTCCTTTTCCCGGCAGGG
This sequence comes from Ruminococcaceae bacterium UBA3215, assembly GCA_002363155.1. Classification (GTDB taxonomy): domain Bacteria; phylum Bacillota; class Clostridia; order Oscillospirales; family Ruminococcaceae; genus Ruminiclostridium_E. The sequence goes on along the minus strand of DEWH01000019.1, from coordinate 9,000 downwards.
TCAAGGTGCTGAAATAATACCAATTTTCCCATTTGTGAAACGAACGTTGAACTGTCATTATCCGGTGCCGATTCAGCCTAAAAACGCCCTGTTAACAGGACGTTTTTGATATAAGGACATTGATGTAAGGTAATTATCCCCTTGTTGTGCAAAAATAACAGAAATAGAGCAATAAAATAATTGTCCCAAAAATGCGACAAATTTTCCAAAATCTATTGACTTTTGCGTTCTGTAATGATAAAATAATAGACAAGCACGAACGAAAAGTACGTCATTGCCGTTTGTGCCGGCTCCTTGAAAATTGAATATGCCGATTTTTCCGTCAAGACCAAATAGCCTTGACCCAAGATTGTCGAATTGTGCCGTCACGGACGATATATATAAGCAAATACCCTGAATGCCGCCTCCGATACATATATCAGTTATATGTCACGGCAATGCCGTGTAAGCAGTATGTTCAAGGAGGATTCCATTATGGAAAACAACAAGCGCAGAATGCTCACCATAGGAGAGGCGGCTCGTCTGATCGAGGGTATAACCGAATACCGTATACGTCAGATGTGTAAAACCGGACAGCTCCCGTGCTTCAAAGCAGGCAACAAATTTCTCATAAGCGAAGAAGCGTTATACGAGACTGTTTTCGGAAAGTCCTCCGTCGTCATCGGCGGGGGCAAGATGTGATGATAAAGCAATTTGGCAGAATACGACCGAAATTACAAAGGGGGTACACTATGCGTACCCCCTTGAAAGAAAGGACAGCGTAATGGGCATAAAGAACAAAGGCAGATGTATTTGGTACAACGGAAAAGATGTGTATGAAGTATCGTTTTGTAACGAGTTTCTGAAAGAACAACCGATGAAATTCGTTGACGGAAAATTCTACAACACAGACGGGGCAGTGGATATTCAGACCGTGCGGAAGATGATCTCGGACAAGCTGCTTGCCGAACAGGTGCAGAAAGATTTCGCAAAGCGGGTTAATGCACTTACCGGAGCATTGCAGAGCATCTGCTACGCTCCGGACTTCGAGGGCGGCGCGGACGAAATTCACCTGCTCAATGGTGTGCTTACGACGGATATGGAGTTCCGACCGGACGAACTGAAGATATGCAGGAATCGTCTGAATGTTTGCTACAATCCTACAGCACCCGAACCGGAACGCTGGATTGCATTTCTGAACGACCTACTTGAACCGGAGGACATCAAGACTTTGCAGGAGTATATGGGCTACTGTCTCATTCACTCCACCAAAGCGCAGGCTATGCTGTTCATCACCGGAAACGGCGGTGAGGGCAAGTCCCGCATCGGTGTCGTGATGTACAAGATATTCTCCGAGGCAGCTTACTTTGGCAGCATTACCGACCTTGCAGGAGACAAATTTCTGAAAGCAAACCTTGTCGGCAAAATGGTTCTGATCGACGATGATATGAACCTCGAAGGTCTGAAAGACACGAGCTTTCTGAAATCGCTGGCGACTGCGGAAACGCCTATCACTGTTCAAGCGAAAGGTAAGCAAGGCATACAAGTCAAACTAAAGTGCAGGGCTATGTGCTTCGCCAACGGCGCACCGAAATCTCTCTACGACAAGACTGACGGCTGGGAACGCAGACTGATAATTCTGTCAGCGAAACCCGTGCCGCAGGGCAGAGTGAATGACCCGTATCTTGCCGAAAAATTATGCGGCGAGATAGAGGGGATTTTTCTCTGGGCATACAAGGGTCTGCGCCGTCTGATCGCTAACGATTACAAGTTCACGATAAGCGAAAAGTCCCGTGACAACCTTGCGCAGATGAAAGAGGATAACTGCAACATCATCAGCTTTCTGAAAGATGAGCAGCTCATAAAGTTCGGTGACGGACTGGAATGTTCGACAGCGGACTTGTATTCTGCGTACTGCTACTGGTGCAACCTCAACAGCGTGACCGCGCTCAAGCGTGAGAGCTTCAACTTGTGGCTGAAAAATAATCACACAAAGTACAATATCGAGTACAGTCACAACATTGTGAGCCAGTCAAGCGGGAAGAAAGCGCGAGGATACAGGGGGATAAATACTCTCTATCGGAATTACATCTGACAGCAAGTAAAAAATCGGTGTCTTTGATGTCTTTGGTGTCTCAAATCCCACAGTTAAGCCAACGTGAGGAGACACTGAAAGACGTCTCAAAGACATCTCCGAGACATCATAAAAGACACCGAGAAAAGCTGAATGAAACCGATAATAGAGCGTGTTTGAGGGAACGAGAGACGGCAAAGACACCGAAATTCAAGTCGGAGATTTATTTGAAAAAAATCAGACTTCTTCGATGAACAAGATGATGAAAAATCTGAAAAAGCTGATTTTGGGAAAATGATCGAATACAAGAATAGCAAGCATATGATTATGGTACCATAATCAGCGTTTTCAGAAACTTTTGCTGCGACACGAGGTCGCAAAGAAGGCTTCCAAAAGCGCGCACGATGCGCGCATAAAAGAAGCCTTCGAGACTCAACCGTTCCGAAAAACTTAGCTTGTTGGGGAGGTATCCCCAATCCCCTCAGTTTGAAAAAATACGTTCAAGAATTATTTCTGAAAGATGAATTTTTGAAAGGAAAACAGAATGGAAAAACTTACACGCCCGATACAAATTAAGTTCAGAGTAAACGAGCAAGAGCGTGAAGTTATCCGTCAGCGAATGGCGCTTATCGGCACAACAAACCTCGCTGCATATATGCGGAAAATTTCACAGGACGGCTTTCTTTATCAGGTGGACTTTCCTGAGTTGCCGGTGGTATGCAGGGCAATCGAAGCGATAGGTCAGAACATCAATCAGATCGCTAAACGAATTAACAGCACGGACACAGCTTACGCAGAAGATCTTCGTCAGATAAAAACAGAACAGGAAGAAATCTGGAAGCTGCTGAAAACTCTACTGTCTAAACTTCCTTGAATAATGATCCGGTAATTTTTTCATACACAGATCGGCACATCGCAAGGCAAAAATATTTCTCCGGAAGTGCTTGACTCCATTCCGATTCGTGAGTATAATGTTAAGTACAGGAAATGCCTTGCGAATTATCAGGAGGAATAATTGCAATGGCAACAATACAGAAAAGAAACAACACTTATCGCATAAGAGTATCTTGCGGTTATGATATTCACGGAAAGCAGATAATGCACACACGCACTTGGAAACCGGAACCCGGAATGACCGAGCGCCAGATAAAGAAAGAGCTTGAACGTCAGGCTGTTCTGTTCGAGGAAGAATGTGCAAACGGATTTACTGCTAAGCCTGTAAAGTTCGAGGAGCTTATGAACCGTTGGTTCAAGGAGTACGCTGAAATCAGGCTGAAGCCCAACACGATCACCGGCTACCATTCAATGGAGCCGAGAATTATCAAGGCTCTCGGACACATCAGAATGGACAAGCTTACCGCAAGAGATGTTCAGAAATTCATCGTCAGCTTATGCGAATGCAAGCGCCACGACACACAGGAAAAGAATGACGGAAAGCTCTCAACCAAAACGATAAAGTTGTACAAGTCTTTTATATCAACGGTCTGCACCTATGCAGTCAAGATGAACATCATCAAGGAAAACCCTTGTAAAAATGTCACAATTCCGAAGGTCATCACTCCCGAAAAGGAGTTTTATTCCATTGAGGAAACGCAGAAGTTATTCGACCTTTTTGAACAGGAGGACGAAAGCAATTTCATCTTCGTCTGCTTCTTTACCCTCGCTATCTACACGGGATTCAGACTCGGTGAGCTTCTCGGACTGGAATGGAAAGACGTAAACTTTGATGCGAATGTTATCTCGGTGTGCAGAACGTGCCTGTTCAACAAGAATAAGGGCGGCAATTACACCGAAACTCCGAAAACCGCACAGAGCGTCCGCAGCCTGAAGGTTCCGCAGGAGGTCATCGATATTCTCAGCGAATGGAAATCCTTACAGAACAAACAGCGCGAACAGGCGGGCGACCTTTGGACGGAAACCGACCGCATATTTACCAAATGGAATGGTGAAACGCTCCGCAGATCGGCACCGAGAGATTACTTCGTCAAGTTCTGCGAAAGAACGGGTATGCGCTATGTGTCTAACCACTCGATGCGGCACTTGAACGCAAGCCTGCTCATCAATGCGGGCATAGATGTCAAGACTGTTCAGAGCTGTTTAGGGCATTCCACTCCGGTGACAACTTTGCAGGTGTACAGCCATGCATTCCAGTCCGCTCAGGCAGTAGCAATGCAGGCTGTGGCAAACGCAATTCCGCTCAATCGTAAGAAAACGAGTGAAAAAGTCGCGGCAGCATCTTAAAAAAATGTCGGAATAACGACCAAACAACGACCCAGCGCTCTGAAAAGGACAAACAAAAATCCCCGTGAAGCCGCTATTTATGCGGCTTCACGGGAAAATCCAAGTGGCTCCTGTTACTGGACTTGAATTGACCTTTGAGCTTTTTGCGTCTTTTGGCAAATTCAAGGAAAGTCGCTTATAATGCGGTTTCACAGCACCGTACATTTAGCATCTTGCGGTCACTTGAAGCATACTTTTGTAAAAATAACGACCAAATAACGACCCAAATTAGGCGCACATCTGTTATACAATCAACATAATATTTTGGAGGATTAACAGATGAACAACATACTTAACAAGCTCTACTACGGTGAGATCAACCCCGCCGAAAAGCCTGCACCCGCTACCAAGCGATACATTGAGAACCGCGAGCTGATATGCTCCACCGAGAACAAGCTGCTTGAACAGTTCCCCGACTGCAAGGAGCTGCTGGACACATATACCGATGTACTCCACATCGAAGCACAGTTAGAGTGCGAAGCTGACTTCGAGCGCGGATTCAGGCTCGGTGCTCTGATCGCGGCGGAACTGTCACAGCCTATCGAGTAAATTCAATTCAACCCAATCCCCTTGACGCAAGTTGAGGGGAATTTTCTATAAATGTATTTTCGAGCTTACTTGTTACGCTTGCCAGTATTATCAGATCCGCGTATTTCCTCGTGATAAAAGTAATCAACAATTACCGGGTGACCTTTTGGAACTCTGCCATACGGCATTTCGTTATCCACAAACTGACAATCATACTTTTCAGCCATTTGTTCAGCCTTTTTCTCCAGCTCCTCAAAATAACTGCGGTCGTGCTTATTGTAGATCCGCTCATAAAGTGGTATCAGCTCGGGGCGTTTTTCAGCGATATAGTCTATGATCGTTTTCTTGAATCCACCGCGCAAATTAAGATTTTCAAGCCAGAACAGGTCACATTGTTCTCTTACGCGCTCAAAGATCTTCTCAAAGTCAGTGATACCGGGGAACACCGGCGATACAAAGCATACCGTTCTGATACCTGCATCATAGACCTTTTTCATAGCAGCTATTCGCCGTTCGATACTGACAGCATTGTCCATATCGCTTCTGAACTGTTCGTCAAGGGTGTTTATTGACCACGAGACTGTGACTTGTCCGAGTTCTTTGAGCAAGTCAATATCCCTTACAACAAGGTCGGATTTTGTACAGATAAGTATATCCGCACCGCTACCATTGAGCTGTTCCAACAACTTCCGTGTATTTCGAAATTGTTCCTCCTGCGGAATGTAACCGTCTGTCACGGAACCGATAACAACACGCTGACCTGCATACTTCGCCGGATTATTGATCTTCCCCCAATGCTTCACATCGAGAAAGGTTCCCCATTCTTCTGTATGTCCGGTAAAACGCTTCATAAACGAGGCATAGCAATACTTGCAGGCGTGCGTGCAGCCCACATACGGATTTACCGAATAGCCGCCTACAGGCAGGTTTGATTTCGTCATTATGTTTTTTGTCTCACTGTCTCCTATGATAATGTTATCTGATGTTATTTGTGCCATTTTCTCTGTTCCTCCAGTACCCTGCCGAAAGCTTCGGGTAATTCCTGCACCATATTCATATCGCCCATTATCGGCGAAAGATCTTCCTTCATAAAGACGGGTATGCTGAGAGAATGAGCCTGCTCAGTCAAAGAAACTGCCCATTCCGGTTCGGTATGTATCTTTTTGCAGCACGCTCCGGTCATAGTACCCACTACTATCCAGTCAATGCCTCTGAGATTGACCTGCTCCGGATCGTTGAAAAGCGGCTCAAAGGTAGCGTGATAATGCTTTGCTTTTACATTTTCCCGAAGTGCGTCAATACGCCACAATTCCTCTTTTCTTGTTACAGTGACACCGAACCAAGCGTTTTCAAGGTCTGTTTTTATATCGAGAAGATCGGGACGCTTTGTTAAAAACAAAAACTGATGCTGTGGATTCCGGCTTATCATTTCAAACACCTGCTCCTGCCACTCAGAACTCCAGCCCGCAAGGTCACTCATACCCGTCAGCAGGAAATTATGCGGACAGGGTTTATCCATTATCCGAAGTTTATTTTCAAAGAACTCCGGCTTCTCAAAATCGTCAATGGTATGAAAGCGCTTTACATTATTTCTCGCATAGCAATAGCCGCAGCCTATTGTGCAGCCGATCACGATATTAAGGTTTTGTATCAAAGACTTTATGCAAACGCTCATTTTTCATATTCCTCCAGATTTTTAAGGATGCGATGCAGATAACTCTCAAACTGCTTTACTTCGTCTTTTGTGAAATCCTTATAGTATATGTCGCTTATTTCCTTTGTCACCTGATCATAATCTTTTTCAAGTGTTTTGGCGTTATCTGTAAGGTATATCAATATCTTTCTGCGGTCGCTGTCGCCGCGGTCACGATAGATAAGTCCCGCAGCTTCCATTCTGTCGATCATGCTCGTGAGAGATGTGACTGCAAGACCGGTCTGATGCGATATTTCATTTATCGGGATACCGTCACCCTGCCACAATACATAAAGAATACGCCCTTGCGCGCCATTGAAAGCGTCAATGTTCTTTTTGGCAAGTATCTGTTCAAATATTCTGCCGCCGATCTGCTTTATCTGTGAAATAAGAAAACCACCTTGTTCTTTCATAATGATCAAGGCAGCCGCGGGAACGACTGCCTTTTCCTCCTTTACTTTTTCTGTGCAGCTGCAAACTCCGCGTAGCCGTTCCAACCGTAAACCGCGTCAACGGTCTCGTCAGCAAACACACCTTTGACATCACAAAGATGCACTATATGGTCGTCTGCATCAAATGTCTGAGCAACAATTGCGTGTATGAGCAGCCTGCAAGGTATGGGCGCTTTTATTGAAGTACCTTCAACATCCTGCATTGTAAGCCCGCATTTGGCAATTTTGTCAGTATCCTTACCGGAGCAGGTTCCGCAGCCGATAAGTGCTCCCGCAATTTCAGTGCCGGGTATCGCAAGAATAAGCTCTTTTTTCTCGGCGAGGAGATTGAGGCTATACGCGCCCTTATTCAGCGCAAACATTATTTTGCCCGGATTTGTCGAAGCGTAAGTCCAGAACGCGAGAGTGGCGAGATTAGTTGTTCCGTCAGGCTTTTCCGTACAAATCAAGGTCATAGAATTGGGTGAAGTGTAAACCGGAGCATTTGCAATTGTTATCTTTTTCATAATAATACTTCCTTTCGCAGTACAACTGCATTTTAATTCGTATCAATATTATACCATATAGGAATATATTTGTCAATAGTTTTTATAAAAAGTTTAAAAAATCAAGGTGAATATATGTTTTGCCGGAAAGCCAAGCAGAAACAGGCTTGATAATACTGTTGCATAAAAGGAAAGCAAAAGTAATTTATAAAGCAGCGAACCTTTACCCCCATACGAGGGTGTCCATAGCGTGAACGCCCTCCTTCACCCCTCGGTGCAGACCGAACGAAAAAAGCGCTCTGAGCCGCTTTTGATATGTGGGTAGGGTAATACATTACCCGCTTGTTTTGAACGGCGCACAGCGCGAAAAATCCCCGATTTTCGACCCGGATTCGCCTATTTCAGATGTAGGTACAAGCAGCAATAAGCCCAATGACAGAATTGGTAATGCGTGACAGCGTGACAAACGTGACAGCAGTTATCAATCCCACTCTGTAAAAGGCTTTCCGCTGTCACGCTCGCCTGTGGCATCAGTGTGACAGCCGTGACAAGTGTTAACTGCCAAAAAACATACAGACGTGACACGTGACAGCGTGACAGGTGTGACAGACCAACAGCGAAGCCGGCAGCCATAACAGACCGCTAACTCCGCTGAATAAAGTCAAGCTATCTTTTTTCAGTCTGGAACAAGCCCAGCCTTTGTTACTTTCTGCGAAAGTAACGCAAAGGTACTTTTGACAGTTCGCGAGCTCCTATCAAAAGTCCTTTGCGCCAGCCGTTCCCTCTGGACTCCCTATGGCAGGAAGCCATAAAGAAGCTCTCCAAAACGCCGCAAGGACGCGGCAACAAAAGAGAGCTTCAGAATGCACGCCATTAATAACTTGGGCGGCAGAAGAAGCGACTACCGCTGCATAAGAACGGACGGCAGGAGCCGTCACATCTGTCACGCTGTCACGTGTCACATCAACCTTAAAATCGGTTATCGTTCCCGTGATCGTGACAAACAACCGGCTACCGCCGGACGCAGCAGGGGTGGTAATCTGCCACCCCCCCGTCACGTCTTTGCAGCATAGAGCAAAACGCTCGCCTTCTTCGCCAGCTTCTTCTCGCGCTCCCGTGTGAATGCGCAGAGCGCTTCTTCCGCGTCGCTCAGGTCGATCTTATCCTTGCCGACATCTCGTATCAGCCGGTCACGCTTGTCGCGTATCTCTTCCTTGTACTCGGCGAAAATGCCGTGAAACTCGATGTAGCGCGGGTCTTCGGCTCCGAGAGCGTCCTTGACTTTCTTGTCGTTGTTCTTCATATTGCTGATAGAGCGTTCCGTCTCACGTTTGAGCGGATCGCTCTCCACGTTCAGCCGCGCCTTTTGGATATTCTCAACGCGAGCGTCCTTACTGCACTCCTGCGAGCAATACTTGACCTTGCCGTTGGAGCTTGCAAACATCTTCCCACAGATCTCGCAGCGCATGATTCTGATGTCATTTTTCTCACAGCCGCGATGAAGGTCAA
>DEWH01000025.1:119546-168367 GCA_002363155.1 Ruminococcaceae bacterium UBA3215 | reverse complement strand
GATTCCTACTATTCTGTGCGCGGATTCAGAGGGTATATTCTTGTCTGAACACCGGACTCAACGATAAAACCCCTGCAATTTATGGGACTGAAACATTGACAAATTCAGGTTTATAGGGGAAGATGAAGGAAGAGCTATGTTTAAAGTAAATTATAAAGACCTCAGACTGTCATTCAATGAATTTCACAATGTTTCGGATAAAGACATGCCGGAATATGGGGAATACTGTCTGCTTGAGCTTAAGAACGGTGACTACACCGCCGGAAGCTGGAATCCCGATGATTACCGCAGCAAAAAATCAACGTCCGGAAAATTCATCCGCGGTACTGCCGACACGGTAGGATCGGACGAAGTGGAGAGATGGCATTCTCTGGAGCGCTATGATCTGACCGAGTGCCTTGAAGATGAAGAGATCGATCTGATAAATCTCGGGCCCAAAAATGAAGGCGTCCGAAGCGCTCAGTTTAAGGGTTTCAAATCGTTTGCCGACAAAAAGAACCCGAAACAGGAGCAGTTCTGCCTTCTGATAATGAATGACGGAAGTCTGGCTGCGGGCAGATGGAACAAATGGCGGAACGAACCGGGCGGCGCCTTTATTTACGCACCGGCGCTGTCGAGCCACGGCTGGGATGAGGTGTGGGCGTGGACTCCTCTCAGCACCGATCAGTTCTTTGCCATGGAGCTGGAACGGGAGAACGAGAAAAAGCGTGAAAGAAAGCTGAACAAAAATCCTTCCGCCGATCCGGAGTTGTTCAGATACGGCATGGATATCAACGTGTATTACGAGAAAGCGCTCGAAAGACTGCGCGAAGAGTTCTACTGGGCTACTCTGACAATGATGAAGAAGCATACACCCGTCTGGCAGATCGTTCCTCTTCACGGCAAATACGTTTTCGGACAGATCGAAAAAAACTATTATGACGATTCAGATATCGTGACTCCGTGGACAGAAGGCACTACAGCGGACGAGTTCATAGATTTTCTTTACGGATATACGCACGATACGGTCAAGCGCTGTAATCCGGAAGAAAGATTCAAGCTCGGCACGGATATAAACGTATATCTTGAAAAGGCTTTCAATAACGTCAAAAAGGATTATCGCTGGCTTGATAAGAAGATGCTCAAAAACAGCTGGCGGTATGATATACGCAAGGTCGAAGGAGACCTTGAATTCGTCAGAAAATACCGGAATGAAAGCAGGTATTCCGTGTACGACGTTGAAAGCGCCGAACGATTTATAGAATGTTTGGAGTACGATTATCGGAGCGCTGCTCTTCACGCAAATGAAACCGTGGCAAGTTATGCTCCCGAGTTCGGACACATAAGTCTGCACGGATGGAACTTAGAGAGTTACGTTTTCTGTAAGCTTCAGTCCGGCGACTACAAAGTGAGCGTAACGGCAGGAGACCGTACTGCCGGTGGGAGCAGAGACTTTTTCATAACGCCGTACTGCTTTGAAGCAAAGACTTACGAAGAGTTCCTCGACCGCTATTTGCAGATCGTTCCGGATTATTCGTTCGGACTCGGCAAGAATGAGCTTCTGCCAGACGAAGATTTGAAAAAATTTCTCGGGTATTGAAGGTTCGGATACGAAAACGGCGGGAAAATCAACGTGAAAACTGTACCGTACGGATCTGGTTTCGCCGTCAATCCGGATTTGGGAGAGAAGATCATGGAAAAAGCCGAAGAAAAAGCGATCTTTGACAAAGCGACCGAGAAGCTCGATTTTTACGTACCGCTGTGTCTTGAAGACGGTTGGGTTCAGATGCTGTGAATGATGCAGTACAGAGCATAAGCCTCAGAAATACTGTTATAGAAACCGGAGAAAAATTCATCATGGATATTTTGGGAGTAAATTTCAACTTCTCGGATAATAAGAAACTGAACCGTCAATTTCACAGTTTCGCACAGCAGCTCTCTGTCTGGTACAGTAACGACACCCCTCCGAAACTTGCCAGTCAGGACACACGCTTCACGCTGGAACTGCAAAAACAGAAATTCCGGTCGCTCGGTCTGGATGTAAAGGTACAGGTCGGAAAACCTGCCGAGCATGATCCTGCGCCTTCATCTATGTCCTACAGCGACAGTGTTTTTGTGAACTCCAGCGTTGCCGGAAACAAGCGTATCACCATGACCATACGCAATGCTCAGAGGGAGATTTACAACAAAACCGCCGATAGTGTCATCTGCGCCATAATGCAGTACCCAAAGGAGGGCATTGTTCCGTCCCCTGAAACGCCGTTATGCTGCCCGAACTGCGGTGCGCCGTCCACTCTCGGCAAGCTCGAAACAGGATGCGAATACTGCAATACCAAATTCCTGATGGACGAATTGTATCCGAAAGTTATGTATTACTCCGTTGAGGTTATTTATGAATATTGGTCAAATTATATATGATAGCTTTGTCTTTGAAAAGAACAATTTTTATAAGGGTCGATATAAAAACAAAAAAATGTTTGATATGCATATAAATTTATGGAATTGTATTATGCCGTGCCTGCTATGTAATGATGAAGCTCAGAAGTCGGTTTCAATTGAAAAGATAATACAATTGTTAAAAAAATATACAGAGGCAGATATAAAAGAAAAAGACTTTGATTGTTTATACATGAATCATTCTGCGTCATGTATGTTATTTGTTATAATACTGTATATAAATATCGAACTGAACACTTATAAAATTGACAATAAAAAGATAAATATGCTTATTAGAGCCGGGCATAATCTTCCTAGGTGCATGATTAATGGTGGAATGTACGCCGAGGAAGATGATTGCTTAAAATATTCATTAGATAATTTGGAAGAATCATATAAAAAATCTGTTTTTTTACTATACCAAAAAATCAACCATTAGATAATTATCCTACAAAATAATGTTGTAGCTCACCTTATCACGGCAGCTTAGAGCGGTCAGCAGGTAAGCGTTGAGGAATACGCCTACGACTTCGCGGGAAATCGCATTGCGAAGATAGGTGAAATATCCACCACATATTATCTTGTCGATACAAACGGAGCGCTTTCGCAGGTGCTTTGTAGAAAACCTGCGGCGGTAGTTTCGATGCGGCAAAGGTCAAAGCCTGCCCGTTCTGCGGCAGCAGCTATCCGGTCGAAGAAAATGACTGGGTCGTGACGGATATCAGGATCTGAAACCAAAATATGAAATACGATAACATAACAAAAGCACTATTCATCAGCCGCCCCAACCGCTTTATTGCAGAGGTGGAGATAAACGGTCAGCATGAGACTGTTCATGTAAAGAACACGGGCAGGTGCAGGGAACTTCTGATACCAGGCAGCGAGGTGTGGCTGACCGCGTCGGAAAATCCCTCACGAAAGACGAAATACGATCTTGTCGCAGTCAGAAAAAACACGGGAGTGCTGTTCAATATTGACAGTCAGGCACCGAATAAGGTGATGCGCGAATGGCTGGAAAAACAATGCTTCGACAGGATAACTCCCGAATATACATACGGCGGGTCACGGATAGATTTTTATATGGAGCGCGGAAACGAAAGATTTCTGACGGAGGTCAAGGGCTGCACTCTTGAAATTGACGGAATCGGATATTTCCCCGATGCTCCCACTGAGCGAGGAGTAAAGCATATCCGCGAGCTTATCAATGCGAAGAAACACGGATATAACGCGGCTCTTGCATTTGTTGTGCAAATGGACGGAGTCAGGGAAGTCCGTCCGAATGTCGATACACACGCAGAGTTCGGCAAGGCTGTGAATGACGCGAGGAAAGCAGGCGTAAGGATACTGTTTCTCACCTGCCGTGTCCAGCCGGACAGCCTTGAAATTACCGATGAGATCGAGGAATAATTATGGACAGCAAGAATTTATGGAAACGCACACGGGACGAGCTTGTTGCGGCTGTAACAGCGCTCGGATATCCCGCTGAGCTTGGACAAGAAATTGCAAAGCACATCAGCAGCCCGAAGGGTATGGAACGAATGATATCGTATCTTCGTCAGGTCAGACCGAACAAGGTCGAAATGGTGGTCGATGAAATGATCTCGATACGAAGCGAGATAGACGCATGGCACGAGAAAAAGGCAAGTCAGAAAGCGAATGCGGCATATACCGATATGCTTAATTCCGGTTTTGGAGAAGACGATGAATGACATCGGAATCAGAATTCATGGAGAATAATCGTTATGGAATATATCAGAGCTACAAAGAAAAATCTGGAGAAAGAACACATACGCGCTGTTTTATAACGGAGAATATCTGACTAATGAACAAATGAATGAAACAATATTTTTGAAACTGGCTTCCCGTTATGGGAATGCGTGAAGCAGAATAATAGCCGGGAGGATCGGATATATGTCTTCAATTGCAATAATTACAGGCGCAACAGGCGGTCTCGGACAGGAATTTGTAAGCGAGATCATCAAAGATAATATTGATGAAATATGGGCAGTTGCAAGAAATGAGAAAAGGCTAAGTGAACGGAAAGGAAAGTTCGGTGAAAAGGTTCGCACGATTCGGTGTGACCTCAGCGTTTCCGATGATCTGTCGGAGCTCTTCGATCTTATTGAAACAGAGAAACCGGATATCCGGCTGTTGATAAACAATGCAGGGATCGGAAAAATGGGAGCAAGTACCGTTTTTACCGATGATGAGGTCGTGAACGAGATCAACATAAACTGCAAAGCGATATGTTTATTATGTAATCACGCAATCCCGTTTATGTCGACGGGCTCGCGTATCCTGAACATATCCTCCGCTTCATCATTCCAGCCGGTGCCGTACATAAATCTTTATGCTGCAAGTAAGGCGTTTGTCCGCTCATATACACGCGCACTGAATGCCGAACTGAAAAGCAAGGGCATCATTTGTACCGCAGTCTGTCCCGGCTGGATAGACACGGAGATGCTTCAAAAGGAATACAACGGGAAGCCCGTGAAATTCCCGGGACTCGTTTCTCCTAACCGTGTGGCGGTGCAGGCTCTCCGTGACTCTGCAAAGGGAAAAGATATGTCGGTATGCAGCTTTTTTGTGAAATACGAGCACTTCCTCAGCAAAATTCTTCCCTCTAAGTGGCTGATGAAAATATGGCTGAACGGGATAAAAGATTATGTATAAGATAGAGACAGAGCGCGCTGATCTGTTTGATGTGAATATGATGATAGCAATGCAGGTCATAGTCAACGGAAATGCATCAGAAGAGAAATTGACTGCTGCGTTCAGCAGCGTGGTCTCAGCGTTTGAGATACTGAACTGCAAAATTGTTATTGACAATAACGGCAACGCGTTTTATGATGACTGCGCATCACCCAAAAACAGCATAACATTCAGGAATTTTGAGCTTTCCGACCTGATACGGGAGCAGGAACGCATACGGTTCAGGATAGAGAAAGGCGAGTTTATACGCTGCTTTGTTTCAATGACGAATGCTAACATACTGTTAAACAATTAATCGAAAATACATATTGTATATAAATAATGTTTCATTATTTTTAAAAATTGTTCAGTTTGATAACTTTTGAAAGATTGATATGGTATAATGAAGTTACAGTAGGGAAATATCCTGCTGTGACTTCACTATTTTAAGGAGGTACGGTCATGAGTGATAATTACGGATTCGATTTCAATAATGACAATAAGGTAAGCTGGGAAGAGAGCCACCTTACATATCATATTGAGCGGGAGACGGCACGGAATAATAGTCTCTATGATGCGACACACAGAAATTCCCATAAAAGGAGTGAACCGAGTAATAAAAAGAACACTACTGACAATTCAAAAGATGGGTTTGGTCTTATACATATAATTCTTTTGATCTCAGCAATCGGGTGGATATGGTTCTTCATAAATCTGGCAACCGGAAGATAATGATTTAAAAACGTACTCAGTTTGATAATTATTGAAAGACTGATGTGCTATAATGGTATCAGGAACCGGAAAAGAGGTTGAGAACCTCGCAGACAATGGCGGGAGGAATAAACTATGTGTGCAAGTTTTGGATTTGACTTTGACAACGACGGCATAATGAGCTGGGAGGACAATTACTTCGGTCAGCGCATTACTGAGGATCCTATTGAAAAGAAGTACAATGTTGTGTATGACGCATGCTTCGATGACATCTATCTCAGAGAGGAGCACGGCGTGGCAGCTTAATAATATTGCAAATACATTATAGCAGGTTTTATTGGAATATCAGAAAGAAAATGAATTTTAATTTATAATGAGAGGTGCGATAGATTGTCTTTATCAGATTGGATTATTCTTGGTGCGGCTGGATTATTTATAAAGAATGAAAGAGAGAAAAATATAGAGGCAAATGAAAAGATAAAACCGATCTTAGCAGCATACAGCTTCCGGAAGCGGGCATTAAGAATGCAGACTGTTCCGAGCAGAATTTCCATTGCGTGTGCCTCCTTTCTTTATGTGAGTTGATGCAGTTCAAGGGCGATTTTCTTTTTCAAAGTGAGATATCCAATCAGATAATAAATCACGCAGGAAACAACCGCTGACACAATCACCTTGGTGATAAAAGCGTTTGTAATTTCCGTACCGAGTGAAACGCATTGTCCGCAGCATAATAATGCAAGCGGAGAGTGAGCAACTGCATAGAGGTCAGACTGACCGAAAACCAACAACAGCATAATGCTGCAAAGCGGTGCAAGCACACTCTTTTTCGTGAGCGGACTAAAGAACACAATACATAAAACAGAGCGAATGCCTATAACCCAAAATAAAAGCAATCTGCGTACCATATCGGCACTACTGTCAAAGCACAGACACATGATACTAAAACAGCCTAAGCAAATCATGGTAATCGGCAGACACACGATTGTTTTTCCTAGAATGATTTGATGCGGCGTAAAGCCTGCCATAATTTCATACATCTGGATACGCTCCGCATAGCTGTACATGAGATGCCCCGTCGGTATGGCTGTGAAAATAATCACGGCAATGAGTGCCACCATTGGAAGTGCTTCTGATGTTTTCTCTGTTGTTGAAAAAACAAAAAACTCTGAAAGCATAACAAATACAATGAATAACACTATGAGCAGTATCCGCTTTTTGCAGAGAAACCATTGTGACTTGATGATATTATTCATTTCTGTCACCTGCCTTTTCGAGATAATAGTCCTCTAAGTTCTGACCTTCCTCATTCAGCTTTGTGATGACAAGCCCCGAATTGGTCAGCGTTTTTGAGATGTGCAGAATCTCGCCGAGCCGTTCAAAAATATGGATCTCCTCGCCGTGAATGACCTTGTAATCGGCAATTTGCAGCTTATCTTCAAGTATCGCCGCAGTCTTGTTGATGTCGTCCGTCCGCAGAGCAATGTGGTTCCTGCACCTGATAAGCAGTTCCTCACGGCTGAGATTTTCAATCAGTTCGCCGTGACTGATAATCGAGAAATCGGTGCAAAGCTCGGAAAGCTCCGACAGTAGGTGACTGGAAATCAGAACCGTCACGCCCCATTCTTCCTGCATCCGCTTGATGAGCTGACGCACTTCCACAATGCCCTCCGGATCAAGCCCATTCACTGGCTCGTCCAGCACCATGATCTCAGGCTTTGGCAGAAGTGCCATACCGATACCGAGGCGCTGTTTCATGCCAAGAGAGAATTTATTAGCACGCTTTTTTCCTGTGTTTGCAAGCCCGACAAGATCCAGTATCTCATCAATGCGCTTTTCATCGGGATACCCCCGCAGATAACGGATATATTCAAGATTCTGACGAGCTGTCATTGAGCCTGCAATGATCGGCTGCTCGATTATGAAACTCATTCTTGCACGGTAATTGTCCAGATTCTCAGAACTGCCGAACAGCTCCAGTTCTCCCTTTGTCGGAAAGAAAAATCCTGCCAGTATCTTCATGATCGTGGTCTTGCCTGCGCCGTTCGGCCCGATCAGCCCGCAGATATGCCCGCGCTCCACGGTCAGGCTGAAATCGTGCAGGACTTCCTGCTTTTGGTAGGACTTACAAAGTCCTCTCATGGTTATTACGCTATTTTCCATAGCGCCGCCCCCTTTCGTTTTGCTATCACCATTCTAACATCCAAAGGTAAAGAAAAGGTTGCTGTAATTATTATAGCATAGTTCAGAGGAAAGGTCAATCGCCGGAAAAGAGGAAAAGATAAAGAGCTGCTCTCTGTGGTGAGAACAGCTCTTGCGTAGCAAAATCGTTTGTTTATCGCACTATTTGATTGTTTGTAAAGTGTTCAGGCAGGACATCAGTTCGTGCCTGTAAGCGCAGCACCGTTCACATAAAGCGTGTAGCCGTTGGAGATGATGCTTGCCGGGTCGCCGTCAAAGCTTGTTACATAGCTGTCGCCGGTGAGTGTCCATGTGCTTCCGCTTCCGAGGGTTACCGAAACTGTGCCGGCTTCTGTGGAGACGGTATCTCCGGCATCGTTCGTGATCTTGCCGTCGATATAGCCGGTGAAAGTCGAAGAATCTGTGAGATTCAGCGTAAGTTCGGAGTTGCTGCCGACGAGTATCGCGCCTTCAAGCGTTTGTCCCGAAGCGTTCAGCACAGCTGTATTGCTTCCGCCGTTCCAGCCGTCGTCGCAGACCGACAAAAGGACATTGCTGCTGTCCTCGTTTGTGATCTTCACGCCGGAGAGTGTGATCACAGCACTGGTGTTGGTCACATGGAAGACATGACCGTTCTTGCTGGTAAGGCTTCCGCCGGTCATAGTGAATGAGGAAGTACCGCTCGCTGCGTCACCGGACATCGACTGATATATCATTATGGTGTCGAGGAATTTCGCATTGCCGTTGCGCTTGGTATTGTTAGCGGTCAAATCACAGTTGTTGAGCGTTATCGAGTTCAGACCTTCTATGCAGACGCCCTCGGAAAGGTTGGAAACGAGTTCCGCGTTTGACACTGTAATGTCCGCAGTCGAATAAATCGCAGGAGAGCCGAGACCGTTCGATGTGTAAGTACCGCCGTCAACGGTAACCGTTCCGCCGCCTCTGTCGGTGCGGATAGGCGCGGAGGACTGACCGCTTGTGGTAACGGTAAGGTTATATGCTTCGGTAATACCGCCGCCCGTGTTCATAATGCCGCCCGAACCGCTGCCGGAAGTAGTGATCGTTGTATCTCTGATTATAAGCGTTGTGCCGTCGCCGTCAGCGCCGTTATGACCGCCGTTGCCGCCGTAGCAGAACACACCGTTTGCACCGGACGCGTTGGAGGTGACAGTTCCGCCGGTTATAGTTGTCGTAGTGCCGCCTTTGACGAGTACAGCCGCGTTCTGACCATAGAAATTGCAGTTGTCGCCGCCGTCGGAGCCGCCGGTCTTGGTGACTGTCAGACCGCTTACAGTCACGTCATCTGAAGTGCTTATCATCAGTGCGCTCTGATCGCTTGTATCGGAAGTGTAGGACTTTCCGTCCTCACTTGCAGCGGAGGTTATTTCCGTTGAGCCGCCGTAGATCACTTCGGAGCTGCTGCCTCCGCCGAATCCGCCGCCGCCCTCGCCGGGCTTATCGGGAGGATTGCCGCCGGGCGCTCTTCCTTCACCGTCCGGCTTGTCGGGAGGAGTTCCGCCTTCTGGCATATCCGGAGGAGTATTGCCGGTATCGCCGTCCGTTTTTTCGGAAGATGTATCCTCGGTCATTTCGCTTTCCTCGGCATTATCGCTCTGCTCTGTTACCTCTGCTTCGGACTGTTCTGTTTCGTCAGCGGTTGTCTGTTCTGCTGTGGAAGCTGTTGTCTGTACGGAGCCGTTATTCGCTGGGTTTGATTCGCAGGCTGCAAGGGAAGTAACCAGCATTATCGCTGTTATTGCAGAAATGTATTTTTTCATATTGATCTCTCCTTTTGTATCATTTTCGCAAACCGTTCCGTTTGCTTTATCTGCATTATATCAGCCTAACCTAAAATAAACTTAAAGCCCTCATCGAATGTTCAGCTCAAAACGAAAAAACCGGTTTAGAATAATCGACAATCGAAAATTGTGGTTGCACCTGCGGCGCGTATTTGAATAATTGATAATTGACAATTGATAATTGACAATTGTGGTTGCGCCTGCGCGCGTATTTGAATAATTGATAATTGACAATTGATAATTGACAATTGTGGTTGCGCCTGCGGCGCATATTTGAATCGTGACGAAGATCCATATCTCGCAAAAGGAAACAGAGCCTTCGATTATGTCACAATTCAGATATGTCCGCGAAGCGGACACAATAATTATCAATTGTCAATTGTCAATTATCAATTAAAAAAGCACTGCCGGGCAGTGCTTTTTTACTATAATACAGTGGTCAAAATAGGAATATATTCCGGTTATGGTGATGATTATTACAGACAGTATCGCAAAAAGAACGGATAATCTGAACGAAAGTGTTTCATTCAGTCTGACCGATCTCCGGTCTTTCTTGTCCATGTAAATCACCCCCGAATACGATGCCGGTCAGTCCGGCAGCATCAACCGGATGCCGGACCGTCAGTTCTGACCGTAATAAGCGTTTTTTCCGTGCTTTCTGAGATAATGCTTGTCGAGAAGTTCCTGCTGCATCTGTCCCGCGGACGGGTCTATCTCATGCGCGTGGAAGTTCATAAAAGCGACTTCCTCAAGTACAACCGCGTTATGTACAGCCTCCCACGGGCTTTTGCCCCATGTGAACGGACCGTGGTTCTTTACGAGAACGGCAGGTATCGAAAGAGGATCGATGCCCTTGAATGCCTCTATTATAACAGTCCCCGTTTCTTTTTCGTATTCTCCGTTTATTTCCGCCGGCGTCATGGCTCTTGTGCAGGGTATCTCGCCGTAGAAATAGTCACCGTGTGTCGTACCCATAGGTATTATCCCATGTCCTGCCTGTGCATAGGACACCGCCCACCGGCTGTGGGTATGGCAAACGCCGCCGATCTCCGGAAATGCGCGGTACAGTTCAAGGTGTGTGGGCGTATCGCTTGAGGGTTTGTATTTTCCTTCGACGTGTTTGCCGGTCTCAAGGCTTACCACTACCATATCATCGGCTGTCATGCCCTTGTATTCAACGCCGGAGGGCTTTATTACGAACAATCCGCTTTCTCTGTCGATCCCCGAAACATTGCCCCATGTGAATGTGACAAGTCCGTGCTCCGGCAGCATAAGGTTTGCTTCGAGTACTTCCTGTTTAAGTTTTTCAAGCATATCACGCATCTCCTAACATTTTCTCAGCCGCAAGTCCGGCATCGTAGCGCTTCATAAATCCCGCGAATCCGTCGGAGCCGTTCTTTTCCGGCTTTAATGTGCTCTTTTCCATATCGGTGAAAACGCAGCTTTCAAGCCATTCGGGAAGTGTTTTTCCGTTTGCGCATACCATATATGCCGCAAGCAGTGCAATACCCCATGAGCCGCCTTCGCCCGCGGTCTGCATTACGGAGACAGGGGTTTTGAGCGCGTCGGCAAGATACTGCTGAGCAACGCCTTTTGTCTTGAAAAGACCGCCGTGACCGGTAAACTGATCGGCTGCAACGTGTTCCTTTTCAAACAGTATATCCATTCCGGAGCATAATGCCGCGAAAGATGAGTAGATCTGTGCGCGGAAGAAGTTCGCAAGGTTCATGCTGCTGTCCGGTTCGCGGAAGTACATGGGTCTGCCGTCCGCGACACCTGTAACCGGCTCACCGGAGAGGCAGTTGTAGGAAACCACTCCGCCGCAGTCGGCATCGCCTTTCAGCGAGTTGTTATAAAGAAGATCGTATATCTCGTAACGCTTCATCTCATGCCCGGAGAGCTTTGCGAACTCGTCGAAAAGCTTCACCCACGCGTCAAGCTCGGAACAGCAGTTGTTGCAGTGTACCATAGCTACGGGAGCGCCGTCCGGCGTGGTCACGATATCTATTTCGGGATAAACGCCCTTGAGTGGCTTTTCGAGAACGAGCATGGAGAATATAGATGTACCGGCGGAGATGTTTCCGGTTTTGGGGAGCACGGCGTTTGTGGCTGCCATACCCGTACCTGCGTCGCCTTCGGGAGGGCAGAGGGGTATGCCGGCTTTGAGGTCTCCGGAGGGATCGAGGAATTTCGCGCCCTCCTCGGTAAGCGTTCCGGCATTCTCGCCCGCGGACAGCACTTCCGGGAGTATTTCGCGGATATCCTGTGTAAAGCCGTGCGAAGCCGCCGCTTCCGTGAACTTTCCGATCATGTCCTCATCATAACCGCCGTCGGTTATCGGGAACATTCCCGACGCGTCGCCTACGCCTATGACACGTTTTCCGGTGAGCAGGTAATGGATATATGCGGCGAGAGTCGTGATGTGTGCTATGCTTCCGGTATGCGGTTCCTTGTCAAGTACAGCCTGGTACAGATGCGCGATGCTCCAGCGCTGAGGGATATTGAATCCGAAGAGTGCCGTAAGCTCCGAAGCTGCTTTTTCGGTGGTAGTGTTTCTCCATGTACGGAAAGGAACGAGCAGCTTGTCGTTTGCATCGAATGCCATATATCCGTGCATCATTGCGGAAATTCCGATCGCGCCGAAACCGGTAAGTGTTACGCCGTATTTTCCGGAAACCTCTTTCTTGAGGTCAGCGAAGCAAGCCTGCAAGCCTGCGCGTATGTCATCGAGGGAATATGTCCAGTACCCGTTTTCGAGCCGGTTTTCCCACTCATGCGAACCGCCTGCGACGGGCGCGAATGTATCGTCGATAAGTGTTGCCTTTATGCGGGTGGAGCCGAACTCTATGCCGAGATAGGTTTTTCCCTGTGTTATTTTCTCCGTAATTGTCATTGTAATCAGCCTTTCATTTTTGATTTAAGATCAAGCATTTCAAGTGCCTGTTCAAATGTATTCAGATCGGTCTTGTCGTCTATTATCACAAGCTCTGTGTCTGTCATCTTTGCGAAAAGACGGATATCCTCGCTTGTGAGAGCGGTGGAAACGACTGCGTGATGAGCGCCGCCGGCATATATCCATGCCGCCGCACCTGTGGCGAAATCCGGCTTTATCTTCCACATAAGTCTTGCTACGGGAAGCTTCGGCATCGGTTCGGGCTGCTTTACCAGCTCTATCTCCGCGCATACAAGGCGGAAACGGTTCCCCATATCTATCATGGAGACTGCGATACCGTTGCCGGAAACGCCGTCAAAGACAAGTCTTGCCGGGTCCGATTTGTTTCCTATGCCGAGATGATGCACCTGGATCTTCGGCTTTGTGCCTGCGAAAACGGGGGAGACTTCCAGCATGTGCGCAGCAAGTTCAAGCTCCTCGCCCTCGGTGAGATCGTAGGTGTAATCCTCCATAAATCCGGTGGAGCCCTCTCTGTCAGCCGCCATTTTCTGCATTACCGCTCCGAGCGCCGCAGTCTTGTAATCGCCCTCGGGACCGAAACCTATGCCCTTTGCCATTATATTCTGCGCCGCGATACCCGGAAGCTGGTTCAGTCCGTGAAGATCCTGGAAAGTATCGGTGAAAGCGCTGATGTTTTCCTTGGCGATAAACCTGTCGAGAGCGGCTTCATATTTTGCCTGTTCGCGTACAGCGGCAATATTGTCGGTATCCATATCGTACTTGTCGGTGTACTCTTTCATTTTGGCGTCGGTCTCGGCATCTGTCACTTCATTCACGATCTTTACAAGATCACCGATGCCGTAGTAGTTCACGTTCCAGCCGTACTTTATCTCGCTCTCGACTCTGTCGCCGTCGGTGACTGCAACATCGCGCATATTGTTTCCGAACATAGCCACGCGCATACCCTTGCAGAAGTCAACCGCAGCGGCGGCATAAGCGAAACGGCGTATCTTAGAGATCACTGCATCGTGCTTGTAGTAGCCCGCCGCAACTTCGCGCTTAATACCGAGACGGGTGCAGATGAAACCGAACTCTCTGTCGCCGTGGGCGGACTGGTTGAGGTTCATGAAATCCATGTCTATGCTGTCGTAGGGGAGTTTTTCGTTGTACTGGGTGTGAAGGTGCAGCATGGGCTTTCTGAGTGCCTGCAAAGCACGGATCCACATTTTTGCGGGTGAGAATGTGTGCATCCACATTATCACGGCGATGCAGTCACCGTCAGCCGATGCTTCAGCACAGAGCTTCTCTGCTTCCGCGGCGGTCTTGACTATCGGAGTATGTACAACGGACGCGATATCGGACAGCTTGCTGTCAAGGAATGCCGCCATTTCCTTGCTGTCCTTTTCCGCCTGTGCGAGAGTCTCTTCACCGTAGAGATCCTGGCTTCCTGTAATAAAGTATATCTTTTTCATTCTATTCAGTCAGCCAGCTCTTCAACTGTGCCGCTGCCGACATTTCCGCAGAGATAAGGCTCACAGCCTATCTTTTCGCACATATTGAAAAACTCGTTTGTGCCGAATGAGTTGTCCTCTGTAACGCCGCCCCAGTGTGTATTTACCATTTTCTTGCGGGTTGACTTTTCCCCGATACCGTCGCGCCAGTGATATTCGTCTGCGAAACAGCCGCCCGGCCAGCGCAGTACGGGCATTCTTATCTCTTTGAACGCCTCGATGATGTCATTTCTCACGCCGTCGGTGTTGGGGATAGGGGAGTTCTCACCGACGAAGATTCCGTCATAGATGCATCTGCCGAGATGCTCGGAGAAGTGTCCGTAGATCTCTCGGTTGATATGCGATCTTTTGTCCAGAGTGTTTACTGCTGCAAGTAGTGTTTTCATTGTTATCCTCCTGTATATATAAATTGTTTATTGCCGATAAAAACGAACATTTTCCGCGGACGTTGAACGTACATTTCCGGATAAAATGTGATTAACGGGATATTTGTCTATATTTTCCCGGAAAGATCGCGGATAATATGATATTGCAATACTGTCTTGTGATATGACAAATCTCATTCAAAGCTGCAAATATGTATTGACATTTGCGGCTGATTTTATTATAATTGTATTATACCGCAAAAAACAATGGACAATATTCTTGTAAATATGGAGGATAGTCTTGAACGAAATAATTTTATCTTCGGCAAGTCAGCCCGTTGTATGTGCCTGTGATTTTCTTGCCGCGTATGAGCCCTTCTGCCATATTGACCGCGTACTTGAATTCAACGATCTGCTCTATGTCGTTGAGGGCGTGATGTATGTGTCCGAAGAGGGGACGGATTATGAGATAAACGAGGGCGAACTGCTGTTCCTGAAACATCATAAGCGCCACTACGGAGTCAAGGATACGCCCCGCGGAACGAAGTGGTATTATGCGCATTTTTATCTGGACGAACCGGACGAAAGTGTGCCGGCTTTTGTGCCGGACGCGGAACCGCTTGTGCTGAACCAGCCGCTTGCGTCGTATGAGATCCTGCCCAAGAAGATGAGCGGTCTTAAAGACAGCCATATCGAGCGAAGGTTTTCCGAGCTTGTGGATTACTGCCATAACGGCGACGAGCTGAAACGGATGCGGATAAACGGTATGTTTTATTCTTTTCTTGCCGATATTGCCCTTGCGAAGTATATGGATAAAAATGACTACTCGCTTTCAAGGCGCATACGCTCATGGCTTGAAAAGCACTATGCGGAGCCTTTCAGCGCGGAAAAGCTTGAGAAGGAGTTTTTCCTGAGCTACAAGCGCATGGCCGCGGTGTTCAAGCAGGAATACAATGTTACGATGCAGCAGTATCACAATGCTCACAGAATGAAGGCAGCAGCGAATCTTCTGCGTTCCACGCTTCTTCCGGTTGGCGATATAGCGAGCCGGCTCGGCTTTGAAGACAGGCTTTATTTCAGCAGATGCTTCCATGCGTTCAGCGGAGTTTCTCCGAAAGAATACCGCTTTTCCGCAAAATCCGATTATTGATACCGTACACCTGTATTTGTCTGAAAACAGCGTATATTCCCGGCTGAATTTGTCCGTACATCATTCCGGGTGCTTAGCTTCGTTAAAAGCATAACACTGTACAAGATAATTGTCCATATAATTTGGAGTATTATCCATTGAAACGGACAGGAAAAAGGTTTACCGATACTCAGATCATTAATACAGATATGCTTGCTTGAAAACAGAAAGATCCGGGAGCGGCAGGTTATCGCTTCCGGATCTTATATTTTTTGCTATCGGTGTTCAGACTGTCAGCCGTTCAGGTCCTTTACAGAATCTCTTACAACAAGCTCCGGCGTGAACAGTATATCTTCCGTCGGCGCACCGGGGTTTTCAATACGCTTCAGCAGGAGCTTCGCAGCGGCTTCTCCCACCTTGTCGTGAGGGTGATGAACGGTTGTCAGCGGAACATCGCAGATCGCAGCGTAGCGTGAATCGTCGATCCCGACTACGGATACATCGTCCGGCACGCTGATGCCGTTTTCTTTGCAGAATTTCAAAAGTTCTATCGCGAGCATATCGTTGTAGCACACGACGGCGGTGAATCTTCCGAGCATATCGAGTATGCGCCTTTTTTCGTAGGTGAATATCTTCGCGCTTTCCTCTGCGGCATACCAGATAAGGTTCTGTTCGCTTTCGGCCTTTCCGTGGGCTGCACAGCTTTCGGCAAATCCGCGGAAACGCTTGTGACCCTGGATATTGTCGAGAACGAAAAATCCGCACAGCTTTGTGTGTCCGCAGTCAAAGAGGTAGTCTGTGACGGTCCGGGCTGCCGCGGTATCGTCCATAGCAACGCAGGGGGATTCTGCCCAGTCATACTTCGCGTTGAAGAAAACAAGTGGTATCCCGCTTTTGCGGATCTCTTCGTAAAGCCCGGCATTAAGATTAGGCAATGCGCTTTTTGAAGGTTCGACTATAAGACCGCGCACTCCGTTTGCAAGCATGCTTTTAAGCGCCTGCGTCTCCTCGGAAACGAGGTTGTGAGTCGTGGCTATCTGGATAGGGCAGCCGGCATCGTTGAGCACTCTCTCGATACCGGTGATTATATGGGGGAAGATGTAATCGCTGAAATATGTGGAGATTACGCCGATGCTCCCGCCGGCGGAGGATCTCGGGGCAGCGGCGGTGCCGCTGATGTATGTTCCGCTGCCTCTCACACGGCTTATGATGTTGTCGCGTTCGAGCTTCATCAGCGCTTGTCTCACGGTCTGTCTGCTGACATTGTGTATGGTGCATAGCTCCTTTTCGGTGAGGAAGCGGTCACCCGGCTTCATCTGCTCATCTGTGATGTATTTCTTTACCCAATCCACAAGTGCGAGATATTTGTAATCGTCCATACTGCTCACTGCCCTTCATATATTGACATAACATATATAATACTAATTTATATATTATAGCATATTGCTAAGGATTTGTAAAGACAACTTCGACAATTTCTTTAAATTTGTATGCATTATCAAAACTTGATTATTCATTCGGCAAAAAATTGTAGATGTTTCAGAGAGCGTTCCCGGATACCGGCAGATAACGGCGGAAAGACAGCTTACAGCTCTCCGGAAATGAAAGGATCATTATGAAAAAAAGACTGCTCACAATACTTATCTGCGCTGCACTTACGGTTCAGTACTCGGCTTGCGGAATTTCCGGCAATGCGGAGACATCACAGGCTCCGGAAACAGCGGAAACAACTCCGCAGAACGATCATTCCGGCATATACGGAACGGCAGGCGAGGTCTCGGCATACGACACGGAAAACAGCAACTACTCGCTGACTGTAAACGCTGGAGACCCAGTGCATGAGATAAGCGATACGCTGTTCGGCATTTTCATTGAGGATATAAACTTCGCTGCCGACGGCGGACTTTACGCCGAAATGGTGCAGAACCGCTCGTTTGAGTTCACGAAGCTTGCAAGCGGGAATGAGCGCCACGCCTGGTCAGATGTCGGAAGCATAACCGCGAATGTGCGCAGCGAGGGCGGACTGAACGAGAATAACCCGAACTATATATGTCGCTGGAGAACAGCTCCGGCGAAAGAGCCGGCATCGCGAACAAAGGCTTCCTGGACGGAATGGCGGTCACCGAGGGCGCGTCTTACGACGTTTCCGCCTATATCAGAGGGACCGACAGATATACCGGCGGGGTGTACTTCGCTATAGAAAACGAGAACCGGGAGATACGTTTTTCGAGAAATACCGTGCTTTCGCGGAAGCTTTTGTGCAGGCGAAAAAAGAAAACCCCGATATGTACGGCGAAATCGGGCTGATATTCACGGCGGGTCCCGACGACGGTGACAGCGGACACGGAATGTACATGGGCGCCTACAAGTACGCGAAAGAAGAGCTTGACAACGGCGATTTCGACAGCATTACCGACTTTGCTGGGCTTATAGACCACCACTACTACAACGCGCCTGAGTGGTTCCTTGAGCACAGCGATTATTATGATGAATCGAATTACAGCCGTGATACCGACAGTATGAAAACCTCTCCTTGCTGTACCGGATCGGTATCTATAAGCAGGATCGGGTAATTTCGTCACGATTCAGATATGCGCGCAGAGCGCGCTCCACAATTGTGCATTGTGCATTGTGCATTGTGAATTTATCTATGATTCTGCGGGATAACAAAAGACCCCTGTCATTACTGACAGAGGGTCTTCTTCTGTATTGCGTGCTGTTAAGGCGGGAATTTACCCGTTTATCCTGAATCTTGCCACCTGCTCCTGAAGCAGCTTGGACTGACCGGAAAGCTCCTCGCAGGAAGCGGCGGTCTCTTCGGCTGTTGCGGAGTTTGTCTGAATTACCTGCGAGATCTGTTCGATGCCGCTGGTGATCTGGTTGATAGACTCGTTCTGCTCTGCGCTTGCGGAAGCAATCTCGGTTATGAGTGCAGCAGTCTGTGCCGACATATCCTTGACTTCCTTCATTGAATCCGCGGTTGCCAGCGCTATCCTGCTGCCCTTGCCGACAGCTTCGATAGAAGCGTTGATGAGTGATGTGGTGCTGCTTGCGGCTTCTGCGGACTTGCTTGCGAGATTGCGGACTTCATCAGCGACTACCGCGAAGCCCTTTCCGGCATCACCTGCACGGGCTGCTTCAACAGCAGCGTTGAGGGCGAGGATATTTGTCTGGAACGCGATATCCTCGATAGTCTTGATGATCTTCTCGATCTCCTGGGAAGTTGAGCTTATCTCGTTCATTGCCTGGACCATGCTCTGTATCTCGCGGTCCTGATCGTTGACCTTGTCCTGGGTCTGCTTGGAGAGGGTTCCTGCCTGCGCCGCATTCTGTGCGGTATTAGCGATCTGTGTGGAAACTTCTGCGATAGTAGCGGAAATCTCTTCGATCGCTGAAGCCTGGCGGGTAGTGCCGTCCGCGAGGGACTGGGAGCCTTCTGCCATCTGGTTGGAACCGGTGAGAACTTCGTTACTGCTCATATTGACATCTGTCATGATGCTGTTAAGAGCATTCAGAATATCGTTGATCGAGTTTTCTATCTGCACAAAATCGCCGGGATATGCAACGCCTGTGCGTACTGTGAGGTCTCCCTTTGAAATAGCGGTGAGGACTCTTCCGAGATCGGAGATGATCGAGCTCATATTTGTGATGAGCGCACTTGAAGCCTCGGACATGGTTTCGATCTCGTCGTTTGTCTTGTATATCTGTGCAGGGGTCGTGATATCGCCTTCAGCCATTTCCTGCATACGTTTTGCGGTGGCTGCGACAGGCCCGGCTATCCTCTTGATGCGGATACTTGTGATTATGAATGCAAGGATCGTTGCGAGTATCGCAACTACGACTATCATGAATGCAGCCGTTGCTATGCTGTCAAGTACGGGCTGTTCGGGTGTAGCGGTCACGATATACCAGCCTTCCGCGCTATCTACCTGCGCATATCCGGCTATGTAAGCCTTGCCGTCGATGTTGAACTCAACGTTGCCCGATTTGCCCTTGAGTATCGTCGCCACTGCATCTGTGAGGGATTTGCCGAGGCTGTGTTCGCCCTGGAGTTCGGTGAGCTGGGGTACAGCGTTGGTGCTTGTTCCTACAACGATCCCTTCCTTGTCGATGATGAAAGCTATGCCGTTTTCCTCGTAATGGACTTCCCTGATGAGCTCGGAGAACGTCTCGGCTGGAAGACCGCCGTAAACGACATAATCCTGACCGTTCGCGGAGAAGTATTTTCCCATCATGATAGTAATGGAGTTGTCGGTCATGCGTACAACAGGACTTGACACATAAGCTCCGCGGGTAGCCATAGCCTGCTTGAAGTACTCGCGGGCGGAGATATCGGTATCGCTGTATGTTTTGCCTGTGCTGTATGCAATGGAGAAATCCTTGAACGTGCTTGTGGAAGCCGCGTCTTTCAGCATCGCTTTTCTTTCGTCAATAGTAAGGCTTTCGTCAACGATGCTCAGGTTTTTATCTACTACATCAAACTGCTGTGACAGTGAGGAGATCGTATTTTCGACAGACAAGGCGTAGGCTTCGGAAAGAGCAAGTCCTTCGTCTTTGTACATTGACAGGTATCTGCCAAAGCTTACAACAACATATATCACAACGAGAATGATACATGCGCTGAGTACCGGAATGGTCGATAAGAGAGTAAGTCTCAGCTTCAGGGTTTTTCTTTTCTTGTTCATTTGCTTCCTCCTGAATGAGATCTGCGTTTTAAATCAAAATTAATCCGCAGAGTTTAAACAACTAAATATTTATATAAAAATATTATATCATATAAAAATGTGGTACACAATCCACAAATATAACAAATGATACAGGTAATTATTATTCAAAATTACTAATGCAGGAATACAGCAATATGCGCTGTACTCGGATTTTAGATGCCGATAAGATAAGAAGACCGGCGGTGTAAACGGCTGCACTTGACGAAATTGACCGTCTTCCGTGCCGATTATGAGGCTGCACTTGTCCATACATACGCTCTCGACTATGGGAACAGTCTTGTTTCGGAAGGCAGAATGTTGCCGGCGCGGAACAGACGAAGGCTTCGGATCAATAAAAACTAATTCCCGGGCTTGACTTTCCGGGGAAAATCTGTTATAATACCATACAAATGCAATATGCAGGCGGTCTTTTGAGAGACTTGCCGAATTCCGTGTTACGGTATTCGCTGCGGGGCGTTCCCCGTACAAGAGTATCAAGTCTTTTGATAAAGTTTGTGATACGGGCGAATAATTATTCGCTTACAGATAACCATGGGCGGATTCGCCGCGGGGCGTTCCCCGCACAAGGGTGTCAAGTCTTCTGATAAAGTTTGTGATACGGGCGAAAAATTATCCGCTTACAGATAACTATGGGCGGATTCGCAGCGGGGCGTTCCCCGCAGACAGTTCGTTTGCGCCATCCTGTCTTTAAACAAAACCAGGGCAGTCTTTTTGTTACGGGAAACTATGCCCGGTTATAACGATCAGATTGCGTCTGCTCCGGCGGACGCTTTTTTATACGGAGGAGATATGTACATTCTTAAAGCTTCCGCTTCGTTCGACAGCGCACATTTCCTTGCCGGCTACAATGGCAAGTGCGCAAATCTGCACGGTCATCATTGGGTGATCGAGGCAGAGATAAAAGACGACAGCCTTATTGAAAGCGGCGAAAAACGCGGTATGGTGATAGATTTCGGAGATATGAAGAAAGCCCTGCGTTCGCTTGCGGACAGGTACGATCACACGATGATATACGAGCGCGGCAGTCTGAAAGATGCTACCATAGATGCGCTCAACAGTGAGAATTTCCGGCTTACCGAAGTCCCGTTCAGACCCACTGCCGAGAATTTTGCGAAAGCATTCCTGGACGAGCTTAAAGCGGACGGACTTCCGGTGTTCCGGGTGACTGTTTATGAAACGCCGGATAACTGCGCTGTTTACGAGGTTTGATATGGGTACATTCAGACTTGCCGAGCATTTCATCAGCATAAACGGCGAAGGCTGCAAGGCGGGAGAACTTGCGCTTTTTCTGCGGTTCACAGGCTGTAATCTGCGCTGTTCGTGGTGCGATACTATGTGGGCGAACGGAAAAGACGCACCTTATACCGCGGTGACAACGAAAGACCTTGTTAAGACCGCGGAGGAAGCTTTCTCTGCGGGAGTGCGGAATATTACCCTCACGGGCGGAGAACCTCTTCTCCAGCCGGACATCGCGGAACTTATCACAGCCCTTGCGGAAACCGGTATGCGCACAGAGATCGAAACAAACGGCGCGGTTTTGCTGAAACCGTTTGCAGGTGCGCAAAGACCCGTGTTTACAATGGACTATAAGCTTCCGTCAAGCGGAATGGAACGGTTCATGCTCACAGAGAATTTTGATCTGCTTAACGAGCAGGATTCCGTAAAGTTCGTTATCGGTTCTGGAGAAGACCTTGAACGGGCTTCGCAGATCATAGATGAATACAGGCTCGCGGAAAAGCACTGTACACTGTTTTTCAGCCCGGTTTTCGGGAAGATAGAGCCTGCTGAAATGGTGGAGTTTATGAAAGAGCGCGGACTCGGATCTGTCAGACTGCAACTGCAGCTGCACAAGTTTATCTGGGATCCGGAGAAAAGAGGAGTATAAGATGATAGATAAAAAAGCGATAGAAGAGCATATAAAAGGGATTCTCGCCGCGCTCGGAGAGGATCCCGGCCGCGAAGGACTTCTGGAAACACCGGCGCGTGTCGCAGACATGTACGAGGAAGTGTTCGAGGGGATAGGCTATTCAAATCATGAGATCGCGGAGATGTTCGGAAAGACCTTTGAAGCACCGAAAAATCCCGGTCCGATCATAATGCGCGATATCGAAGTTTTCTCATTCTGCGAACATCACATGGCGCTGATGTATGATATGAAGGTGAACGTGGCATATATCCCGGACGGGCGCGTACTCGGTCTGAGCAAGATAGCCCGTATCTGCGATATGGCGGCAAAGCGGCTCCAGCTCCAGGAAAGGCTCGGCTCGGATATAGCGGAGATAATGTCGGAAGCTGCCGGGACACAGGACGTCGGCGTGGTGATAGCCGGTTCGCACAGCTGTATGACTGCGCGCGGAATAAGAAATGTTCCTGCTCGGACAGTAACACAGACATATCTCGGTAAATTCCGTGAAGACACTGACCTGCAGAAAATGCTGACGGAGGGAGTAAGATGAAGGCACTTGTTCTTTTCAGCGGAGGGCTTGACAGCACAGTCTGCCTCGCGCTTGCAATAGAGAAATACGGCGCGGAGAACGTGACCGCGCTGTCGATATCCTACGGACAGAAGCACACGAAGGAAACGAAAGCCGCACAGAAAATAGCCAAGTATTACGGAGTACGGCTGAAAACACTGGATCTTGCGCTGATATTTGCGGATTCGGACTGCCCGCTGCTTATTGCCGGAAAGGGCGATATCCCGAAGGAGACCTATGCCGAACAGCAGATGCACAGCGGCGGAAAGCCGGTATCCACTTACGTTCCGTTCAGAAACGGACTTTTCCTGTCGTCCGCGGCGAGCATCGCCATTTCGCTGGACTGCGGGGTGATCTGCTACGGAGCACATTCCGACGATGCTGCCGGCAACGCTTATCCGGACTGCAGCAGGGAGTTCAATGACGCGATCAACTCCGCGATATATATAGGAAGCGGAAATCAGCTTAAAGTCGAAGCCCCGTTCGTATCAAAAACAAAAGCGGACGTTGTTGCTGAGGGAATAAGGCTGGGTGTGCCGTTTGAGATGACATGGAGCTGCTACGAGGGCGGGGAAAAGCCCTGCGGGAAGTGCGGTACCTGCCGTGACCGGGCTGCGGCATTTGCCGCAAACGGCATAGCAGACCCGGCACTTTAAGGAGGAGAGAAAATGAGCGAAAGAGACAAGAAAGCCGAGGGAATGACGCTTCTCGGCAGCAACGGTACAAAATACTCCGCCGACTACGATCCGTCGGTGCTGGAAACGTTCGAGAACAAGCATCAGGACAGGGATTATTTCGTTAAATTCAACTGCCCCGAATTCACAAGTCTCTGCCCCATAACCGGGCAGCCGGACTTTGCGACGATATACATTTCGTATGTGCCGAGAGTGAGAATGGTCGAGAGCAAGTCCTTGAAGCTGTATCTGTTCAGCTTCCGCAATCACGGCGATTTCCACGAGGACTGCATGAATATCATAATGAACGATCTTATAAAGCTTATGGAGCCGGCATATATCGAGGTCTGGGGGAAATTCCTGCCCCGCGGCGGCATATCCATTGACCCTTACTGCAACTACGGTATGCCGGGAACAAAATGGGAGCAGGTAGCATGGGAACGTCTCTCGCACCATGACCTCTACCCGGAGCACGTTGACAACAGATAAGAAATATTCGTCGGCGTGTACTGACAGCTTGACAAATCAGCTTTATAATGATATACTTTAAGTAGTTTGAGCGCCAATTTTTTGCCGAAAAGCGAGGACAACGAATGAGAAATTTTATCCTGTCATGCGAATCGACTGTCGATCTCCCTTATTCTTACCTTGAAAAGAGGGAGCTTCCCGTGCTTTTCTACACATACTCTGTTGACGGAAAAGAGTTTACCGACGATCTCGGAAAAGATCCCCGGTCACTTCCGAACTTCTATCACCTGCTCGCAGGAGGAGCTATCCCGTCAACTTCACAGATAAACACGTTCCGCTATAAAGAGTTCTTTGAGGAACTGCTTAAAGAAGGCGATGTTATCCACGTTACGCTCAGCTCCGGCATCACCGGTTCCTACGCGAATGCAGCCGCAGCCGCGGAAGAACTGCGCCCGGAATATCCCGACAGAAAGATAACGGTCATCGACTCGCTCGGTGCCTGTTCCGGATACGGTATGCTGATAGATATTGCCGCGGATATGCGCGACGCGGGAAAGAGCTTTGAGGAGACCGAGAAGTGGCTGCTCGACAACCGGCTTCACATGCACTATCAGTTCTATCCCACCACGATGGATTATTTCAAGCGCAGCGGGCGTGTTTCCGGTCCTGCCGCCACAATAGCGACGATACTGAAAATATTCCCGCTTATGCGGTTCAACGCAGAGGGCAGGATAATCGCATACGAGAAGGTGCGCGGACTCAAAAACGTTATCCGCAAGACTGCGGAGGCTATGGCTGAACACGCGGACGGGGGAAAGGATTACTCCGGGCGGTGCTGGATAGCGCACTCGAACTGTATCGAGGACGCAGAAGAACTGCGCAGCATGATCGTCAAGGATTTCAAGAATCTGAGGCGTGAGGATATCAAAATTTTCGACATCGGCACGATAATCACCTCACATACCGGTCCCGGCACACTCGCGCTGTTCTTCTTCGGCGACGAACGCACGATGTAAAGCTGTTCCTGCCTTGTGAGCAGATTATTGAAATAAACTATCTGACATACTGACCCGGCATCTGATATTGCCGGGTTTTCTTTTTGCTGACCTGCAAATAACAGGTTCGTATTGCCTGCGCGGGCTCCGCGCCGAGGGACGGGGGCGAGCAGCCCCAGCGCTGCCCGCGAGGGCGTCATTCAAAAAAGTACCTTTTTTGAATGACTGTACAGAAAAAATGTTGCATTTCCGGAGATTTTGTGATATAATAAACTGTATATTTGCGCTTCTTTTTCGGATAATATATAAAAATCCGCTATATCCGGAGGGAAACGCTATGGATACAGAGAAAGAAAAGAATACCGATACCGTGGACGATGTCCGCGAAACGGAGGAGACAGAAGAAGCGGACTGCGGAGTTATAGCCGCGCGGAACGCCGATCATCTCATACACTGTTTAACCGTTATCGGTGAGATCGAGGGTCACTATATCCTCCCGCCCCAGAACAAGACTACGAAATACGAGCATATCATTCCCGCTCTCGTTGCAATCGAGCAGGACAAGACTATCGAAGGTCTGCTGATAATCCTCAATACCGTGGGCGGAGATGTGGAAGCCGGACTTGCTATCGCGGAGCTTGTGGCGGGTATGGAAACTCCGACTGTCTCGATAGTGGTCGGCGGCGGTCATTCGATAGGCGTACCGCTTGCGGTATGCGCAAAACGCAGCTTCATCGTGCCTACCGCCACCATGACGATACACCCGGTAAGAATGAACGGGCTGGTGCTCGGGATACCACAGACTCTCTCATATTTCGACAGAATGCAGGACCGCATAACCAACTTCGTCACCCGTAACAGCCGCATAAGCGCCGAGCATTTCCGGGAGCTTATGATGAAGAAGGACGAGCTGGTAATGGACGTAGGCTCGGTCGTGGACGGCGAGACGGCTGTAAAAGAAGGTCTCATAGATCACCTCGGCGGACTGTCAGACGCGATAAAATGCCTTTACTCTCTTATCGAAGAACGTCAGAGAAACGCGGAAGAGGGTGAAAAACGATGATCCTTCATTCTATCGTGAGCCTTTCCGACATATTCTGTAATACGGACAGCTCTCCGGCTCCGGCGCAATACCGTGCCGTGAACGGCGGTATCGTCGAGCTTGAAAACGGCAGGGTAAAACGGCTTATATCAACAGACCCGGCAATGTACCTCGATAAGCGGTATATGCCATATACGGAATTTACCGTGAAAAAGAATGCACACGGTCCCGACGGGCGGTAAAGCCCGGAGACCGGGCGGACAGGAGATATACATAATGGACGATATATTAAGTGTTATAATCCAGGGCATAATCCAGGGACTTACGGAATTTCTTCCGGTGTCAAGCTCCGGTCACCTCTCGGTGGCACAGCATTTCATGAACGTAGAGGACGGGAGCATGACGCTCTCCGTAGTCCTTCACCTCGGCACTCTCATCGCCGTTATCATCGCTTTCCATAAGCGGATATGGGGAATGATAAAGGAGTTCTTCCTCTCGATAAGGGACATCTTCAAAGGTCAGTTCAGCTGGCAGAATATGAACGACGACAGGCGAATGATGATAATGGTCATCATCGCTACGCTGATACTTGTGCCGTTCGTGGCGATAAAGGACTTCTTCACATCTGTGACCGGCGACGGTGACGTCATATTTGAGGGCTGCGCGTTCCTTTTCACGTCGATAGTCCTGTTCCTTTCGGACGCCTGTGTCAAGGGACTTAAAACCGGCAAGGATATGAAAGTCAAGGACGCTATAATCGTGGGACTTTTCCAGTGCGTTGCGCTGTTTCCGGGCGTGAGCCGTTCGGGAAGCACGATATCGGCAGGGCTTTTCTGCGGTCTTACAAGAGAAACTGCCGCGGCATTCTCCTTTATCCTCGGCATTCCCGCAATACTCGGAAGCGCTCTGCTCGAAGGCATTGACGTAGTAAAATCCGGCGCGGAGATCGAAGTCCTCCCGCTGCTGATAGGTGCAGCAGTTGCGGCAGTCGTCGGACTGCTGGCGATAAAGCTTGTGCAGATCATCATAAATAATGATAAATTCAAGATCTTCGGCATTTACACCCTCGTTCTCGGACTTGTCTGCATCGGAATAGGCATTTACGAGAATGTCAGCGGAACCAAAATATTCTTTACAATGTAGAACACAGCGGCGTGTCTGCCGCAAGGAGAGATAAGCAAAAATGGCAGAAAGTAAAAAAAGTCCGGCGTCCCGTACAAAGACAAAGCAGACAGCCGGTACTGACAAAAGAAAAGCGGCGCTTATGCAGGCTAACGCCAAAAAACGGCACACGATCTCGATAGTGCTGTTTGCGGTAGGACTGCTGGTGCTTGCATTTGCGTTCATAGGAGACGCGGCAGCCGAGAGCCCCTCGGCATGGGACGCGATACACGGATTCCTGTACGGTGTGTTCGGCATAACCTCATACCTCGTCGGACCGGTGCTCATCTACATAGCCGTGCTGATCTCGGCGGATATGACCAAAGCAACGGTGGCGAAGCGTATGTTCCAGCTCCTTCTGGCAATTCTGATACTCTGTGCGGCGGCACAGGTCTTCTTCGTGGGCAGCGTAGGCGATCCGTCGGCAGCCGAACAGTCGCTCGGTGACAAGATATCCTACACCTACGACATGGGCAAGAAGCTCTCCGGAGGCGGTGTCGCGGGACTTGTCCTCGGCATACCGCTGCTGCTCTTCGGGCAGGTCGGTGCTATCATCATAATAGTGCTTTTCCTGTTTGTTGCAATAATGATCGCGGCGGACAAGTCTCTTGCGGATCTGTTCAACATATTCCGCAAGCCGGCAGAGAAGATAAAAGAGCACCACGACCGCGCAGTGGAGGACAGAGAGATACTGCGCCCCGAGCTTGAACGGCTTGAGGAGGAGCGCCGTCAGCAGCGTATGCAGGAGCGCGAAAGGCGCAATGCAGAGCGCGAACAGAAGCGTGCCGAACGTGCGGAGCGTGAGCAGAGCATGGAGTCCCGGCGCAGAAGCAAGTTCGACTCTATTGCAAGCGTGACTACAGGCGCACAGCAGGAAGTCACCGATGCCGACAAGAAAGAAGCTGCACGCAAGGAAAAGGAAACCAGAGACCCCGTAAAGGAACAGAAGAAGGAAAGCGTCGAGTTCCAGAAGGATCTCAGCGAGTACCTGAATGTGAAATACGACGGGCGCGGACTTAATCCGAAGCCCGCATTCCCGGTTGACGATACCCCCGCCGAGCCTTACAGCCCCGATGCGCCGAAATATGCGGACGAGTCTGATGACGAGTCGGCAGGCAAGCACCTTAACCCGGTTATAAAGCACGAAAGCCTGTTCGATCCGGCACTTGCCGCTGCCAACGCGGAAGCGGCTGCCGCAGCGGCGGCACAGACCGATAATATCGCAGAAGCGGTCAAAGAACCCATAAAGCTTGAAGTCCGGAACGATGACGAAGATGATGTTCCGTTCGATATCCCGCAGCAGGACAAGCCTGTACAGGAGGAAAAGAAGCAGGAATCCGATATCGTGGAAGCTATAAAGGATTTCACCCGTGAGCAGGCTGAAAGAGCAGCTGCGGCGGAGGACAATGCCCGCGTTCTCGGTACAGTGATCGGAGAGGATGACGACGGACAGAGACGCGTGAGCGAGATAATCTCCGAAAACGAGCAGTACACACTTCCTCCCCTCGAACTGCTGAATGATGTTGTACATGAGCGTTCCGACGCGGATATAAACGCAGAGATCGAGCATAACGCGGTAACGCTTGTAAATGCGCTCAAGAGCTTCGGCGTTGAGACGAAGTTCCTTGAAGCCGCAAGAGGTCCCTCTGTAACACGTTACGAGCTCCAGCCCGCCCCCGGTGTAAAGATATCCAAAATAACCGGACTTGTGGACGATATCGCGCTGAACCTCGCAACGGCGGGAGTGCGTATCGAAGCTCCTATCCCGAACAAGGCGGCGGTTGGCATAGAAGTGCCTAACAAGACCGTGGAAAGCGTTCCGTTCCGCGAAATGGTGGATACGAAGGAGTTCCGCGAGACAAAGAGCAAGCTGGGCGCTGTTCTCGGCAAGAGCATTTCCGGCGACATCGTTATCGCAGATATCGCAAAAATGCCGCATATCCTTATCGCCGGCACCACAGGCTCCGGTAAGTCGGTATGCGTGAACTCGATCATCATGAGCATACTCTTCCGTTCTACACCGGACGAGGTGCGCTTCCTTATGATCGACCCGAAAGCGGTTGAATTTATGATCTACAACGGTATCCCGCATCTGCTGATACCTGTTGTCACAGACCCGAAAAAGGCTTCCGGCGCTCTTGCGTGGGCTGTCACCGAAATGCTGAACCGCTACAAGCTCTTCTCGGACAACAATGTCCGCGATCTTACGGGTTACAACAAGCTTGCAAAGACAAGAGAAGATCTTACGGTAATGCCGCAGATCGTCATATTCATAGATGAGCTCGCCGATCTTATGATGGCGTCTCCGGGAGAAGTCGAGGACAGCATCTGCCGTCTTGCGCAGATGGCGAGAGCCGCGGGAATGCACCTTGTTATCGCTACCCAGCGTCCGTCGGTCAACGTAGTCACCGGTGTCATCAAGGCGAACATACCGAGCCGTATCGCGCTCAAAGTCGCGTCGCAGGTGGACAGCCGCACTATCATCGACGGTGCCGGTGCGGAAAAGCTTCTTGGCAAGGGAGATATGCTGTACGCGCCGGTAGGTATGGTAAAGCCCCTGCGTGTGCAGGGCTGCTGGATCTCCGACAAGGAAGTCGAGCGCGTTGTGGAGTTCATCAAGAACTCGTTTATCCTCGACTACGATCAGAGCGTTATCGACGAGATCGACAGGCAGGCTGAACTTGCCGCACAGAAGGCGGAGAAGGGCGGCAAGAACCGTGATAACGATGACGACGGCGGCGTAGATGTGAGCGACGACAAGCTTGACGAAGCGATCGAAGCCGTTATAGAAGCGGGACAGGCTTCCACCTCCTACCTCCAGCGCCGTCTGAAGCTGGGCTACGGACGTGCCGCACGCCTTATCGACACGATGGAGCAGCTCGGCGTTGTCGGCGGATTCGAGGGCGGCAAGCCCCGCCAGGTCATAATGACCAAGCAGGAATGGTACGAGCGGAAGATGAATAAGAGTGAATAATGAATAGTGAAGAATGAATAATGAATAGTTGTGGTGCAGCCGCTGTGCGGCTGTGGATCCGGATCATGACGAAGCGGGGCGGTTATTCCGCCAATGGAGAGGGATTATATGAACAACGCTGAAAGGCTGAGGGTATTTGACCGTGACACGGTAAAGTACATAGCGATCTTCTTTATGTTCTGGGGGCATCTTTTTGCGTGGCTCACTCTTATGCGAGAGCCGGGAATAAGCAACCCGTATCCGGTCATGCCGCTCTGGCAGAATATCCTGTCACATGCTTCACTTATCTGCCCGCCGGTAATGTTCCTAATGATCGCGGACGGCTACAAATACACGCGTGACCGTAAAAAATACGCACTGCGTCTGCTGATATTCGCCTGCATAACACAGCCCTTTGACTGGCTCGTTTTTGTTCCGGTTTACGGCTGGTGGAATACAAACGTCATATTCACGCTGCTGTTCGGACTGCTGGCGATAATGGCATGGGAAAGCAGTCTGAAAAAATGGCAGAGGATCCTGCTGGTCATACTCTGTACCGGTGCAACGCTTCTCATCGCATCGCCATGGGAACTGTTCGGCGTTGTGTTCATCTTTTTCCTGCATCTTTACCGCGATATGCCGAAAAAGAGGCTTGCGGCATTTCTGATAATACTTGCGTTATGGAAAGGCATGGAGTTTTTCTGGCTGATACTCGGCGGTACGTTCGACGGCTCGGCAATATTCAACGGCACACTTGATGTCGTGTTTGTTTTGATCGGATATCTTCTGCCGACTGTTTTCTCCAACGGAAAAAAGGGAAAGCACCCGGTATTCGCAAAGTGGTTCTTCTACGTTTTCTACCCGCTTCATTACCTTGTTATATGGACGGTTTATATATCCACGGCAAGATTTATCAGTATTCCCGGATAATGACGCACCGGATCACGGATCCCGTCACGATCCGGATACGCAGCCGCCGTGCGGCTGCACCTCAATTATTCATTATTCACTATTCACTATTCACTATTCATTTTTCATTAAAAAAGGGGTGATCCTATGCCGTTCTTGCCCGTATCCCGGAAGGATATGCAGGAAAGAAACATCGAACAGCTGGACTTTATCTGTATAACGGGAGACGCTTATGTCGATCACCCGTCTTTCGGCATAGCCATAATCTCCCGTATGCTCGAAAGTTTCGGCTGTACTGTGGGTATGATCGCACAGCCGGTCTCGGACAGCGATTTCACCCGTCTCGGAAAACCGAAATACTGCTTTATGGTCACCGGCGGAAACATCGACAGCATGGTCTCAAACTACACCGTAGCACTCAAGAAGCGCAACGACGATGCTTACAGCGCAGGCGGAAAGGGCGGGAAACGCCCGGACAGAGCCGTGAACGTGTACTGCCGTACGCTGAAAAGGCTGTTCCCGGATACGGAAATAGCGATCGGCGGACTTGAAGCCTCCCTGCGAAGATTCGCGCACTACGACTACTGGGACGACTGCGTTCTGCCTTCAATACTCGTGTCAAGCGGAGCGGAACTGCTGATGTACGGAATGGGCGAACTTACCGTCACCGAGATATGGAACCGATTCAAAGCAGGGGACAGGCTCCGGGATATGCACGATATCCGCGGAACGTGCTGGCTCACAGAGCCGGTTAATACTCCGATAGGCGCTGTCCAGTGCGACAGCTTCGAGCTTGTCCGCGACAACAAGAAAGCTTATGCGAAAGCCTGCCGGAAGCAGTACGACGAACAGGACGAGGTTTACGGACGGACTATAGTCCAGCGCCACGGAGATGTGATGCTGGTACAGAACCCGCCCCAGCGCAGCCTTACCCAGTCCGAGTTTGACCGCGCCTACGAGCTTCCGTATATGCGGGCATATCACCCGATGTACGAGAAAGAGGGCGGAGTGCCTTCGATAAAGGAAGTCGAGTTCTCGATAACACACAACCGCGGCTGTTTCGGCTTCTGCAACTTCTGCTCCATTGCGTTGCATCAGGGCAGACGCATTCAGACGAGGAGCGAGGAGTCGGTGCTGAACGAAGCGAGAGAGCTTGCGGCAATGCCGGACTTCAAGGGATATATTCATGACGTGGGAGGGCCGACTGCGGATTTCCGTTTCCCGTCCTGCGAAAAGCAGATAAAAAGCGGACTCTGCAAGGGGAAGAAATGTCTTGCTCCGTCGCCCTGCCCGAATATGAAAGTGGATCACACCGAGTATCTTGCGATACTCCGGAAAATGCGGGAGATAAAGAACGTTAAGAAAGTGTTCGTGCGCTCCGGCATACGCTACGATTACCTTATCGAGGACAGTAACGACGAGTTTATGAAGGAGCTTATCGCAAACCATATCAGCGGTCAGCTCAAAGTCGCTCCCGAACACGCAAGCAACAAGGTGCTCGACTATATGGGAAAGCCGCACATAGAAGTATATGAGCGGTTCGAGAAGAAGTTCTATGATATTACTAAGGGCATGGGTAAGGAGCAGTACCTTGTTCCGTATCTTATGTCCTCGCACCCGGGCTGTACTATGAAGGACGCGGTAGATCTTGCGGTATTCCTCAAAAAGCATAATATCCGCCCGGAGCAGGTGCAGGACTTCTACCCGACGCCCGGAACGATCTCCACTGCGATGTTTTATACCGGGCTTGACCCGTACAC
The DNA here is from genome assembly GCA_002363155.1 of Ruminococcaceae bacterium UBA3215. Lineage (GTDB taxonomy): Bacteria > Bacillota > Clostridia > Oscillospirales > Ruminococcaceae > Ruminiclostridium_E. Next base: position 135,512 of record DEWH01000025.1, on the reverse strand, counting down.
GCTGGAGCCGGTGTATGTACCGAGAAAGTACGAAGAGAAGAAGCTCCAGCGCGCACTTCTGCAATACTACAAGAAAGAGAACCGCGATCTTGTCGAAAAAGCACTCACCATAGCCGGAAGGCGTGATCTGATAGGAAACGGAGCCGGGTGTCTTATCCCGGCGGCTCCCGGAGGAAGAAAGGAATCGGGCAATGAAGCAAAACGACCCGAAAAACAGCGCGGCAGATATCAGAAAACGACAACGGGCAGCAGGAAAAAGCATCGGTAAGTTCTTTGCGCCCGCTGCTTTTGTTTTGTGTGCGCTTGCCGTCACTGCGGTGGTACTGCTGTTCCCGGAGTTTACTGCCGAATTCGGGCGTGCGGCTGTCGGGAATGCTCCCGGAAAAGCCGGAGAGGGAAGTGCGGCAGTCTATTTCATAGATGTGGGTCAGGGCGACTGTGCGCTGATACATTCCGGCGAAACGGATATCCTGATCGACAGCGGCGAGTATGACCGCTATCCGGATGTATGTCGGGTGCTGAATCTGCTCGGAGTGACAGAGCTTGACTATGTGATCGTATCCCACCCGCATTCCGACCACATGGGCTGTATGTCCCGGATACTTGAACGATACGGCGCGGGAGAAGTGATAATGCCGGATATTCCGGAGCAGCTTCTCCCGGCATACGGCTCGTATGTGTATATGATGTCGGTTATAGAGGAGAAGGATATACCTGTCGTTTACGCCGGACCGGGAAAGTCAGCGGATCTCGGAGATGCCGGAGTTCTCGATTTTATTGCACCTGCGGCGGTATATGATGATCTCAACAATATGTCTGCGGCAGTGCGTTACAGGTTCGGCAGCAGAAGCTTCCTGTTCTGCGGGGATATCGAAAATGAAGCGGAGCATGATATCATAGCTTCCGGAGCCGACATTTCGGCGGACGTTATAAAAGTCCCGCATCACGGAAGCGGTTCATCAAGCACAAGAGCATTCGTTCAGGCTGTGTCGCCGGAATACGCTGTATTCAGCTGCGGAGAGCAGAATGACTTCGGCCACCCGCACCCCAATATCCTTCAGCTCTACTCCTCCCTCGGCGCGCAGATATACCGCACCGATATAAACGGCACTGTCGCATTTGTCACGGACGGGGAGAGGCTTGATATATCCTGCGAAAAGGAGCGGCGTGCGGCGGCATAACGGGATAAACATAAACTGACGGTCTTGTAAATTGCTTTGATTTATGATATAATAGTTAAAGTACAGGCGGATTCTTATTGCACGGAGGGTCAATATGCTGGGGTTTAACAATGAGTTCTATAAGAAACTGTTCTATTCTCTCGACAACAATTCTGTACTTATGAAAGTCGGGAAGGACGGCACATACTATCCTGTCTGGTGCTCAAAGGAGTTCACCGATATGATGGAATGCACTTCGGAGGACTTCATACGTCTCGAATCCGGCGGGACCATGAAGACCATACACCCCGATGACAGAGATGTGATCTCATATCTGTTCCGGCATCATGTCACCCGTGACGGAAAGAACAACGTCACTGTCCGCAAGCTCACCATGTCCGGAAAGTGGATATGGGTCTGCATAAACTATGCTTTTATCAGCGACGGCGACGATGTTTACGCATACTGTACATATTTCGATGTTTCCGAACTTAAAGAGAGCCAGAACCAGGCTGAGGCTATGTACAACGAGCTCAACAAGGAGCTGAACGCTATGGCAGACGACAGCCTTGCGGCACTGCGCTCCAATCTCACAAAGGGAGTGGTCGAGGAAGTCCGCGGCAGGGATCTTTACTATACCGACCGTGTGGGCGCCAAAATAGAGGAGCTTCTTAAGGCGCGCATAGACAATATGCCGCTTGAATCGGACAGGGAAAACTATATAAAGACTTTCGATCTTGAAAATCTCAGGCAGCGCTACTATCTCGGCGAACAGCCGGCTTCGCTTGTCATTTTCTCGAAGCGTCAGTCCGGACGTCAGTGCTTTATACGCTACTCCGCGTCGATGAGGAAGGACCCGGAGACCGGTGATATCATCGTTCTCGGTGTCGAGTCGGAGTACAACTCGGAAAAGGTGACCGAAGTCCTCAATTCCAAGGTGCTTGCAAGCCAGTATGATATGGTAAGCTATGTTGTAAGCGGAAGCTACGGTGTTGTTATCGGCGATCCGAAAAATGCGAGAAAAGGGAATATCTTCCCGCGAAAAAAGAGCGGTTCGTATATGGATTATATCCGCGATCAGGTCATTTCTGCCGCTTCTGCAAAGCACCATGACAGGAAAGAACTGCTTGACGCTCTTTCTCCGGATACAATAGAAAAGAAGCTTGAAGAGAGTGAACCGTACACTGTCGATCTGATCTGTGACATCGACGGAGAGCTTTATAACAAGCGTTTCGCGTTCTATGCCATCGATAAGGAGACAAAGTTCTATATACTGCTGAAAAGCGATATGACCGATGTTATAAGAGAGCAGCAGGAGCGCAACGAAGCCCTCACTCTTGCGCTTGAGGAAGCAAAGCAGGCAAATATTGCAAAGACAGCGTTTCTCTCAAATATGAGCCATGAGATAAGAACGCCCATGAATGCTATCATCGGCCTTGACAACATAGCGCTCAAGGAGAAGGATCTTTCGCCGGAGACCCGTGAACAGCTCGAAAAGATAAACGGAAGCGCCAAGCATCTTCTCGGTCTTATCAACGACATTCTTGATATGAGCCGAATCGAGAGCGGACGCATGGTGATAAAGAACGAGGAGTTCCGCTTCGGAGCAATGCTCGATCAGATCAACACCATGATAAGCGGTCAGTGCCGGGACAAGGGGCTTAAATATGATTTCCGCGTTATCGGTGAGCTTGCCGACTATTATATCGGCGACGATATGAAGCTGAAACAGGTGCTGATCAATATTCTCGGAAACGCTGTCAAATTCACCCCGGAGGGCGGTTCAGTCACATTTATAGTGGAGAATGCGGCGCAGTATAATGACCAGTGTACGCTGCGTTTCGTAATGCGGGATACCGGAATAGGTATGGACGAGAAGTTCCTGCCGCGCCTGTTTGAGGCGTTCAGCCAGGAGGACGGCGCAACCACCAATAAGTACGGCGGTACCGGTCTGGGCATGGCGATAACAAAGAATATCGTTGCTATGATGAACGGCGATATCTCCGTAAAATCCCGGAAAGGCGAAGGCACGGAGTTCACCGTGAATGTGACGCTGAAGATATCCGACAGAAAGAACGATCCGGACGGCGAGATAAGACCGCAGGATATGAAGGTGCTGGTTATAGATGACAACGAAAATGACCGCAGCCACACGGGTACTGTTCTCCAGGATATGGGTATCTCGGCAGATATATGCACCGGCGGAGATGACGCTCTGGAGAGTGTGAAGCTTGCCGCCGCGCGTCACGAAGCCTACGATCTTATCCTTGTGGATCTTAAAATGCCGGACAGGGACGGAATTGAGGTGACCCGTGAACTGCGCAAGATAACGGGGAACGATTCTGCGGTGATAATACTTTCAGCGTTCAGCTGTGACGATATAGAGGAGGAAGCGGTAGAAGCGGGCGTGGACGGGTTTATGTCAAAGCCGCTCATGCAGGAAAATGTGATGAGCGCGTTTGAAAAAGCGTACCGCACAAGGAATGCCGCATCTGCACGCAGTAAGCACAAGGCGGATCTTTCCGGGAAGCGCATACTTCTTGCGGAAGATGTTGCCATAAATGCCGAGATAATGAAGAAGATACTTAAAATGAAGGGAATGATCGCGGAGCACGCCGTCAACGGAAAGATCGCCGCGGAGATGTTCGCCGCAAGTCCGGAACATTATTATGACGCGGTGCTGATGGACGTCCGTATGCCGGTAATGGACGGGCTTGCCTCTACTGCCGAGATCCGCGCTATGGATCGCGCTGATGCGGCTTGCGTACCGATAATCGCAATGACAGCAAACGCTTTTGACGAGGACGTACAGAACTCTCTCCAGGCAGGTATGAACGCGCACCTTTCAAAGCCTGTGGAGCCGGATAAGCTGTATGCTGCTCTCGAAGAGCTGATAGAGAGCTGACCCGGCAAAACTGTAACATTAGATATCAAAAACAACGGACTTCCGGATAACCCGGAAGTCCGTTCAGTCTGTCGGAAAAGGAACTTTTCCGACAGACGTCCTCGCGGACAGCGCTGGGGCTGCGCGCCCCCGTCCCGCGGCAGGGAAAGCCCTGCACCCGATCCCGTACCACGGAGATCCGAACATCTGTGAAAATGAAAGACTAACCGCTGAATGCAAACACATTCAGCGGTTATCTTTATCTTTGATGAGACTATCTTATCTCCGTTTTACGGTCATTCGGGTCAAGGGCTTTGCCCTTGCGCGATCCAGCCGCGCAGGCTGGCGCCGTCCGCGCAGGACAAGTACGAAAGCGCAGATGCCGTCTCAGCCGCTGCCGCGTGATGAAAGAAAGACAAAATAGCTTGTGACGCCGTCCGGAAACTGCGAACGGCTGTATGGTATGCAGCCGACAGTGTAGGTGTTCCCGTTATCGGCGGAAACAATACTCCCGCCAAGCTTTTCCGAAAGCCGCACGAATGTGCTGAGACAGTAGGGCGTATCGACATTGGAATTTGTGAAATGCTCTATCCTGCCCGTATCGCCGGAGATCACCGCGTCGTATGTCTCCTTGTCATGGGCGTTCGCATCAAACGGATCAAGGTAGTGGGAGAAATCAATAGAAAATGCAAAAAGGCAGTTCTTCATCTGCGAAATCTCGTACAGCAGTTCCGAAAGCCGTGCGGGGATATCCGCTTTCTCTTTCGGCGAAACCAGCAGGCATGCTATCTTCGCGTCGGGGAGGTAATACTTTATGAACGGTATGTGGGAGGAAGCGCTGTGATCGAACTCGGTCATGTAGTCATCTTCCGCCGCGTCGAGCCGGGAAACGAACATATCGGTTATCTCCGTGTCGGTCTCTGCGATGCCGAAAGCGGTTCTGCGGCTCTTATAGCTTGTACAGAGCGTATTTGCCGTGTCATAGTGCATTGGTGCCACAAGCACCACGGTCTCGATATCATCACGGCTCTCTGCCGCTGTACGGTACATTCCGGCAATGAAATGCCCGGCGGCAAGGTGATGCGGAGCAACTCCGCACAGCACAGCACCGTCCGTGTCATATATCCTGCTGCGCTGGTCATAGAGCCAGAACTCGCTGTCGTCATAATAAAGGCAGTCGAGATATCCGGTGTGGCTGACAGGCTCCGGCTCACTTTCCGCTGTTAACACGGGCGGTGGGGGAGCCACTGCTGTTTCCGCTGACGGAGCGGGAACTTCATTTCCGCAGCCGGCGCAGACTGCCGCAGCGGTAAATACTGCGGCAGCATACCGTAAAAGCTTATGCAGCGTCATTTCCGTCACCGACTGTTATCTCGCTTCTTGCGGACATTCCCCATGTATCGTTGTTGTAGTTATAGACTACGGCAGGCTCAGTGACGTAGTTTCCGACTGTCGAAACGGTGAAGGTGTAGTGCGCGTATCCGGAAGTATCGGTGAAAAGACGTACAAGCTGACCGCCATTGCTGCCCGTTCTTCTTCCGCAGGAGGGAATCACATCGTAAACCGCGCAGTCAGGCGAAGCGTGGATATGAACGGTTATCGTCTCGCCGGCGGAGAATGTTCCCTCATAGGATTTGGTCACCTTAACGGACGGGGATCTCTCGTTGCGGTCAACTCTGCCGATATAGCGGGATATGGTGAATACAGCGCCGGACTGCACTTTGAAGTTTGCGTTCTCAAACTGTGCCTTTGTGAATTCAAGATATGTGGGGTGATGTCTGTCCAGCTTCACGGTCTGTGTCTCGCCGTCAAGATCGTATGTGAATACCGCGTCACCTTCGACTTTCGGGATATAGTTTTCGAGGTATATCACAAGCTCCAGCGCATATCCGCTGTAAACGGTGCGGTCAGATATCAGGTATCTTGCGAAATACTCCGCTTCCGGCATATTCAGCAGGGAAGCGGTGATAAGCGCCGCTCTGGTGTATGCTTCATTTGCCTTGCCTGTCTCGTCGGGAACGTAAGCGACAGGGTTATCCGGGTCACTGTCATTGAAGATAATATCCGGAACGTAACGGATATAAGCGTCGTAAGCGGACTGATAATCTCCGCAGTACGCAAGTGCAGCAGACAGGTAAATTCCGTTCGGCACATAATCCACCGGGCAGTCTTCCATATACTGTCTGATATCGGTCAGCACCGGTTCTCCGAGTGCCGCAAGTCCCATATAGTTGGCGGGAGCCTTGTCGATCGCTCCTATGTCGTTTTCAAATGTCTGCTTCACGGAGGGATCGACCGCTTCCGGCACAGCCGCGCACATCAGCGCGGTAAGGGTATTGCTCTTTTCTGCGGCGGGGAGAAGTCTCGCATAGCCGTCGGCGGTCTCTTCCCGGAACATCTCCGCGATCTCGCCGTCCGTCATATATCCAAGCTCTTTTGCAGCGTAAGCCGCTCCGAGCCGCATATCGAGACTTTCGCCGCTGTAGCAGGCGAGATTGTACAGGAGTCTGGTATTGAACATATACTCCTTGTCGAAGAAAGCTATCTGCGCAGGCCACTTTGTGGGTGCGATATGTGATGTAAGCTCCGGAAGATCGCAGGAATTGGTGATATACGTTTCAAGCAGGGTATCGACAACGGTTATAGTCTTTTCGACGGCATCATAGTTATCATCGTACTCGGCGCTGAACAGCACCTTGTATTCCCCGGCGGGAAGCTTGCCGAAGTTTGCGGTCTCCTGCTGTCCTATCATAACAGTTTCGTCGGTATCTCCGCCGGTGATGTTCACCGATATCTTTTCGCCTGCCGGGAGTCCCGCGCATTTTGCGCTCACCGCGATATCGTCTCCGGCAACGAATGTTTCATGCACTATCGGAGTGATGAACAGCGGGCGGGTGGAAACTACCGGCATCTTCGTCGCTCCGGCAAGCATTCTGCCGTCTTCTGTCTCGTAGATCGCAATGAATGTGGCGCGCCATGTGGTGAGGTTATCCGGGAGTTTCACGGTGAAGTACGCGTTTCCGTAGTCGCCTGTCTCGCCTGTATCGAAATACGCTGTGTCCTTGAAATCCTTTCTTACAGACGACGGACCGCCGCCGCCCTTCTCACCGCCGCCGCCCTGTACTGCGAAATGCTGGATATAGCTTAGGTAATCCACGGCGCTGGGGTAGTTGATATATCGGTAAATATCGTTGAGCGGATCTGCCTGCTGATCCGCAACTGCGAATGCAGCCTCGTCAACGATGCTCAGCAGGACAGTAGCACCGCCTGCCGGGCTGCCGTTCACGTCTTTTACATTGATATTGAGAGTTGCGTAATCTCCCGCGTCATACTTGTCGCGGTCAGAAGTGGCAGTGAGCTTTAATCCGCGCTCTTCCGGCGCATAGAGAAGCCTGCTGCCGTAAGCCTTATAGACGTGCTTCCCGTCGAAGAAAGCTCCGCAGAATACCGCGTCCGGTATGCAGTCCTTCGTTGCCCGGAAGTTGAAGCTGCGGCTGTCGTTAAGATCGTGTATCTCGTAGGTCAGGAAGTCGCTGCGATATACCGCGAACAGCACCTTTCCGGTGAATTTATTGTCGCCGTTGCTGCATATCAGATCGAAGCGGATATTCTCGTCCTCGGTGAAGGCAGGGTAGTTAAGATAATAGTTCGCGTCGCGCTGTGTCTGTGTTGCTGCGTCAAGGCGGAATACGAGGTTCTTTGAAGTCTCATCGTAGAACATAGTACTGCCGTCTTCGGTATAGACCATAAGTCCGCTGAGACTGTCGCCGATATATACGTTGTCCTCAACTGTCTGACCGAGGCTGTCACTGAACCTTACGACAATGCGGTAGAAGCCTTTCTTGTCGGTGGGAAGGTCGGTGAACACAGCCTTGCCGTTCTCGGTATCCGCGTAGAACGGACCGTATGTTTCCTCCATGTGGTTATATTTATACAGTTTTACCTGCTTTTTCTCTATATAGTCGTAGTAGCTTCCGTTTTCTGTTTCCTCGTTCCACGAACGGGTTATCTCGATGCTTACCTGCGCATCTTCCGGGGCGCCTTTCAGGATCTTGTAATTTCCGCCCCAGTGGTAGTACCCGTCATAGGTCGTTGATGCAAGGAAATCTTCTACACGGTCAAAGTTCATATCGTAGAGGGAAACTGTGAGGGAACGGGTGTCGGGATCGTACTCCGTTTCGTCCATTCTGTCACGGAAGAATACAGATACTCCTGTCCCGTATGACGAATAATCGTTCTCAACGCCGGACAGATTAAAATTCACACCTGCGAGACTCATCTTCCATGAATTTTCATATTCGCTCGGCTGAATATCTATCATTGCGGAAGCTCTTCCGAGAGCGTCGGTTTTCGGCATCTCGGGGGTGCTTTTGCCTGCGCTGTACTGATTGTAGTGCAGGATAAGCCCTTCTGCGGGTGTTCCTTCGTAGTATGACGCGTCAAAGGTGATCTCAAAAGGTTCGAGCTGGGGCAGTACAACATACTCCGGCGCGTTTACGTCGATGACATAGGTGGGCTTTTCGTATTCGTGTATCTGGATATTCTTGCTGATGATCTCGTCTGACCCACTTTTAAGCGTGATCGGGTTCCACCAGGAATCGAGGTGCGAATCCAGTGAGAACTGCACGCGGAAAGTTCCGTCGGGAGCAACTGTCACCGGCTTTGATACGCTGTCGAGAACGAGGGTAAGGTCTTCCGGCAGTTCCGTTTCACTTGATTTCGGAACGATAACGCCCATTACATTCACGGTGTCGGTGGGGAGATAAGCTTCGCGGTCTGTGTAAAGGTACAGGTAGTAGAGATCTTCATATACGATATCTTCCGCGTCGGAAAGAACATAGCTGTCGATGTAGCGTGTACCCTTTGCTCCGATATTGAGCACAGCCTTTCCGTGCTCGCCTTCGGTCTTTATATATGCAAGACCGTCCTTATCCACAGTTCCGCTGTATTCATTGTCACCGACGGTAAGGGAGACTGCGGCGCCCGATGCGGGCTGACCGGTAACGGTATCGTTCACGAAGAACACGTTCTCTTCTCCGAGACTGAGGGCATAGACGGAGAGAGGAGCTATCTGCACCATATACTGGATATTGAACAGCGCACCGTTCTTGTCGGTCGTGCTGATATCCGCGATATAGTAACCCTCCGCGAGACCGTCAGGGAGCATCACATAGCTTTGTTTATAGTAGTAGTTCCTGCTGTCTTCACGGGAAAAGGGAACTTCCTTTGACGAGAAAACCTCGGTAAGCCCGGAAGTATCGGTGATCGGGTCATTTGACCATGCGCTTCCGGCACGCTCTTTTATTGCATCGAAGTAATCGTCGGAGCTGCCGAAGCGGTAGAGGTGTGTCTCAAATTCAAGCTGGCGGAGATCGTCGGAGCAGCGTATCTCAACACAGGGCTGGTCATCGGGGAGAAATGTCTCCGAGAATCCGCTGGAGGAGCTTCCGGTGAACAGGAAGGAATGCCCGTCAATGGAGTCGTACGCGCTGGTGCGGAATGTGAATGTGAAGTCCTCTTTCAGCTCTTCGCCGTATGTGGACGGAAGCCCGGCTTTAAGCGTCACGGTATATGCGGTGTTGGTCTTGAGTCCGTTTTTCGGAATGATGTACACGGTTCTGTCATTGACGTTGAGATCATAGCTTGCTGCCGGCGAGATCTCAAGATGATCCTTTACGCCGCTGAGCAGCGGTTTTGTGGTGAATTCGATCTCGATACCGCCGTACTGCGAAAAGCCGGTGTAGCCGTCGTAGGGGTATGTGGTCGAGATCTCGAACTTCTCCGCGGTGCGGAAAGCCCAGCTGTCACATACATCGCCGTTGTCGTCCTCGGCGGTGAAGCGCACCATACTGCCCTTGTCGAAGGAGTTGTCGGCTTTGAGCAGGTAGGAACCGTCGGTTCCGCGGGTAAGCGTGAATTCGTTCTGCGGTTCGAGTTTAAGGTGTGAGCGCAGCTCGTCCTCGGATACGTCCTTGAACAGGCTGATGCGGAATTCGCTGTCCGCAGCGATATCTCCGCCGTCGGAGCCTACGGCTTCTATGCCGGAGATCAGGTCACTACGCAGTCTTTCTCTTGCAAAGGGCAGTGACATCTTTGCAGTAACGGCATCATCGCTTGTGGTCGCGGTTGTTGCCGGTGCTTCGGTGACTGCCGTGGTATCGGCAGGCTCGGTGGATATGCCGGTATTGGTAAGACGCGGAACGACTATGATACCGGTTATTGCAGCTGCCGCGGCGGTGAATACTGCGACAGCGGCATATATCGGTTTTCTGCTTCGTATTGGCTTCTGCGCACCTGCCTGTCTTTTCTCATCGGCTTCTTCTATGATATCGCTGTCGATCATTCCGACAGCATCGGAAAGCTTGTCTTTTTTCATAACTGACCTCCTCAAACCTCAATACCTTCTTTGGCGAGATGCTCTTTAAGCGCTTTTCTTGTACGGAAAAGCGAGCTTTTTATCTTTGCCTCGGTTGCACCGAAATATCCGGCTATATCGCTTATCGAGTCGTTGTAGAAGTATCTGCATACAAAGATGATGCGGGATTCCTGCGGAAGTGTGCGCAGAAAAGCGCTGATGCTCTTTGCGATCATACCGGATTCCGCCGCGCTCTCTACCGTATCGTTCCCGGAAACGCATTCACCGAGCTCGTCAAGGGAGAGTGCGTACTGCGAACCGGCTCTTGATGCGGTATTCCTGCTTCGGAACAGTGATATCGCAAGATTGCGGGTTATTGCGGACAGATAGGCGGAAAGTTTCACCGGCTTGTTGGGCGGGATAGATTCCCACGCCCGGTAGTATGTATCGTTCTCGCATTCTCCGCTGTCCTCGTCGTTTGCAAGAATGTTGTAAGCTATCCGGCGCAGATATGACCCGTATTTTGACTGTGTTTCGCTGATTGCGGATTCGTTTCGCTCCCAGTACATTTCAACTATCTGTATGTCTTCCATTTTTTCCTCCGGAGGCAGGGCGTTTATTACGTCTCATACATATAGACGCGATTTTATGGAAATGGTTGCATAAAAAAAGATTTTTCTGTCTTATTATATCATATATATAAGCACTTAGCAATATCGGAAAATAAATTTGGCAAAATTGTTGCAATTTATCCGCAAATCATTTATAATAGAATTATTCAATAATTACCGGTTGCCGGAGGAGTAATGACATGATAAGATTTTATGATGATGACGGGGCGCTGATCGTAAGACTGCGCAATGAAACACTCAGGATAGAGGGCTGGGGCAGAAATGCGCTGAGAGTACGCGCAACGAAGCTGAACCGTATGCCGGAACACGCCCATGCGCTCACCGAAGAAGTCAGCCATAACTCGAATATCGCAATAGACAGCGAAAAGCGCTGTGCCGAGATATCAAACGGGCATATAAAAGCTACCGTCAACGAAGTCGGCATTATCTGCTTCTATCACGACAGCAAGCTTATTCTCCAGGAATATTACAGCTGCTACGGCGGTTCGATACGAAAGGAGTCTATCTGCTACAAGATCTTCTCCCGCGAATACAAGGGCAATTCTTCCGATGATTTCAGGATCACTGTCCGCTTTGAGTCGGACCCGGACGAGAAGCTGTACGGAATGGGTCAGTATCAGATGCCCATACTCGATCTCAAGGGCTGCGTTCTTCCGCTTGAACAGCGCAATTCCCAGGTCTCCGTTCCGTTCGTTATTTCCGACCGCGGTTACGGTATGCTCTGGAACAATCCCGCTACCGGCGAAGCGGCATTCGGTAAGAACATAACAAAGTGGATCTCCGACGAATCGGATATGGTGGACTACTGGATCACCGCGGACAAGACTCCCGCGAAGATCGTTGAGAACTATACCGAGTGTGTGGGACGCGCTCCCGTAATGAGCAGGGATTACCTCGGTCTCTGGCAGTGCAAGCTCCGTTACCGCACCCCCGAGGAAGTCCTCGAAGTTGCAAGAAAATACAAGGAGCTTGGCATTCACCTCGATGTTATCGTCATCGACTTCTTCCACTGGCCTTACCAGGGCGACTGGAAGTTCGACGAGAAGTACTGGCCGAAGGATAAGGTCAAGGCTATGACCGACGAGCTCCACGCTATGGGAACAAAGGTGATGGTTTCGGTATGGCCGTCCGTTGACAAGCGCAGCGAGAACTACTACCCCATGGATCAGCACGGACTTTTAAGCACCACAGAGACCGGCTCCATACAGACTTACGACTACCAGGGCGACTGCGGCACCGTGGATTTCTTCAATCCCGAAGCAAGAGACTATATCTGGCAGTGCTGCAAGAGAAACTACCGCGAACTCGGCATAGACCTCTTCTGGCTTGACAACTCCGAGCCTGACAGCACCACATACGACTTTGACAACTACCGCTACTACAGCGGACGCGGCTCGAAGGTGGGCTGCGAATACCCGAAGATGTATCTGAAAGCGTTCTACGACGGATTTACCGCCGACGGCAATAACGATTTCGTAAGCCTTGTGCGTTCGACATGGGTAGGCGGTCAGAAATACCGCGGACTTGTGTGGACAGGCGACGTGCAGTCCAATTTCGAGTCGTTCAGGGATCAGGTAATTGCGGGTCAGAGCATGGGACTTGCGGGAATACCGTGGTGGACTACGGATATCGGCGGATTTATGACCGAGGACAGCAGTGACCCCGACTTCATTGAGCTTCTTATACGCTGGTATCAGTTCGGTGTGTTCTGCCCGGTATTCCGTATGCACGGCAACCGCGGTCCGGACTGGGATATCCCGGCTCTCGACGACAGAGATTTCGGCGGCGGATATCTCTATACCGGTCACCCGAATGAGATCTGGAGCTACGGCGACGAATGCTTCAATATAATGAAGAAGTATCTCGATGTACGTCTGTCGCTGAAGGACTATGTTGCTTCGCTTATGGAAGAGACTGCAAAGACTGGCGCACCGCTTATCAGAACGATGTTCTATGAGTTCCCGGAGGATAAGAAGTGCTGGGATCTTCCCGAGCAGTTCATGTTCGGTTCCGAGTATCTCGTTGCTCCGGTAATGGAGCTGGGCGCAAGAGAGCGTGAGGTCTATCTGCCTGCCGGAAAGTGGGAATCTCTTGAGAATAAGCAGGTATTTGACGGTGGAAAGACAGTTACAGTCCCCGCACCTCTCGACGTTATTCCTGTTTTCAGAAAGATCGGCTGATCATTCATTCAGCATTGACGCATCTCTCTGCCTGTAAACGGCGGAGAGATGCCGCATTCATAACAAGGAGGGCAATATGGCTATTGATACCGCAAAGATGCCGAAGCTCGGATTCGGACTTATGAGACTGCCGGAAAAGGACGGCGCGATCAACTATGATGAAGTCTGTAAAATGGTTGATAAGTATATGTCGGCAGGTCTCAACTATTTCGATACGGCTTATGTATATCACGGAGGACGTTCGGAAGTGGCAGCGAGGGAATGCGTGGTAAAGCGCTACCCGCGTGACAGCTTTTATCTTGCTACCAAGCTCCCGGCTTGGGAACTAAAGACTGAGGAAGACCGCGACAGGATATTTGATATACAGCGCGAGCGTGCAGGCGTGGATTATTTCGACTACTACCTTCTTCACTCTATCGAGGAAGGCGGAAATTACAATACATACGAGCGTCTGAACTGCTTTGAATGGGGCGTGAAGAAAAGGGAAGAGGGAAAGATAAAGCACTTCGGCTTCTCGTTCCACGGTTCGCCGGCTCTGCTCGAAAAGCTTCTCGACGATCACCCGGAGGTTGAATTCGTGCAGATACAGCTCAACTACGCCGACTGGGACAACCCTGTCATAGCGTCGGGAAAGCTGTATGAGATACTGCATGAAAGAAATATCCCGATCATAGTTATGGAGCCGGTAAAGGGCGGAACTCTCGCTTCTCCCGTGCCGGAGATACTCGATCTCTTCAATGCCGAAAGACCCGGTGCATCTGCGGCATCATGGGCTCTGCGGTTTGTCGGTTCTCTGCCCGGAGTTATGACGATACTTTCCGGTATGTCCAATGAAGCGCAGATGACCGATAATATTTCGACATTCACCGATTTTGAACCTATTTCGGAGAAAGAAAAAGAAGTAATCGAAAAAGCAAAAGAAATAATGCTCGGCAAGCCGACTATCGGCTGCACATCGTGCAGATATTGCTGTGACGGCTGTCCGCAGGGCATAAAGATACCCGACGTTTTCAGTCTTGTGAATGCCGTAAGAGTCTATGGAAACGACTGGCGCGCAAAGAATTTCTACAACAGCCATATAGCTCCGGTATCGCGTGCCGGTGACTGTATCGCCTGCGGTCAGTGTGAAGGAGTCTGTCCTCAGCATCTCCCGATAATCGAGCTTCTTAAATCTGCCTCCGAACAGTTTGACTGATATGGTAAATAAAACAGCCAAAATCCCGTCTCGGTAAACCCGGGACGGGATTTTGGCCGCTGTGTTTGCTTTCTGAGCTGAACTGCAAAAAGCTATTACTGACTTTGTGAAGCAGTTAATGCATTTTTACGATCTCCCGTTCGATCCTCGCTTTTATCGGCAAAGACAGGAGATACCCCAGAAGACCGTAAAGAAGTTCGAGCGGCACCATTGCCATAGCAAGCAGAAAAATATCGATATCAGCAAATAACATAAGTGAATTTATCGCTGAGATCATCGCAAGCAAAGAACCCGAGGCGAGCATAGTTTTCCCCGCAAGTCTTACCGCTGTTAATGAATTCAAAAGCTGTTCCTCTGTCGGAGTGCCGAAACCTGCCGAATAAATAAACGCTTTCCAGATATCGCCGTAGCAGCCAGATGCTATAAGAAATACTGTAGTTATTACAAAGATCACGATTATTGAAGGTAAGTCTATGAACCACATATACATTCCCTGTCCCCACGAATGTATCAAAATGAGGATAATTGCAGTTACAGTTATTATAGGCACAGCCACCGCAAGAACGGATCTGTCCTTGTTGTAGCTTTTGCTGTCTTTCAGCAGTGTTACCATATTTTCTTCTGCCTGCTCGGTATAGCTTTCCGCGGGAACCCTCTCTCCTGTAAGCAGTTCATTTACGCTTATTCCGAGAGTTTCGCACAGGACAGGCAATGTGGATATTTCCGGCATACCGCGTCCTGTCTCCCATTTTGAAACAGTTTTTTCACTTACGCCGATGATCCCCGCAAGCTCTGTTTGTGTCATTTCCTTTTCCTTGCGAAGTTCAGAAATGAACTTTCCTGTTTTTGTCTGATCCATTCCAAGACCCTCCTTCTTTTTTCTTCATTGTACATCGGAGAGCAGTAAAAGTCAATCTGCGAACCGTAGGAATGGGTATTCTTTCCGCAGATATCGATCATAGACAGGAAAGAGATGATATCTGTGCCGAACGATTTGGATTTTATGATAACTCTGGTGATACGGGCGAAAAAATAACCCGCCTACGGAAAACCATAGGCGGATTCGCGGCGGGGCGTTTCCGCACAAGAGTTTCAAATCTTCTGATATAGTTTGTGATACGACAAAAAAAATCCGCCCACAGATGAAACTGTAGGCGGATTCGCTGCCCGCCGTCGCGGGCTGGAGGCGCCACCCAGATTTGAACTGGGGATCAGGGTGTTGCAGACCCACGCCTTACCACTTGGCTATAGCGCCGTAGCTTTTACTTTTGTAGAACGCGAACATTTTTACAAAAATAAAAGCATTGCCCCCGCTTTTGCAAGGGCTATGGAGCGGATTACGAGGCTCGAACTCGCTACCTCCACCTTGGCAAGGTGGCGCTCTACCAGATGAGCTAAATCCGCACCGGAAGACATATTATATGCGCAGGTAATGCGCTGGCGACCCGAATGGGGCTCGAACCCATGACCTCTAGCGTGACAGGCTAGCGTTCTAACCAGCTGAACTACCGGGCCGTTTAGAAAAAAATCACTTGTTTGGTGGGAGTTACAGGGCTCGAA
>DEWH01000025.1:53194-119465 GCA_002363155.1 Ruminococcaceae bacterium UBA3215 | reverse complement strand
TCCCAGCTGAGCTAAACTCCCACATCTTCAAGCGACTATTACATTATAATACATCATAACGGATTTGTCAATACCTTTTTCCACATTTTACAGATTTTTAACGATTTTGCATTTTTCAACAAAGAAAATTGTACATTTTAAATGAATATGAGACAGAAAGCAGGTCATAATAATCACAGCCGCTCATTTGTACTTATGTGCATGGCGGCAAAACAGGCAAAGGAACACGGTAATATGAGAATAATTGATAGAATAGCGCTTTTTCTGCTTGTCGTAGGCGGAATAAACTGGGGTCTTGTGGGACTTTTCCAGTTTGACCTTGTGGCATGGCTCTGCGGCGGCTCGGAAAGCATAATAAGCAGGATCGTATATGTTCTCGTAGCTCTCTCCGCTTTGTGGAGCATTTCTTTGTTCTTCAAACACAACGAGCTGCTTGAAACGGAAGCGTAACGAAGACACGGCGGGGAAGTATCTCCGCCGTGTTTTTTTTGTAACCATTTGTAAACAGATTGTAACCGCTTTGTAATTGCATTTGCCGGCTCCCTGTGCTATAATTCTGTCAAGGCAGGTGAGTTATATGGTAGTTTCAAAAAAGACCGCGCGCAGAACGGTTATCGTTCTGTTCACTTTACTGTTTATATGTTTTTTGCCGTTTATTCTTTTTTTGATATACCGTGCATCGGAATATGCGAAATACAAAAGCTGCTGTGACGGTGCATACAGAAGTTATCTGAGCGATATAAAGGAGAATTATGATCGTTTCAGTGAATTCTCCGATTATCTGATAGAAAAAGGGGAATGCGACTATTATTACGAGCTTCTTGAAGGCGAATACAGTGATATGCTGTTTTTCCACGAGCCGGAAATCTACGTTCTTCAGGTGAACGGATGCGATTACGTCGAATATCGAATGGGCGAAAGAGAATACGGTACGGTGTTCATCTACGCTTCCGACCCGGACAGCTTCCGTCCGGAGCAGATAGGTTACTACGAACTGGATCACGAATATGAAAACATCTGGGGTGACTCATGGGTAGGCGGAGGAGGAGCAATATAATACAACAAAACCGGGCAGTATCAACTGTCCGGTTTGATCATTGTATCGTGTTACGGGATCAGAGCTGTTCGGGATTGCTGAAATCGAATGTCTCTACTGCCTCGGAATCGGCGCTGCCAATGGAAATGCTGTTGATATCGTCAGCGGCTTCGGAGATCTCGTCCTTTGCTTCTTCGATCTTTTCCTCGGTCTCGTGAGCTATTTCGTCAACTGTATTCTGAACTGCGTCAACAGCCTGTTCGATTATAGGCTCGGGATCTTTTATAGCCTCAGCCATGTCAACAGCCTTATCTGTAAGCTCGTCAACGTCCTTTTCGATAGCCTCTGCGAGATCGGAAGCGCCAGTCTCGTCAGCAATATCTTCTGCCTTATGAGTAACCTTGTTCTTGATGTTCTCGAAGCCTTCCTTGATATTATCGCCGGTGGACTTTGCGAAGTTCACAGCCTTGTCCTTTGTCTCGACAGCCTTTTCCTTGGTTTCTGCAACTGTAGCTTCGCCCTTGGAGATCATATCGTTATTGATTATATCGTCGATACCCTCCTTGAACTTTTCGGTTCCGGTCTTGATAGCACCTACAGCGAAAAGGGAAGCCTTCTGGAGCTTTTCTTTGGGAGTAGAGTGCTTTTCCTCTGCGTAGAACTCTGAATCGTCCTCATAAACGTGCTGAGCACGTTCTTCTTCCTCGGCATTGCGCTTTTCGATAAGCTTCTTGCCTACATAGAATCCGACGCCCGCGAGAGCGGCGATAGTGATAAGTGCGGTTAATTTGCCCATTGTTATCATTCCTTTCGGTTATTAAAAATTAAGCTAATTGTATTATACAATATTTTTTTGGATTTGTAAAGAGTTTCTATGCAATTTTTACTAAAATTGTCACTTTTTGTTTACTGCTTCGAGGTAATAAATAGGAAGTCCCTGTGACAGAAAACGCTGTTCATATTCCGTAATAATATTCCCGGTTATCGTGCTGTTATGCAGATCTTCGGTCACGAAAACAAGCTCAAACCCGTTTTCTCTGAGGCTTTCCAGCGAAAACTCAAAGAAATCGCGGTTATCGGTCTTTTGTATGATCTTTCCGCCGTTTATCAGTATTTCCCGGTAAATATCGAGAAAACGCTTGTGAGTGAGGCGATGCTTCGCGTACTTTGTTTTTGGGAACGGACAGCTGAAATTCAGATATATCTGCTCAACGCTGTCGGGAGCCAGCACATTCCGCAGGTACTCGGCTTTCCCCATAAAGTACCGCAGGTTTGGCAGTCCCAGTTCCTTCGTCTGTTCCATAGCCGCAACAATAACATTCGGCGTCTGCTCCACGGCGATAAAGTTGATATCCGGGTGCAGCTGTGCTGTCGTATTGGCGAATCTGCCCTTGCCGCAGCCTATTTCGAGGTGCAGGGGAGCGGAGTTTCCGAATATCCCCGCAATGTCCGCCGTGCATATTTCTCCGTTTGCGTGAACAGGATCGGGTATCCAGCCGAGACATACATCTTTGCAGGCTTCAAGGCGCTCGTCCAGGTACTTCTTCTTTCTCATTCTCATATTTCAAGAAGCCCCCTGTCACGAAGTCTCTGCCACTCATGCAGCATATCTATCCCGTAAGCGCCCTGAAAGAGCGCATTTTCGGCGTCTTTGGGCGAGAACCAATGAGCCTCGGTAAGTTCGGAGGAAATGCGGGGTTCCGCCTTTTTCACCCGGCACAGGAATGCCAGCATGAGGTTGTCATGCTTGTCATAGTATTTGCTGTACAGAAAGCGGGCGCCGGTCATCTCAAGCCCGGTCTCTTCCGCGATCTCGCGTTTTGCGGCATCTTCTGCATTCTCACCGGCTTTTATGTATCCCGCTACGCAGACAAAGCGGATAATGCCGTAACTCTGCTTTATCAGCAGCACATCGTCATTCTCGCTTACGCAAAGGCAGATGACGCAGGGCGAGGAGTAGGGAAAGAACGGACGTTCGCATTTCCCGCAAAAAGGAACATCGCCCTCATCGCCTATCTGCTTCGGTACGAGCTTTTCCCCGCAGCGGGGGCAGTAGTCAAAGGTCACGGTAATCAGTCCTCAAAGCTGTATTCGCTGAAATCGAAGGTGCGGAAATAGTCTTTCGGGGTCTCGGCGCGGCGGATCATCTTCCAGCTTCCGTCCTCTTTCAGCAGGACTTCTGCGGAACGCAGTTTTCCGTTGTAGTTGTAGCCCATGGAGAAGCCGTGAGCGCCGGCATCATGGATAGCAATGATATCGCCCATTCCGATCTCCGGAAGCTCTCTGTCCTTTGCGAACTTGTCGCAGTTCTCACAGAGACCGCCTACGATATCGTAAACGTGATCGTGGGGAGCATTCTCCTTGCCGAGGACGGTAATGTGGTGGTAGGAGCCGTATATAGCGGGGCGCATGAGGTTTGCGGCACACGCGTCAACGCCGATGTATTCCTTGTATATGTGCTTTTCGCGGATAGCCGTGGTGATGAGCATACCGTTGGGAGCGAGCATGAATCTTCCGAGCTCAGTGCAGAGCGAGATATTGCCGAGTCCGGCGGGAACGAGTATCTCCTCGTAAGCCTTTCTTACGCCCTCGCCGATGACCTTGATGTCGTTTTCGGTCTGATCGGGGCGGTATGCGATGCCGACGCCGCCGGAAAGGTCGATGAAGCTGAGTTCAACGCCGGTCTTCTCCTTGGCCTCAACTGCCGTTCTGAACAGTATTCCCGCAAGAACAGGGTAGTAGTCGTTGGTGAGGGTGTTGCTCGCAAGGAAAGAGTGCATTCCGAAAGTCTTCGCGCCCTTTTCCTTGAGTATGCGGTAGCCTTCGATGAGCTGATCGTGAGTGAAGCCGTACTTTGCGTCCTTCGGCGTGTCCATTACATTTCCGGTCTCACTGGTCTTGAACTCTCCGCCGGGGTTGTAGCGGCAGCAGATAGTCTCCGGTATGCCGGTAAGCTTGTCGAGAATGTCGATATGGGTGAAGTCGTCGAGGTTGATGATAGCGCCGAGATCGTATGCGAGCTTGAAATCGCTGTCGGGGGTCTCGTTGGAACTGAACATAATGTCGTGCTTCTTTGCGCCGACCTTGTCAGCGAGCATGAGTTCTGTGTAGGAAGCGCAGTCGAATCCGCAGCCTTCTTCCATAAGAATCTTCATAACGAAGGGGTTCGGTGTAGCCTTTACGGCGAAGTACTCCTTGAATCCCTTGTTCCATGAGAAAGCGTCGTTGAGCGCTCTTGCAGTGGCTCTGATGCCCTTTTCGTCGTAGATGTGGAAAGGTGTGGGTATTTCGGCTCTGATCTGTTCAGCCTTTTCTTTTGTAATGAACGGGATTTTCTGTGCCATGACGGTATATCCTTTCTTTAGTGGGTCGATGATCAAACATTCATATATTTTGCAAGGAACTTGATCGAGAGGTCGATCCATGCCTTGCAGTTGTCACGATAGAAGTATTCGTTCCAGCCGCTTACCTTGTCGCAGGTGGAGAGTCCGTGAGGACCTTCGTCGAACATGTGGAACTCGACAGGTACCTTGTTGGAGACGCAGGCTTTCGCCATTACAAGGCTGTTGTGTGCGGGAACGCAGTCGTCATTCGCTGTACACCAGAGGAAAATCGGCGGTGTTTTGGGAGTTACGCGGTTTTCCAGTGAGAGACGCGAGAGTTCGCTGTGGGTGGCATCTTTTCCGAGCAGCACTTCAAACGAGCCTTTGTGCGGGTTGGTGATGCCGCTTATTACGGGGTAGCTGAGGATCGCCGCGTTCGGGCGTATATCCGTAGGTTCGCAGCCCAGCTTTTCGAGGACAGCGGAATCGTTCCACATTGTTGCGAGGCAGCCTGCGAGATGACCGCCCGCGCTTGCTCCCCAGACAGCTATCTTCTGCGGATCTATGCCGAACTCGTCGGCGCGCATTCTTATCTTGTACAGTGCGTAGGCAGCGTCGTGGAAGGCGGCAGGATAGCGCTTGTTGCAGGTG
The DNA here is from genome assembly GCA_002363155.1 of Ruminococcaceae bacterium UBA3215. Lineage (GTDB taxonomy): Bacteria > Bacillota > Clostridia > Oscillospirales > Ruminococcaceae > Ruminiclostridium_E. Next base: position 114,455 of record DEWH01000025.1, on the reverse strand, counting down.
TAATACAGCACGAAAGCGTTGTAGCCTTCTGCGAGGTAGCGCATAGCCACCGGCTCCGCCTCGCGTTCCGAGCAGAACTCATATCCGCCGCCGGGGAGAATGAGGATAGCGGGACGTTTCCTGCACCATTCGAGGCTTTCTACCTGGCTCAGCAGGTATGCCTTCATAAGAACGGTCTTTTCGCTGTTCAGATAAAATGTCTTAATGTTCATTTCCGGACTTCCTTTCAAGATTTATTGAGTTTTGAACAGGTTTTCTCAAAGAATTTTTCGCAGTCAACTATGAATCGTTCGTGAGTGCCTTTTCCGATCTCGCCTGCATCGTCACGGGCGGTCACGCTGAAAACGAGCCTTCTTCTGTCGATCTCCACGAGCTCGCTCTCACAGGTTATCGTGCTGCCGACGGGTGAAGCGCTGGTATGGGCAGCGTTTATCAGCGTTCCCACTGTGGTCATGCCGTCCTCAAGTTCTTCAGCGACGGAAGTGAGCGCAGTCTTTTCCATAAGCGCGATCATTGCCGGAGTGGCATATACACGAAGATTCCCGCTCCCGACGGCAGCGGCGGTATTTTCCTCGGTGACTGTCTCGGTAAGGAGACCTTTTATTCCTGTTTCAAGCATGCGACTGCTCCTTTCAAAAAATATCACATCTATTATACTATATTCCGCGGGATTTTTCAACAAATTTTTGAAATTCAGAAAAAAATTTACAAAACCCCTTTTCTTTTTGGGGATTATGATGTATAATGTATATGTATTGTTGTGTCCGTATGATAAGAACGGACCGGAAAACCACATGAAAGGCTCGATATTATGGACAAGCTCAGAGTTCAGGTAAACGGAAGAGGATATTATTTAAAGACCGACAAGCCCGAAGAGGTGCTTGATTTTGCAAAGCTCTTTGAGGAGCAGATAAAGTATCTGTCCACCAAAATGGGGAATGTGAGCGAAGCGGAAGTCACCGCTTATGCCGCACTGCTTATTATGGGGGATTCTTTGAGCGAGAAGAGAAGCGAAGCTGACCAGGCTCTCATTGACGAGCTGAACGCCAAAGTCGAGATACTTGATGAGCGTACAGCGGCGCTTACCGGACAGATAGCGGAACATAACGAGAATGAAGCAAAGCTTCAGAAGCAGAATAACGGAATGCGCGCAAAGCTTCAGGAGCTGGACGCACGTCTGAAGGAAATGACCCAGAAGCAGGAGCAGCTTGCCGGAGCGTATAACGAGAGCGAGAGCGCTCTGAAAGATACGAAATCCGCGCTTGCGTCCGCGAACAAGATAATCTCAAAGCTCAACACAGAGAAGTTCACCGAAGTTGCGGCAAACGAGGCTCTGCGCAATGAACTCGAAGTTTCCCGCGACAGGATCGACGCTGCCAACAAGCAGATCGCCGAGCTTAACGGCAAGATCACGAAAATGGAGATAAACTCTATTGCCGTCGAAGAGGACGGAACCGTTTCCGTGAACGAGGAAGCGGTTAAGAAGCTCAAAGCCGAGAAGGAAGATCTTGAGATCGAGCTTGCCATAGCGAACGAAGAGATCGAAAACCTCAGGAAAGCCGGCAGTGCCGCAGCAGACGAAAGCGAAGCCGTAAAGAAGGCAGCTGAGTACGAAAAGACCATAAGACAGCTTGAAAGCAGGAGCGCCGAGATCGACAAGCTCCGTGCGCTGCTTGCCGAGACCGAACAGGCTGTCCGCATGAAAGCGGAGGAGAAAGAGGCCGAGAACAACAAGCTCCGCAATATCCTCAAGAACTATGAAAACTCCTACGGACTCAGCATCGCGAAAAAGGAAGAGGAGATCATAGAGCTCCAGCAGCAGATCGAAAGACTTAAAAACATTCTCAATATGAAAAACGAGGAAAAGCTCGGCGGTAAGTATGTCCAGACTACATTCGACACCGAATCCGATACCGCGGCTCCCGCCCAGGGATCCGGTGAGCAGAAGACCGCTGAAACTGTACAATGATAGAAATACTGGCTCCATGCGGCGGTGAGGATTCCCTTCCCGCCGCTCTCAATTCCGGCGCGGACGCGGTGTATCTCGGAGTAACGGCGTTCTCCGCGCGAAGGAATGCGAAGAATTTTGACTTGGACGCGCTTTCGGACGCTGTGCGCCTGTGCCATATCTCCGGCGTAAAGGTGTATGTGACGCTGAATACGCTTGTGTTCGATGACGAACTGACCGTGCTTGCGGCAGCAGCGGCAGGCATAGAAAAGGCTGGCGCGGACGGGGTGATAGTGCAGGATCTCGGTGCAGCGCAGGTGATACATAAAGCCGCGCCGTCACTGCGTCTCCACGCTTCCACACAGATGACGGTGACTTCCGCCGCGGGTGCTGAATTTGCCCGCAAACACGGCTTTACGAGGGTAGTCCTTGCACGCGAGATGTCGTTTGAAGAAATAGAACGCGTTGTGAAGAACGTTGATATCGAGACGGAAGTTTTCGTTCACGGCGCACTGTGCGTATGTGTCAGCGGACAGTGCCTTATGAGCGCTGTTTACGGCGGCAGGAGCGGGAACAGAGGACTCTGCGCCCAGCCATGCAGGCTTGATTTCACATACGGTGACAGGCACAGCGTGCTGTCGCTCAAAGACCTTTCGATAATCGAACATCTCCCGGAGCTTGACAGGATAGGTGTCACTTCCGCAAAGATAGAGGGGCGCATGAAGCGCCCGGAATACGTTGCTGCGGCGGTTACGGCGTGCAGAAATGTGCTTGACGGCAAAAAGCCGGATATGGAGACGCTTCGCGCGGTATTCTCACGCAGCGGATTCACCGAGTCGTATTTTGACGGCTCTGTCCGCAATATGCAGGGTACCCGCACCAAAGAGGACGTTGAAGCGGCTTCCGGTGCGCTGGCGGAGCTTAAAAAGCTGTATGAAAAGCCGTACATGCGCCATACATTTGATGTATCGCTGACCGTAAAGGCAGGCGAGCCGGTGACTGCACGGGTGAAATGCGGAAAGCATGAGATCGTCTGCATCTCGGAAAGCGTTCCCGAAAAGGCTGTGAACCGCAGTATCACGGCGGAGGAGCTTGAATCGCGTCTTGCAAAGACCGGAGGAACGATCTATGAGCTGGGAAAGGCGGAGATCGTGCTTGACGACGGGCTGATGCTGAGCGCGTCCGCGGTCAATTCACTGCGCCGGGAGATACTTTTGCGTCTTGATGACGCATTTCTTAAAGACAAATAGAAGGAAGATAAGTTATGAATACTGATATGACGGTGGGAAAACCGTCAAAGGTGCTGTTTAAATTTTCGGTGCCGCTGTTTGTGAGCGTTGCGTTCCAGCAGTTCTACAGCATTGCCGACAGCATGATCGCGGGAAATTTTATCCCGAACGGCGAAGCGGCTCTTGCCGCGATCAGCTCAAGCTACCCGGTGACGATGCTGTTTATTGCTGTTGCAACGGGAATGAACGCGGGCTGTTCGGTAATATGCTCCAATCTGTTCGGGAGCCGGCATTTCGGCAGGCTGCGCACAGCGGTGAACACATCGTATATTGCGATAGCGGTGATAAGCGTACTTCTCGGAGCGATAGGGATACTGTTCTCACCGCAGATGATAGCGGCGCTCAATACACCGGCGGAAGTCTTTGACGACAGCTGCCTTTATCTGAACATTTACTCGCTGGGAATGCCGTTCCTGTTTTTCTACAATGTTTGCAACGGCGTTTTCACGGCATTCGGGGATTCGCGCACTCCGCTGTGGCTGCTTATAGGTTCATCGGTGGGGAATATCGTGCTTGATCTCGTATCGGTCATCTGTCTGTCAATGGGCATTGCCGGAGTTGCTTGGGCAACTTTCATAGCGCAGGGAGTTTCGGCTGTGCTTGCATTCATAATACTGAATGTGAGGGTAAAGAAGCTGCCTGAGGAGGGAAGCCCTCAGCTGTTTTCGTGGAAAATGCTCGGAAAGATCGGCGTTGTGGCGATACCGTCGATACTCCAGCAGAGCTTTGTATCGGTGGGGAACCTGTTCATACAGGGCATCATCAACAGCTACGGAACAGCGGCAATGGCAGGCTATTCGGCGGCAATAAAGCTGAACACGTTCGTGGTGACGAGTGTTGCGACAATGTCAAACGGAATGGCGAACTTCACCGCACAGAATATAGGAGCGGGAAAGCTTGACCGCGTAGTGAGCGGGTTCCGGACATCGGTGGTGATGTCGGCTTGCGTATGTCTGCCGATATCTGCGCTGTATCTGATCTTCGGAGGTCAGCTTGTGGGGCTGTTTATGGAGAGCACGGACGGAGCGGCAGTGGGCATTGGCTATGATTTTCTTCTGATCGTTGCACCGTTCTATTTTGCGGTAACGGCGAAGCTCAACTGCGATGCGGTGCTGAAAGGTGCAGGAGCTATGATCTACTTCGTGATAACCACGTTCACGGATCTGATACTGCGCGTTGTACTCGCATACATATTCTCCGGACCTGTGGGCATGGGACTGAACGGCGTGTGGTGGTCTTGGCCGATAGGCTGGTGTATTTCCGCAGCGCTCTCCGTATGCTTCTACTTCTTCGGAAACTGGAAAAAACACGCCCACGCTATCTGACCTGCGCTTACGCGCCTTGTCCTGCGCGGACGGCGCCAGCCCCCTTTAAAAAAGGGGGCTGGACCCCCTAAACAATTCCCGTAATACGGAACTTGAAGAGAAAGCGTAAAGAACGGACAGGATCTATTATGAAGTCCTGTCTCATTTTTTATATGCACTGTTTCCGAAAATGAACGCGAAGCGAGTAAAAAGTCTTTGGAAAGGGGTACGGGGGAGAACCTTTCTTCAGAAAGGTTTCCCCCGATCTCAAGCGCAGCGTTTTTTCTGATTTGTCTAAAATGTATGGATAATGCCGGAAGATGTTGAAACGGTTATGTAAAAGCGACGAATTTATAATTGAACATCATTTTTACTTGAAATTGTCACACAAACAGTTTATAATTAATGTGTAGAAAAAGGTAAATAAGATGTGAAAAAACGCAGACAGGAGAAGTCTGCATGATTTGGTGATGTCTATGGACATATTTAATGTGTTTTCGCTGCTCGGAGGTCTTGCTCTGCTGCTTTACGGCGTAAAGCTCATGGGTCAGGGTCTCGAAAAGAAAGCCGGCGGAAAGCTGAAAACTCTGCTGGCGGCCGCAACTTCAACAAAATTCAAGGGATTTCTGCTGGGCGTAGTTATAACCGCAGTTATCCAGTCCTCTGCCACAACTACGGTCATGGTAGTCGGATTCGTAAACTCCGGTATCCTTACCCTCGGACAGGCTATCGGCATTATCATGGGCGCTAACCTCGGTACCTCCGTAACGTCGTGGATAATGTCGCTGATCGGTGTTGACAGTGATGTTATGTGGGTGCAGTTCCTCAACCCGCGCACCTTTACTCCGATAATCGCTTTTGTGGCAATAATTATCCTGCTGATTTTCAAGAAAGACTCAAAAAAAGCCGATACCGCATCTATCCTCTTCGGTCTGTCCTTCCTGATGTACGGTATGCAGATAATCACAGAAGCCGTTTCCGGACTGAAAGATGTTCCGGAATTCGCGCAGCTCATGGGTATGTTCTCAAACCCGCTGCTCGGTGTGCTTGCCGGAGCCGTCATAACCGCGATAATCCAGTCGTCGGCGGCTTCCGTCGGAATACTCCAGGCAATATCGCTCAACGGTCAGCTCACCTATTCCAGCGCGATACCGATAATCATGGGTCAGAACATCGGTACCTGCGTTACAGCGATGATATCTTCCCTCGGCGCGAACAAGAACGCAAAGCGCGCCGCATTCATACATCTCAGCTTCAACACGATCGGTACGCTCGTATGGCTGTCGATCTATTCTCTCGTGAACGCGCTGTTAAAACCGGCAATATCGAGCGAAGCGGTTACACCGCTCGGAATAGCTATCTGCCATTCCGCATTCAATATCCTTACAATAGTAACTCTTGCGCCGTTCAACAAGCTGCTTGAAAAGCTGGCGTGCGTGGTTATCAGAGAAGGTACGGACAAGGGCGAGTTTGCACTGCTCGATGACCGTCTTATCTCGACACCGCCTATCGCAATTGACCGCAGCCGTACAGTTGCCGTCAGTATGGCGCACGAAGCTGAAAATTCACTCTATATAGCTTTTGATACGCTGTTCGATTACAGCGAGAAGAAAGCAAAGAAAGTCCGTGAAATGGAAGAATCCGTGGATATGTACGAGGACAGCCTCGGCACATACCTTGTCAAGATAAGCAACCAGGATACTTCGGAAGCGGACAGCCGTGAGGTCTCCGAGCTTCTGCACATGCTCAGCGATTTCGAGAGACTGAGCGATCACGCGGTGAATATCGTGGAATCCGCAGAAGAGATAAGGGATAAGGAGCTGCGGTTCTCCGATGAAGCGGTTTCGGAGATCAAGGTAATGATCGCGGCGGTAAGCGAGATACTCGATATATCGATATCTGCTTTTGAGAATAACGATCTGCGCAAAGCCGTTGCAGTCGAACCGCTGGAGCAGGTAGTAGATAAGCTTAAAGTTCAGATAAAATCGGCGCATATCGAAAGACTGCGCAAGCAGGAATGCACGATAGAAATGGGATTTGTGCTTTCTGATCTGCTGAATGACCTTGAAAGGATCTCCGATCACTGCTCCAACATCGCTGTCTGCATGATTGAGATAGCGCATGAGAGCTTTGATATGCACGACTACATCAATCATCTCAAGAGCGAGAAGAACGGCGAATACAATACCGACTATGAGTTCTACCGCGACAAGTATTCGCTCAAAGAGATTAAAGCATAAGAAAACAGAATAGGTACTGCCACCGGGTAGTAAAGATACTTAAAAAGCATCTGTAAATGTATCGTTAGGTCTTAGAAGATACATTGACAGGTGCTTTGTTTTTGGAGGTAATATGAATTTTCTGCGTAAAGCGAAAGGGTATTTTTCAAAAGGCGAGCTTGTTTTGCTGACATCTTCCGTGGTGCTGATAATAACGGCATTTGTCGTTTTTGACAGGGAGAACTGGCTGACGCTCGCGGCATCTCTTATCGGTGCTGCATCTCTCATTTTCTGCGCCAAAGGACACCCTGCCGGGCAGTTCCTTATGATAGTATTCAGCATTCTGTACGGGATCATTTCATATTCTTTTGCGTACTACGGCGAGATGATGACTTATCTCGGAATGACCGCGCCAATGGCAGTGCTGTCGCTGGTGTCGTGGCTCAGAAACCCGTACAGCGGAGAGAGCCGTGAGGTAAAGGTGAACCGCATCGGAAAATGTGAGCTGATCCTGATGATACTGCTTACTGTGATAGTTACAGCCGCGTTCTATTTCATACTCGGCGCATTCGGCACGGCAAACCTGATACCGAGCACAGTTTCAGTTACCACGAGTTTTGCTGCCGCTTATCTCACGTTCCGCCGCAGTCCGTTCTATGCGCTTCTCTATGCGTGCAATGACGCGGTGCTGATACTGCTCTGGGTGCTTGCGGCAATGGAGGACAGGGCTTATATCTCGGTAGCGGTATGCTTTGTGATGTTCCTTGCCAATGACCTGTACGGCTTTGTGAGCTGGAGGAGAATGGAGAAGCGTCAGAGAGCCGGGTGAGTTATTTTACTTTAAGGCTGCGCAGATATGCCTTGTGTTCGTCGGTGACGCGGTAGCTTTCTATCGCTTTCTGTATCGCTTTGTTGTGTGTCCATGCGTCAAGCCGGTGCCGCTCTATGAAAGGCAGTACCTCGTTATAGTGCTTTGCGAGTGCGGTTGCGAAATACCATGCCGTCATCATATTCACATAGTATTCGTCCGAGCGTATTTTCGCGGCTTCTTCCGCATATTTCACATCGAAGTCGTCATCGAGGAAATACCGCATAAGCACGCCGATACCGAACCGGACAGTATATGTGTGACCGGAACGGCGCCACTGAGCCGAGCGTTCCAGAAGCACGGGCTTGTTCTTTCTGAAGACTTTCGGAGCAAGAGAATCGCAGGTCTCCCAGTTGTCGATGTACGGCAGGAACAGCTCTGTCGCTTTCATACACTCGTCAAAATCCTTCATCGTGTTCAGAAACTGAGCGTGAATGTAGTTTTCCTCAAGATAGAAGTGGGGAAGTGCATTCATAAAACCGCCGATATCCGCGTTTTTGTACAGCGCGGATATTTTTTTGAGTTCCGGCGAACGTACCCCGATAATATGCTCTCTGCCTATATTCGGGATAATTGCGGAATTGAAGTCCCCGTATTCCTTGTCCTGTTTTTCAAAAAGCTTTGCGCGTATTTCTTCGGTAAGTTCCATGCCGGTTCTCCTTTGCTGTCTGTTCCTGATACTAATGTTACAGCAGATCAGCGGTTTTGGCAATTCGGGATATAAACAAATATGAGAAGTTCTTTTTGTGCATCTTGCGGCGGCTGTATCCGGAAAACATTTCCGGTGTCGGAAAATGATGATTTTTCTTGCAATCGTTTCCGTATAATGTTATAATATAACCGAGGTGGTAAACTGATGAACAAAATACATAATATGCTGAAAAAGTTCGCGGCTGTTATTACCGCTGCGGCAGTCTTTTTCTGTTCGCCCGGACTTTCGGTTTCGGCTGACAGCTCATCATTCAGAGGAACGGTAACCGCATCTGAAAGCGGTATAAATAAAGGCGGCATACAGATCGAGATATACGGTTCCCGGCTGAAATATTCGAAGTACGGGCTCAACCGCTACGAGCATTATTACAGCAAGACGGTGACTACCGGCTCTGACGGTTCTTTCTCATTCACAAAGCCCACCGGAAAGGTACTGCTTCGGGTGAAGCCCGATTCGCTTCCCGCAGGTACGGGTGTATCAAACGAAACGCTTCTTGTTTCCGGCAGTTCCGACAGTACCCTCACACTCTCCCGTGTTAAAAGCATAGGTATCAGTTCCCTTAACGGCGGTACGGCATATAACATTACTCCGAAAAGCTCTGCTGGTAAGATCATATATGCTCCGGTTACTGTCCGTGACAGCTATTCCGCAAATATGAGCAATATCGGCTACAGCGACATAAACAACGTAAAGGTGAGCAGGGAAGTTACCGCGACCGCAGGAAATGTGACTGCAAGCAGGACGATCAACGTGGATATCTCGGACTGCACGGTTTCCGGAAAGCTTGCAAGGCTTCTTGAATACGGCATTATCACCGAAGCCGACAAGGAGCGGATACTTGCGGAAAACAAGACGGATACCGCGGTAGCCGAGGACGAAAGACCGCAGTACATAGACGAGCGCACATTCACCGCAGGCAATTTCATGCTCCACTACGAGAACGGAACGACGTATGCAGATGACTATACACGCATTTTCGCTGACATTGTTGACACTTTTTTCGTCAAGTACGGCTTTGATGAGCCATACCATGAGTTTGTAAGCGGTAGCGTTACCCGACGTGACGCATATTATCACATCTATCTCGTAAGCCACGGCGCGATAAGCATAGATTCGTATGTTGCGCCGCGCTCGGTAAGCGGACGCTCCAAGAAGATAGATCTTAACGATGTGACAAAGGGCGGGTATGTGGTGCTTGATCCGAACGAGGATTTCTCCGCTTATGCAAAGACCATGGCTCATGAGATGTTCCACGGTATTATTTACCGCTACACCGGAAAGAATGTCGCCGCATGGTTCGAGGAAGCTTTCGCAAACTACGGCGCACTGCTTTATATGGGGGAACTGAACAGCTCTCTGAGGAACCAGATAGGCAGGTATCTCAAAAGCACACAGTTTCAGCTCAGCAGCATATCGTCCTATCGTTCGAGACAGTACGGCGAGATGCTGATACCGCTCTACATACATAATAAAATGGGCGGTGTGAGCACGATAAAGAAGATAATGTCGGCATATTCCAAGACATCTAATTCGCTGACTGCGATCACGAACGGACTTAAGTCCGCGAATAAAGCATATACTTTCGGGAAGATGATGAACGGTGCAGCAGATTTCAGCGCATTCACGAAATTCTACAAGCTTCCCGGAACATCGGTCTCCGCGAATATCGGGACAAATGCGCGCAGAACGGTATCTCACAGTCTTACGGCAACGGGAGTGCGTTCCGTATCGGATATGACCCTTGAAGCAAACTCCGCGGTATATTACGAATTCAAGGCAGGCTCGCCGGATAAAAAGACGCTTACGGTTACGGTGAGAACGTCTTCGGGGCTGTCGGATTCCTCCTATAATCTTATCCTGCAGGGAAGATCAACTGTCATTCCGGTTCGCGGTGCGAGCACGGAGTTCATGACATTTGAAGTGACGGACTTCTCGGCAGGCGGTACAAAGACCGCTGTACTTTCCGCAGTCAACAATTCCGCGAAAACAGCTGACAAAACGGTATTTTCCGTGAACGCATACCTGCATTAAGGAGAGCGATGATTTGAACATCAACATGAATAACGGCTGGGTAATGTCATTTGACGGGAAAGAATACGGGTGCAGCGTACCTTGCTCAATGTACAAGGTACTGCTGGAAAACAAGGCTATGCCCGACCCGTACTATCGTGAGAATGAGTACATCTCCACCGATCTGTCACGCAAAGATGTGACATTCACAAAGAGCTTTGACGTTAGCGCGGAAACCCTTTCCGCACAGCGCCGGTTCCTCCTGTTTCACGGCATTGATACGCTTTCGGAAGTATTCCTGAACGGAGAAAAGCTGCTGGATACCGATAATATGCACCGCACATGGGAAGTGCGTATCGACGGGATCCTCCGTGAGCACAACAAGCTTGAAGTGCGCATAAAATCACCTGTCCGGTTCATAGAAAGTGAAAACGAAAAGCGCCCGATATGGGGCGTCGGCGAGTGTATGAAAGGCTATCCGCATCTCCGAAAAGCGCACTGCATGTTCGGCTGGGACTGGGGTCCGATGCTGCCGGATATGGGTATATGGCGCGATGTTGAACTGCTCGCGTATAACGGCGGACGGCTGCGCGGAGTGCAGGTTTATCCGGAACCCGGACTTGACGAAAAAGGGGCGGATCTGCATATTGAAGCTTTTACGGAAGAATGGGATCTTGACGGTGAACGGCACTGCGAATGCAGGGTAACTGCTCCGGACGGGAAGATCATTTATGACGGTGCTTTCCCGGAAAACGAGACGGTGCATATCACAGACCCGCAGCTCTGGTGGGTGCGGGGACTGGGCGGGCAGCCGCTCTACACGGTCACAGTTTACCTTAAAGACAGCACCGGCGCAGTGCTTGACGAGGTCACGAAGCGTATTGGACTGCGCATGCTCGTTATTTCAAAAGACAAGGACGAGTGGGGCGAGGAGTTCTGCTTTAAATGCAACGGCATCAAGGTTTTCGCAATGGGCGCGAACTACATTCCCGAAGACCAGATCGTCACCCGTATGACAAAGGAAAAGACAGACAGGCTCCTTGAGGAATGCGCCGCGGCAAACCATAACTTTATCCGAGTCTGGGGCGGCGGGATCTACCCCTCCGACAGCTTCTATGACAAGTGCGACGAGCTTGGTATCATCGTGTGGCAGGACTTTATGTTCGCCTGCTCCGCATACCGGCTGACCGACAGCTTCCGTTCGACGGTGGAACACGAGATTGCGGACAACATCGAGCGCCTGCGTCATCACCCCTCGCTTGGCTTATGGTGCGGGAACAACGAGATCGAGAGCGCATGGGTAGGCTGGGGACTTCCGGAGGACGAGGAATGCAGGCAGGATTATCTCACGCTTTTCGAGGAGATCATCCCGCGCCTGCTCCGTAAGCTTGACCCGGAGCGCGCTCCGTTCTATCACCCCTCCTCTCCCTCATCTGGCGGCGGTTTTGCGGACCCGTCATCAAATAAGGCGGGGGATATGCACTACTGGGCAGTGTGGCACAACTTCAAGCCGATCGAAGATTTCCGCAGAAATTACTACCGTTTCTGCTCGGAATACGGCTTTGAGAGCGTTCCGGATATAAAGACTGTGCTGACGTTTGCCGATGAGGGCAGGGGAGACCTTGATCTCTGCGGGAATGTCATGCAGGCGCATCAGAAATGCCTGCTCGGAAACGAGAAGCTTATGTTCTATCTTGCGCAGACGGTCAACTATCCCTGCGATTTCAGACGGCTGATATACTGCTCCCAGCTTATGCAGGCTGACTGCATACGTTCGTCGGTGGAGCACATGAGACGTGCGCGGGGCAGGTGCATGGGTTCCGCTTACTGGCAGCTTAACGACAGCAACCCGGTCATCTCGTGGTCCGGCATTGATTATTACGGCAGGCTGAAAGCACTGCATTACGCTTCCCGCCGGTTCTATGCACCGGTGCTGCTCAGCTGTGACGACAGTGATCCTGCTTCACCTGCGCTTTACGTCACCAATGACACCCGTGAGGACATCTCCGTCAGGGTGATATGCAGGCTTCGCCGCAATACCTCGGAGGTGCTGTGGGAAATGTCTGCTGACGCGGCAATCCCGGCGCTTAGCGCAGAGAAAGTGATGACCGCGGATATAGCCGATAAGATGCAGGAGCGGACTGACAGGCGCACAAAATATCTTGAATACGAACTTATCCGTGATGACGCGGTAATATCACGCGGTACAACACTTTTTGTGCGTCCGAAGGAATTTGAGTTCCTGCCGGTAAGCATAAAGCCGGTGATCTCCGAAACGGGCGACGGTTTTGAAGTATCGCTGACATCTGACAACTTCGCAAAGAGCGTGTGTCTCTCGCTGAAAGACTGCGACTGCACTTTCTCGGACAACTGGTTCGACATTCACGGCAGCGAGCCTGTCACAGTCGCATTGTCCGGTACGGGGAACCTTTCCCGCGGGGATATCGCCGGTCAGCTTGAGATCGTAAGCTATTGAGCATTCCGTTTATCCGGCAGACTGAACAGAATGAAAAGAGGAGCACATTGAAGTGTTCCTCTTTTTAATACTGTCTTTTTCCGATCTCCCAGAAAGCCACTGCGCTTGCAGCCGCGACATTCAGCGAATCTACCCCGTTCGACATCGGTATCTTTACCGTGTACCGGCAGGCTCCGATCGTTTCCGGTTTCAGCCCGCTGTCCTCCGTGCCGAAAAACAGCGCGAGCTTTTCCTCCGCGCAAAGCTTCCGGTCATCAATGGGGACTGTGTTCCCGCGAAGCGCCATTGCCGCACATGCAAACCCCATAGCGTCAAGTGTGTGTACATATTCCGGGGAGCTGCCGTGAATAAAGCTCCACGGGAGCTGAAAGACCGTTCCCATGCTCACCCGTACAGTACGCCGGAAAAGCGGATCGCTGCACGAGTCCGTCAGCAGAACAGCGTCAATGCCGAGTGCGGCGGCAGAGCGGAATATCGCGCCGATATTCGTCTGGTTCATTATCCCTTCGAGCACGGCGATACGGCTTGCGCCGGCGGGAATATCCGTTATGTCCGGGACCTGCTTTCTCCGCATTGCGCACAGAAGTCCCTGCGTGAGCCGGTAGCCCGTGAGCATTTCGAGTTTTTCTCTGTCCGCGGTATAGATCGGGATATCGGCGCATCTCTCCGCTATATCCGCGGCGCGCCCGGTAATGCAGCCTCGCTCGGCAAGCATAGAGACAGGCTCGTAACCTGCATCGAGCGCGGTGCGTATTACTTTCGGGCTCTCCGCTATGAACAGCCCGTGCCGCTGCATAAGTTCAAGCTCGGAAGTATTCGTGTACGGAATAAGCTCCGGCATTGAAAGATCGTGTATCTCAATAATTTCTGCCATATTATATAACCATTATCCGGCTTATTGTTGATTTGCGATAACGCCCTTGCCGAAAAAAGTCTTGTTGGTGTCCGATAATCAGAATTATCCATACTTTGTTTCTTCTGAATTGAATCCGGACAGACAAAATGTCCGTTATTATTCTATCATAATTCCCGTGCAAAGTCAAATTTCTGTATTGCGCTTCGGATTTGATATGTTGAAGAAAAATGGAGCGAAAAAGGCAGTAAACCGTTCTGAAAGCGGTTTACTGCCTTATGTATCACTTTTGTTCTGCACATTTATTTATATTTTCACAATCAGAGATATCTGAGAAGCTCGTCTCTTACGCAGTCAAGTCTTGCGTCGCTGAGACCGAAATCCATTTCTTTGTAGCACCATGCACTGCGTCCGATACCATACTTTTCAAACACGGAATTGATAGCCTTGTACCATTTCAAAGTATCTTCGGGCGTAGCGAGATCTATGACCCCGTATTCTCCGCAGTAGAGAACGGTGTCATTGGCTTTTGCCTTTTCGATAGCGGGCTTGAATAGCTCCTCGAAGTATTCGGGAGTTGCGCCGCTTTCCTCGTATGTCATATCCCGGCTTACATCGAACTGTTCGGGATCTACCCACGCGGCGTGCTGATGCGTGAATTCAAGCGGATCGTAGCAATGGAAGTTATAGACGATATTCTCGTCGTAAGGCGCGTCGAGATCAGCAACGGCGCTTACGCTGTTGTTCCAGTAGCTTCCGACGAGTATCGGAGTGACCGGTGCGATCTTTCTTATCCTGCCGATGCACACTTTTGCGATGCGGTTCCATTTCGGGCTGAACGCCTTATCGGTCACCTCGTTGAGCAGTTCAAAGGCGATATGCTCCGGATCGGAGGCGAATCTGCGCGCGATCTCTTCCCAGAGCTTGTAGAAACGCTCCTGGAGCTCTTCGCTGTCGAAGAAGCCGGATTCCTGCTCGCCCTTATCGAAGGAGAACCCTGCTGTTTTGTGCAGGTCTATGATGATGTTTAGCCCGTTCTTTCTGCATTCGTCAACAGCCCCTGCAACATAGCCGAAACCGGTATCGCTGTAGCCTCCGTTGCCGTCTTCGAGAATGTTGAAATCTATCGGGATACGGACATGATCCGCGCCCCATGAAGCTATTTTCCGGATATCTTCGGGTCTTATAAAGTTTTCAAGTCTGTCCTTGCTGTAATCACACTGTGAGAGCCAGCCGCCGAGATCAATACCTTTTCTGTAGCCTTTAAATTCTTTCATAAGAAGTGATCCTTTCTGCATTTTATGTACATATTCTATCATATATCGCAATGCAATTATATCATAAATTTGCTTTTCTTATCAATATTTTGTTTGCTTTTGCAACAATAATATGATATAAAACACAAAAATACGATATTACTGAAAACGAATACATGATATAATGTGATTGTAAGATAAAGGCAGAAAACTTTATCAAAGGAGGAGCAAACAATGAAAAAGAACACAATTTTACCTATTTTAGTTGCAGCGCTTATGCTTGGGTCATGTGCGACACAGCCCGCTGAAACCACAGCGATGCAGACTGCTCTTGACACTGCTGCCGCCGTAATGACGGAAGCCGCGGAGACCACATCTGCACCTGCTGCCGATGACGGGTCGATGTATGCCGATCTTTCCGGAGGAATGCCGGCGAACTTTGAAGCTTCCGACGGCTGGACAAACGGCAGTATGTTCAATGTAACATGGCGTGCGGACAATGTCACATTCAATGACGGAAGAATGCAGCTCGTGATCGACAACGACAAGAAGCCGAAGGGCGGGATACCTTATTCCGGCGGAGAGTTCAGAAGCAAGGACTTCTACGGCTACGGACTTTACGAGGTGAGCATGAAGGCTATAAAGAATGACGGGGTTGTTTCCTCGTTCTTCACCTACACAGGTCCTTCCGACAACAACCCATGGGACGAGATCGACATAGAGATCCTCGGCAAGGACACCACACAGGTGCAGTTCAACTACTTCGTTGACGGCAAGGGCGGTCACGAGTACATGCACGAGCTGGGTTTCGATTCTTCCGCGGACTTCCACACATACGGATTTGAGTGGCTTGAAAACAGCATCGCATGGTATGTTGACGGAGTTGAAGTACACAAGGTAGAGAAGGATCCTTCCAAGCTTCCCAAGACAGAGAGCAAGATAATGATGAACGCATGGTGCGGTACCGGTGTTGACGGCTGGCTGAACGCATTCACCGACAAGAATGTACCGCTCACAGCAGAGTATGAATGGGTTCGCTTCACACCTGCCGACAAGTAAAAGAGAAGACAGAATAGATCAAATTAGACCGGGGGAAACCTTTCTGAAGAAAGGTTCTCCCCCGTACCCCTTTCCAAAGACTTTTAACTCGCTCCGCTTTCTCTTCAAGTTCCGTATTACGGAAATTGTTTAGGGGGTCCAGCCCCCTTTTTTAAAGGGGGCTGGCGCCGTCCGCGCAGGACAAAGCGCGTAAGCGCAGAAACACATCACCCCACGGCTTACGCTGCGGGGTGATGTGTTTTTGGGGAGGAGGAGCAAACTCCTTATCGATTGTTAGATGAGATCCTGATTAATTAGTGAGCGAGTCAAGCTTTTCGTTTGCTGTGTCGAGAAGTGTCTGGAGCTCATACTTGATCTCTTCAACTGTTTCAGACCACGGAATGCCCGCGTTGTAAGTTTCCTTCGAGGGATTCAGTACGCAGTCGTAAACATCGTCATTTACTGCCTTGAAATATTCAAATACAGGGTGTGCTTCCGTAAGCTCTCTTGTCTTGAGCAGCATATCGTACATTTCCTGTGTCCAGCCGTAGTCCTCAAATACCTGGTTCTGCTCGATCTCCTTGACCTTTTCGTTGTCACGGCAGGTCATTACACAGTTGAGGTAAGCCGCGGTACCCTTCGGGTTCTTTGCTCCCATAGGTATCGAGAAGCCCTTGATAACGCTGGGCAGGTAATAAGCGTCTGCGCTGGGGCATTTAGGCATCGGAACGAACATTACATCTTCCGGATCGCCGAATACTGCCTTATTCTCGGGTTCAAACAGAACGTAGGAGCCCTGGGGGAAGAACAGAGTCTTGCCGTTTGCGATATTTTCGGGGTGAACGGACCAGCCGTATTCACTCTTCGGAACGGGGTAGTCGTTTCTCTTGAGCTTGAGCATGAATTCCTGAACGCCCACGATGCTCGGATTTTCGAGGTTGCTTACAAGCTTTCCGTCCTTGAAATCAACGTAGGGAACGCCGGAAGTTACTGCGAATGCATTCTCAAATTCCCAGCCGTCAATGCCGAACTTTTCGTCGGGTCTGCTGTAGAACTTCGCGATCATATCATAGAACGTATCCCAAGTCCAGTTGCCCTCTTCGAGAAGCTGTGCGGGATCCGGGAGACCGTTCTCTTCTATCGTCTTTTTGTTGTAGATCACAACAACGCCTGCATCTGTGGAAGTAGCGCCGATGTAATGTCTGCCCTTGATGCTGAACATATCGTTGACGTGCTTCATAGGAGCCCAGAGCTCGGAATCAAAGTCAACGTAGTCGTCCATAGCCTGGAATTTTCCTTCGATGACCTTGCCGGGGAAGATATCGAGGTCTTCTGCGCTGAACATATCCGGGGAGTCGTCACCGAGCACCATGGTTGAAAGCTTGTCGTAACGGTCGTCCCATGAGCAGAGGATAGGTTCGATGTGACCGCCGCACTTTGTCTCGAACATCTCAAGTGCAACGCTCTTGGGCTTTCCGGCAGCGGGATTGAGGTCAAAGTTTGCGAGCAGGCGCACGGTCTTGTTCTCGAGTTCCTCGAAATCGGTCTCGATCTCCTCGATAGCCGCCTTGTCCTCTTCCTTGAGTGTTGCGGGAGGTGTAGTTTCTACCGGTGCTGTGGTATCGGCAGCCGTATTTTCGGAAGCCGGTCTTGCAGACGATCCGTTTCCTCCGCCGCATGCTCCGGCGGTAAGTACGCATGTAAGTGCGAGAGCTGCGGATAAAAGCTTCTTATTTTTCATAGCTATCATTTCCTTTCTGTATGAATTTGCTCCTTTAAGGCTTTTCTGCCTTTCTTTGATTTGATTATAGCAGATATAGCACCCGGATAATATCGTAAAATTGCATTTTATTTCATTTTTTTGTTGCTTTTTCTCTGTGTTTGTGTTATTATTATAGTATAATGAATGCACGGAGGAGGGCATATTTATGGCTGAAAAGACTGATATGAGCAAGCTTCTGTCCGAAGCTGAGTTCCGGAACAGGGAATATATGATAACTCATCTGTCTTATGACAGGGAAATGGAGTTCTACCAGAGCGTGAAAATGGGCAATATCGAAGAGACCCGGCGCCTGTTCAAGCCTTTGTCCAGTGAGGGTCTTGGCAAGCTGAGCGAGGACAGTCTCCGCAACCTCAAATACCACCTTATAATAACGATAGCGTTCGTTACACGTTACTGCATAGAGGGCGGGCTTAATATGGAGGAAGCGTATAATCTCAGCGATATCTATATCAGACGCGTTGACGGCTGTACATCAGAGAAAGAAGTCCATTCGATACACCGGGAAGTTGTTGATACCTACGTCCACAGAATGAACAAGCTTCATCAGAGCCGTGCTTTTTCCCGTCCCGTCATCGTCTGCATCGACTACATCTATGACAATCTGCACTCAAAGATACTGCTTGACGATCTTGCCGACATCACGGGTCTGAGTGCGCCGTATCTTTCCAAGCTTTTCCACAAGGAGACGGGAATGACGATCAAGCAGTACATTCTCGGCAAGAAGGTGGAAGCTGCCGAAAACCTTCTTAAATTCTCGGATTATCCTTGCTCGGACATCTCCCAGTACCTCGGTTTCGGAACCGAGAGCCACTTTATCTGCGTATTCAAGAATTACACCAAGACCACGCCGAAAGAGTACCGCGAACGGTTCTTCCGTACACGCTGGGGCGACAGGAGCGCTGCAAAGAAGAAAGCGGAAAAGAAAGAGTAAATTTCTGATATAAATATTAATAACGTGATATAAAATAACCGGATTTTGTGGTACATTATAGTTGTCAAGGGGAGAAATCCAAATACGGGAAGGTTACGCAGACCTACCCGAAAACACGAAAGGAAAGGTATATTATGAAACTTACAAAAATCATCGCCGTGATCGCAGCATCGGCAGCTGCAGTAGCATCTCTCGCAGTAAGCGTTACCGCTTACGACATCAACAAGGATCTCAAGACCGGCTGGAGCGTAAGCACAGTTATCCCCGGCGAAGAGTTTGAAGATGCAGACGCAAACTCCGTTTTCACGATCACATTTGAAGCTGACGCTTCTCTCGCAGAGAAGGACGGACACAACTACTGGTGCATCAAGCCCATGCTGAATGATACAGGCTGGCCGTTCATTGATTCTCTTGTTGGACCCACACTCTCCGACGGTAAGGATTCTTACGTTATCCAGCCCGAGGAAACAGAGATCAAGTTCACAGTTCCTGCTGAAAAGCTTGAAGAACTTAAGGTTGCAGGTATGGCAATAATGGGTCACGGAATCAAGCTCGGCACATTCTCCTTCTCCAACAGCGAGACACTTGCAGCAGCTCCCGCAGCAGAAGCAGAAGCTCCTGCAGAAGCAGCAGCTCCCGCAGCCGACGTACAGGCTGAGACAGAAGCAGCTCCCGCTCCTGCAAAGAACGACAAGAATCCTCGCACAGGCACGACCGATATCGTAGTATTCGGCGCACTTGCACTTGTTTCCGGTGCTGCTATGGCTGCATCGAGAAAAAGAAAGTAATTAGCGGATTTCAATGTTGAGAGAGAAGAAATAACAAACAACCCCCTGCACGGTAATGATCGTGCAGGGGGTATTTTCATGCTGTAAAGAAAAGCCAGTAGTATTTAAGAAGCATTATGATAGAGAGCGTAAAGACGAATCCGACGGAAGCGGCGAGGTAATATACCCTCATTCGCTTCGTCTTTATCAGTATCGCGCTTGCAAGTCCGATCCAGATACACGAGACCATAAGCGAAGTTACGATCAGTATCATAGGGAGCAGAAATGTGAACTCGTAATGGAATAAATGCTCCGCGGTATATAGGACGATGCCGGTAACGAACGGGACAAATCCGAGCGGCAATACCGCAAGCCCCCAGTTCTTTCTGTGAGCGCGGAAAAATCCGACGTTGAGAACGCCCAATATAAGTGCTATTACAAGACATTCGCCCGCCATAACTGCCTCCGTCCTTGCTTCGGGATTTATCCGAGGAATCCCTTTACTATGCTTTCAGCCTTTTCGTTGTCGCTTGTTACGAGATAATAAACCCAGTTTCCCGACTGCTGTATCACAGCGCCGTCGATCTTGTACATCTCATCGGGAGTGTATGTCTCATACGTTTCCTTCTGATAGGCAAGTCTGTCAACTACTGCTTTTACTGCACTGTCCGCATTGTCGCTGGTTTTGAAGCGGAACACTGCGATCTCGTCCGGATATGCGCCCGAAGCGCAGATATAATATGAGAAATCCTCTATTGCATCAACATCAAGTCCGTCAAAGTAATCCGGCAGGGATTCCTTTTTCTTCTCGAATGCCGAGTTTATCGGAACTTCATCGAGTACTGCCTTTGTGATATCGGCAGCGGCAGCGTCCGAAGCAGGTTCGGCTGCTGCGGTATCTGCCGTTGATGCAGGAGCCTCAGATGCCTTGGTGGTGGAAGCGGGAGTGTTTCCTCCGCAGGAAGCTGCGGTTACGGCAAGAACTGCGGTAAGCATTGCAAATAAGATCTTCTTTTTCATTTTTTTCTTTTCCTTTCTTTTTTCTCTTTTTATATTTATGACCGTGAGATCAGCTCACTGACGACTGGAAGAATGACAGCATACGCTTGTAAGCGGCGCCGAGAAAATGCAGTCCGTCCGCTTCCGCGTATGTTTTTGAAAAATAACCGTCCTCGTTCAGAAGCTGTGAACAAAGATCGAGGTATGTGACACCGGCTTCCGATGCCATAGTTTTCAGCCGGGAGTTATAATCGTTCACCATATCCATTGTTTCCTGACCTGCATCGTTATGTGCTTTTGTGACAGGCGGTATCGAAACTACGCAGACAGTGCTGTCCGGGCAGACCGCTTTAAGGTCTTCAACCAGCAGCTTCATATTGTTTGTCATATTCGCGTTGCCCATATACGCAAGCCCGTTTGAGCCAAGCATAATATATATCCGCGCAGGCTGGAGACCCTGTGCTTTTGATACAGCTGTCATACCTTTCAGTTCAGCCGTTCTTGCGCTCTGGGGATTGAGTCCGATTTTTGCGAATACCTGCGAATCCGGAAAATAGCCGTATCCGGTAAGCCCGGTGTATATCGAATCTCCGATAAAGTAGTCGTTTGCGAAGAATGACGGGTCATAGCTTCCGGAAGCGGGAGCCGCTGTGGTTTCCGCAGTTGTCCCGGCTGTAGTTTCCGCCGTCGTCTGTGCTGTTGTTTCCGCAGAAGTCTGCACAGTCGTTTCCTCTGTAACGGCAGTTGTTGTTTCCGTGACAGCTTCCGTCTCCGGTGCAGCCGTTTCCGGCAGGGCAGGGGAGCCGTCTGTGATCCCGGAAGAGCTTTCCTCCGCCGATTCCGCGGCATCTTCGGTCTCCGGTTCCGTCACAGGTGCGGGAGGTGCGGCATCATCGTCGTCTGACAGATCAATGAAGCCCGTTATAATATTCTGCGATGCTTCGGCGGACGCTGTAACAGCAGTTTTCTTCGTTTCCGGTGGTTCCTGCGGTTTATCGCTGCCGCCGCATGAAGACGCACAGATCATCACAGCTGTGATAATTGCGCAGACTGCGCATATCTCTGATCGTCTCATTTTTATAACTCGATTGACCTCTGGAAGAACGAGAGCATACGCTTATACGCTGTTCCGAGGAAGTGCAGACCGTCAGCTTCCGCATAAGCTTCGGAGAAATAGCCGGTATTGTCTTCAAGCTTGCTGCAAAGATCGAGGTAAACCACTCCCGCTTCTTCGCACATACTCTTCAGAAGCTTGTTGTATCCGTTGACCATAACCATTGTCTCCTGACCCTCGGCATCATGCTCCTTGGTAACAGGCGGTATGGAAACGACGTAGATATAGCTGTCGGGGCAGACTTCTCTGAGCTGTTCCACCAGCACCTTCATCTGATCTGCCATGTGGGTGTTTCCGAGGTAAGCGAGACCGTTTGAACCGAGCATTATGAAGATCCTCTTCGGCTGCATGGCTTCTGCCTTGCTTACGGCGGTATATCCGCCTTCCTCCTTGGTGAGTGCGCTGTCGGGATTAAGACCTACCTGTGCGAACACCTGGCTTTCGGGGAAGTAGCCGTAATTTATAAGTCCCGTATATATCGAGTCGCCTATGAAGTAGTCATTTGCGAAGAATGACTCGTCATAGCTGTCCGATTCTATCGCAGTGAGCGTGCTTTCCTCTGTCTCTTCTTCGGAAGGCTCTGTCTCCTCCGGTTCGGTTTCTGTTGTAGTTTCGGCAGTCTCCTCTTCCGGCTCGGTCTCAGTCTCCACTGTATCGGTGGTTATTACCGTAGTCACGATAGATGCAGCTTCCTTCGGCTGGTCCATATTTGCGACATCGGCAGGCTCCAGCTTGCCGGTCATATAGAGGTATATAAGCACAACAAGCAGTATCAGCACCGCTACTATTGCTATATTGAGAATGACGATAGCGAGTGAGATACCGTCAACCTTGTTCTTTTTTGCCATTATATGTTTCTTCCTTCCGTTATCTGTTATTCCGCAAAGGCACTATTCTTTATTATACAATAAAAATCACGATTAATCAATAGTTTTTGCGATTTTTTGGGAAGAAAGGCGTGATTTTTTTGCACAGTCAAAGGTATTCCCCGCATACCGTTCTGCGGCACACGGGGAAGATCCGATTTACATATTGTGTTCTTTCATGTGAGTCTTTATCGCCTGAAAAGTCTTGTCGCTTATAACGTGTTCGATCCTGCACGCGTCCTCCGACGCGGTATCCTCGTCCACGCCGATAGCTGTGAACAGGGCAGTGAGAACTTTATGGCGTTCATATATCTTCTCCGCGATCTCGCGTCCGAGATCGGTAAGCGTGATATATCCGCTGTTGTCGATATCGAGGTATCCGCCGTCCTCAAGAAGGTGAATCGCGCGGCTTATGCTCGGCTTTGAGAAACCCATTTCCTCGCAGATATCAATAGATCTTACATCATTTTTCTTTTCGGAGAGGATAAGTATAGTCTCAAGATACATCTCTCCGGATTCCTGCAAATTCATATCTGACCTCCTGCAGTTAGTATTGGATCTCCGACCGCACAGCTTATACGGTTTATAAACTAATTATATCACATCTCTGTAAAAAAAGCAAGAGATTTCAGACAATTCCCGTTCTTTCCGCACTTATTACGCCCTGTATCTTGCAGATCCGGTTGATAAGGGCATTCAGCTGTTCAAGGCTTGCGACTTCAACGGTGACGATCACATTTCCGTTGCCGTTTTTCAGCTGATGCGCGGTGATCTGACGTATCGGCAGTCTGCTTGCGGCAATGGAGGAAGTGATATCCGCTATAAGCGCGGTGCGGTCTTCCGCAATGATATCTATTGTGGCATTATAGCTTTCCGATTCCGTTCCGCTTGCCCAGTAAACATTTATCCAGCGTTCCTTCTCGGATTCCGGCGAGTTGACTACATTCATGCAGTCTTTCTTATGCACCGAAACGCCGTAACCGCGCGTGATGAAGCCTATGATCTCATCGCCGGGCAGCGGATTGCAGCATTTTGCGAACTTTATAAGGCAATTGTCGATACCTTCCACAACAACACCGCCCTTGCGCCTGCGGTTGATGCTGCGGTTCATTATCTCCTCATCGGTTTCCTGTATCTTGTCCGCATTTCTCGCGTTGTACAGGTCTTTCGCCCGCTGCATTATCTTTGAGAGGATAACGCCGCCGTAGCCTATCGCGGCATAGAAATCTTCCGCATTATCGAAGTGCTGTAGTTTCGCAAGCTCCAGAATGAAGTCCGGGGAGGGGATCATATTGTTTCTGCGGAATTCAAGCTCGATAGAAGCCATACCTTCCTGAATGTTCTCCTCACGGCACTCCCGCTTGAACCACGAGCGTATCTTTGCCCGCGCTTCGGTGGTCTTTGCGATCTCCAGCCAGTTACGGTTGGGACCTGCGCCGGGGGAAGTAACGACTTCCACGATATCACCGGTTTTCAGCTTATAGTCGAAGCGGATCATTCTTCCGCCGACTTTTGCTCCGGTCATGTGGTTGCCGACCTGCGTATGTATCGCATACGCAAAATCTATGACTGTCGAACCTGCCGGAAGAGTGATAACATCGCCCTTGGGCGTGAACACATAAACATCGTCCGGCGCAAGATCTACCTTTATCGCATCTGCAAGCTGATCTATATCATCGGAATCCTGCTGCTGTTCGAGAATATGCCTTATCCAGTCAAATCTCTTCTCGCCGGTAACATTTCCGGTGAGCCCCGCTTTATACTTCCAGTGCGCTGCGATACCGTACTGAGCGGTGTTGTGCATCTCGTAGGTGCGTATCTGCACTTCAAAGGGAATGCCCTCGCGTCCTATTACCGTTGTATGAAGCGACTGGTAGCGGTTAGGCTTCGGGGTGGCGATATAGTCCTTGAACCGGTAGGGAATAGGCTTGAAGATATCGTGTATTATACCGAGAACATTGTAGCACTCGATAACCGTCTGCACGATAACTCTCACAGCGTATATATCGTATATCTCATCAAAGCTCTTGCCCTTAACATATACTTTCTTATATATGCTGTACACGCTTTTTACTCTGCCTTCGATAGTGGGCGGTGGCTGGATATCGCTGATACGCTCTCTTATGCGCTCTTTGATTATATCAATAAAGGTATCCCGCTGTTCCTTGTGCTTATCGAGCATCTCCTCTATTGCCTTTGAGCCGTAGGGGTCAAGGATACGGATAGAGATATCCTCCATTTCCTCCTTGACTGCGCTCATACCGAGGCGGTGGGCAATAGGCGCGTAGAAGTTCATGGTTTCGAGAGCCTTCTTGCGCTGTTTCTCAGGCGGACGGTACATAATAGTCCGCATATTATGCAGACGGTCAGCAAGCTTGATGATGATAACGCGGATATCCTTAGACATCGCTATGAGTATCTTCCGGATATTCTCTGCCTGCTGTTCCTCCTTGGTGTTGTTCAGCGGGACCTGACCTATCTTTGTAACTCCGTCAACGAGGTTTGCCACATCATCGCCGAACTTGCGCTTCAGTGTATCCAGCGATACATCGGTATCTTCCACAACATCATGGAGCAGTGCTGCGCAGATAGTGTCGGTATCCATACAGAACTCGAGAAGGATACAGGCAACGGCGATAGGGTGTGTGATATACGGTTCACCGGAGCTGCGCTTTACGCCTGAATGCGCTTCATTTGCAACCTCATACGCAGCTATGATCTTTTCGAGGTCATAAGGCTTTTCACTTGCCTTTATCTTCTCCGTAAGGTATTCTATCGTATAAAGCATGCATTGTCCTTCCTTTCTTTTGTTCTGTTTAATATCTCTCTTATATATGTGTCTCTCTATCGTCCCGAATAACTTCCGGATTCAGCTGCGAAGCGATCAGGTTTAGGGATCCAACCCCTTTTTAAAGGGGTTGGTGGGGTTCGGGGCAAAGCCCCGTCTGTAATAATCTCTGAAAATTCTCTCTTATTATTCCTCGTCAGCGGCGGGTTCTTCCTGGACTGGCTCATCGGGGGTATATACTACTTTGAGGAGTCTGTCGGCTATAGCGGAGATAAGGTTCTTGTACTGGAGCTTCTCCACCCACTTCTTGGGGAAGCCCTGTATTCCGAAATAAGCGCCGAGCATTGCGCCGGTCATTGACGCACAGGTATCGCTTGCGCCGTCGTGGTTCGCGGCAAGCTGGATAGCGTGGCGGGGACTGTCGCAGTGGAGAACTGCGCAGTAAACGGCGATAGCGAGAGCTTCGTATGCCTCAAATCCGTAACCCATTTTCTTAACTGCGGACATGGGATCAACCTCGTCGTTGCCTACGAGATCAAGTGCATACTGGAGAGTCTTTTTCAGCACTTCTCCGTCAGCCACGCCGTCAAGCAGCTTTATAACAGTCTTTACGGCATCTTCGATCTCTGCGCCGTTTACGATCTCTGCGATGATCGCAGCATAGCAGCCTGCCGAGATGTAGCCTACCGGATCGCCGTGAGTGATAGCACCTGCGCGGCAGCCCATATCGAAAGCCTTCTTCGTGTCATTGTAGAAGTACAGTCCGATCGGTGCGGAACGCTTGACAGCACCGTTATCCTTGTTGGAGTTGAGACGGCGTTCGGGAGTACCGTATGCCATATTCTTGATCTTGAGCAGAGCGTCGATGTTCTTTGTATCGGCTGTGCGCTTCTTGTAGAGCCCCTTTGCTTTCAGAAGTCTCAGCTTGTATGCGTTCTGTGCAGGGTCGAACAGCCATGCATATTCCTTGCCGGCAACAGTCTTGGTCTGAGTATAGAGCCATACCTGATACGAGAGGAAGATGTAATCCTCATAGTTTACCTGACCGTCATCTGCACCTGCGCTGTGCGCCCAGAGAAGACCGTCCGCGGTGAACAGCGAAAGCTGTGTATCGTCGGTAAAGAGCGCTGTGCCGGTTCTCTTGCTGACTGCAAGGTCAAGGCAGCCCTTCTTCTCGAATCTTTCGCAGATCGCGTCGTAATCCATAAGCTCGATAGGGTATCCGAATGCGTCTCCTATCGCAAGTCCCAGCATTACTCCTTTGAAACGGTCGTCAAGATATACTTCGCTCATTTTTGTTCGTCCTTTCCTTTTTGAGTTTCCTCATAGTTTTTCTGTCATATATGGTTTTGGATATTACCATAGTTTTATGGGTCATATAAAGCCTTTCGAGATAGTCGTAATATATCCCCGGCGAGGCTATGCCGCTTATGCAGACTATGTCGGTCCCTGCTTTTCCGAGTATCTCGTCGGTAAGCAGCACACAGTTCGTGCTGAGTATCGAATAAGTCCTGAATTTCCCGTGGGTGAACTTGTAGAAGTTCGCGTGTGTTCCGTTCCAGACTTCGCTTGCATAATCGTGGAAATCCGTGAGCTTCACCTTTTCGGCGCCCTTTTCCTCAAGAGCCGATTGATACGGCGGCTTCCACGGTACAGTGATGCTTTTCAGCCGTGCGACTTCCTGACGCACCGCATCAAGCTGCTCCTGCGTAAGACGCAGCCCGTATGCAAAGACCATTTTCCTGTCATGGGTGACCGAGAAATCGAGATACGGCTCTTTCTCCGCCGTGAACATCACTCCGTCTCCGAACACTCCGAAAAGCCTGTGTGAAGACCAGTCGTGGTTCCCGTAAGAAATGACCTCGCCGTCAAAGAAAAGATCGAGGTGTCCGATCTTTCCCGAGCCGTTGTTGGAAACATGCACCATTATCTCGATATCCGGCGGGGAGCCGTCGCCCCTGTCATCTTCCGGAAGTTCCGGCAGATTATCGTTGACCGAGATGTATTCATTTATGTAACGCAGAGTCCCCAGCGGCATGAAAGTGGAAACATATACCGGCGGGGAAATGCGTATTCTTCTTTTCAGATCGTTCTTGATGCGCTGCGGGACGACAAGGTCAATGAAATCCGAGATCATCTCCGCGCCGAACAGAATGCAGTAAACTCCCGAAATGATAAGGAATGTATCGTCTCGGAGTCCGGTGCCGAACATCAGACAGACGAACACCATATAGAACGCGAATGCCAAAAGATCGAAGATATGCCCGGGCTGGTGATTTATCTTTGCCACAATGAAATCCGCGAGCTTTGATGCCGCATTGAAGAGCAGGTAGGCGGCGAGAACGTAAGCGGCAAGGGCAAACGAGAGCTTTGGCAGGGAGAACAGCAGAATACCGAGACCGATATTTACTATCGCGGTAATGAGCTTTGCTTTCCGGCGCTTCTGACCGAGCCTTCCGTTGTGTGCAATGAACGCAAACAGGTTGTTTGCTCCGTGTATTATCAGGACAGCTCCGGCAAAGTACGCGAGAGGCGTGATGAGCACTTCCCGCTGGCTCACGATCACTATCCCGAGGGTAAGCATCGCCGCTCCGAGTGCGAGCAGCAGGGCTTTATAAAAATAGATCCTGTACATTTACTTGTGGTACTTTCTGTTATTGAGTATTGAGAACGCGCGGTAGAGCTGTTCCGCCAGCATTATCCTTGCAAGCCTGTGGGGGAATGTCATCTCCGACATACTCAGCTTCAGCTTTCCGGCAGATTTGACTTTGTCCGCAAGTCCGAAAGAACCTCCGATGATAAATACAAGATTTCCGGTGCCTGCGGAGAGCTCTTTTCCGATAATACCGGCAAACTCCTCGCTGCCGTAACGCCTGCCTTCAATGCACATCGGGATAACACAGCTTCCGGCGGGTATCTTCCGGAGAATGTTCTCCGCTTCGGCGGAAAGAGCCTTCTCTATCTCCTTGTCCGACGGCGTATCGGAAAGCTTCTCCTGCTCGACTTCATCGACAGTGAGCTTGCAGAACGTGGAGAGACGCTTTGCGTATTCGTCGAAGGCTTCTCTGAAATACGGCTCTCTGAGCTTTCCGACAGCGATGATCTTAACGCTTACCATTGACCGCGAATATTGGCTTTGCGTGCGCGGCGGGCTTCCATTTTAGCTATGCGCGCCTTCTGAACGGTGTTCAGCACCACATCAGCGATTATAAGAACAGCGAGAGCAGCCACGCAAAGGCGAAACCACCATTTGTCGAATATGCTGTTTATCATCCTCATAGTATATTCAAACTGGGACAAGGCTATGCTCTGCGAAGCGACGAGATTTGTCGTCCAGAGCGTGTCGCCGTCGAGTTCAAGTTCGAGTGTTCCCATTACCTGACCCTTTTCGATAGGCGCTACCACTGCGTCATTATCGTTCTTTTCTGCGGTAATGGTGATCTTCTGCTGGATCACCGAGGGATCGAGATCCTTCGGGAGCAGAGTGGAGAATGCAGCCGCGGGCTTTAATATAGCAACGTCGGCGTTCTCGCCCATATCTACCTTTACGTTTGCGACAAAGGTGTTCTCGTTCATTACCTCACGAATGTCGAAAGTGCGGAAAGCCCACTTGTAAAGGGCGATAGAGTCCTTGAAGTGACCGTTGAGCCTGTTGCCATCTTCGTCAGTGTAAGGAGCACCGCAGGTAACGAGCATATAGTTGAAGCCGTTCTGTGAGGCTGTGGAGACGATGTTTGCGAATCCCTTATGGTAAACGGTCCATTCGCCGTTGGAATCCTTGGTGTAGTACTCGCCCATGCTTCCGGTCTTGAGACCGCTTGCGAATTCGTAGTAATACGGGTTGTCGCCGACATTGTTTATCAGCGAGTTCACGTTGTAGATGCCGTAGGGCGAGGGATTGTACTTGTTGGCGGGCATTATATACTCATAGGTATTGGTGATCTCAACTATTTCGGGGAGCTTGTCGTAGATGTATCTTGCGATAAGGTACAGATCGTAGGGGGTGGAGTAGTTGTCCTCCTGCCAGAGACCGTGGGTGTTGCCGAAGTGTGTGTTCCTGCAGCCTATCTCCTTCGCCTTCTTGTTCATCATCTCGATGAATGCCGGGATACCGCCCTTGTTCTTGCAGAGGTTGTAGCCGATGATGTTTCCGCATTCACAGCCGGATTTTATCAGCAGTCCGTAAAGGCAATCCTTCATTGTGAGATCGGTCTGACCTACGGCGATGCCGGCGGTACCTGCGCCGTCCTTGTTGGGATCGCCCTCCCAGAACTCGTTCGTGCAGTCGTATGTTACCTCCATGGGCATCGAGAGATCTGCGCAGTTCTCGTATGCGACGATAGCTGTCATAAGCTTGGTTATGGAAGCCGGATAGCACTTCTCATTCTCGTTCTTGGCGGCTATGACGGTCCCGAGGTCAAGATTGACCATATAGTAAGCGCTGCTGTACAGTTCGACATCGGGGGTGAATGCAGCCGAAGCGGGAACGCTTGCCGGGATTAGTGCAAAAATAAACAGAATTGCCGTAAAGACAGCTGTAATTTTTATATTTCGCATATAGACAAAACCACCTTTTTGGGATATAATATATTACAGGAAAACTTTTTAGTATTATACTATTATAACATACTTTACCGAAAAATAAAAGCCTTTTCTTACAGGTTTATGAAAAATTTTTTATATAAATCGGGAAAATATTTATATGATATTAATAACTGGTGATGTTCACGGCGACATTTCCCGCTTCTCGGACAAGAAGATCCGGCGTCTGAAGAAGGGCGACACGCTGATCGTATGCGGCGATATGGGGCTGATATGGGACGGCTCCGACAAAGAGAAGAAGCTGCTGAAAAAGCTTGGCAGGCGCAGGTATAACATACTTTTCGTCGAAGGGGCTCACGAGAACTTCGATGAGCTTGAAAAATACCCCGCTGAGATGTGGAACGGCGGTCAGACCCGTGTTATAAGCGGAAATCTCCGCCAGCTCATGCGCGGTAACATCTTCGATATCGGCGGGAAGAAGATCTTCGCATTCGGCGGTGGCTCCGGCGAGGAAAACGGAGGATCCGCGCCCTGCTCGGAAGAGACCGCAGCGAGGTATGAATGCCCGTCCGGAGCGGAGCTTGATGAGTCGGACCGTAATCTCGCGTCAGCCGGAAAGACTGTCGATTATGTGGTAAGCTACGAACCGCCGGTGTCGATAGCCGATTTTCTCGGTTTCGGCGCACTTTCAGCCGATAATGTCGGCATCTACCTCGATACGGTGCGTCACGAAGTACGTTTCGGAATGTGGTTTTTCGGGAAGTATCACATAAACAAGACCGTTCCGCCGAGATTTATGGCGGTATTCGACAGCGTCATTGACGCCGGATCACTTAAATAATGCAATTCTCACGGTCTGACCGTGACAATAAATCACCGAAAGGAAGCATAACTAAAATGGCAGAATTCAAGTATGAGATAGTAAAGGAGCTCGGTGTGATATCCGAGGGCGCAAGAGGCTGGAACAAGGAGCTGAACCTTATAAGCTGGAATGACAATCCCCCGAAGTTCGATATCCGCGACTGGTCACCCGATCACAGCAGAATGGGGAAGGGAACATCTCTCACAGAAGAGGAGATGAACCGCCTTATCGAGCTTTTCAATACTCGTGATGAAGAAGATAGTTTTGAATAATAAGTAACTGAAGTGTAACTTTGACGTGCAAAATACCCAAAACGCCGGCTGCGGCGTGCGGGTATTTTTATTTTTTCACAGAAAATTCACAATTGTATTACCAAAAATACATTTTCGGTTGACTTTTTCCGACGATAATGTTATAATATACATAGTTGTAAAACTGCTTTAAAGCAGTATCCCACAACATTTCTTTTTTACGTTATAGGAGGAATAAATCATGACAACAAAGAATAAGGCTATTGCATCTCTTGTATGCGGTATCGTGGCATTGGTTGGCGGCTGGGTTTTTAATATGATCCCTGTCGTTGGCTGGATACTTACGCTTGTACTCGGAATAGTACTGCCTATCGTTGGTATCGTTTTTGGTGCTCAGGTTCTCAAGACAAAGCCTGAGGGAAGCGAAAAGGGTATGGCTGTTGCAGGTCTTGTACTCGGTATCATCGGATGCGCTTGGAACGTGATCGGTCTGCTTTGCTTACTGTGCGCAGGCGCTCTTATTGCCGGTGCTGCTGCTTCAGGTCAGTTAAAGTAATAACCGCTTATCGTCATGTGAACGTCTCCCCGTTCAGTACTGAACGGGGAGTTTTTTTCGGGGGAGAAACCAGATGTTTCCGGGAATATCTATTTTTGGCAGATTTCTGAGCAGTTACACATTTGCGGCTTTGGTGGGTATATTCGCATCGGCTTTGTTTGCTATATTCACATATAAAAAACGTACCGGCGACGGCTATCCGATGCTTGAAGTCCTTTTATTTTCAGCTATCGGAGTTTTAACAGGCGGCGGACTTCTTTACGGCCTGACCAACAGCGATAAATGGTATCTTCTTTCTGTGGCAAAGGATATAGGCGAGTGGTGGCAGTATATGCAGCTGATATTCGGCGGTTCGGTGTTCTACGGCGGACTGATCGGCGGAATGATCGTCGGCGCTGTGGTAATCAGGCGGCGCAGATATCCCTCTGACCTTATGACCGACATAGCCGCTCCCGCAATTGCGCTTTTCCACGGCTTCGGACGGATAGGCTGCTTTCTCGGCGGGTGCTGCTACGGGATTGAAGTACCGTGGGGAATAACATTCACTCATTCGCTTAACGAACAGGCGAACGGAGTGCCGAGAATGCCGGTGCAGCTGTTTGAGTCCGGTTTTGAGTTTCTGCTTTTCCTTGTCCTCTGGCAGCTGCTGCGCCATGATAAGCTCAAAGGCAGACTGCTCATGCTTTACCTTGTGCTTTACGGGATCTTCCGCTTTATCATCGAATATTTCCGCGGAGACGATTACCGCGGCTTCATCTTCGGACTGTCAACATCACAGTTCATCAGCATCTTTGTAGTGATCGGAGCCGGAGCATATTTCGCGTTCAAGACCATGCGCCGTGAGCATGAAAAACAGATAGGGTAGAATGAAAAGCTCCGAAAGGGGCTTTTCTGTGTATTATGCCGATATTCAGGACATACTAAAGAAAAACAGGGGAGATCTGTATTATGAAAATAAAAAAAGCGGCATTTACAGCCGTTTCACTTGCGATATCTTTATGTGTTGCCGGGTGCAGTTCCTCCGGTTCTTCCGTACAGACTGAGATCGCGGACAACACGCTGCCTTCTGCTGCTTCGGAAACCACTGAACCCGCGCCGCTCGAAAAGTATGTTATGAACTGCCGTGAGATCACGCATTATGTGCTTGACGAAAGCGGAGCCGGACACCCCGCATATATGGAGGTCACGGACGAAACGTACATCTCCGACATTCTCGGGTATGATATGAGCATAGCCGAGGACAGCAGCGTTAATGTACAGCTTATCAGCGCCAATCTGTTCGAGCTGACCGTGATACGCGCCGGGGAAGAGAATGCGGACGCGGTTGAGAAGATGCTTGAAGAGCACAAGGATTATCTGATAAATCAGGCGGCGTATTATCCGTCGCAGGTAAAGGCTGCCGAAGCGACGCGGATAGCGCACGTCAACAGCTATTATTACCTCATTTGCAGCGAGGAGCCTGCCGAGTTGGAGAAGCAGCTGCTCGGGTATGTACTGAGGGGTTAAATGCGCTGACCGAACTTGATAACAGTCTTCTTCATAAGGTCATAACTGCCCTTGTAGTAGGGAGTTGAACCGGTGCGGAAGTCGTTGTTGAACATTTCGAGAACGAAATAGACTTCGCTGTAATCCTCCTGGAAGAAGAAGGTGCATTGCAGGTAGGAATTCTTATCTGCATAATAATTGACTGGTTCGAGATTGGTGAGCTCGAAGATATCGCTGTTTAGGAGATTTGTGATCTCATCGAGCTTTCGTGGCATAAACTGGAGTTTTTTGGTGCGCGGCATAGATTTTGCTGCTTTTTTTTCATTTGACGGAGCCTCTTTATCTTTTTTCTTGAAGAAAAACATACTGTATCCCTCCACTCAAAACCGCTGTACAATCACATTATACCAACAAGATATAAGTTTGTCAACATATTTTGTTTTTTATTTACAAAAACTTGACATTTCCGACACGAAAAAACGGTATTGCAATATCTCCGAAAAAATGGTATAATGTAACTACCAAATACAGAAAGGGAATACCAAAATGACTTACAAGGAAAGCTTTATCAGGTTTATGGCAGACTGCGGCGTGCTTACGTTCGGTGATTTCACTCTCAAGAGCGGAAGAAAGGCGCCGTATTTTATCAATACCGGCAACTACAAGACAGGCCGTCATCTCTCCGAACTTGGCAAGTATTATGCCGAGTGCATCAAGGAGAACGGCATAGAAGCGGAAACGCTTTTCGGACCGGCTTACAAGGGAATACCGCTTGCAGTCAGCGCTGCTACTGCGCTTTATGACAAGTTCGGCATGGACGTAAGCTACTGCTTTGACCGCAAGGAAGCGAAGGATCACGGCGAAGGCGGAATGTTTGTCGGAAAGCAGCTTACCGACGGTGAAAAGGTAGTTATAATTGAGGACGTAATGACCTCCGGCAAGGCTCTGCGTGAAGTTCTTCCGAAGCTAAAGGGAGCTGCTGATGTGAACATCACGGGAATGGTCATCACGGTTGACAGAATGGAGAAAGCTCTTGACAGCGACATGAGCGCCGTTCAGTCCGCTTACAAGGAGTTCGGCGTCAAGGTGTACTCTATTGTGACGATCAATGATATAATCGCCGCTATCGAGAACGGCGTAGTTGACGGCAAGGAGTACCTCTCCGCTATGAAAGACTACCGCGCACAGTACGGCGCAGAGTATTGAGAGTTTTAAGAGATTTTTAAGAGACTTTGAGATTTCAGAGAGGGGGCTCTGCCCCCCAACCCCCCGCAATCCCCCTTTAAAAAAGGGGGGCGGCGGACGCGCCGCGGCGAAATGCGTAGCGACATTCTTCAATGGGCGGGTGCGCCACCTCGGTTAGCTATATTCATCTGAATACAAAAAAGACTGCTGAAACTAATGAATTTCAGCAGTCTTTTTGTTGGTGATGTGAGTATCAAAGCTCCGTGTTACGGGATCGGTTTAGGGGGTCCAGGGTTACGGAAGGCAGCCGAAGCGGAGCCCCTTCTTAAAAAGTCTCCAAAAAGTCTTAGAAAAGTCTCAAAAAGTCTCTCAATCTACTTTGATGTACTTGCTCTCAAACTCGTCGTAGGGGATAGGTTTGTCGAACAGGTAGCCCTGCATCTCGTCACAGCCGTACCCGGAGATAACGCTGGCTTCTTCCTCTGTTTCAACGCCCTCGCATACAATTTCAAGATGTATCTCATTGAGGATCTTGATTATACCTTTCATCAGGTCGCTTCCTCGTGAAGATTTAAGGCTTTCCTTGACAAAGCTCTTGTCGAGCTTGACAACATCGACGGGAAGAACACCGATAAGGCTGAGCGACGAATAACCTGTGCCGAAATCGTCAACGCTGACCTTGAATCCATAGTCGCGCAGCGCATTAACTTTCTTCACTATCATCTCCGAAGCCTCGAAGAATACGGACTCTGTGACCTCGATCTCGATATACTGGGGAGGTACGTTGTACTCCTCGGCAAGCTTGCAGATATCCTCGACTACCGTATTGCTGTAGAAATGAATACGGCTGAGATTGAACGAAATGGTGATAGGCTCTATACCCTCATCTATCCACTTGCGGATAAGCTTGCATATAAACGAAAGAACGTAAAAATCGAGCTCAACGATCTTTCCGGTCTTTTCGAGCGCAGCAATAAAGTTGGCAGGCGGAATGACATTTCCGTCTGAGTCGATAAGTCTTGAAAGTGCTTCCGCTCCGACAACCTTCTTTGTCTCTGAAGAGATCTTGGGCTGAAGATAAACCCTTATCGCTTCATTCCTGAACGAGTTTTCAAAGAGGGGGAGTACTTTTGCGCTGTTTTCCTTTATATCCATAAGATGCTCCGAATAAACCACACACGGTATGTTATAATTGCCTTTGTTGGTGCGCCGTGCTATATTTGCCTTGTCAACAATGTCTATTATGTTCGAGTCTTCTTTTCTTACAAAATATATGCCGACATTCAGGTTCGGTGATATCCCCTTCGCAGTTTCTGCAATAATTAGTTTCAGCCTTTCTTTAAGGCGCTGTGTCTCCTGGAGAATACGTTCTGTATCAACATTCTCAATACAAATGAGTGCAATGAAATGATCCGAGTGGGAACGGCAGCAATATACCATATTCGGAAGATACATGGTAAGGAACTCCGCTATCTTCCGCAGTACATCATCGCCGATATCATAGCCGTAGTTGGAATTAATAAAATGAAAATCGCTGACATCTGCTGCAGCTATTAAGTACGCCTTATCCTGATTACAGATAACAGCGCCTGCAAGAGATAAAAAGTCCTCAAACTGGAGCAGGCCTGTAAGACTGTCATTCATACTAACACCTCTTGATATCTTGATACAACGTCTTTTTTTGGCACAATATATAGTAATTTTATTATAACAAAAATAGGTCAGCTTTTCAATAATATTTTGAATTTTTGGCTATTTTATACAATTTGTTGGTATGTTTTTACGAAAATAAAAAGGTGCTTTCAGCCGAAAGCACCCTTGAGTTTGCCAAAAAAGTATAAATTCCGATATACGAAGTATCTTTTAAAGCTCCGTATTACGGGATCAGGTTTAGGATCAAGCCCTTTTTAAAGGGCTTGCGGGGTGGTGAGGGGCGGCGCCCCTTCTCTCTGCTCTCAAAAAATCTCAAGGGTGCTTTCAGCCGAAAGCACCCTTGAGTTTCAGTATAAACTTACTTCTTTACATTGAAAGCGCCCATTCCGGGGTAGCAAGCGCTGTCGCCGAGCTGTTCCTCGATGCGGAGGAGCTGGTTGTACTTGGCAACACGCTCGGATCTGCTCGGAGCACCTGTCTTGATCTGGC
Organism: Ruminococcaceae bacterium UBA3215; assembly: GCA_002363155.1. Taxonomy (GTDB): domain Bacteria; phylum Bacillota; class Clostridia; order Oscillospirales; family Ruminococcaceae; genus Ruminiclostridium_E. Next base: position 78,211 of record DEWH01000025.1, on the reverse strand, counting down.
AGGTATTGAGAGCAACTGCAAGGTCAGCAATAGTTGTATCAGCTGTCTCGCCGGAACGGTGAGAAGAAATAGCTGTGTAGCCTGCCTTGTGAGCCATCTTGATAGCTTCGAGAGTCTCGGAAACGGAACCGATCTGATTGAGCTTGATGAGGATAGAGTTACCAGCGCCGAGCTTGATGCCCTTTGCAAGTCTCTCTGTGTTGGTAACGAACAGATCGTCGCCTACGAGCTGAACCTTGTGACCGATCTTAGCGGTCATCTTCTGCCAGCCTTCCCAGTCCTCTTCATCAAGACCGTCCTCAATGGAGATGATCGGGTACTTGTCAACAAGAGCCTCCCAGTGAGCGATAAGCTCGTCTGTTGTGAAGTCCTTGCCGGACTTGGGCTGATGATAGAAGCCCTTGCCCTTTTCGCTCTTCCACTCGGAGGAAGCAGCGTCCATAGCGATCATGAAGTCCTTGCCGGGCTCGAAGCCTGCAGCCTTGATAGCTTCGAGGATCTTCTCGATAGCGTCTTCATCGCTCTTGAGCTGGTTGGGAGCGAAACCGCCCTCATCACCGACAGCAGTAACGTCGCCCATCTTCTTGATGAGAGCCTTGAGGTTGTGGAATACTTCTGCACACCAGCGGAGACCTTCCTTGAAAGAGGGGGCGCCGACAGGCATGATCATGAATTCCTGTGTATCAACAGCGCTGTCAGCATGAGCACCGCCGTTGAGAATGTTCATCATAGGAACAGGAAGCTTTGTTCCCTGAACGCCGCCGAGGAATCTGTACAGCGGGATATCGAGTGCGGTAGCAGCTGCTCTTGCGCAGGCGATAGATACCGCGAGGATAGCGTTTGCACCGAGGTTGGACTTGTCCTTTGTGCCGTCCTTTTCTATCATAGCCTTATCGATAGCGTATGTGTCGGAAGCGTCCATACCAACGAGGAGATCGCAGATGATGTTGTTGATGTTGTCAACAGCCTTCTGAACGCCCTTGCCGAGGTAGCGGCTCTTATCGCCGTCGCGAAGCTCAAGAGCCTCGAATTCACCTGTGGAAGCGCCGCTGGGAGCGGTTCCTCTTGCAACAGTACCGTCTGCGAGGGTAACTTCAGCCTCAACTGTGGGGTTTCCTCTCGAGTCGAGTATTTCTCTTCCGACTACGTTTTCGATTTCTAAATAGGTCATTTGAAAAACTCCTTCCGCCGCGTTCCGGATCGGTCCGGACACGCTGATAAATTGTTCGGTGCGGGGAGGTATTGACTGTACAAGCCCTCGCACTCACCTTAATAATATTACCATATTTAACTTTGTTTGTCAAGAATAATTTTGTGCAACTTGCGTTATTATTTTGTGCATATTTACCTTTTTCGGGAACAGCAAAGCCGTTCTGTGGGAAAAATGCGGATCGGCAAGAAAAAATTGTTGCATTGCGGAGAAAGATGTGATATAATTAATATATATATGTTAATTTGACGGTAAACTCCGGAGGTGGCTTTATGAATACGGCATTCGGCGCGGCGGACATACTTCTGCCGGTAAAGACTGATATGGAAAAATGGGCGGTGGCTGCTTGTGACCAGTACACCGGTGAGCCCGAATACTGGGCAAGAGTTGAGAACAGGGTAGGGGATTCGCCTTCGACCCTCGGGCTCATACTTCCGGAGGTCTATCTTGAAGAGACCGATGTTGATGCAAGGATAGACCGTATCCACGAAAACATGCGGGGTATGCTCGAAAGCGGATTCTTCCGCTATTACAGCAACGCTATGATCTATGTGGAGCGCACACAGTCGGACGGAATGGTAAGAAGAGGTATCGTAGGCGCCATAGACCTTGAGCAGTACGACTATCACGTCGGAAGCAGTTCCTCTGTCCGTGCCACCGAAGCGACTGTGGCGGAGCGCATACCTCCCCGCCTTAAAGTAAGAATGGGTGCGCAGATCGAGCTTCCGCACGTTCTTGTGCTGATCGACGACGCGGAGAGAACAGTCATAGATCCCTGCAAGGAGATACGCGAGCGCACTGCTCCCATATATGACACACCGCTCATGGAGGGCGGCGGAAAGATAAGAGGCTATCTGCTCGACGATGCGCAGAAAAAGCGCGTTGAGGCGGCGCTTGAAAAGTTAAACGACAATGACGCGTTCAACAGGAAGTACGGCATTTCCGGCTATCCCACACTTCTGTACGCGGTAGGCGACGGAAACCACTCGCTTGCCACTGCGAAGGAGTATTATGAACGTCTTAAAGCTGCAAATCCCGGCAAGGATCTTTCGGATCACCCTGCAAGATACGCTCTTGCGGAGATCGTAAACCTCCACAGCCGTGCGATACGTTTCGAGGCTATCCAGCGTATCGTAATGGGCGTGGATACCGAAAAGTTCATGCGTGAAGCGGAGAAGAAGCTGGGTCTTAACGGCGAGCTTTCGTCACAGCGCTTCATCGCCGTAGTGAACGGCAGCGAGCGGCTCTGCTACATACACAACCGCACTTCGGAGCTGTCTGTCGGCAGCCTCCAGGACTTCATCGACGAGTATCTTGCAAAGAACGGCGGAAAGGTGGATTATATCCACGGCGCAGATGTCGTAAAGCAGCTCTCGAAGAAGGAAGGAAATATCGGATTTATCCTGCCGGATATGCAGAAGACCGAGCTTTTCCCGACAGTTATCAAGGACGGTGCTCTTCCGCGCAAGACCTTCTCTATGGGTCATGCGGCGGACAAGAGATTCTATATGGAATGCAGAAAAATAGTGCTTTGAACCTCAAGGAGGACGAGATGACAAATACAGTCAGAAAAATAACGGCTCTTTTCACAGCCTTTGTAATGGCAGCGGCGATACTTGTTTTCATACCGCCGGTAAACGCTTCCGCGGCGAAGCTTATAGATTATTCGATCAGCTATTCCGGCAAGTATGTAAAGCTCCGGCTTATCCCGCAGAGCAGCTCGGATACCATATATTATACCACAAACAATACCAAGCCGGCAAAGACCTCGGCTGTGTATAAAAAGCAGCTTGCGGCTTACGCGAAGACTACTGTCCGTGCGATAGAGTACAATAAAAACGGCAAGTCCGTGGCTTCAATAAAGATAACGATAACTCCCCGCGCGCAGAAGCCTGTTATCACCGAAACGGTGAAGAACGGGAAGCTTATGCTTACGCTGAAGTCCGCTTCTTCCGGCGCGGTCATATACTACACGACTGACGGAACGGCTCCGACAAAGAGCTCCCGGAAGTACACCGGAGCAATCGAATACACCCGCGGAATGACGCTAAAAGCAAGAGCCTATGTTAGCGGTCTGAACTCAAGCGCGGTATGCACTTACAGCCTTTCCGACAGCGAATGGGCTGCCGCAACCGGAAACGATGTGAGCGGAGACAGCATCTTCAACGATCCTTCCGCTTCCGAAGAGACAAAGGAAGTAGTAAGGCTGCTCAATGAAGAACGTGCAAAGCGCGGACTTGCTCCGCTGGTAATGGATCCTATGCTCGACAAGGCGGCAAGCCTTCGTGCAAAGGAAGTTGCCGGTCATTTCGCGCATACCCGTCCTGACGGTTCCAACAATTTCACCGTTCTTGATGAAATGAACATCGACTACGGTTATGCAGGAGAGAATATTGCCGGCGGTCAGACAAGCGCATCGGCTGTAATGAGCAGCTGGATGAAATCGACGGGACACCGGGGCAACATTCTTTCCGACAATTTCAATAAAGTCGGAATAGGACATTATGTTTCCGGCGGTATGGACTACTGGGTGCAGGTATTCTCTGACTGACGGTGAAAGAATGAAGAATAATGAAGAAAAAGCGCCTTCCTGTGAATTTCAGCATGTTCACGAGGAAACGGTGCGCAGGATAAGCGGGATAATGCCGGACGAAGATTCGCTTTTCGATCTTGCCGAGCTGTATAAGATCTTCGGCGACAGCACCCGCATAAAGATACTTTATGCTCTGTTTGAAGCGGAGCTGTGCGTCTGCGATATTGCGACGCTTATAGGCGCAAGCATGTCCGCAGTTTCACACCAGCTGCGGATACTCAAGCAGGCGAGTCTCGTCAAGTTCAGACGTGACGGGAAGACGGTGTTCTATTCTCTTGCCGATGACCATGTCCGGTCAATACTCGGTCAGGGAATGGATCATATCAAGGAATAAAGGCGGTGCGGACGTGGCGATACCGACAATAGAACAGTTTATAGAACGCGGAAAGGTGAATTGCCGCGCAAGCGCCGTTCTTACCGTAAAGAGACGGTTTGCGGAAACAGCGGGCGTGACGGCGGACGCGGAAGAGCTGAAGCGTAAGACGGAAGAATATATAGCTTCGCCGGAAGGACAGGCTGCGGTGGAAGCGGCACTTTCCGCCGGCAGGTTCTATAAGCTGCTCTGCTCGGAGAACGCCGCGTCCGCACCGCGCGTTATAAGCGCATACGAGAAGCACATCGCCGGTATGGTGCAGAGTGCGGAGAGTGCCGCGGAACGGAAAAAGGACAAGAACCGCCGCAAAAAGGCAAACCAGAAGAAGAACAAGCAGGAAAAGCGCAAAGAGCTGTTCCGGCAGTATATGGACTACACATACACTCCGGAGGACGAGCGCAGGATAGTTGAGATCGTATCGGCTCTTGTGGCGGAGCATTATTCCGATATCCGCCGTGTGCTTCCTGCCAAGTTCCTTAAAGAAGCAACCAGCGAGTTCGTAACGGAGAATATCCAGAGCAAGTTCATGCGCAGGCTCTATGATGAAGCGGCGCTGAACAAGAAGCGTGTTGACAATGTGATATATATGTCGGGACCGCTGTACCGCGATATGAGGGAGCTGGCGCGGGGATTTGCAGCCCGCAGGATACTTGACGGCACGGAGTACGGCGAATCCACAAGAAACAGCATAATCCGCGATTTCATCGAACGCGGAGGACCTGCCTGCCCCCGTCTCGGAATGCTCTATTCCGGCGTTATTGCAAGATTCGGGCGCGAGAAGCTGACCGGACTTATAACGGCGGGCGAGGGATATAAGAAAACTGTCGAGTTTATGCACGAACAGCTGAAAAATGCCGAAAGCGCGCATAAGCTCATACTCAAGGAGATACCGGAGGACGTGACCCAGCTCTATCCCGGAGCGAGGGGAATGCACCGGCATTTCATACTCCACCTCGGACCCACCAACTCCGGAAAAACATACGAATCTCTGATAGCATGCCGGAACGCGCAGACGGGCGTGTACCTTGCCCCCCTCAGACTGCTTGCATACGAGATCTGCGAGAAGTTCAACCTTGAGGGCGTGCCATGCCGTATGAAGACCGGCGAGGAGGAGATCGACGTTCCGTTTGCGTCACATACGTCCTCCACTGTGGAGATGCTCAACACCGGCGAATACTATGATGTCGCGGTAGTCGATGAATGCCAGCTTATCGAGGACGAGGAGCGCGGAGGAGCATGGACAGCCGCAGTCCTCGGACTTATGGCAGGGGAGATACATCTCTGCGGTTCCGAAGATGCGCAGGATATCCTCGTATCGCTGATAAACCTGTGCGGCGACAGCTATGAGATAAAGTATCACAAGCGTTCGGTGCCGCTGAAGTGTGATGAGCGGGATTTCGTTTTCCCGCGTGACGTTGAGCCGGAGGACGCTCTGATTGCATTCTCAAAGAAGAGCGTGCTTAATTTCGCGGAGCAGCTCCGCAGCGTCGGCATCAAGGCGAGCGTGATATACGGTGACCTGCCCTATGACGTGCGCAGGAGCGAGGTTTCCCGCTTCATACGCGGCGAGACTGAGGTTGTTGTAGCCACCGATGCGGTGGGAATGGGACTGAATCTTCCGATAAAGCGCGTGGTATTCCTTGAATCCTACAAATTCGACGGAAGGAAGCGCCGTTTCCTGCATGGAAACGAGATAAAGCAGATAGCCGGACGTGCCGGAAGAATGGGAATGTACGATATCGGCTACTATAACGCCGCGGAGTACAAGGACGATATCGTCCGGAAGATGCAGAGCAGAAATCACAGCATAACCCGTGCGAGACTTCGCATACCGGAGTCGATACTGGCAGTGGATATGCCGCTCTCCGAGATACTTCTGCGCTGGGGTACGATACCGGACGACGGCATCTTCACGAAGAACAGCGTGGAACGCGAGGTAATGCTCAGCAGGGAGCTTGAAAAGCTCAGCACGGACAAGCTGCTGATATACAGATTCGTGACGATCCCGTTTGCGGAGACGCGCAAGGAACTGTATGACTTCTGGCTGGAGCTGTTTGAGCGCGAGATCACGGATTCCCGCAAGCCGGTATTCTACTACACGAATATGATAGAGCGCCGGGGTGACGAGCTTGAAGACCACGAGCTTACGTACCGGAAGTGCGATATCCTCTATTTCTACTATGACCGTTTCGGCGTCAAGGAAGATCTCAATGCCATCATGTCGCTGAAACATGATATCTCTGCCGATATAATGCGTATCCTTACCGGCGAGGAATGAGATGCCGGCGGAAACGCGGGTAATAAAGGACTGCTGAAGTATTAAAAGTTCGGCAGTCTTTTTTGAATTTTCTTTATAAAAAATCTTGCATTTTTCATCATAATGTGCTATTATATTATTTAGTATGCGCAAGCGAAAAATTTAATACGGGGGAATGCTTTATGCCAAAAAGACAGGACATCAACAAAATTATGATAATCGGATCGGGACCGATAATCATAGGTCAGGCGTGCGAGTTCGACTATTCCGGCACCCAGGCGTGCAAGGCTCTCCGCAAGCTCGGATATGAGATCGTGCTTGTGAACTCCAATCCCGCCACGATAATGACCGATCCCGATGTTGCCGACATCACATATATCGAGCCGCTCAATCTCGCGCGGCTTACACAGATAATCGAAAAAGAGCGTCCCGATGCTCTTCTGCCGAACCTCGGCGGTCAGTCGGGACTTAACCTGTGCTCCGAGCTGTCGAAAGCAGGAGTTCTGGATAAATACAATGTAAAAGTAATAGGTGTACAGGTTGACGCTATCGAGCGCGGAGAAGACCGCATCGAGTTCAAGCACACCATGGAAAAGCTCGGTATCGGCATGCCGAGAAGCGAAGTTGCATATTCTGTTGACGAAGCTGTGAAGATCGCCGAGAAGCTCAGATATCCGGTAGTTCTCCGTCCCGCATATACTATGGGCGGCGCAGGCGGCGGACTTGTATATAACGTTGACGAGCTGAAGACAGTCTGCGCAAGAGGACTTCAGGCAAGCCTTGTGGGACAGGTGCTTGTGGAAGAGTCTATAAGCGGCTGGGAGGAGCTTGAGCTTGAAGTTGTACGCGACTCCGAAGACAACGTCATCACCGTCTGCTTCATAGAAAACATAGATCCTATCGGCGTACATACCGGCGATTCCTTCTGCTCGGCACCTATGCTGACTATCCCGGAGGACGTACAGAAGCAGCTTCAGGAGTATTCCTACAAGATCGTAAGATCCGTTGAAGTTATCGGCGGCTGCAACTGTCAGTTCGCCCGTGACCCTGAGTCCGGACGCATAGTCGTTATCGAGATCAACCCAAGGACCTCACGTTCCTCCGCGCTTGCGTCAAAGGCTACCGGTTTCCCGATCGCCCTTGTTTCCGCTATGCTCGCATGCGGACTTACGCTCAAGGATATCCCCTGCGGCAAGTACGGTACTCTTGACAAGTACGTTCCCGGCGGCGACTACGTTGTTATCAAATTTGCACGTTGGGCATTTGAAAAATTCAAAGGCGCCGAGGACAAGCTGGGTACGCAGATGCGTGCCGTAGGCGAAGTCATGAGTATCGGCAAGACATACAAGGAAGCATTCCAGAAGGCAATAAGAAGCCTTGAGACAGGACGCTATGGTCTCGGATTCGCAAAGAACTTCCACGATCTTTCCAAGGAAGAGCTGCTCATGAAGCTCACCTATCCCACGAGCGAGCGCCAGTTCGTTATGTATGAGGCACTCCGCAAGGGCGCAACAGTAGAGGAACTCTGGAATCTCACAAAGATCAAGCGCTGGTTCATCGAGCAGATGAAGGAGCTTGTTGACGAAGAAGAGACGCTTCTCACAGGAAAGGGAAGTCTCCCCTCCGCAGAAGCACTCAGACAGGCTAAACTCGACGGTTTCAGTGACCGTTACCTCTCCCAGCTCCTTGACGTTCCCGAGGACGATATCCGTGCGGAACGCAGCAAGCTCGGCATAAAGGAAGCATGGGAAGGCATACATGTAAGCGGTACCGAGAACTCCGCGTACTACTACTCCACCTATCATCTCGACAAGGACGAAAGCCCCGTAAATACCGATAAGCCGAAGATCATGATACTCGGCGGCGGCCCCAACAGAATAGGTCAGGGCATCGAGTTCGACTACTGCTGCGTTCATGCCGCACTCGCACTCAAAAAGCTCGGATTCGAGTCGATAATCGTAAACTGCAACCCCGAAACAGTTTCCACGGACTACGATACTTCCGATAAGCTCTATTTCGAGCCACTTACTCTTGAAGACGTACTCAGCATATACGAGAAGGAGAAGCCGGTCGGCGTTATCGCGCAGTTCGGCGGTCAGACTCCGCTCAATCTTGCTGCTGACCTTAAAAAGAACGGCGTAAGAATACTCGGAACGTCTCCCGAGACCATAGACCTCGCAGAGGACAGAGACCACTTCCGCGCTATGATGGACAGGCTCGGAATACCCATGCCGGAGTCCGGAATGGCTGTCAATGTTGATGAGGCTCTTGAAATAGCGAACAAGATCGGCTACCCGGTAATGGTCCGCCCGTCCTATGTTCTCGGCGGACGCGGAATGGAGATCGTTCACGACGACGAGATGATGAGAGTTTATATGTCTGCCGCAGTCGGCGTAACGCCGGACAGACCCATACTCATTGACCGTTTCCTGCATCATGCTACCGAGTGCGAAGCTGACGCGATATCCGACGGAAAGCACTGCTTCGTTCCCGCCGTTATGGAGCATATCGAGCTTGCAGGTGTTCATTCCGGCGACTCGGCCTGCATACTCCCGGCGAAAAACCTGTCGCAGAAGCACATCGACACTATCAAGGAATACACACGCAAGATCGCGGTAGAGATGAATGTCTGCGGACTTATGAATATGCAGTACGCGATCGAGGACGACACGGTGTATGTGCTTGAAGCAAATCCCCGTGCATCGAGAACCGTACCGCTGGTATCAAAGGTATGCAGCATAAATATGGTTAAGATCGCAACGGAGATAATGACTTCCGAGCTTACCGGAAATCCGTCTCCCGTACCGCAGCTGCATGACAGGAAGATACCGCATTACGGCGTTAAGGAAGCTGTATTCCCGTTCAATATGTTCCAGGAAGTTGACCCTGTGCTCGGACCGGAGATGCGTTCGACAGGCGAGGTGCTCGGAATATCGAAATCCTTCGGCGAGGCATATTACAAGGCACAGGAAGCTACACAGACCAAGCTCCCCTCCGAGGGAACGGTTCTGCTCAGCGTTTGTGACCGCGACAAGGGCGAGCTTGTTGAGATAGCGAAAGCGTTTGAAGATCTCGGCTTCCATATCCTTGCAACTGGCAAGTCCTACGAGATGATAGTTGACGCGGGTATCAAGGCGGAGCGGATCAACAAGCTTTATGAGGGCAGACCCAACATCACCGACTGCATCACGAACGGCGATATACAGCTTATCATCAATACGCCTGCCGGAAAGACCAGTGTCCACAACGACAGCTATATCCGCCAGTACGCGATAAAGCACAGAGTACCGTACATCACCACAATGGCGGCTGCAAAGGCAAGTGCCGAGGGTATCCGTGCTCTTAGAAACAACGATCACATCGGCGTAAAGTCTCTCCAGGAATACCATTCCGAGATAGTGTAAGAATAGACAAATGCACAATTCACAATTCACAATTCACAATTGTGGAGCGCGCTCTGCGCGCGTATCTGAATCGTGACGAAATTACTGATTTTGTCTGCGGACAGATGCTGATTAAATATAAGATGTAATAACAATACCGCTGAATTACACATTCAGCGGTATTTCTTTCTGTTCAGAACCCTTTGTATTTCCGTATTACGTCATTAAGTTTAGGATCAAGCCCTTTTTAAAGGTGATCTCCCCGCAAACGGGGAGGTGTCACCGTCAGGTGACAGAGGGGATGACCGACAGACCTTGCGGGTCCGGGCAGAGCCCGGTGCCGTCTGCAAAGACGCGCGTCAGCGCCGGTCAAGCGACTCGAAGTAGCGCTTACCTGCTTCACGGGAAGCGGAGCTGCGTGCTTCATCGACCTCATCGTAGTGGTCAAGCAGCAGGGCGGTGATATCACCGCAGATCGCGCCGGAGGATACGTTTTCGCGCATCACCTTTATAGCCTGTTCTTTAGGCATTCCGTCCCTGTACGGGCGAACCTCGGTTATGGCGGAGAAGATGTCGGCAACTGCCATTATCCGCGAGCCGAGATCGAGCTCATCGGCTCCGAACCCGAACGGGTAGCCTCTTCCGTTCAGCTTCTCGTGGTGGAAGCCTGCCCAGTCGGCAATTTTGCCGAATCCGTCAACCCCCATTAGTATCAGCCTTGTGAAGTAGGGGTGTTCTTTAATAATATTGAACTCCTCGTCGGTGAGCCTGCCGTTCTTTTCAAGTATGGAGCGCGGTACTTTCAGCTTTCCTATATCGTGCAGGTTGCCGGCTATCTTCATCATCATACATTCCGTCCGCGTCATTCCGGTAAGCTCGCCGAGTTTCATTGCAGATGCCGCAACTCCAGCGGAGTGCATAGCCGTGAACGAACTGCGGTAGTCGATTATGCGGGACATCAGCTGGGTAAGGCTGACGGTCTCTTCGAGAGAGACCCGCCTTATCTCACCGGTGAACAGCAACAGTATTGCAGGGCGGAACATAAGATCGAACCAGATGAACTCGTTCTCCGAGATCATCTTGAACGTGTCCGCCGCTTCTTCCGAAAACTCCGTTCCGCGCATGGAATCGGCAATGCAGACTATGTTTTTTACCTGATTGAGTATGGGCTGCTTTGTATCGGCTATTACAGATATCGTGTCCGCGATATGTATTATGGAGGCGAGCCGCATCAGCTTTTCTGTATGCGCACGGTCACCGTCGATAGCATCAAGACTGTCAAGTCTCCTTAAAAGGCGCTGCCAGCTTAACTGACAGAAAGAGATGATCTCTGTTATATCGTCGAATCCTTCCAGACCGTACAGCATCTTCGCGCCGAGCAGGGAAATCAGCTCCGCTTCGCGCTCTATCTCTTTGATTGTCCCCTGATTGTCGTATATCACGGAGCCTATGTCATGCAGCAGGGAAGCGTATATCACACTTTCAAGCTCTCGCTGGGAATACCCGGCATTCTTGGCGATGATATACGCAAGATATGCAGTCTTCTGGTGGTGATTCTGCACTTCGGGATTTATCAGATTCATAGCCTCCGCAAGTGCTCCGAGCAGTGAGCGTATATTCGTGAAGCCGTGTTCCATATAGAGATTGTAGCTTATCGCCATATCGTACCTCGCTTTGTTTCAGATGAAAGTTATAATCAGCTTGTTCGGCAGACACACTATCGGCAGCATCTCCGTGCGCAGTTCTCCGTGATCAACGCAGATCTTGTCGGGACAGCTCGCTTCCGTTACCGATATAGTGCCGTTCTTTACCGTGACTGTATTTGTGCCGTGAGCGCTTTCCACGGTGAAAACCTCGTCCGGCGCGGTATGCAGGTCTATCGTGCGTATCACCTTACCGTCGGAAGTGATCTCCGCTGTGTGCTTTCCCGACGGTAAGGAGAGAAAGACAGCTGCAAGCACAGCTGATGCGATAGCAAGTGCGGCAGCTGTTATGACCAATGCAAGTTTTTTCTTACTCATAGTATCTCCCTGCTGACTGTCCGGTAATAGAATCATTATATCACAATCGGTGCGGTTTGTAAAGCAGTAAAAAGTACTTGACAAAGCAGTGAAAAGGTGATATAATACCAATTTGAAAATGATTGTCATTTTTGTTTTGCGTATCACGGAGGACGTTATGGCAGTATATAATACGGTGCAAAGAGCCGTGCTGCTGGATTTTCTCAGAGCGCACGGCGGTGAAGCCCTTACGGTAAGGGCTATTACGGCGATGCTTGCAAAGGAATGCGGAGGAACTGTACCGTCCGAAAGCACGGTGTACAGGATAATGCGTGACCTTGTAAAATGCGGAGTCGTCCGCAAGACCGTGAATGTCGAAAGCCGTGAGAATGTTTACTCTCTTGCGGAAGAGGAAAGCCACGGCGTAAGCATGAGATGCCGCGTATGTGGAAGTGTGTACAGCGTGGACGATGAAAGCTGCAAGCGGATAAAGGAAGATCTTACAAGATGCGGTGCAGGCGTTCCGGACGGGGATATAGAAGTCCTCATAAAGTGCGGAAAATGCGGTACGGCTGATAAATAAAACGGAGGCAGAAAAATGGCGGAAAGAACGATACCCGTTTATATGTTCCTCGGATTTCTCGAAGCGGGCAAGACTACGTTCGTACAGAAAACTCTGGACGACGAGCGCTTTGCTGCGGGTGACAACATTCTTCTTCTCGTATGCGAGGAAGGCGTGGAGGAATACGATCTCTCAAAGAGCGGGAACGCGAAGATCACAATGAAAGTGATCGAGGACGTTTCCGAACTCACAAAAAAGAATCTGAACAAGATGGTGCGCGACAGCGGCGCAGACTGCGTTGTCATCGAGTATAACGGAATGTGGAGCCTCGGCGATCTTGTGATGAATATGCCGGAGGACTGGAATATATTCCAGGTAGTGCTTGTTGCTGATGCAACAACATTCCTCCAGTACAACACAAGCTTCCGTCCGCTTGTAACGGAAAAGATCAACTTCACAGACCTTGTTGTATTCAACCGTTACGAGGGCAATGCTGCTATCGAAGACCTGCATAAGACCGTGCGAAGCGTGAACAGGCGCGTTACGATATACTACGAAGCTGACAGCGGCGAGATGAAGCTTGATGATATAGTCGATCCGATGCCGTTCGACATGAACGCTTCCAACATCGTTATTTCAGATGAGCATTACGGTCTGTGGTTCAGCGATATCATGGAGAATACCAAAAACTATGACGGCAAGAAAGTTACCGTAAAAATGATGATAACAAGACAGCCCCGGTTCCCGAAGGGAACATTCGCTGTGGGAAGATACATCATGAACTGCTGTGCGGAGGACATACAGTTTGCGTGGATCGCCGGGACATACAATAAGGACTTCAAGCCCCGCCCGGAGCACTGGGTCACCATAACCGCAGGCATCAAAGTCGCGCATGACAACGCATACAACATCGACTACCCGACCATGGAGATATACGAGCTTAAAGATGCCGAACCGCCGGCGGAAAAGGTAGTCTCGATGATATGACGGAAGCGCGGCTGCACAAATAAAAACAACTCTGCCGGAGGGCAGGGATACAATAAAAAGACAGGAGAATAAAAAATGACAAAGATAACTATTTTTTCGGGATTTCTCGGCGCAGGCAAGACAACACTTATAAAGAAGCTTATCGCCGAGGGCTATAAGGGCGAGAAGCTTATGCTTATCGAGAACGAATTCGGTCAGATAGGTATAGACGGCGGATTTCTCCAGGATTCCGGCGTTGAGATAACCGAGATGAACTCCGGCTGCATCTGCTGCAGTCTTGTGGGCGACTTCAAGACCGCGCTTGAAAAGGTACTTGAGCAGTACCACCCCGACCGCATACTCATCGAGCCTTCCGGTGTCGGCAAGCTCAGTGACGTTATCAGAGCGGTGCAGAACATAGATATGCATGATGTTGAGCTTGACGGATTCACCACAGTTGTTGACGCGAAGAAGTACAAGATGTATATGAAGAATTTCGGTGAGTTCTTCGACAACCAGATCACATACGCAAGCTGCCTTATCCTCAGCCATACATCCGGTCTTTCGCAGGATAAGCTGGACGACTGCGTAAAGAGCCTGCGTGAGAAGAATCCGAAGGCTCCGATAGTTACTACCGAGTGGGATCAGCTTACCGGCGCACAGCTTGTCGATGCAATGACGCAGAAGAACACGCTTGATGATGAGTTGAAGGCTCTGCTTGAGGAAGCTGCAAAGCACGATCATCACCACCACCATGACGATGATGAAGATGACCACGACCACGAGCATCACCACCACGATCACGATGACGATGACCACGACCACGAGCATCACCACCACGATCACGATGACGATGAGCATGAACACGATCATCACCACCACGATCACGATGACGATGAGCATGAGCATCATCATCATCACCACCATGCCGATGACGTATTTACCAGCTGGGGCAGAGAGACAGCAAGACCCTACTCCGCAGATGAGATCAAGGCTTGCCTTGAAGCGCTTTCCGATGAGCAGAAGTACGGAACTGTGCTCAGAGCGAAGGGTATTGTCGCGGGAACGGACGGAACATGGATCCATTTCGATTATGTTCCCGGTATCCCCGATGTGCGCACAGGCAGTGCAAGCACTATCGGAAGACTTTGTGTTATCGGCGCAGACCTTAAAGAGGACGCTGTATCGGAACTTTTCAAAGCATAACAATATGTCGGCAGTGAAGCGATTCACTGCCGATTTTTTAAAAATCACTTGATTATATATCAAATATGTGCTATAATAATTAATAATATATCCGGAAGCGTGAACATTCGGTATTAAAGACTTCCAAGGAAAGGACACATATTATGAGAACCGATATCTACAGATTTGAAAAAGACGAGGCTTCTGTAAGCCAGATACACAATGAAGCACATAAGATCGCAGCTTACAACGGTCTCAGCCATAAACAGGAAATGAAGCTCAACCTTTTATCGGAAGAGCTTATCGAGATGCTGCCGAACCTTCTGCATTACGGTACAGGTATGTTCTGGATCGAGAACAAGGGCAGCGAATATGAAGTTCATGTCAAGGTTGAGCCGGAGAACATTCTTCCGACTATCGACAGAGACAAGGTGCTTGCGGTATCCAAGTCCGGCGTGAACGCAGCCGCAAAGGGCATTATGAACAAGATCCGCATTGCTGCGGAAATAATGCTCGCGAACTACGCGCAGACAGCCGATTCTTCCGCAATGATCTACAGCGAATCGCCCTATACTTTCTATGATATGGGTATGTACCAGGATCCCTACGGCTACTCAAGTGCATGGTCTCTTGCGCAGTACCGCAATGAAGCCGAAGGCGATACGGAAGCATGGGACGAGCTTGAAAAGTCGATAATCGCGAATCTTGCCGACGACGTTATCGTCGGAATAATCGGAAAATCGGTAGAGATCACGATAAAGAAGAAGCTTGCGTGACAGCACATAACATTAAGCGGGCAGGGTGACCTGCCCGCTTTTATCTTTTAGAAGTATATTTCATTTTTCGCAGAAACTATCAATGCTCCGTTTTACGGGATCAGGTTTAGGGATCCAACCCCTTTTTAAAGGGGTTGGCGCTGTCCGCGCAGGACAAGTCTGTCAAAAAAGCATCTTTATGACAGACAAAAAGGACACCAGCAAGTGGTGTCCTTTCGAGCCTGTTATGTAAGACTTACTTTCTCTTCTTTGCAACTGCGATAGCGCCGCCTGCTACGAGAGCGATACCTGCAACAACTGCAACGTCCTCGATACCTGTGTTAGGAGATCCCTTTGTGGAATCTGTAGCTGCTGCAACATCACCTGCTGCGGGAGCTGCTGTTGTCTCTTCTGCGGGAGCTGCTGTTGTTTCAGCTGCGGGAGCAGAAACAGGAGCGGAAGCTGTACCTGCTGTGAAGTTGCCGTCGCCGTCGAAAGAGCCCATGAGAGCGCCGGACTTGTCATAGATATCAAGGCTGAGCACCTTGATGTCAGTGAAGATCTCGTTGCCCCATTCCTGGAGTGCGATCTGAACGTAGCAGTCAACTGCATCATAGCTTTCCTGCTGAACGCAGTTTGTATCATCTACGTTTACTGTAAGTGTGTAGATGTAGTCGCCTGCGATCTCTGTGTGGATCGGGTTTGTGTCGTTCTCGGGATCACGTCCGAAGATCTCTTTCTCTTCGTCGTAAACGCCCCAGAAGTTCGAGCTTGCCCAGTTATGATCTGCGGGAGCACCGTTCTGCGGACCGCTGGAGATTACTACGCCGCCGCCTGTGCCGCCTTCAAAATCTTCGGGATTCTCAGGAGTAATTGTGAATACGATCTTGCCCATTTCACGAGGATCTATACCAAAGTCGATATCCTGTCCGGGGATATAGATCTGCTGCATCCACATACCTGCTGTGCTGCTGAAGCCTGTGTTTGTAGCGTTGGAAACGACGAGTGCTGCACCGGAAGAAACTGCGAGAGCGGAAGCTGTAACAGCAGCTGCTGCGATTCCGGATACGATCTTGTTTAATTTCATTTGAGTTGACCTCCTTAAAAATATGTACCTTTGTACATTAGGCAGAATAACATCTGCATACTCTTTTATTATAAATGTATTACAGGTTTTCGTCAATATGCAAATTGACTAAATCGGCGCCTGCAAATATAATATATCTTACAAAATTTCGGTGTCTGTATTCCTTATATAGCGCCTCAGCGGGTACTCTCCGTCATGCGCTTCGCCTGTGAAAGACGCCGACATATCGCCTGCGCGCATAACACGGTTGACCCCGGAGCGGATAAGCATTTCCGTAAGTCTGTCCCGTTTTTCCGGCGAGCAGATAAGCCCGGCGGTCTGGAGAGTTCCCTTTGTCCGACGTAGCACAGGGAGGATATGCTTTTCCGGAAGCCGTTTCACAAGCACGTTTGCGTACATTCCCGACAGTTCAAGCGTACTTCCGCGGCATACCGTTATCGAGCAGTTCTTTCCGTACAGCGTATGCCGGTCTTTTCGGCGGGAAAATCCGGCTGCTGATTCCAGCCGTTCACAGTACCTGTTCACCGACAGCTGTGCCGAAGCTCCTATATCTGTGTGCAGGTATGCGTCGGCGGCTCTTTCCAGCACGGGCAGGAATTTTTCAGCGAACATATCGAGTGTATCTGTATCGTAAGTGTCAAGATAGATCGTCTGGCATGAACTGCACAGCATCTGACCGGTCTCGGCTATATGTTTTGCAAGTGCCGTAAGCTCCGCATTCTCATTCTCGTAACCGGATATATATGCAAATCCGAGGCGGTGACCCCATTCGATAAGCTTTGCGCCGGCGGGGGCGAGAGCCCGTACTGCCCGGACGGCAGTTTCACCGCCCCACACAACTATCCCGTCGGAGATATCCGCCATTTTTCGCATAGCGTCCACATCGGCAGAGGGTGTGTCGAAAACGTAGATGTAGTCCGCGATCTCCGGCGCCGTCTCAATCAGCTCGGTAAGTATCTTTATCGTTATCCCGTTGTCGGCGGAAGGCAGCTTCAGTATATTCACATTGCCGGTTACAAGCCCTTCGAGAACGCTGAGGGCGGGAAGTCCGTCCGCGTTTCCTGCGGCGATGTGCATGATCGTGCCGAGAGGACGGACGGAGTGTATCAGACTGCCTGTACGTCCTGCCATGATATTGTCCGGAAGCTCCACGGCAAGCCTTGTTTCAAGGTTCTCGCGCTTCATTGCCGTTATCGCTGCATTCTTGTACCGCGTCACATCGTCCGGCGCAAATCCGGCGATAAGCTTGTCATACCTGCCGAGCGCGATGCGTACCGCAAGATCGTCGAGCGCGGATATCACTGTCTCCCGGTCAAGGTTTCCGAAAGCGAGAGTGCGGTTGATGCGCTTTTCGAGTATTCCGAGCAGCTCGCTCTGCCTGTCAGTCGGGTATATCTTTCCTCCGAAAAGTATCACTGTGCGTCACCTCCCGCCGTTTTCAGTATC
The DNA here is from genome assembly GCA_002363155.1 of Ruminococcaceae bacterium UBA3215. Classification (GTDB taxonomy): domain Bacteria; phylum Bacillota; class Clostridia; order Oscillospirales; family Ruminococcaceae; genus Ruminiclostridium_E. Next base: position 60,394 of record DEWH01000025.1, on the reverse strand, counting down.
TCCTCGGCTCCGGCAGCACAGGTCTTTACATCGGTGAATCCCGCGCGCCCGATTATCTCAAGATAGGGTGAGCTGATGCCGCAGCCGCATTCCTCCGATCTGTGAAGAATGCCGAGATCGTCGGTGACGATGCTTTGTATGGGCGTGCCGTAAACCATAGGGGTGATAAGGTTCACAAGCCCGGTCTTTCCGTATCCCAGCGGTTCCAGCGTATTCACGTCCCGTATGATGACGCGGCTGTACACCGGGATATGGAAATGGTGGTTTTTGCAGTCGCAGTAAAGTATGGGGTGTTCTGCGGCACCGTAGCTTTCGATGATGTTTTCCTCGTCAATATCCAGCACCTTTTTCGCGAGTGCGTACATGTCGGATTTGTTGACCTGCTCCTTGTAGAACTGTTTCCAGCCTCCGCCCAGCATTATCTTCGAGCCGGCAGGAAGCCTTACATTCATTCCGCGCTCGTCCATAAGCCGGAGCATGAACCATGTGTATGCCGGAAATCCGATGAACCGGGTAGGGAAGTGAGAGCGGGAATTGCGCACCACAGCGGCGGCTGTCCCTTCGAGATCCGGCTTGTATGTTCCGTCAGTATATTTCAGCGCGAATGTGCGGCTTAACGCCGGTGTGAGCAGGGTATAGCCGTAGGCTGTCTTGGCAATAACTGTGTGGTTGCTCTTATGCGGTTTGTAGCCGAGAATAACGTAATTGCAGGGCTGCGGTGAGACGATGCCGCGCAGTCCGAATACTTTCAGCACCATTCTCAGTCCGCAGTAAAGCCCCTGCGTATCGAAACCTATCCTGCTGTAAACGCCGCCTGTGCCGGAAGAAGTCGCTTTTATCGGCATACGGTACTGCGGCATGGAGTAGATACGGTGCTTTTTCAGAAAAACCGTCGGCAGGAACGGAAGCCTTGTGATGTCGGAGGGTGATTTTATCCCGTAAGGATCGAATCCGGCGGAATCGAGTATCTTCCGGTATTCGGGGCAATGCCGGTAATGATAGACACAGCAGTCCCTCATTGCACGGACAAAAAGCCTGTCTGTGCCTTTCACGTCATAGGGGTCCGGATATGAAAAAAGAGCTGTTCTCGGATCCATTGTATCGCCTGCCTTTCATTAGTATCTGAACCGATTATATCATATATCTTCATTCCCGTCAATCCCGGCATACTGTCACGTTCTACTCCCAAAGTCGTAATGAGATTTATGGGCGATAATTTATTCCACGATCCTATTGACAGCAAGCCTCGATGCGCGCGGTAGTCCGGCAGCACGGTCAGCCTACCACACGCAAACTCACTGTAAATAGGCTTTCGCGGCATAAAATATCGCGGCTTTTTTACGATTTCGGAAGTAGAACCATACTGTCACGGGTCTAAGTTTGTGTATTATACTGATCCTGTAATTCAGATCTTCACTTTATTTCATTACCCTCTTATTCCGTCCGGTCTCGGACATTTTCAGCGGTTTACAGCTGAAAATGTCCGGAAATAATCTTTTTATGTGTCCAAATGTTGACATTTCCCGGAATATAGTATATAATATTTACTAATACCTTTGAGGAATATATATACGGAGAGGAGAGGTCTGAAGATCTGAGATCGTCAGACCTGCAGGAGGTCATAATGGAAATAGAAAAGAAGCGGGAACGCATTGTTAAGTTCGGCAGCAAGCTCGGTTTTATTCTTGCTGTGGCAGGCTCGGCGGTAGGACTCGGCAATATCTGGAGATTCCCGTATCTTGCGGCGAAATACGGCGGCGGCTTCTTTCTGCTTGTTTATATTATTCTTGCGGTAACATTCGGCTTTACGCTTATGCTGACGGAGATCGCGATAGGAAGGCGCACCGGCAAGAGTGCTCTCGGCGCTTACAAGCAGGTCAGCTCAAAGTGGGCATTTATGGGCTGGGCGGCGTCGATAATCCCCGCGATAATACTATCTTATTACTGCGATATCGGCGGCTGGGTGCTCAAGTATATGACCATGTTCATTACCGGAAACGGAGCGGAAACTGCGGAAACGGTAATTACCGAAACAGGCGCGGAAACAACGTTCTTCAGCAGTTTTACCGGGAATTCCTCAGACACAACGATATTCTTCGTTATATATGTTGCGCTTAATGCTGTGGTTATTCTTCTCGGAGTCCAGAATGGCATAGAGAAGGTAAGCAAGGTGCTTATGCCTGCGCTGGTGCTTCTAATAATCGGTATCGAAATATACACGATGACACTTGACGGAGCGCTTGAAGGAGCGGCATACTATCTGCTTCCGGATTTCTCTGTCGTTACTCCGGAGATGCTGTTCAAGACTATTGCGGCAGCGTCAAGCCAGCTTTTCTATTCGATGTCGATAGCAATGGGAATACTTATCACATACGGCTCGTATATGCGCAAGGAGGATTCTCTCGAAAGCTCGGTAAGGCACATCGAGCTTTTCGATACGGGAATTGCTCTGATTGCCGGACTTATCATAGTTCCTTCGGTATTTGCATTTTCCGGCGGGGACAAGAGCGCACTCAACGGCGGTCCCGGGCTTATGTTCATAACACTGCCGAAGGTATTTCAGTCCATGCCTGCCGGTGACTTTATCGGAGCGGCATTCTTCCTGCTTGTTGCACTTGCGGCGCTGACATCTTCGATCTCGCTTATGGAGACAGTCGTTTCGGCTGTAATGGATAAGTTCAGGCTCAGCAGAGTAAAGAGCTGCCTTGTGGTCATCGCGATAACGCTCTTGCTCGGAATGCTTTCTGTGCTGGGTTACAGCGACTGGTCGGAAGTTAAGCTGTTCGGTATGCAGTTCCTTGATTTCTTCGACTTTATCACAAACTCGGTGATGATGCCGATACTTGCATTCCTTACCTGCATACTGATCGGATATGTTGTCAAGACAACTTATATCGAAGAGGAAGTGCTTCAAGGCGAAAAGAAATTCTCTGCACGGGGCATGTACCGTGTTATGATAAAGTTCATCTGTCCGATATTTATGATAATCATACTTGTTACGCCGTTTGTAACTGAAATATAACTAAAGCTCCGCAGCATTCATACTGCGGAGCTTTTTGCTTACTATAAATCTGTCATCAGATTTTTTAAGATCCGTGTTACGGTCATTTGGGTCAAGGGCTTTGCCCTTGCGCGATCCAGCCGCGCAGGCTGGCGCCGTCCGCGCAGGACAAGCGCGCAGGCGCGGTATCACTCAGCTGTTGAATCTCTGCAAAAACTGCTTAACTCTGTCGGAAGCGTTCGTGCCGAAGATCTCTTCCGGCGTGTTCTCCTCAACGATATAGCCGCCCTCCATAAATATGACCTTGTCAGCCACATCGCGTGCGAACGACATTTCGTGAGTGACTATCACCATTGTCATTCCGTCTGCCGCAAGCTGTTTGATGACCTTGAGTATCTCGCCGGTAAGCTCCGGATCGAGCGCGGAGGTAGGCTCGTCAAAGAACAGCATCTCCGGTTCAAGGGCAAGGGCTCTTGCGATCGAGACACGCTGCTGCTGACCGCCGGAAAGCTCGGAGGGGTAGGAGTGCGCCTTTGATTCAAGTCCCATTTTTGTCAGCAGCTCCATTGCCTTTTCTTCGGCAAGGTGCCTGTTCTGTTTAAGCACAACGGCAGGTGCCTCCGTGATGTTGCGCAGTACCGTCATGTGAGGGAAGAGGTTGAAGTTCTGGAATACAAGCCCGGTCTTGAGCCTTATCTCGCGCAGAGTTTTTGAGTCTGCATATATCATCTTGCCCTTTTCGCTGTACCTTATCATATCGATCCCGCAGACTTTAATGGTTCCGCCGCTTGCCTTTTCAAGCTGGTTTACGCAGCGCAGCATTGTGGACTTGCCGCTTCCGGAGGGACCTATCACCGCAACGACTTCGCCCTTATCGACATTGAAGCTGATATCTTTCAGAACGGTCAGCTTGTCAAAGCTTTTGGACAGGTTTCTGACTTCAAGTATTGCCACGGCGGAATATCCCCTTTGCTATATTTTTAACATTTCTTCTCCATGTATGTGAAAAGCACTTTTCTATCAGCGACAGCAGCAGCGTCAGTACGCCTGCAAATACAAAGTAGAACAGACCTGCCATGAACAGCGGCATCAGCGACGCGTATGTAGGCACCTGCTTTTTGGCTATGTACATGATCTCCATATACGGTATAGCGGAGGCAAGCGAGGTGTCCTTTACAAGCGTGATTATTTCGTTTGAGCTTGCGGGGAGCACCCTTTCGACTACCTGCGGGAGGATTATCCTAAAGAAAGTCTGTATCTTGTTGAATCCGAGGACTCCGGCAGCTTCATACTGTCCTTTCGGGATACTCTCTATACCTCCGCGGAATATCTCCGCAAAGTATGCCGCGTAGTTCAGCACGAAAGCTATCAGCATCATATTGAACGTATAGTTCTCGCTCCGGATATCCACTCCGCCCAACAGATTCCGCAGAAACTCCGGGCAGATATCGCTCTTTACGATATACGGGACTGAGTACTGCGCTACAATTAGCTGAAGAAGCAGCGGAGTTCCGCGCATTATCAGTATGTAAACGTTCGTTATCCACGAAACGGGCTTGAATCTGCACATCTTCAGCAGGGCAACGATCATTCCCAGCGGTATCGAATACAGCAGCGTGTAACCGAATATCTTCATTGTGGGAACGGTGTATTCCAGCATCAGACCGAACAATGTCGATATCTGTTCACCAGTCATAATAACCGCCTTTTCTGCTGCCGGGTGATTCGGTAATGTATCATCGTGAAACCGTGATAAAGCATTCCGGCAACGCTATCTATCATTATATCATAAGTTGCCGTATAATTGCAAGTAAAATCTCAAAAAAAGACCCGCTTCCCGAAATTTTGCGGGAAACGGGTGGTGTTCTGTATCAGATCACAGTAAGATCATTTTACTGTTGTAACGTCGCTGCCGAACCACTTGGTGGAGATCTCGCCGAGCTTTCCGTCAGCCTTCATGGCACTGAGAGTTTCCTGTACCTTATCTCTGAGCGCCTGGTCTTCCTTTCTGAAACCGACAGCGTACTCTTCCGCTTCAAGGTTGCCGGGAAGTACCACATAATCCTTGCTGTTTGAAGTGATGAGGTAGTTTGCAACTACGGAATCAAGGAATACGGCATCGGAGAAGCCGAGTTCCATCTGGTTGAGAAGAGTGATGTTGTCTTCAAGAGGTGTAACGGTGATCGAGGAGTAGAGATCGGAAGCTTCAAGAATCTCCTGTGCGGAGGAACCTGTCTGTACACCCACCGTCTTGCCCTTGAGATCGTCCATTGTCTTTACATCGCTGTTTCCGGGTACTACGAAGATCATTTCGTTCTTCATATACGGCTCGGAAAGGTTCATTACCTCTGCTCTTGCGGGGTTGATGGACATACCGTTCCAGATGCAGTCGATCTTGCCGACTTTAAGATCCTCTTCCTTTGTATCCCAGTTGATAGGCTGCTTGACAAGCTCTATTCCGAGTCTTGTGCATACTTCCTGCGCTACATCGATATCGAAGCCCACAATCTCGTTTGACTCATCTGTGAAGCCCATGGGAGGGAAGCTTGCGTCAAGTCCGAGAACCAGCTTCTTTGCGTCAAGTACCTTCTGAAGCGATTCGTCGGCAGCGGCAGCGGAAGCCTGCGCCTGCGTTCCTGCGGCAGTCTGTGCCGTACTTCCGGAACCGCAGCCTGCGCATACCATAAGTACAGCCGCAGCCGAGAATCCGGCGAGTATTCTTTTAACAATGCTTGTTTTCATTTCAATAGTCCTTCTTTCTTTGTCTGCGTGTAGATGTTATAATTTTGTATGTGTATGATACCACAATTCCGTGCGATTGTAAAGTGAAAAAAGAATGTTTTGGAGTTATTGACAAATCAGCGCGGTAAAGAGAAAAATTTTCAGTCACAAAAATACAAACCCTCCCGGAAGATTTTCGGCAAATATTTTTTCGGGCATTGCTCCCGCTCTCTTGACTAACTACTTTAAAAATGCTATAATAAATCATAACTTTTCTTATGAAGGAAGGAAACACCAAAATGGCAGTTTATCGTATCTATGTCGAAAAAAAGCCCCGTTATGCAGTCGAGGGGGATCAGCTCCTCTCCGATCTCAGAACGTCTCTGCGCATCGACGGGATAACCGGAGTGCGCATTATCAACCGCTATGATGTCGAGGATATCTCCCGCGAGGATCTTGACCGTTCGATCCCGGTAGTCTTTTCCGAGCCTCCGGTAGATAACGTGCTGGACAAGCTCCCCGAGCCTGCGGCAGACGAAAGAATGTTCGCTGTCGAGTTCCTGCCCGGTCAGTTCGACCAGAGAGCGGACAGCGCCGCGCAGTGCATTCAGATGCTCTGCAAGGGCGACAGACCCGAGGTGAAGTATGCGAAGATATATCTGCTCAAGGGCAGTATCTCCGATGACGAGTTCGCACGCATCAAGCACTATCTCATCAACGCAGTTGAAGCGCGTGAGTGCGGCTATGAAGAGTATGAGACGCTCAAAATAAAGTACGATGTTCCCACAGAAGTGGCGACCCTTGACGGATTTCTCGGTCTCGACAAGGACGGACTTGCTGATTTTGTAAAGAACTACGGTCTTGCAATGGACAACGACGATATCAAGTTCTGTCAGGATTATTTCAAAACAGAAAAGCGCGATCCTACCATTACCGAGATCCGTATGATAGATACCTACTGGTCGGATCACTGCCGCCATACCACGTTCGGCACGATCATAGACTATGCCGATATCAAGGCTCCCTACGCAGCCGAGACCTATGCAGAGTACAAGCTTGACCGCAAGGCTCTCGGAAGGGAAGGCAAACCGATATGCCTTATGGATATCGCAACGCTTGCGGCAAAGAAGCTCAAAGCCGACGGCATACTGAAGCACCTTGACGAGAGTGAGGAGATCAACGCCTGCTCCGTAAAGATCAAGGTAGATGTTGACGGCAGGGACGAGGACTGGCTGCTGATGTTCAAGAACGAGACTCACAACCACCCAACCGAGATCGAGCCTTTCGGCGGTGCCGCCACATGTCTCGGCGGTGCTATCCGCGATCCGCTTTCCGGACGTTCCTACGTTTACCAGGCGATGCGTGTTACCGGCGCGTCTGACCCGCTTCTGCCCGTTGACAAGACCATAAAGGGCAAGCTCCCGCCCAGAAAGATAACCACCACAGCCGCAGCCGGCTATTCCTCCTACGGCAACCAG
>DEWH01000025.1:0-53154 GCA_002363155.1 Ruminococcaceae bacterium UBA3215 | reverse complement strand
TACGGCAACCAGATCGGTCTTGCTACCGGTCACGTCGCGGAGATCTACCACCCCGGCTATATGGCGAAGAGAATGGAGATCGGCGCAGTTATCGCTGCCGCTCCCGCAGACCATGTCCGCAGAGAAAGACCCGCTCCCGGCGATGTTATAATCCTGCTGGGCGGAAGGACCGGACGTGACGGCTGCGGCGGAGCTACCGGCTCCTCCAAGTCCCACAGCGTACAGTCTCTCGAAAGCTGCGGCGCGGAAGTACAGAAGGGCAACGCTCCCGTAGAGCGCAAGCTCCAGCGCCTTTTCCGCCGCCGTGAAGCTACCGTTCTCATCAAGCGCTGCAACGATTTCGGTGCAGGCGGTGTTTCCGTTGCGATCGGCGAGCTTGCGGACGGACTTACCATTGATCTGAATGCCGTACCCAAGAAGTACGCGGGACTTGACGGCACGGAGCTTGCTATCTCCGAGTCCCAGGAGAGAATGGCTGTCGTAGTAGATAAGAACGACGTTGAGAAGTTCATTGCCCTTGCAGGCGACGAGAACCTTGAGGCTACGCCTGTTGCGGTAGTTGAGGCTGAACCGCGCCTTGTTATGAACTGGAACGGAAAGAAGATATGCGATATCTCCCGTGAGTTCCTCAATTCAAACGGTGCCGAAAAGCACACCGATATCGAAGTTCCGGACGCAAAGGTATCATACGGATCGGCACTTAAAAATACTCCGGCTGACTGGGAAAAGCTGGTTACAGACCTTAATGTGTGCTCACAGCGCGCACTTGTTCAGCGCTTCGACTCCACGGTAGGCGCGGCGACTGTTCTCATGCCGTTCTCCGGAAAGACACAGCAGACGCCTGTTCAGGCTATGGCGGCGAAGATACCGGTACTCGGAGCAGATACGAAAGCCGCTTCGATCATGGCATGGGGCTATGACCCGGCAGTTGCAGTCCAGTCACCCTACCACGGCGCAGCCCTTGCAGTTGTGGAGAGCGTAGCAAAGCTTGTTGCCGCAGGCGGCAGGAGCGAAGAGTGCTGGCTCACATTCCAGGAATACTTCGAGAGAACACAGGGTGATCCGAAGCGCTGGGGCAAGCCTTTCGGCGCACTTCTCGGAGCATATAAGGCTCAGAAGGCTCTCGGCATCGGCTCGATCGGCGGCAAGGACTCCATGAGCGGTACATTCGAGCATATCGACGTTCCGCCGACTCTCGTTTCCTTTGCTGTCGGCATGGGAAGAGCGGACAAGATCATAAGCGCGGAATTCAAGATCCCGTTTGACAAGTTGTACTATATCGCTCCGAAGTACGATGAGAACGGACTTCCCGACTTTGACAGCGTAAAGGACGTATTCGCAAAGGTTGAAAAAGCAATTGCCGTCGGAAAGGCTGCCGCGGTATGGTCACTTGCACACGGCGGTCTTGCGGAGGGTATATTCAAGATGTCCCTCGGAAACCGTATCGGCGCAAAGCTGAAAGACCTTGATGACGACAAGCTGTTCGGTATGCACTACGGCGCGTTCATAGTTGAATCTTCCGACGAACTTGACGGATTTGAGTGCATCGGTGAGACCATTGACGAATACAAGATAATCTGCGGAAGCACAGAGCTTGATGTTTCAGCGCTCGAAAAGAAGTGGGACGCTGTTCTTGAGCCGATATTCAGAGACAGTGTAAAGCACTACGACGCTCCCGAAAAGATAGAGACTGTAACAGGCGAAAAGTTCGCCTGCGCACCCGCAAACAAGACTGCAAAGCCGCGTGTGCTTATCCCCGCATTCCCCGGCACAAACGGAGAATACGATATGGCTGAGGCATTCAGACGCGAGGGCGGCGAAGCGGAGATCTTCGTGATAAAGAACCTCACCGCATCAGCTGTTGAAGAGTCTGTCGAGGCATTCGCAAAGCTCATCTCACAGAGCCAGATAATAGCTGTACCCGGCGGCTTCAGCGGCGGTGACGAACCTGAGGGCTCCGGCAAGTTCATCAATGCCTTCTTCCGCAATCCGAAGGTGAAGGAAGCTGTCAACGATATGCTCTATCACCGTGACGGTCTTATGCTCGGCATCTGCAACGGCTTCCAGTCTCTCATAAAGCTCGGCCTTGTTCCGCTCGGAGAGATCGTTCCGCTTACCGAAAAGAGCCCGACGCTCACATTCAACAAGATCGGCAGACACCAGTCCCAGCTTGTCCGCACGCGTATCTGCACCGACAAGAGCCCGTGGCTGATGAACTGCAAGGTTGGCGACATCTTCACTATCCCGATCTCACACGGCGAAGGACGTTTTGTTGCTGATGACGAAGTAATAAAGAAGCTTATCGCAAACGGTCAGGTCGCTACACAGTACGTTGATCTCAACGGAGACCCGACAATGGATCTTCGCTTCAACCCCAACAGTTCCATGTACGCTATTGAGGGCATCATCTCACCCGACGGACGTGTTCTCGGAAAGATGGGTCACAGCGAGAGAATAACCGATTACTGCTGCACGAACGTTGACGGCATCAAGGATCAGCCGCTGTTCAAGAGCGGAATCCAGTATTTCTCATAACATTATAGAAACGGGAGAGAAACAAAATGGGAAAAACTGTTATAATGGATCATGCTCTGATAAGCCACAAGATAGCTGTACTGCGCGATGAAAAGACCGGAACGCGGGATTTCCGCATTATTGCCGGAGAGATAGCGATACTTATGTCCTACGAAGTGTTCAGGGAAATGCCGACGGTGCCGGTGAAGATCAAAACGCCGGTAGCAGAGACAGAGGAGCGTATGCTTTCCGGCAGAAAGCCGGTCATTGTCCCGATACTTCGTGCAGGACTCGGAATGATGAACGGTGTGCTTGAAGTGATGCCGTCCGCGAAAGTCGGACATATCGGACTTTCCCGTGATGAAGCCACTCACGATGTCCGCGAGTATTACTGCAATCTCCCTTCGCACATGGACGAGCGTATCGCGGTGATAACGGATCCTATGCTCGCAACAGGCGGTTCCGCTGTCGAGGCGGTAAATATGCTGAAAGAGCGCGGCTGCCGTGATATCCGCTTCATGTGCATTATCGCGGCTCCCGAAGGACTTGAAAAACTGCGTTCCGCTCACCCGGATATCGACATATATGTCGGCAGCCTTGACAGGAAGCTGAATGAGAACGCATATATAGTTCCGGGACTCGGTGATGCGGGTGACAGGATATTCGGTACAGATTAATTTTGCGGAAATTGATTTTTTTACTGCCACATCTGGTTTTTCTGCGTATAAACTATTGAAAAAACAAAAGACCGGAAGGAGTTGTTTGAAATGAGTGAACAGGAAAAAATGACTGAGATCACCGATGAAGATATGAGCAAGGTGATGGGCGGCACAAAGGTCATCAGATACACCGTCAGACCCGGTGATACTGTTGACAGCATAGCTGCGGCGTACGGCGTTCCTGCAGAAAGCATTATGCTCTGGAACAGATTTGACAGAAGCTGCACGCTTCCGCGTTCTATCGTAATATATAAGTGACGGACACATATTAAATGAGCCCTTCATATCCGCATGGAGGCGGTTCATGTCATACATTTTCTTTCGGGCAGCCGGCTGAGCAAAACAGCCTGCTGCCTTTTTTCTGCCTTCTGTGTGTATCATACTAAATCAGTATCAAAACCAAGTAATTTCGTCACGATTCAGATATGCGCGCAGAGCGCGCTCCACAATTGTGCATTGTGAATTGTGAATTGTGCATTTATCATATAATGCCGCCCGTCCGCATATCTTTTAGAGAAAGCAAAGAAGACAGGCGGTGCTGCATCTGGATAACGAGCGTGAAAGGATAATCGCGGAGCTTGAACGGCTGGACGCGATGCTGTACAAGAATGAACAGCTTTTCGATCTGTGTACGGACGACACGGAAACGGAAGCGCTGATCTATGAGCACAGGGCGCTTATGTTGCGGTATTCCGCGCTTCTTGCAAAAGCAAAGGAAACTGATATGGGAGGCAGTGAACTGATATGGCAGAGATCACAGCGGTCTGCGCGGCGGCAGTACTGACAGCGGCAATGTACGGAAAAACGGCTCACCCGAAGCTTTATGCGCTTATAAACGCGGGAACGGGCGTGCTCAGCCTTGCTGCATCGCAGCTTTATTCCGGAGCGGGTCCGGAGGGCATCACTCCGTACAATACCGCGCTTTCGGCAATACTCGGAGTGCCGGGAACGGTGCTGCACATTATCATCGGGAATATGCTGTCCGGAGGTGTGCTATGACTGTAAAGGTGATGACGCTTCCGGTCACGTCACCGTCCGTCACGGCAGAGATACGACCGGAGCCCCCGGCACCCGAAGAGCTAAAGCCGGAGAAAGCACCGCTTGTGTATCTGCCGGCAGAGCAGGGCTATGATGTACCGCGGGTAAGGCTTCGCCGGACAAACCGCCGTAAAACGCTGAGTTTCGGCGGTACCGTACTTGTGCAGGCGGCAGTGTCCTGTGCGCTGGCGGGAGCATTGTGGGCGGGGCTCACGTTCGGCGGTGATGACGTAAAGACAGTTCTGACCGGAATTGCGGAGCTTTTCCGGTGAAGTTTGAAGCGGGATTTTCATTTTTTGCGGTACTCGGATTTCTGATATGCACCGACAGGGAAGGCACAGCGCTGCTGTGCCTGCTTTCCTGCGTACTGCACGAACTCGGTCATCTTGCGGTGATGTGTGCGGAGAAGCGACCGCCGGAGAAGATAAAGCTGTACGGCGGGGGAATGCACATAATCGGCGGGAGCACGAGCTTTCCTGCCGTATCGGCAGGGGGCGCGGTGAATATCCTGCTTTTCTGCGTATTTTTTTTTGTCCCGTGGGAGAGCAGGGAGCTGCGGCTTTTCGGGGTGATAAACCTGCTTACTGCGGCATTCAATCTGCTTCCTTTCGGGGAGCTTGACGGGAAGCTGATGCTGGACAGAGCGCTTATCCGAGCTTTCCCGCCCGAAAAGGCTGCGAAGCTTTCTTTTTTATGCGAGACAGTTTTTACCGCGGTCATAATTCCGGCTGCGGCTGTGCTTGTATTTTCCGGATATATGAATATATCTGCATTAATTTTCTTCTTTTACATATTTGCGGTTGAAATTTCTGAAAAAATATAGTATAATAAAAAAAGTATAGTCGAAATGCCGGCGGAACCGTAGTCTGTTTGCAGATTTGAAATACCGTGCAACGGAAATAGATTTAGGGATCAACCCCCTTTTTAAAGGGGGTTGCGGGTCCGGGCGGAGCCCGGTCTCTAAAAAGTCTCTAAAAAGTCTCTATAACTCACTCTGAAAGGACGTAAAATGTATAAAGACAAGCTTGACAGGATACTTCTGAAAGTGCAGAAGCCTTCCCGGTATATCGGAGGGGAGCCCAATTCTATCGAAAAGGATCCGGAAAAGGTCACGATGCGGTTTGCGTTCTGCTTTCCGGACACATACGATATCGGAATGTCGCATCTCGGAATGAAGATACTGTACTCACTTATCAACGAAGTGCCGGAATACTGGTGCGAGCGCGTATTTATGCCGCTTCCGGATATGGAAGAGCAGATGCGGAAGAACGACATACTGCTGTACGGGCTTGAGAGCCTTGAACCGATAAAGGACGCGGATCTCATCGGCTTTACGCTCCAGTACGAACTTTCATTTTCAAATATACTCGCTATGCTTGATCTTGCCGGACTGCCGGTCTATGCGAAGGACAGACACTCGCTCACGCCGATAGTCTGCGCGGGAGGACCCTGCTGCTGCAACGCCGAACCGATCGCGGATTTTGTCGATCTGTGCATTCTCGGCGAGGGCGAAGAAGTCAATATCGAGCTTATGCGCCTGCTGGAAAAATGCAAGGCAGAGGGCGCGGACAAGCACGAGTTCCTTGTCCGTGCGGCGCAGATAGAGGGGATCTACGTTCCCGCGCTGTATGATGTGCAGTACAACGAGGACTGCACCATAAAGAGCATTACTCCGCTGGAGGGCGCTCCCGCAAAGGTAAGAAAGCGCATCATCAGCGATTTTGACAAGACATATTACCCCGAAACGTTCGTCGTGCCGTTCTCGGAGATCGTCCACGACAGAGCTGTGGTCGAAGTCCTGCGCGGCTGCATAAGAGGCTGCCGGTTCTGCCAGGCGGGTTACTTCTACCGCCCGTTCCGTGAGAAGTCGGTAGAGACGATAAAGAAAGAGACAGTGTCGATCTGCGAATCCACAGGCTACGACGAAGTTTCGCTCACATCATTAAGTACCAGCGATCACAGCGAGATCGAGAAGATGCTCGCCTGTCTTGCGGATTACAGCGACGCGGCGCGTGTGAACCTGTCGCTTCCGTCCATGAGAATAGACAGATTCAGCGAGGAACTGCTTGACCGCATAAAAAGCGTCCGCAAGAGCGGACTTACATTTGCGCCGGAAGCGGGAACTCAGCGCCTGCGCGATGTCATCAACAAGAATATAACCGAAGAGAACATAATGAACGGCTGCCGGATAGCGTTCGAGGGCGGTTACACGGCGGTAAAGCTGTATTTTATGCTTGGTCTGCCCACCGAGACAATGGAGGATATCGAGGGCATAGCGGAGCTTTGCCAGAAGATAATCGATCTGTACTATTCGATACCTTCTCGCCCGAAAGGCAAGGGCATAAAGATCTCTGTCTCGCTTTCAACTTTCATTCCGAAGCCCTTCACTCCGTTCCAGTTTGAGCCTCAGCCGGAAGAAAGCGTTATAATCGAGCGCCAGAAGCACTTAATGGAAGTTATCAACACCAAGAAGGTGCAGGTCAGCCGTTCCCATTTCGACGTTACGCATCTTGAAGCCGCGCTCGCAAGAGGCGACAGACGGCTTTCCGCCGTTATATACGCGGCATGGAAGAAAGGCTGCAAGCTGGACGGCTGGACGGAGTATTACCACTACGACAGGTGGCTGGAAGCGTTTAAGGAGTGCGGCATTGACCCCGCGTTCTACGCGAACAGACAGCGTGACTATGATGAGATACTGCCGTGGGATCACATGGATCTGCTGGTGAACAAGAGCTTCTTCGTGCGCGAGAACAAGCTGGCTCATGAGGCAAAGACCACGCCGAACTGCCGCGAAAAGTGCAGCGGCTGCGGAGTGAGTGCCTGCACAGGGCGGGCGTGCTTTTAGCCGCCTGCGCTGACGAGACAGGGGCTCTGCCCCTATCTCGTGCTCTTACCCCGCTTCCTTTCGGACGCGAAAGGAAGCGAAAGCGAATGGAGATATTATGAGTGAATGGTTTGACAGGATATTCAATTCGGAGGAGCTGGATACCTTTGCGGGAACGCTCCTTATAGGCGGTATAGGCGCGTTTTTCTACATTATGAATTGGCTGATCTTCATAAATAACATGATCCCCGGAAGAAAATGGTCATCTATGATCCCGCCGCTCGGAGGACTGATAATAGCCGTCCTGATACTGATACTGGGCGGCGGATGGTGGGCGCTGATCGGTCTTACCGATCCGTGCATTTTTTTGATCGTGTACTCGCTGATAAAGAGACCGGGCAAAGACCGGACGGAGACTGACGAAATCAAAGACAAGGAAGAAACTGAAGAAAATGGCAGAAACGGTGAATAAGAATATACGAATATTTTTCAGCAAGACGGGCAGGGCGATATACATATCCCACCTCGATCTGTACAGGCTGTTCCAGCGTTCGATAAAGCGGGCAAAGCTGCCGGTATGGGAGACGGAGGGGTTCAATCCGCACCTGTATCTGACATTCGCGCTTCCCCTTGCACTTGGGACCGCGGGTGTCTGCGAGAGTATGGACACGAAGCTTACGGAAGATATAAGCAGGGAAGAGCTGATCCGCAGGTTCAACGAGGCTCTGCCGAGGGATATACGCGTGCTTGACGCGGCAGAGCCGGTGAGAAAGCCGACAGAGATCGCAGTTTCGGAGTACGAAGCGGATTTTGAATGCGACGATGCCGCATTCGATGCGTTCCTTGCGGCGGAGCATATCCCTGCCGAGAAAAAGACGAAGCGCGGTATTGCGGAGCTTGACCTTAAACAGCACCTCACCGTGCTTGAGCGCAGACCCGGATATCTGCGGTTCACGCTCCCCTCCGGAACGGAACTCAACATCAATGCCGGGCTGATGTTTGACGCGTTCGAGAAGATCTCCGGCACCGAGATATACTCGCTTCACGTTACAAGAACGGCTGTGAAATGCTCGGATGGAGAAATTTTCAGATAAAATTTGTGAAAATTGCAAAAAACTCTTGCAATCCGCGGAAAAAAGTGCTATAATATAAAAGCATTTGTTACCGCGGATATTTTTATCCGTGAGGGTCAATGCACGGCATAAGCCGACATTGAAACGGGTATTCCGCTGCGTCGGGAGCTCCGATCGGAGTTCCGGTGCGCGTGCAGTTTTGCCGCACTTATCGTTTAGATGCAAGAATGCCTATACAGGAGGAAAGAAAAATGGATGCACTTAAGACAATTGCTCAGGACAGCATGAAGCAGGAGATCCCCGCTTTCGGCGTAGGTGATACCGTAAAGGTTCACGTCAGGATCTCTGAGGGCGACAAGTCCCGTATTCAGATCTTCGAGGGTACTGTTATCGCAAAGAAGCACGGCGGTATCAACGAGACATTTACGGTAAGACGTGTTGCGCACGGCTGCGGGATCGAGAGGGTCTTCCCCGTTCATTCCCCGTCCGTTGACAAGATCGAGGTAGTAAGAACCGGTGTTGTTCGCAGAGCTAAGCTTTACTATCTGAGAGACAGAGTAGGTAAGGCAGCTAAGGTAAAGGCAAAGTATTGATCTTTATCTTGCAGGAGCAGACGAGAAAGGGTAATAGCGGGGAGACCCGTTATTGCCTTGATTCGCTGTTTTTATAACTGACAAAGAGTGATCTTATGGAAGAAAACGAGTTAGATTTAATAAACGAAGTTGTGCCCGCTCCCACTGAAGAACCGCCGGTGAAGCCTTACGGCGCCGCAGCCGACATCTACAGCTGGTTCGATACGCTCATAGGTTCGTTTCTTGTTATAATAGTACTATTCACATTCTTTATCAGAATGTCAACGGTTGACGGGGAATCAATGCTGCCCACTCTTGAAGACAAGCAGCAGCTGATGATATCCAACTGCTTTTACGAACCTGCTTACAATGATATAGTCGTTGTATGGGCAGAGGGTATCCCGAATGACGAGGACGGACTCGGAAAGGCGATAGTAAAGCGTGTTATCGGACTTCCCGGAGACAATATACGGATAGATTTCGCCAACGGCTATGTTTACCGCAACGGCGAACAGCTCCCGCTCCAGGTGAAGGATAACGTGCTGTACGAGGACGGTCACATGCTGAACAGCTATACGAACCTGAGCGAGGGACGCGGAGACGAATTCACGATCCCGGACGGTTCGATATTCGTTATGGGCGACAACAGAAACGGCTCCACAGACAGCAGAAGCTGGATGGTGGGTGACGTTGACAAGCGGTTCATTGTCGGCAAGGCACTGTTCCGCGTGTTCCCGTTCGACAAGTTCGGCGGACTTTACTGATAAGGCTTACAGGTAGATATAAATGGCATACGAACGCGATATACAATGGTTTCCGGGACACATGACCAAGACCCGCCGCATGATAGAAGCGGATCTGAAACTGGTTGACGCAGTTGCGGAGATCGTTGACTGCAGGATCCCCGAATCGAGCAGAAACCCGATGATAAACGAGATCGTCTCGGATAAGCCGAGGATAATGCTGCTAAACAAGTGCGACTATGCCGACGAGAATCTGACTGCCGAGTGGCAGCGGTTCTACGAGAGTTCGGGAATACGCACGATAGTCTGCGACTGCCGCAGCGGAAAGGGCATAAACCGGTTTCTGCCGGTGCTCAAAGAGGAGCTTTCGGAGCTGCTCGAACGCAGACGTGCAAAAGGAACTATCGGCAAGGCTCTGCGCGTAATGGTCGTGGGGATACCGAATGTAGGCAAATCGTCGTTCATCAACAGAATGGCGAATTCCAAAAAAACAAAGGTCGAGGACAGACCCGGCGTTACCCGCGGCAAACAGTGGGTGACGATAGATAAGGAAGTCGAGCTTCTCGATATGCCGGGAATACTCTGGCCGAAGTTCGATGACAAGCAGGCAGCTTTGAAGCTCGCGTTCACCGGCGCGATCAAGGACGGCGTGACCGATATCGAAGAGCTGGCGTATGAACTTGGAAAGTACCTCGCGGAGAATTACCCGGAGCGGCTTAAAGAGCGGTATAAGCTTGACTCGCTCGACGGCATCATAACGGAGCTTATCGCAAAGAAGCGCGGAATGATGCTTTCCGGAGGAGTTCCCGATACAGAGCGTGCCGCCGCGGCATTGCTCGACGAATACAGGAGCGGTAAAATTGGACGTATCACACTCGAAAGACCTTCTGCTTCGTGAGCGTTTCGCCTTTGACAGCGCGGAGCGTGCGGCGGCAGGACTAATATGCGGCATAGATGAGGCAGGGCGGGGACCGCTTGCGGGAGATGTTTACGCTGCTGCGGTGGTATTGCCGGAGGGACTGATAATAGAAGGTCTCGACGACAGCAAGAAGCTCTCGGAAAAGAAGAGGGAAGCGCTTTTTGACGAGATAGTCTCGAAAGCGGAAGCGTACTGCATTGCCGCGGCAACGGCAGCCGAGATAGATGAGATCAACATTCTCAACGCGGCTCTGCTGGCGATGAAACGGGCATTCGACGGGCTTTCGGTAAAGCCTGCGCTTGCGCTGGTGGACGGGAACAAGGCACCTGATCTCGGGATCCCGGTAAAGACCGTCGTAAAGGGCGACAGCATCTCCGCAAGCATAGCTGCGGCTTCGATACTCGCAAAAGTTTCCCGTGACCGCTATATGAAGGAGCTTGACCTTAAATACCCGCAGTACCTTTTCGCAAAGCACAAGGGTTACGGAACAAAGCTTCACTATGAAATGGTTGCAAAGTACGGACTTTGTCCGGAGCACAGAAAAAGCTTCTTCAGGAAGCATAAAGTATGAGCGTTAAGAGCGAACGCGGAAAAGCCGGCGAACTGCACGTCAGCAGGTATCTTGAAAAGAACGGCTGGCGGATAGCAGGAAGAAACTACCGCGTAAAGGGCGGCGAGATAGATATAATCGCCGTAAAGAACGGTACCGCCGCATTTGTCGAAGTAAAGACCCGGAAATTCGGGAGCCTTGACGGAGACGGAATGACCGCAGTTGACGGGGATAAGCGAACGGCGGTGATCCGTGCCGCACAGCGGTATCTCGAAGCCTGCGGGACTGAATATGCTTCGGTGCGGTTCGATGTCGCGCTCGTAACGGTCACAACAGAGGAAATACCCCGCGTACTCGGCATGGAATACTACGAGGACGCGTTCGACGCTTTCACATAAGTTGTACAGTACCCGGAAGGGTATATGATGAAGCCGGACTTCCGGCAAGGAGATAACACTATGAACTACAACAGCACGCGTGACAGGAAAATCAGCGTAACAAGCGCAAAGGCAATTGCGCAGGGACTTTCGGAAGAGGGAGGACTGTTCGTTCCGGAGAGCATTCCGAAGCTTTCCAGGGAGGATATCCTCGGACTCTGCGACAAGTCTTATCCGGAAAGAGCATTTGAGATCTTCAGACGCTACCTCACCGATTTTACCGATGACGAGATAAGATACTGCGTAAACGGCGCATATTCCGACAAGAATTTCGACAGCGAGAGCATCTCCGAGATCTCTCACCTTTATAGCGGCACATATATCCTCGAACTCTGGCACGGCCCTACCTGCGCGTTCAAGGATATGGCGCTTCAGATACTCCCGTATCTGCTGAGCTGCTCGGCAAAGAAAGTCATCGACGGCAAGGATATCGCGATACTCGTAGCGACTTCCGGCGATACCGGAAAGGCTGCCCTTGAGGGCTTCAAGGACGTTCCCGGAACATCTATCACCGTGTTCTATCCCGAGGACGGCGTAAGCGATATGCAGAAGCGCCAGATGACCACGCAGGAGGGCGGAAATGTCAACGTATGCGCGGTAAAGGGCAACTTCGACGACTGCCAGAACGGCGTCAAGGCGATCTTCACCGATCCTGAGCTCAAAGCGGAGCTGGATAAGCTCGGCATCACATTCTCCAGCGCAAACTCGATCAACTGGGGCAGACTTTCCCCGCAGATCGTTTACTATATCTCCGCTTATGCTTCACTCGTCAAGAGCGGAGACATCGAATACGGCGAAAAGGTAAATATCGTAGTTCCTACCGGAAACTTCGGCAATATCCTTGCGGCTTACTACGCAAAGGAAATGGGACTTCCCGTGAACAAGCTTATCTGCGCTTCCAACGCAAACAACGTGCTCACGGATTTCATCAACACCGGCGTTTACGACAGAAACAGACACTTCTACACCACAATCTCGCCCTCTATGGATATCCTCATTTCCAGCAACCTCGAAAGACTTCTGTATCACCTCACCGACGGCGATGACAGGCAGATCTCCGAGTGGTTCGGAAAGCTCGCAAAGGACGGAAAGTACGAAGTTACAGACGCGGTCAAGGCAAAGATCAAGGAGCTCTTCTATGCGGGCTGCTGCGACGACGAGGCTACAAAGGGCGCTATAAAGCAGGCTTTCGATGAGTATTCCTACCTTATGGATACACATACCGGCGTTGCTTACAAGGTATATAACGATTACAGAGCCGCTACGGGCGATGAAACAAAGACGATAATCGCTTCAACGGCAAATCCCTACAAGTTCGGCAAGGCTGTGTATGAAGCTGTGGGCGGCGATACTGCCGGGCTCGACGAGTTCACCATAATCGATAAGCTCGAACAGCGCACCGGTACATCTATGCCGGCTCCTCTCGCGGCAACAAAGACAAAGGCCGTAAGATTCACCGGGTCTGTGGACAAGAGCGGAATGTCAAAGGTAGTGCTCGATTTCCTTAAAAGCAGATGAGTGTTTTCGTGATCGGCGATCTTCACCTTTCCCTTGGCACCGACAAGCCTATGGACGTGTTCAGGGGCTGGGAGAATTACGTTGACCGCCTTACGGAAAACTGGAACCGGGTGGTCTCGGACGAAGATACAGTGATAATTCCGGGGGATATCTCCTGGGCAATGAAGCTTGAGCATACCGAGGCGGATTTCCGCTACATCAACGACAGTCTGCACGGGAACAAGATACTGCTCAAGGGCAATCACGATTACTGGTGGGCAACTCTCGGAAAGATGAACAGGTACCTTGACGAAAAGGGTTTCAGCCGGATAAGGATACTGTTCAACAACGCTTTTCTCGAAGAGGGGATATGTGTTGTGGGAACGAGAGGCTGGATAAACGACGGGACCGATCCTTTCGATGCAAAGGTGCTTGCAAGAGAAGAGGGAAGGCTCAGAATGTCCTGTGAAGCCGGGAAAAAGCTCGGCGGCGAGATGACCGCGTTCATTCACTATCCGCCGCTCTACAACGGCGAACGGAACGAGAGCATTCTCGGCGTGATACGCGAGTACGGCATAAAGCGCTGCTATTACGGTCATATCCACGGACGGGCGAGTCACGCAAAAGCGTTCATCGGTGAGTACGAGGGGACGGAATACCGTATGGTCTCCGCAGACTACATCGGATTTATGCCCGAAAAGATCTTATAGGCAAAGCATTTCGTTAATTTTCGGAATATATTATTGGCGGAAATTATTGAAATTTTTGAAAATATATGTTATAATTTCGACAGTATGCAATTACGGAGGTAAAACAAAATGGAAGTAGTTTCAAACAACAAGACAGGCACAAACACAGTCGAGCTTGAGGTAAAGGTAGGAGCAGAGGATTTTGAGAAGGCTCTTCAGGAAGCATACCTCAGAAGAAGAAAGAATATCCAGATCGACGGCTTCAGAAAAGGCAAGGCTACAAGAAAGATGATAGAGGCTAAGTACGGCGAGTCCTTCTTCTATGAGACAGCTATCAACTCTATCTACCAGAGAACAGTGGCGGAAGCTATTGAGGATCAGAAGCTTGATGCCGTTGATATCCCCGATACAAAGGTTACAGATGTAAGCCGCGAGAACGGTGTTACATTCGTTGTTACAGTTACCGTAAAGCCCGAGATCACTATTTCCGGATACAAGGGATTAAAGGCAGAGAAAACTGTCAAGACTGTTACAGACGAGGAAGTTGACGCAGAAGTTGAGCGCATAAGAAACAACAACGCAAGAATCATCGACGTTGAGGACAGACCCGCTCAGCTTACAGATACAGTTATCTTCGACTTTGAAGGCTCCGTTGACGGCAAGACTTTCGACGGCGGCAAGGCAGAAAAGTTCAGCCTTGAACTCGGAAGCGGCAGATTTATCCCCGGCTTCGAGGATCAGGTTGCTGGCCACAGCATCGGTGAAGACTTCGATGTAAACGTAACATTCCCCGAGGATTACAACGTTAAGGAACTTGCAGGCAAGGCTGCTGTGTTCAAGTGCAAGATCCATGAGATCAAGGGCAAGGAGCTTGCTGACCTCGACGATGAGTTCGCAAAGGATGTAAGCGAGTTCGATACTCTCGCCGAGTACAAGGCAGACCTCAAGAAGAATCTCCAGGAGCGCGCTGACAAGCGTACAGACGGCGAACTTGACAACACTATCTCCGAAGAGCTTGCAAAGCTTGTTGAAGGCGAGATCCCGGACGCTATGACAGAGAACCGCGTGAACGATATGCTCCGCGAGTGGGAATACAGAAACAGATACGCCGGTGTTACCATCAAGGATTATCTCAAGTACACAGGTCTTACAATGGATCAGTTCAGAGCTACATTCAAGGAGCCTGCCGCTACACAGGTAAAGCTGAGACTTGCTCTTGAAAAGATCGCTGAACTTGAGAACATCGAAGTATCCGAGGACGAGCTCGAAAAGCAGTACCAGGAGCTTGCAGACGAGCATAAGCAGGATATCGCGAAAGTCAAGGAACTCATCTCCACCGAGAGCCTTACTCAGGATATCAAGGTTGAGAAGGCATTCAAGTTCGTAAAGGAAAATGCCGAGATCACCGAAAAGGCAGAATAATCACATTTAAACAGAAAGGTAAGGGAAACATCAATGGATTATATGAGTCTTGTGCCAACGGTCATTGAACAGACAGGAAGAGGCGAGCGTGCCTACGATATCTATTCAAGACTTCTCAATGACAGGATCGTTATGCTTAACGAGGAGGTAAACTCTGTTACGGCAGGTCTCGTTGTCGCACAGCTCCTCTTCCTTGAAGGTCAGGATCCGGAGAAGGATATCTGCCTGTATATCAACAGCCCCGGCGGTTCTATCACCGACGGTATGGCGATATACGACACCATGAACTATATCAAGTGCGATGTTTCCACTATCTGTATGGGAATGGCAGCTTCTATGGGCTCATTCCTGCTTGCAGCCGGCGCTAAGGGCAAGAGACTTGCCCTGCCGAACAGCGAGATAATGATACACCAGCCTCTCGGCGGAACGGGAAGAGTACAGGCTTCCGATTTTGAGATACACGCAAAGCACATCGTAGCTATCAAGCAGAAGATGAACAGAATGTACTCCGAAATGACAGGACAGCCCGTAGAGGTCATCGAGAGGGATACTGACCGCGACAACTTCATGACTGCGCAGGAAGCTCTCGAATACGGACTGATAGATAAGGTAATCGACAAGAGATAACGGGTAACTGCCCGCGGAAAGGAATATTCCCATTATGCTAAGATGCAGTTTTTGCGGAAAATCCGACGATAAAGTAGCGAGAATGCTCTATTCCAACAACGCCGCTATCTGCAGCGAGTGCGTCTCCACCTCTTACCGTATGCTGCTGGACGAAGGAGATATCGCGGAGATAACGCTCCCGAAGAAGCGCACCGCTCCCCAGCAGAAGCGCTATTTCGGTGAACCCAACAGCGCTGTGAAGCCCGCAGAGATAAAGGCTGTGCTGGATCAGTACATCATCGGACAGGAAGAGGCAAAGAAGACTCTCTGCGTGTCCGTTTACAACCACTATAAGAGAACTCTCGCGAATGACGAGGGCAACAAGGGCATCGAGCTCCAGAAGAGCAATGTTCTTCTGCTCGGTCCTACCGGCGTCGGCAAGACTATGCTTGCACAGACGCTTGCAGGCGTGCTTCATGTGCCTTTCGCTATCGCGGACGCAACTACGCTCACACAGGCAGGATATGTCGGCGAGGACGTTGAGAATGTGCTTTTAAGGCTCATTCAGGCTGCCGACTACGATATTGAAGCCGCGGAGCATGGTATCATCTATATCGACGAGATCGACAAGATCTCGCGCCGCTCCGAGAACACCTCGATAACCCGTGACGTCAGCGGCGAGGGCGTTCAGCAGGCTTTGCTGAAGATCGTCGAGGGAACGGTGTCCAATGTTCCTCCCCAGGGCGGTAGAAAGCATCCGAACCAGGAGTTCATTCAGATCAACACCAAGGATATCCTCTTCATCTGCGGCGGTGCGTTCGACGGCATCGACAAGACTATCTCCGCGCGCATCAATTCCTCTGCACTCGGTTTCGGAGCAGAGATCAATATAAAGAATGAGAATTCGCTCACAAAGCTGTTACATTCGGTTGAACCGGACGATCTTGTAAAGTACGGCATTATCCCCGAGCTTGTAGGACGTCTTCCGGTCATCGCGGTGCTTGACGAGCTGGACGAGGACGCACTAATAAAGATACTCGTTGAGCCAAAGAACGCTATCGTAAAGCAGTACAGCTACCTGTTCAGCCTTGACGGCGTTGAGCTTGAGATCGAAAAGGAAGCGCTCCGTGAGATCGCGAAGAAGTCCATCGCACGCAAGACCGGTGCAAGAGGACTGCGCACGATACTTGAATCGCTGCTCAACGATATTATGTTTGAGGCTCCGAGCGATGATTCGATCGTAAAGGTCATCATCAGCGAAAAGTGCGTCAAGGGCGAAGAAAAGCCTGAGATCATTCACGGCGAGAAAAAACAGCTTTCTCCCAAGAAGCAGGAACCGGCGATAAAGAAACGTGCAGCTGCAAATTGAACAAAATAGATTGTTAAAAATTAGCAATTGTGCCTATTGAAATTACACCGAAGTTACGCTATAATATAATCACAGGGATGAAGGAGGTGCTTTTATGGACGGGTTGACAAACCTTATGGCTACGATGTCAATGAGTATATCTCAGTCGAACGTAGCGTCCCAGGCTTCCATTGCTATGCTGAAGAATGCGATGAACGCGGACGAAGCAGCAAGTGCGAAGCTTATGCAAAGCATTTCGGAAGCCACACCGTCTGCGGACGGACGTGGGGCTCTCATGGATGTAAGAGCGTAAAAGGTGTCGGAAGAGCTCCGACAGACATCTAAGACGGATCGCAAGATTCGTCTTTTTTATTTTCCCGCTTGACAAACTGCAAACGGCGTGGTATAATTGATACGAACGAAATGTGCGCGGCAGGAGGTACTTATGACATTCAACGAAAAGCTTAAGAAAGCAAGAAAAAACAAGTCTCTTACACAGGCGGAACTTGCCAAAAAGATCGGTGTTACCGCGAGAAGCGTGCAGAATTATGAGCTGGGCGCAAGATATCCGAAACGCGATATCCTTGCGAGAATATGCAAGGTGCTCGGTGTACGCATCGAAACCCTTGTCGGGAGCGATGATTTCCTCGGTATCGTAGAAGCTGAGGACGGCGCAAAAGGCGTTGCTTCCGCAAAAGAACTGCTCAGCTGTGCGGGAGCTCTTTTCGCAGGCGGAGAGCTGTCCGAAGAGGACAAGGATAAGGTGATGCTCGCACTTCAGAAGATATACTGGAAAGAAAAAGAGAAGAATATGATGTAAGGCGGTAAAGGCTTTGAACAGTGAACAAATACACTCGATCGTCCGAAGAATAATAAAAGAGAACCGCACAAGCGATCCGTTTTCTCTTGCGCGTTCTCTCGGCATTGATGTTGACTGCGCCGATCTTGGCGAACTAAAGGGCTTTTACGTCGTTTACGGTACCGGACGCTACATCGTTCTCAACCAGAATCTCAGCGAGCGTATGACAAGGGTAGTTCTTGCCCATGAGATCGGGCATGACACCCTGCACCGCGATATCGCGGCAAACGGGGGAATGGGTGAGAGCAGCTTCTTCGATATGACCAGCAAGCCGGAGCGTGAAGCCAATATCTTTGCCGCGGAACTGCTTATCCCGGACGAAGAGATGACCGATCTCGGCGAACAGGGGCATACGATAGAAGAAGCGGCTTCGGTTATCGGCGTTCATGCGCAGGTGGCGATGATAAAGGCACGTTCGATGCAGGAACGCGGTTTCGGCATCAATGTGCCGTATATAACTAACGATCTTTTCAAAGGCGCATGACGCGTGATGCAAGGCGGTAAATGCCGAAACCTGCGCAGGCTCCGGCTGTGTTCAGTATAACATCGTCGATGTCGCAGCTTCCGAGAAGCGTGAACATCTGCGTAAGCTCGATCACGCAGATCGTCAGCAGAAATGTCACCAGAAATACCCGAAATCTGCGCTGCTTGCGGAACAGAAACGGCAGGGAAATACCTGCCGGGATAAACAGCAGAACGTTCCCGAAAAGGTTGCGGAATGCAAGATCGGACAGCGAAAAGCTTTCGAGTCTCCCGATAAACTCTGTCACTGTACGGAACGGGTATGGCTCAAAGCGCTCCGCAAGTGCGGCCGGATAGTCCGGCACGGCAAACACGGTTATATCAAACCCGCAGTTTATCAGCCGTCTTGCGAACAGCAGAAAGAGCATTGCCGCGGCATAAAGTATGAACAGGATCCATGCTGTTATTTGTATGGCTTTTCTGTGTTTCATCGGATATACCTGCAAAGGCTCCCCGGAAAGGGGAGCCTTTTTTGATACAATATCTTACCTGCGGGGCTCAAGAACGGCGTAGTTGTCATCGGAACGCTTGTAAACAACGTTTACGTCGCCTGTCTCCGCATTCTTGAACATAAAGAACTCGTGGCTCAGCATATTCATCTGCAGGATAGCTTCTTCAACAGACATAGGCCGAAGTTCAAAAGACTTATGCTTGATTACCTCGTAGTCGATCTGCTCATCGGGAGCGGATTCAATGCTGTCGGTGAGGGTGTTGTCACGGAGCTGTTTTGCAAGACGGGTCTTGTTCTTTCTGATCTGACGTATGATCTTGTCGATGCAGGCATCGAGTGCGTCATTCTTGTCATCGGCTGACTGCTCCGCACGGAATATCATTCCGCCCATTTCCACGGTCAGCTCCAGAATTATCTTGTTTTTGACTGAGTTAAGGACAATTTTTGCACTTGCCTCACTTCCGAAGAACTTGTCGAGTTTCGCGGAAAGGCGTTCCTCCGCGTAATCGCTGAAGCTCGGGCTTAACTGCATCTTCTTAGCTGTGATCTGTACCTTCATTGCTGTGATCATTCCTTTCAGTCGGACATCTGTCCTTGATAACAATATTATACCACATAACGGAATAATTTACAAGTATTTTTTATAATAATAATATAAATTAAGCAAAATGCACAAAATATTGTATATTTTTTCTAAATTCTGAAAATTGGCAGGGACAGGACGGAGCTGAAAGAATAATAATGCCAAAAGGACTTGAAAAAAAGCGGAAAATATGATATACTATTATTTATCATTGGATAGGTGTTTCTTCCGGAGGTGATGATATGGCTGTAAGCAGTGTGAGCATTGAAGAAATGGGCGAACAGCGCCTTTTTGCGCAGAGAGTCCGTGCAGTGACCCACGTTTTCGATCACCGACCTCTTGCATATACCCACAGCTACGGCTGCCAGCAGAATGTCTCCGACGGTGAGAAGATAAACGGCATGCTTGCGGATATGGGATTCGGCTTCACAGACGCGCCGGAAAAGGCAGACTTGGTTCTGTATAATACCTGCGCGGTGCGGGAGAATGCCGAGAACCGCGTTTTCGGCAATGTCGGCGCTCTCAAAGCGCTCAAGCACAAGAACCCGGATATGGTCATAGCTGTATGCGGGTGTATGGTACAGCAGGAACATATCGCCGAGCGTATGAAGCAGCGTTTCCCTTATGTCGATCTTATTTTCGGCACCCATGTACTGCACAGGTTCCCGGAACTGCTTTACACAATATACGAAAAGCGCAGGCGGACTGTCTGCATACCGGAGTGTGACGGGGTAGTGGCAGAGGGGCTGCCGGTACGGCGCGAGAGCCGCTGCAAAGCAAGTGTTCCGATAATGTACGGCTGCAACAACTTCTGCACCTTCTGCATCGTTCCGAAAGTTCGCGGAAGAGAACGTTCCCGAGAACCGGACGAGATAGTCTCGGAAGTAAGAGGACTTGTGGAGGAGGGCTACGGCGAGATACTGCTGCTCGGACAGAATGTGAACTCCTACGGCAAGGATAAGGGAGTGAGCTTTCCGGAGCTGCTGAGAAGACTTGATGCGATCGAGGGCGAGTTCGTCATAAGCTTTATGACATCGCATCCGAAGGACTGCTCGAAGGAGCTGATCGACACTATCGCGGACAGCAGGCATATCTCATATCATCTCCACCTTCCGGTACAGAGCGGAAGTGACCGTATCCTCAAGGCGATGAATAGGCATTACGATACCGCAAAGTATCTGGAGCTTGTGGATTACGCGAGAAAGCGGATACCGGATATCCAGCTCACGACCGATATAATAGTGGGATTCCCCGGTGAGACTTACGAGGATTTCACACAGACGCTGGAACTTATGCGGCGCGTGAAGTATGACAGTGCGTTCACTTTCATTTACAGCAGGCGGGAGGGAACGAAGGCTGCGGAAATGGAGGATCCCGTTTCCGGCGAGGAGAAGGGAAAATGGTTCAGAGAACTGCTTGAAGTGCAGGGTGAGATCGGCGAGCGGGCGTATGAAAAGTACGTCGGAAAGACGCTGAGAGTGCTGTGCGAGGGCAGGGGAAGAACGGACGAGACTTTGCTTACCGGAAAGTCCCGCCAGAACATCATAGTTGACTTTGCCGGTCCCGACGGGCTTATGGGGCATTTCACCGATGTGAAGATCACAAAGGCGCTGCCCTGGGCGCTTGTCGGTGAGACGGTATAATATAAACAGAAAAGGAGAATATAACAATGAAAAAGGCAATACTTACGGTTGTCTCGGTAGTGCTTTTGTGCGCTATGGTATTCTGTATTGCAGGCTGTTCGCTGTTTGAGGAGGAGCCTCCGGCACCGGATATCACGATGAAGCAGCTGCTCGGCTCATGGTCACGCGAGGCTGCGACAGGACATGAGGTTTACACATTCAATAAGAATGAAAAGTTCACAAAGATGACCGGAAGCGTTGTTACAATGGGAACATTCAGCATCAGCGGCAATACACTTACCCTTAAGTTTTCCGAAAAGGGCAATACAAAAGAGCATGTTGTCCGTTTTTCCGGCGACAATAATGAGATCATGACATGGGGCTGGGGAAGCACGAAGTTTGAATTTACGAAGGATTGACAAAGGAGCGGATAAACATGAAAAAGTATCTTATAACGGCGGTATCGCTGTTTCTGTTATGCGCAATGGTATTCAGCATCACAGGCTGTGAACTGTTTCAGCAGGAGGAACCGGCGCCCGATATCACACTCAAACAGGTTTTGGGAACGTGGACGAGAGAAGTGGAAAGGACAACCGGATCCTATACGGAGACATACACTTTCAGTGACAATATGAAGTTTACAAAAGTCGGTCAGAATGGTCCGTCGCAGGGAACATTCAGCATTGAGGGCAATACCCTTACGCTCAAAACTACTATGGCTAAAAACCCGACCGAGCATATCGTCCGTTTTTACGATGAAGACAACACGATGAAGTGGGGAAGCGGAAGCGTGACTGCGGAATTTACAAGAGTCGGCAAGAAGAAAAGGTAATTCACAAAATCAAAGGAGATACTGAAATGGACGCAATTACAGCGGCAAGAGAGCTCGGAAAGGCTATTCAGGCTGATCCGAGATACAAGGATTATGTAGCGGCGAAGGCTGCAAACGACGCGGACGAGGGGCTTCAGAAGCTTATTTCCGATTTCAGCGCAAAGCGTCAGCGGCTTTCTGTTGAAATGTCGAAGGAGCCCGACGAACAGGACGGCGAGAAGATACGCCTTATGAATAAGGAAATGCAGGATTCCTACGGCGAAGTTATGAAGAATGTGAATATGGCAAATTTTGCTGTTGTCAAGAATGCGCTGGATATGCTGCTCAACGAGGTAAACATGATAATCTCGATGAGCTGCGAGGGCGAGGATCCCGAGACCTGCGATCCTCACGCTTCTCACGGCTGCAGCGGAAGCTGCTCTACCTGCGGCGGCTGCGGCTGATGGGGCGCTGCCCCATGCCCCGGCAGGGCTCTGCCCATGCACCCCGGCAGGGCTCTGCCCCTGCACCCCGCTTCTTTTCGGACGCGAAAAGAAGCAAAAGCGAAATGAAAAGAGATGACGTAAATGACGGCAGCGGATAAAAAACCGACTCCCATGCTTGAGCAGTATCTCAAAGTCCGTGAGGAGTACAAGGAATGTGTACTTTTCTATCGTCTCGGTGACTTCTATGAGATGTTCTACGATGACGCGGAAAAGATATCCAAGGAGCTTGAACTTACGCTTACCTCACGTGCTGGCGTTCCGATGTGCGGTGTTCCGTATCACTCGGTTGAACAGTACATAAAAAGGCTGATAGATAAGGGTTACAAGGTAGCCATCTGTGAGCAGATGGAAGATCCCGCGCTTGCGAAGGGACTTGTCGAGCGCGGAGTTATCCGCGTTGTCACGCCGGGTACTCTCTATGAGGACAGTATGCTCGATGAGGGCAGAAATAACTATATAGCGTGCTTTTACTGCGAGAGCTCGGTCTGCGGAATGGTGTTCGCGGATATCTCCACAGGTGAGTTCCATGCCCTCGAAAAGAGAGGGAAGATGCTTGAACGGGATATTATTGCCGAAATATCGCGCTATATACCGTCCGAGATCCTTTTTAACGACAAATTCATAGACTGCAGGGAAGTCAACGCTTTTGTGCAGACCCGTATTGAAAATGCAGTCGGAAGTCTGCTGGACGACGACGAGTTTTCTCTGAACGACGGTAAGGCGCTGACGGAGCAGTATTTCTGCGAGCCTTCGCAGGCGGATGAGCTGGACAAGACACCGCTTGCCAAAAAGGCTCTTTTTGCGGTATTCAGATATATAAACGAGACACAGAAGGCGAAGATAAGACGTTCCGTAAGGCTCACGGTGCATTTCTCCGATGATTATATGAATCTCGGTATAACGGCGCGCCGGAACCTTGAGCTTACCGAGACTATGCGCAGCGGCGAACGCAAAGGTTCGCTGATGTGGGTGATAGACAAGACCAAGACCGCTATGGGGCGCAGAAAGCTCCGCGGTTTTATCGAACAGCCCCTGCTTGCTCCGACTGCCGTGCTTGAAAGGCTTGACGCAGTGGAACGGTTCTTCTCGGATTACGTTCTGCTGGAGGAGACAAGGGAATGCCTCAGCGGTATCTATGACCTCGAAAGACTTATCACAAGAGTGGTATATCACGCTGCCGGTCCCCGTGATGTGGTAGCCCTCGGAAAGACCTGCCGCAATATCCCGCTGCTTAAAGAAAAGCTGGCGGAAGCGGGGAATGTCAAGCTCCTTGCGAAGCTGGACGCGTCAATAAACCCGCTGACGGAGATCGCAAACCTTGTGGAAAACGCGATAGTGGAGAGCCCTCCCGCACTCACAAAGGACGGCGGTTATATCCGCGACGGATTCAATGCCGAGCTTGACAGGCTCCGCAAGATATCCAGCGGCGGCAAGGAGATACTTGCCGAGATAGAACAGCGTGAACGCGAAGCAACCGGCATAAAGAACCTGCGTGTGGGCTATAACCGCGTTTTCGGGTACTATATCGAGGTTTCAAAGGGAAATATTCCGCTCGTTCCGGAAACTTACATACGCAAACAGACGCTCACGAACGGCGAGCGCTACATAACCGAAGAACTGAAAAAGACAGAGAATGAGATACTCGGTGCGAATGACAAGATTCTCGCTCTTGAAGCCGAGATCTTCTCCGAAGTCCGGGATTTCATCTCGTCCAAGCTGGAGATAATACAGCGCACCGCGGACGCAGTCGCTTATGTCGATGTAATTCAGAGCTATGCTGCGGCTTCCCGCGAGAACAATTTCGTCCGCCCCGACATCTCTCTCGAAGGAGTTATCGACATAAAGGACGGCAGACACCCGGTCATCGAGAAGATACGAAATGATGCTGTATTCACACCGAACGACGCACTGCTGGATACCAACGAGAACAGGCTGCTGATAATTACAGGTCCGAATATGGCGGGTAAATCCACGTTTATGCGTCAGGTGGCGATAATCACGCTTATGGCGCAGATAGGCTGTTTCGTTCCGGCGCGTTCCGCCCGTATCGGTATTGTTGACAAGATCTTTACCCGGGTGGGTGCAAGCGACGATCTCGCGGCGGGGCAGTCAACGTTCATGGTGGAGATGAACGAGGTTGCGGAGATACTCAAGAATGCCACAAAGAACAGCCTTGTGGTGCTTGACGAGATAGGGCGCGGAACTTCCACATTTGACGGAATGAGCATAGCAAAGGCTACTGCGGAATACATAAACAACAAGATAGGCTGCAAGACCCTCTTCGCCACACATTACCATGAGCTTACGGCTCTCGAAAAGAACAACAAGGGCGTGCGCAATTACAGTGTCGCGGTAATGAAGAAAGGCGACGACATCAAGTTCCTGCACAAGATAGTCGAGGGAGGAACCGACAACAGCTACGGTATCGAGGTAGCAAAGCTCGCCGGACTGCCGAACAAGGTGATCGAAGCGGCGAAGACGGCTCTTGCGGATATCGAACTCGGCTCGAAGATAGACCTTGAAAAGCGTCTCAACGAGGAAGAGGAGCAGAAAGAGCAGTTCGATTTCAGTTCAATTAACAAGAATAATGTTATACAGGCTATAAAGAATCTTGATCTTGACGATATGTCGCCGCGTGACGCGTACGCAAGGCTTGCGGAATTCAAGGAAATGCTGATGTAAGGAGAAAATGACCTGTGATACAAAGCTGCAAAAAAGCTGCCGCCGCGGGAAAAGAAATAACTCTGTAAATAAAGGAGCATTTATGAAAAGAGAACTCGGTATAGCACGCTGTGGGCTTGCCTGCTGTCTGTGCTCTGAAAACATGGAGTGCAAGGGCTGCAAGCGGGATGGCTTTCTGGAGCTGTCATGGTGCAAGGTCGCGGAATGGTGTGAGAACAGAAAATGTGTGATAGAGAAGAAGCTCGCGGGCTGCTATGAATGTGATCCGCAGAGCTGCCGCAAGGGATTGTACGCAGATAAGATAAAGCCCCGTGCATTTGCCGAATTTGTGAAAAGATACGGCATGGACGAGCTTCTCGATTGCCTTGAACGCAACGAAAAGTCAGGAGTTGTGTATCACCGCGAAGGCATCATGGGAGATTATGACGAGTTCGTCGATCCGGAAGAACTGATCCGGTTTATCAAGACCGGAAAGAGACGGGATCAGATACAATAAATACAGCGTTCATAGAACTTAGAAAGGTGTACAATTGGCAAAGATCAACCTGCTCGACAAGAGCGTATTTGAACTCATAGCTGCCGGCGAGGTAATAGAGCGTCCGGCTTCCGTAATAAAGGAGCTGGTGGAGAACTCGATTGATGCCGGCGCGGAACATATCACGATCGAGATAAAGAACGGCGGTTCCACGTTTATGCGCATAACTGACGACGGCTGCGGAATGCCCTATGAAGATATCCCTACCGCCTTTCTGCGCCATGCCACAAGCAAGGTGAAAAGCGCGGACGATCTTGACCGCATTTTCACCCTCGGTTTCCGCGGGGAGGCGCTTGCTTCCGTTGCCGCGGTATCAAGGGTCGAGCTGCTTACCAAAGAACGCGATGCCGAAATGGGAGGAAGTTTCCGCATCAGCGGGGGAGAAGTTGAGGAGCATGAGCGGACAGGCTGTCCGGATGGCACCACTATCATTATCCGAGATCTTTTCTATAATGTTCCGGCGCGCCAGAAATTTCTGAAAAAGGACGTGACCGAGGGCAATCAGATACAGACCCTTGTAGATAAGTTAGCGCTTGCACACCCGGAGATCGCATTCCGGTTTATCCGCGACAACAAGTGCGTCCGTGATACGAGCGGAGGCGGGGATTACTTCTCCGCGATATACTCGGTATTCGGGAAGCAGTTTGCCACAAGCCTTATACCGGTGGACTTTTCGCTGAATTCCGTTTCCGTGACGGGATATGTGTCGTCACCGCTGTTCACAAGGGGCAACCGTTCACTCCAATATTTCTATGTGAACGGAAGATATGTGCGTTCGGTGATATGTACCACCGCGC
The DNA here is from genome assembly GCA_002363155.1 of Ruminococcaceae bacterium UBA3215. GTDB lineage: Bacteria > Bacillota > Clostridia > Oscillospirales > Ruminococcaceae > Ruminiclostridium_E. The sequence goes on along the minus strand of DEWH01000025.1, from coordinate 26,835 downwards.
TTGAAGAGGGATTCCGGAACAGCATCATGGTCGGGAAGTTCCCGGCTTGTGTGCTGAATATAACCATGCCGCCGGAGCTTTGCGATGTTAATGTGAGCCCGTCAAAGACCGAGGTGCGGTTCGCTTTCGACAAGAACGTGTTCGACGTCATAAACTTCGGCGTCAGAAACGCGATACTTAATGCCGATAACAGGCGTGATGTGCGTCTTGAAAAGAAAGAGATACCCGCGGAGAAAGCCGATCTGCGAAGCAGCGATGCCATTCTGCGGGAAAAGGCGGAAAAGGCGATAGCGGCAGTTGATACAAGTGCCGTTCATATAGCGGAGACTGCAAGAACGGAACCACCCAAAGTGTTCGTTCCCGAAGAAAAGCCGGTATATACACAGGCGGAGACTGCTCCGTTCCGCATAAAGCATGAGGAAAACCCGTTTGTTCAGCAGAGATTTGTTTCCCGCCCGGTCACTGTGGAATACGACGAGGACAGCGATGACGAGACAACGGAACAGCCTGTTCCCGATGCGCCGAAGCCTGCACCCGAAGAACAGACCGGTTTCAGATATATCGACAGCTCCTCTTTCTCGGAGCATGAAAATGTTACGGAAGTCACTGCCGAGCCGGAAAAGCCGCGCTTAAAGGTGATCGGTGAGGTGTTCCTGACATATATCGTCTGCACCTGCGGGGACGAGCTGATACTTATAGACAAGCACGCGGCGCATGAACGCATTCGTTTTGAGAAGCGCAGGACAGAGCTGATAACATCTTCGCAGCTGCTTGCGGAGAGTGTGAACGTAACGCTTGACGCGGATCAGTATGCCGCAGTTGCCGAACATACCGATCTTCTTGCGGAGATAGGTCTTGAGGTAGTGCTTTCGGAGGGCGGAGTATGCGAGATAACGGCGGCACCTTCGACTTTCACGGGAGAGGGCGGCGCGAACAGCCCGGCTGAAATGCTCCTGCGTGCGGCAGATGCACTTGCCGGCGGCAATATGAACATATCCGACGAGCTGTACGGAGATTTCCTGCACACAAGAGCCTGCAAATCCGCGATAAAAGCGCATGACATAAACAGCAGAGCCGAGCTTGAAGCCCTCGCAAACGAGGTATGGTTCGATGAACGGATCCGGTTCTGCCCTCACGGCAGACCGATAATGCTCAGACTCTCCGAATACGAGCTGGAGAAGTATTTCAGCAGGATACAGTAGTAATGAATAATGAACAGTGAATAGTGAAGAATGAATAATTGCGGTGTTCGCTTCGCTCACATTTTTGAAAGGCGGTACTGCCCCGATCCACTGTGGAGGACGGATTGAATGGATAAGATTTTTGTCGCTGTGGTCTGCGGACCGACAGCCTCCGGAAAGACTGCGCTGGCGGTGGATCTCGCGCTGAAGTTCGGCGGGGAGATCGTCTCCGCGGATTCAATGCAGATCTACAAGGGAATGGATATAGCCAGCGCGAAGCCGACGGAAGAAGAGAAAAAGGGAGTTCCGCACCACATCATGGACTTCCTTGAACCGACGGAAGCATTCTCCGTTGCGGATTATGTGACTATGGCAAGAGAGGTCATCGCAGATATACACGCCCGCGGGAAACTTCCGGTAATATGCGGAGGAACGGGGCTGTACATAAATTCGCTCATTGATAACATCGAGTTTGACGATACGGGAAGCGACCCCGGATTCCGCGCGGAGATGAATGCGATTGCGGCAGAAAAGGGTAACGGTCACCTGCTCGGAATGCTGGCGAAGGTGGATCCGGAGTGCGCCGCACAGCTTCACGAGAACAATCTGAAGCGGATAATACGCGCGCTGGAAGTTTACCATATCAGCGGAAAGACGATGTCGGAGCAGAAGGCGGCAAGCAGACTCAATCCGTCGCCTTACGAACCCTGCATGATGATGATAGACCACCCGCGTGAGGTGCTGTATGAACGAATTGACAGCAGAGTCGATGCAATGCTCGGGGCGGGGCTTATTGAGGAAGCGCGGGAGTTCTTCACTCATAACGACTATGTTACAGCGTCACAGGCTATCGGGTACAAGGAACTGAGACCGTATATCGACGGAGAGCTGTCTCTGGAGGAATGCGTGGAGACTTTGAAGCGGGAAACACGCAGATATGCTAAAAGACAGCTGACGTGGTTCAAAAAAGATAGTCGAATTGAACATATTTCAGCGCCTAAAGACGTTAAATATGATAAAATTTTAAAAAATGCAGAAAATTTACTAAAAAAATATAGCTTTTTTATCAAAGATGTGTTATAATATTCAGTATGGTATTGTGATATGGTGCGGAAAAATGCAGAAATGCCGTTTGTAAAGCGCTTTCACGGTACCCTTACTTTGGAAGAAAAGCCGGTCCGGTAAAGGACGGCTTGCTGCTCCGGGAGCGGAGCGCGGAGGTTAATATGGCAAAGGAACTCAACTTACAGGACGTTTTTCTCAATCAGTCAAGAAAGGACAGGATCCCGGTAACGATCTACATCACCAACGGTTTCCAGTTCAAGGGTATTGTCAAGGGATTTGACAATTACACCGTCATTCTCGATACCGACGGTAAGCAGAACCTTATCTACAAGCATGCTATCTCTACAATAACGCCTTTGAGACCTATTTCGCTTCTCGACGCGTTTGAAAAAGACGACGCCGATGCAAAAGAATAAGCCGTAAATGGCAGAGACGGATAAAAGGCGTGCCTTCACTACACGGATCATCTGGATAGTTATCGGCGTTTTCTTTCTGATAATGGTCATAAGCCAGATGATGATCTATTTCGGCACTTCCGTAAAGACCGAAGTCGCTACGCTTTATATGGCGACCGAGTCTATCGGGTTCAAGGGCGTGTATGTAAGAGATGAAAAGCTCGTTTCTTACAACGCGAACGGCATTATAAGCTACACCCACTCCGACGGCTCGAAAGTCGGAAAGAATGCGGTCATAGCACAGGTATATAAGAACCGCAGCGATATAGCTGTAAGGCAGAGGATAAGTGAGCTTGAATCACAGCGAGATGTGCTTACGGACGCGCAGGCGCTTGTCGGCACCGATACCTCCCAGCTTGAGTCTTTTTCCAATCAGATAACCGAAAAGCACTCGGAGCTTCTTGAGGATATCTATGTGAAGAACTATGCGCTGGCATCTGATCTGAAAAGCGATATACTTAATCTCCAGAGCAAGCGTGAGATCGTAAAAGGCTCAATTTCCTCATACGATACGAAGCTTGCGGAGATAGATTCCGAGATCGCGCGGCTCAGATCGCAGATAGCGACGGAGCCGTATGATATCTCGATACCGGAGACCGGCTACTTCATCAGCAGAGTTGACGGGTTCGAGGAAAGACTCAATACCACGACTGTTTTCGATCTCACCGAAAAGGACATCGAAGAGATAATCACCGCCGAGGAGATACAGGAGAACCCTCACGGCGTTATCGGCAAGCTTGTCAGCGATTATACCTGGTATATGGCGGCAGTTCTGGATACGATAAAGCTCGGTACCGTGTTCGAGGGCGCACAGGTAACACTTCGCATCGGCTCCTCCAACCAGAATGTCAGAGCCGATATCGTAAAGCTCAAAAGGCTTGACGACGGCAGAAGCATTGCGGTTTTCAAGTGCGATATGTTCCTTGCGGATTTCATTGATACGAGAGTGACGCAGGCAAAGCTGCTCCTTGAAGACTACAGCGGTATAATGATCCCGAATTCCGCACTCAGAATGAGCGACGAGGACGGTTCTATCGGCGTATATGTGCAGGACGGTATAGTGGCGTCGTTCCGGAAGGTAAGACAGATACTTTCGAGAGAGGAATATACCCTCGTTGAGGATACCAGCGAGGAAAAGGGTTACCTCTCCCTTTACGACAATATCATAGTGGAAGGAAGGGATCTGCATGAAGGAAAGATCATCGGATAAGCTTTCCGCCGTAGCAGATAACATAAAAAGGATCAGCGCAAATATCGCTGAGGCGATGGCAAAAGCCGGAAGAACCGATACGGTGCGGCTTATGGGCGTTACAAAGACGGTAGATCCGGAGATCGTAAACTTCTCCGTTTCGCAGGGAGTCACGCTTCTCGGTGAGAACCGGGTGCAGGAATTTCTGGAAAAACGCGGCCGCTATGAGGGTGATCCGGAGATCCACTTCATAGGCGGGCTCCAGACCAACAAGGTCAAATATATCATCGACAAGGTGAGTATGATCCATTCGGCTGACAGCGAACACCTGATCGGAGAGATCGACAGGCGTGCCGGGAAAGCCGGGGTCAAAATGGACATTCTTATAGAAGTGAACATCGGCGGCGAGGAAAGCAAGAGCGGTATTGTGCCGGAAGCACTGGACGAGCTCGCTTACAGGACCGCGGAGATGCAGAACGTAAGACTGCGCGGACTTATGGCGATACCTCCCGTGGACGTTGACGGAAGCTCGGAGCGGTACTTCGCGGCAATGCAGAGACTGTTCACGGACCTTAAAGACAAGACATCAGGTGACGGGCGGTTCCTTATAGATACGCTTTCTATGGGAATGTCCGGAGATTACGAGACTGCGATAATGCACGGCTCTACTATCGTAAGAATAGGCAGCGTGCTTTATGGATACAGAGATTATACCAAATCGAATATATATGTATGATCCCGCAGAAAAAGCGGGAAAAGGAGGATTTTGAGATGGGATTTATGGATTCATTCAAGAAGATCACAGGTCTTAACAGCGACGAAGGCTACGAATCGGACAACGATTACGCAAGCGAGATGCCGTCTGCTCTCAACTTCGATGATTATGACACACCGAAGCCCACTATCAAGAGCAGCAAGATGATGAGCATTCCCGCTACGACACACCTTCAAGTCATCGTTGTAAAGCCCGAAAAGTACGGCGATGCTGCCGCTATCGCTGACCACTTCAAGAACAAGAAGACTGTAGTGCTCAATCTCGATAAGACAAACAAGGAAGTAGCCAACAGACTTATCGACTTCCTCGGCGGTGTCGCTTACGCGGCAGACGGCGATCTCAAGCGTATTTCCGGTACTACATACATCATCGTTCCTGTCAATGTGGATATTTCCGGCGATATCATAGAGGATCTCGGAAACGTCGAAGACTTCTGATGAAGGATAATTCCGCGGGAGACAATTTTCCCGCAAGGATAGAGGATATGTGCGCGCTTGCCGTCAAAAGAGGCAGACCCGTGTATTCGCAGTTCCTTAATGACCGAGAGCAGTATGAGGCTGAACGGATCCTCGCCGGAAGAAGCGGAATCGAAGCCGTTTTATGGGGCGGGAACGACGCGTGCGCAAGAAAAATGCTGCGCGTTTCGGAGGAAGGGAGCTTTCTCCCCGATGATATGTCGGATTTCCCGGTATATGCGCTGAGCCTTTCATTCAGAAAAGCGGACAAGCCCGGTCACAGGGATTTCCTCGGTGCGTTTATGGGACTCGGCATAAAGCGGGAGACCGTAGGCGATATCTTCATCGGTGAAGGCGCTGCCGCAGTGTTCTGCACCAAAACGGCAAGGGATATGATAACCGACGGACTTGCGTCAGTCGGCAGAGTCGGTGTTTCCGTAACGGACGGACTTGCGGAGGAAGCTGTTTCTGCCGTCAGACCGGCATCTTTTGAGGAGATCACACTCACAGTCGCATCTGAAAGAGCCGACTGCGTTGTAAGCGGTATCACGGGACTTTCCCGTGAAAAGACAGCCGCGTTCATTCGCTCCGGCAGTTTTCTGCTGAATTACGCGGAATGCAATGATGTCAGCAGGAACGTTTCGGACGGGGATATACTCACCGTGCGCGGTCACGGGAAATTTTCCGTTTCCGGAGAAGCTGGGACTACAAAAAAGGGAAGACTTAAACTTATCATAAAAAAATACATATAGCGCTTTCATGCCGCTTAATGCGTATGATCGTGTAAGAACGGAGGATACCAATGGATCTTAACAGCATCATGGATAAGACATTTACCGAGGCCATGAGAGGCTACAAGAAAGAGGAAGTAGAGGAATATCTCGGAGATCTGGCGCGTGAATTTTCACAGCTGCAGAAGGAAAATGTTGATCTCGAGAAGAAGCTTCAGGTCTGCGCGGACAAGATAAGAGAATACCGCGAGGACGAGGAAGCTCTCAAGGACGCTCTTCTCGGCGCCCAGAAGGCAGGTAACGCAATAATTGCCGAGTGCAAGGAGAAAGCTGCGGGTATTGTCCAGGAAGCTGAGGAAAAGGCGGATGAGCTTCGTAAGGAAGCCGATGATTATGTTGCTTCCAAGAAGGAAGAGGGCGAGAAGATAGTTGAGGAAGCTCTCAATGAAAAGACCCGCATTGAAGAAGAAGCAACCAAGGCGAAGGAAGATATCCATGCACAGATGGAGATACAGACAGAGCTTGACAAGGAAGCTCTTGCGAGAACAAAGCGCGAGTCGGAGGACTTCCGTACCCGCCTCATCGTTGAGTATCAGAACCATATCGAGATGATAAAGAAAATGCCGGAGATATGCTTCAACGAGTTTGTTGTGAACACCGCAAACGAGCACAGCAGCAATACACTTCGTGAGCTTATCGCGGCACAGCAGGGAATAGAAGTTCCGCAGATACCCGAAGCAGTTGAAGAGGCTGTGGCTGTGGAAGAAACTTCATCGGACGAAGATGTCAAGGTAGTTGAGTCTTATTCCGATATCCAGGTTTCCGAGAATGAATCGGAGGAGATCACCGAAGAGACTGTTGAAGAAGCGCCGGCTGAAGATACATCAGAAGCAGCCGTTGAAATGTCCGATGATGAGGGTACAGAGAACAGCTTTACTGTCGAGAATGCTTTCGGAGTTACGGAAAGTGATGCTGGGGAAGATGAAGAGGAAGAGGACGATGTTCCCGATTTCTTAAGATCCAAACCCAACAGAAATAACAACTCAAAGTATGACAAGCTCGAATTCGGCAGCAACAACGACAGCAATAAGAACAATAACAACTACCACCACAAGAAGAAAAGAAGATAACATCAAATGAAAAGATTGCAGAGCCGTGCATGAATTGTATGGCTCTTGCGTGTATATGGAGAAGGTTTTGAAAAACAAGACTCTTGCGATAAGAATAATTTCGGTGGTTTTCACCGTACTGCTTGCCGTAATAGATCAGATAACAAAGGCGCTCACAGTCGCGTATATAAAGCCGGAGGGCAGTATCCCGCTGATAAAGATAGGGGATACGGAATGGCTGAATTTCACATACTGCGAGAATACGGGTATGTCGTTCAGTCTGCTTGAGGGGCAGAGGGTTATTCTAATCGCTGTTCCGATTTTGCTTATCGCGGCGGTCGAATGGTATATTTTTTCCGGAAAGGCAAGCCGCACCGATATTGTTTTCGCGCTTGCGGCACTTGCGGGAGGCGGTCTCGGCAACCTTATAGACCGTGTATTCCTCGGCTATGTAGTGGATTTCATAGACGTACGCATAATCAACTTCGCTATCTTCAACTTCGCCGATATCTGCGCGGTATGCGGAGGTATTTACTTCGGCGTTTCGCTGCTGATCGAGGAGATAAAGGAAGAGCGGAAGAAGAAAAAAGAGCCGGCAGACCCGGCGGAGAACGGTACCGATGAGCAGGCTTGAATTTACTGCCGGGACAGTCGGCGAGCGGATCGACAAGGCTGTCGCGGACGCTTCCGACGGAGATATGACACGCTCTTTTGCGGCAAAGCTCATAGAGGACGGTGCCTGCACCGTGAACGGAGCGGCGGTACAGAAGAACTACCGGCTCCGGGCAGGAGACAGCGTTTCCGTAGATATACCCGAGCCGAAAGAGACAGATATACTCCCGGAGAATATCCCGCTGGATATAGTGTATGAGGACAATGACCTGTTAGTTGTGAACAAGCCGAAAGGCATGGTAGTACACCCGGCTCACGGGCATTACAGCGGAACTCTCGTGAATGCTCTGATGTATCACTGCGGCGGCAGCCTTTCGGGGATAAACGGTGAACTGCGTCCGGGGATAGTCCACAGGATAGATATGAATACGAGCGGTCTGCTTATCGTCGCAAAGAGCGATGCGGCGCATAAGGGGCTCGCTGAACAGATAAAAAACCACAGTTTCAGCCGGGAATATGAGGCGGTAGTCTGCGGGAACATAAAAGAGAGCGGGACGGTGAATGCTCCGATAGGCAGGAGCAAGGCTGACCGCAAGAAGATGTGCGTTACTGCGGAAAACAGCCGTGAAGCTGTCACCCATTACTCTGTGATAGCGAACTATGCCAATCACACACACCTGCGGCTGAAGCTTGAGACAGGAAGAACGCATCAGATACGCGTTCACATGGCGTACATCGGTCACCCGGTAGCGGGCGACGATGTTTACGGGAACGGAAAGCCCGCGTCTCTCGGCGGACAGTGCCTGCACGCAAAGCACATCGGCTTCGTACACCCCATAACAGGGGAGTGGCTTGAATTTGAGAGCGAGCTGCCGGAGTATTTTACTAAATTTCTGAAAAGTCTGAGATGATATATGGATTTCAAAGATGTACTGATAGTGACCGATCTTGACGGTACACTGCTGGACGACAACAAGAATATTGCCGATGCCGATATCCGCGCGATAAACGAGTTCCGTGAAAAAGGCGGGCATTTTGCCGCAGCTACGGGGCGCGGTGTCGCAATGGCAAAGCGAATCATAGACGAGCTGGATATCCGTACTCCCTGCGTTATCTTCAACGGCGCGGCGGTGTATGATTTCAAGGCGGACAAGTTCCTCTGGCACAGCGATATGCCGGAGACAGCGGACAAGTATATCCGTATGCTCGAAAAGGAGTTCCCGGATATCGGGGTAGAGATACTGCACGAAAAGGAAGTCTATGTGACGGACAACAATCAGACTGTCGTTGAGCACATGGCTTTTGAGAAGCTCACGCCTGTTTACCGGAAACTGGAAGATGTGCCGAAAGAGGGCAGATTCAAGGTGCTTATCGCCTACCCGCCGGAGAAGATACACAAGGTCATCGAATTTACGCAGGAGCACTGCAAAGAGGGCGTGAACTGGGTGCATTCCTCGCCGATGTATTACGAGATGCTCCCGGAAGGGATAAGCAAGGCGTCCGGTGTACGAAAGCTCGTTGAGATACTTGGATTTCAGGATAAGTTCGTTGCGGCGGCAGGCGATTACGGCAACGACAGAGCAATGATCGCGGAAGCGGATCTCGGAGCTGCGGTAGATAACGCCCTTGACAGCGTTAAGGAAGCCGCTGATATTATCGTAAGCGACAACAACCATGCGCCCATGAGCGAGATCATAGAGCATATAAGGAGACTTTGATATGTTCAGACCGATGAGACGTTTCAAGCAGGAAGTAGGCCGTGAGGAATGCATTAAGATTCTGACGGAGGAAAAGCGTGCCGTGTTCGCGGTAAACGGCGATGACGGCTATCCGTATGCGGTGCCGGTGAATTTCTGGTATGACAGCGAGGCGGACAGGATATACTTTCACTGCGCAAAGGCAGGTCACAAGCTTGATGCTATGCTGAAAGACGACAAGATATGCTTTACCGTATATAATACCGGCTATCGGAAAGAGGACTGGTCTTACTACGTTACAAGCGTGATCGTGTTCGGCAGGGCAAAGGTCATGGACGATGAGGAAGAGAAGCGTGAAAAGATAAAGCGCTTCGGTATGAAGTATTACCCCACCGAACAGGAAGTCGATGAGGAGATACGAAAGGACTTCTCACGGGTGAACTTTGTGGAGATAACGATAGAGCACATGACAGGAAAGCTTGTGCATGAAAAGTAAACTGAAAGGAGCTGAGCTGTAATGGAATTCGACGAAGCGATACCGGACGCTTATGCCGAGGATTTTATAGTTGCTCTTATAGGTGAATATTTCGGCAATATTGCCGCTATTGATGACAAGACCCTGCGTGAGAACGTGGTTCTCGGCTGTGAGAACGGGTTTTCGGAGGAAGACAGATCGGTGCGGACAGAGCTTGCCGACTATCTTTTCGAGGAGTTTTCGGTGATATATCTCGGACTTCTTGTGAACGACGACTTCCGCAGCAGCTTCAAGAAAGCTGTTGATCTTGAAATAGACCTTGCGGACAAGAGCAAAAGCTATGTGCGCGATGTAAGACAGCAGCTTAAAGACGGACCGGTAATGCCGTCAAAGGGAAATGTGGTCATAGACCTCAGCAGGTTCGATCTTGCCGCCGCAAAGGACGTAAGTATGCGGCTGCGTTCCAGCATGGACAAGATAGCTCCGTTCAGCGAAGAATTCAATGCGATAGTCCAGGAGGTCACGGACAGTGACGCTGCGGCTGTCGGCTTCTGTATCAGCAACTTCATGTACCTCATACGGGCATTCGATAAGAACCCCACATTCGAGAATTATGTGCGGTCAGTCGTTACGGCTGTCGGAAGCAATCTCGGTATAGCGTGAAAATTTATTTTCAAATATAACAAATACCACGAAAGGAAAGAACTTATGGACGCAAAACTCAGAAAAGATCTTGAGATCACCGCAACAAAGGTAAGAATGGGTATCATCGAGGGCGTGTATAACGCAAAAGCCGGTCACCCGGGCGGATCCCTCTCCGTAGCAGATACACTCACTTATCTTTATATGCACAGAATGCATGTTGATCCTCAGAACCCCGAAATGGAGGACAGGGACAGACTTGTGCTGTCGAAGGGTCATACGGCTCCCGCACTGTACGCGGTGCTCGCACAGAGAGGATTTATACCCGTTGAGGAGCTGAAAACCCTCAGAAAGCAGGGTTCGAGACTCCAGGGTCACCCCTCGCTCGGCAAATGTCCGGGTATAGATATGAGCACAGGCTCTCTCGGTCAGGGCGTATCCGCTGCCTGCGGAATGGCGCTTTCCGGCAAGATCTCAAGCGACTCCTACAAAGTATATGCTATCCTCGGTGACGGCGAGATCGAAGAGGGTCAGGTGTGGGAATCCGCAATGTTCGCCGCTCACTACCAGCTCGACAATCTCGTTTATGTGGTAGATAACAACAACCTCCAGATCGACGGCGAGATCAGCAAGGTAATGAACCCCTATCCTATAGATAAGAAATTTGAGGCTTTCGGCTGGCATGTCATCAACATCGACGGTCACGATTTTGACCAGATCGAAAAGGCATTCAATGAAGCGGAGAATGTGGCAAATCAGCCTACCGTTATAATCCAGAAAACAACAAAGGGCAAGGGCGTTTCCTATATGGAGAACAACGTTTCATGGCACGGCGCGGCTCCCAATGAAGAGCAGTACAACATCGCCATGAGTGAGCTCAAGGCGCATCTTGCCGAGCTTGAGAAGTAAGAAAGGAGATAACGGTTATGGATAAGAAAGCAACACGCGAAAGCTACGGCGAAGCTCTCTGCAAGCTCGCCGAGATACGTCCCGATCTTGTTGTGCTTGACGCTGACCTTGCGGCTGCAACAAAGACCGGTATTTTCAAGAAGGCTTATCCCGAAAAGCATTTCGACTGCGGTATCGCGGAAGCCAATATGATGGGCGTTGCGGCAGGTATCGCAACTACCGGAAAGCTTGTTTTCGCAAGCTCGTTCGCAATGTTCGCTTCCGGACGTGCATTCGAGATTGTCCGCAACAGCATAGGCTATCCGAATCTTAACGTTAAGATCGGCGCTACACACGCGGGCATCTCGGTAGGCGAGGACGGTGCTTCGCACCAGTGCTGCGAGGATATCGCGCTTATGTCGGTAATACCGAATATGACGGTGATCAACCCCGCTGACCATGTTGAAGCTACTGCGGCAGTCCTTGCGATGGCTGACTACAAGGGTCCTACATATATGCGCTTCGGACGTCTTGCTGTACCGGTATTCAACGATCCCGACACATACAGGTTTGAAGTGGGCAAGGGCGTTACAGTAAAGGACGGCAAGGATATCACAATTATCGCTACCGGACTTATGGTCGCCGAAGCTATCGAGGCAGGCAAGGCTCTTGCGGAGCAGGGGATCGATGCACGCATCATCAACATACACACGATCAAGCCCATTGACCGCGAGATAATCGAGAAGGCAGCCCGTGAGACAGGCAGGATCGTTACTGTCGAGGAGCACAGCGTTATAGGCGGTCTTGGTTCCGCAGTAGCTTCCGTAGTAACTGAGACTTACCCCGTGCCGGTAATCAAGATCGGCGTAAAGGACGTGTTCGGTCATTCCGGACCGGCAGTTGCGCTTCTGAAAGAGTTCGGACTTTCTGCAGAGAACATCACTGCGACAGTAAAAGCCGCTCTATAGATAAATGCACAATGCACAATGCACAATGCACAATTGTGGAGCGCGCTCTGCGCGCATATCTGAATCGTGACAAAATTATTTGGTTTTGTCTATGGATAGATATTAATTAAGTGTAAAAGACATAAACCGCTTGCTGCGGAGTTCACAGCAAGCGGTTTTCCTTTATGGGGCATAGCCTTTACTGTAAAAGAAAAAGACCGGTCATATAAAAGACCGGTCATTATTTCTGTTTTGTGAGAAGCTTACTTGGCAACTGCGTCCTTGAGACCCTGTCCAGCCTTGAAAGCAGGAACCTTTGTTGCCTTGATCTTGATCTTCTTCTTTGTCTGGGGGTTGATGCCTGTTCTTGCAGCACGCTCACGAGCTTCAAATGTACCGAAACCAACGAGCTGTACCTTCTCGCCCTTAGCAAGAGTTTCTGCGATAACAGCTGTGAAAGCATCGAGTGCTTTGCCCGAATCCTTCTTTGTGAGTTCGGTTTTTTCAGCGATAGCCGAAATAAGTTCAGTCTTTGTCATAATAAATACTCCTTGAATGTTGTATTTTGCCGAATTCTGACATTTTATCGGCACTGTCCCATATTATAACGCATTTTTCGGCATTTGTCAACATATTTTGCATAAAAAACTAAAATAATCCGCTATATTAACAGGATTATTCCTCTTCCGGCGTAAATTTTCGTTTCCGGACGGTGTTTCGGCAATATGAAAGCAAATGAATATGCAATTTTTCCCGTAAATGATTGACAATTCAATCAAGGTATGATATAGTAATTGAAATGTCCGGAGATTTGATCGGAGGAACAGGTTATGGAAATGATAAAGGGATATACATGGGGGTTTTATTCCGGAAGCGGAAAGTTTGCGACAGCGGAGGCGCAGCGGTCAATGGAGTATCTTGCGTCTCTCGGACTGAACTGGATATGCATTCCAGTGAACTGCTTCCAGGAGGCTTTCTACTCGCTGAACATATTCTCGCTGTTCGGCAGGACACAGACAGACGAAGAGGTACGGTCTGCGGTAAGAAATGCCAAAGCGCTGGGGCTTAAAGTCTGCCTGAAACCTATGGTGGACTGCCTTGACCGCTCATGGCGCGCGAGGATAAACTTCCCGACGGAGACGGACTTCTACTGGGGCAAGTGGTTTGAATCATACACGCGCTTTATGCTGTATTACGCGAAGCTTGCCGAGGAAGAGGGAGTCGAGATGCTCTGCACCGGCTGTGAAATGGCGGGAATGGACTCACAGGCGGGGCATTGCACGGAAATGATCGGCAAGGTACGCGAGGTGTACACCGGCATAGTAATGCATAATATAAACCACGGCGATGAGCTGCGGTTCCGCTGGCTCGGAGCAGTCGATGTGATCGGCATTTCGGCTTACTACCCGGTTTCCGCACCCGACGACAATTCCCTTGATATGATGCGGAAGAAGTGGGCGGAGCACAGGGAAACGGTGCGCAGGTGCCATGAGCATTACGGAAAGCCGGTGATGTTCGCGGAGATCGGAGTACGGAACGAGCGCGGATGCACGATGTACCCATGGGATTTCAAGTACCGTCCCGATGCTCCGTACGATGAGCAGGAGCAGGCGGACTTCTATCAGAGCGCGATGGAGACGATGTGGGAAGAGCCATACTTCCGCGGGTTCTTCTGGTGGGACTGGAAAGCAGTTCTGCCTCCCGCGGAGAAAGCTTCCGAGAACAAGGACTTCACGATCTACGGCAAGAAAGCCGAATCCGTGCTGAAAGAATGGTATCGGAACAGAGATTAGAACCGGGCTCTGCCCGGACCCGCCAGCCCTTTAAAAAGGGCTGGATCCTAAACCTATTCCCGTATAACGGAAGTGAGAAGAAATCGGAACAGAACAAAAGCCTGTTGAAAACCAACACTTTCAGCAGGCTTTTTATTTATGATGTTAGTAACTGATCTCCGTGACACGGGACTTATTTAGGGGGTCCAGCCCCCTTTTTCAAAGGGGGCTGGCGGGTCCGGGCAGAGCCCGGTCTCTCAAGCGAAGCGACTTCTTTGACGGTCTCCGGATAGAACAGCGCAGAGTGTCACTCGATGAACAGGTTGATGATCTTAATGCCTTTGCGCTGCGCCATACGGACGGTCTGACCTGTGCCGGAAGCGGAACGGCGGGAGTCATACCAGCATACGCAGACGTCGGCAAGATCAATAAGGCGCTGGTTGCGCTCCTTCATACACCCTTCCGTATAGAACGGAGAGATGTACTCGGTATCGTCGGCTGACATTAGGATATCGAAGTACTGCTCCTTCATTTCCCGGGAAAACGAACGTGTCTGCTGTTCGGGAGGACAGGGCAGCACAAGTTTCAGAGATATCCACGGCTTTTCCGACTTTACGCGGATAACCGCCTCCGCAGCAAGTGTATCGAAGCCAAGCGCACCGCCGGCGCAGAAAATGTCCGCTCCCTCTCCGGCAAGCCCGTTCACCGTTTCATACAGCTTCTCACCGATCATTGCAGGATCCGCTGTCCTGTGTCCCGTGAAGCTTACTGTCATAGCTAAAACCTCCGTCCGGTCAGTCTCCTGTCCGCTGCAGATAATCCTTTGTTTCACGCTGTACTACACCGGAAAGCGCAACAAGTGCGACAATATTCGGCAGCGCCATAAGTCCGTTGAAGATGTCTGCAATGTCCCATACAGCTTCAACTGTGAGATATGGTCCGATAAATACAGCGGCTATGTAGATCCACCTGTAACTGATCGTTACATACTTGTGCGGTTTTATCAGATAAGAAAGACAGCGCTCGGAATAGTAGTTCCAGCCGAGGATCGTCGTAAACGCGAATACCGCGAGACACACCATTACTATGAATGCACTTACTCTCGGAGGGAGCGGGAGTCCGCTGGTGAACGCGTCTATCGTTATATCAACGCCCTGCAGACCCTTATTGTGGCTTCCCGCGATAACTATTACAAGTCCCGTCATGGTGCAGACGATTATCGTGTCGATAAATGTACCTATCATAGATACAAGACCTTGTCTCACAGGCTCTTTTGTCTTTGCGGCAGATGCTGCGATAGGCGCGGAACCGAGACCCGCTTCATTCGAGAATATACCGCGGGCTATACCTTTCTGCGCCGACAGGATAACTATCGAGATACCGGCGATACCGCCTGCTATCGGGCGGAGACCGAATGCACTCTCAACTATCTCGACGGCCGCTGCGGGAATTTCGGGTATGTGTGTGAGCAGGACTGTCAGACAGCAGCCCACATAAGCGATTATCATTGCCGGAACAACTATCTGCGCAACAGAAGATATGCTCTTCAGACCGCCGATAAGTACAAGTGCGGCAAGTACCGTTATTATAATTCCGGCTATAATGACCGAGATGCTGTATTCACTTCCGAAAATGCTGACCGTATTGAGCGATTCCGGGTCAAAGTAGTTCTTTACTGCCGAGGTTATACCGTTTATCTGGGTGAATGTACCGATACCCATTATTCCGGCAAAAACTCCGAAGAACGCGAACAGCTTTGCGAGCCACTTCCATTTTTTTCCCATGCCGTTCTCTATGTAGTAGAACGGACCGCCGAGGATATTGCCGTTATGGTCTTTGGTGCGGTACTTTATGGCAAGCAGCCCCTCCGCATATTTGGTAGCCATACCGAAGAGCGCAGCGATTTCCATCCAGAAGAGCGCGCCTGCGCCTCCCGTCGAAACCGCGGTGGCAACGCCCACGATGTTGCCGGTGCCGACTGTGGCGGAAAGAGCAGTGCAGAGTGCGGCGAAGCTTGAAACATCGCCGTGTCCGCTGTCATCGTCATGCAGCATATATTTGAAGCCCTTGCCGAGCTTTCGTATCTGAACGAAGCGCAGCCTTATGGTGAGCATAATGCCGCAGGCGAGTATCAGAATTATCAGCGGTACGCCCCAAACAAGATCATCTATCTGTTTTATTATCACGTCGATTGCCTCCATTGGCAGTCCTCCTGTGGTAAAAAGTATGTCCATAAATATATATTAAGATTTTACATTATTTTGAACAGCTTGTCAAGCAAATTGATGCACTTTTTGTGCGTGTTTGTCCGATTATATCACGTCCGGGCGCATTTGGCGCCGGTTTTAAGGCATTTCACGCAGAATGAGAAAAAATATTAATATTTTACTAAAGTTTTTAAAGTTTATGACGATATAATAATCGAGGCGTAAGGGAATTGCGCCTTGCCGGATCTTTTTTCCGGGGCAGACGGAAATTCTCCGGCAACAAAATTCAAGGAGGAATCGGTATGAGAAGTACATTTTCATACCGCACCTCGGGAAGAAAGGAATGGTAACGTATGAGCATGCTTAATTCCATAAACGGCGGCTATTCTCCCGCTAATGCAGGCAAGGCTTACGGAAAGCAGAAGACCGGCAAGGTCGAAGATGCCGATAAGAAGACCTCGTCCGCGGCAGAAGAGAAATCGGCTGAAAAGGCTTCCGAAAAGCGCACCGATAAGTTCGAGCGCTCCGACAGCTCCGTTAAGAACAACACCTACACCAAGGGCATAGCTACTGAGCACGCGGGCAAATCCGCTCTCAATATCAAGAACGAAGGCATGAAGAACATGGTTTCGCAGCTCCTCGGTCAGGCGGCTAATTCTTCCGGTAAGAAGGAAGGGCTTACACTTGAGTCCATAATGAAGAGCTACGGTCTCGACTATATCGAGAGCGACGGCTCCGAGGATTTCTGGGGTGCGGAAAAGACGGCAAATCGTATCCTCGATTTTGCCAAGAGTCTTGCGGGCAATGATCCCGACAACTTCAAGAAGGTCAAAGATGCGTTCGAGAAGGGCTTCGGCGAATGCTCCGGCATCTGGGGAGGAGATCTTCCCGATGTCTGCAATCAGACTGCCGAACTTGTCCGCAAAGGATTTGACGACTGGGAGAAGGAATTCAACGCCCAGTCCGACGCTGCGGCTCAGGCTGCTGCACAGTAACCGGTACAGTTGCCGGAAAATGACATCATTCACAGCTCAATCGGCGGTATGCCTTACCGCGTGATGCGCGCCAAATGCGCTTTCTGCCGTATTACGGGAACGGTCCGGCATATCCGCACTATCGAAGGGAAGTGATAATATGAGCGACATGAGTATATTTTACTCGTCCATGAGTAACGTTCTCAATCAATGGAGTGATTTCCGCGTAAGCAAGAATCTCTACAAGTCCTACTTCGCAATGCAGAAGTCGAATGCAGCCGACTCCGCAAAGGAGGCTGCGAGCAAGCTTGAGAATACAAACAAGAAGACATCGTCTTCGACCGCGTATTCCGCTGCAAACAACGACAAGCTCAAGACGTATTCTTCCAACCTTAAGACTGCGGTATCGAATCTCGAGGCCGCATTCAAAGAGGACGCCAAAACAGGCGAGGTTGACAATGAGAAGGCACTTTCCGCTGCACAGTCCTTTGTTGACAGCTACAATGAGCTTTACTCTTCAACCAGAGGATCCGGCAACTCCACAGTTTCCGGCAAATCCGAGTTTGTTGCGAAAATGACCAGCGCTTACTCCAATAAACTTGCTAAAGTCGGCATTTCCGTAGGAAACGACGGCAAGCTTTCCATTGATAAGGATACTTTCAGCAATTCGAGCGCAGAAGCCCGTGAGGAGATCTTCGGCAAGAAGAATTCCTACGCAAGCTTCATGTCCGAGCAGGCAACTGCGATCAACGCTTATGCGCAGACCGCAGCCTATCTTGACGCGAACAGCACTTATACCAAATCGGGTACTGTCGCCAGCTCCAATGCTTCCGCACTGAGCGGAGTTCTCTACAATCAGTTATTCTGATAGAATGATGTCAAAAAAAGTCCTCCGAAAGGAGGACTTTTTTAATTGAGAATTAATAATCAGCAGGCTATCTTATTCACCGGTTCACTTGATCGTATTCTTTAACGCGCTGCGGGCTTTCTTGACGTCGATTATGTCATTGGAGAGAAGCTCCTCGATCTTGGTGAGCATATTGTCAACATATTTGTTGGTCATATCGCGCAGTTCCTTGGTCTGCTCCTGAGCTGCCGCATTGATCTCGTTCGCCTTTGCGGTAGCCTGGCGGACTATCTCCTGCTGTGCTACCATTGCGGCTGCACGCTGTTCGGCACGCTGAACGATAGACGCAGCCTCGTTTTTCGCGTCGTTGAGTATGGTCTTTCGGTCATTGACGAGATCGTGCGCCTGCTTTATCTCGCGGGGCATATTGAGACGGATCTCGTCGATAAGCTCGCGCATCTTGTCAACGTCGATCAGCGACTTCTTGCTCGAAAAGGGCATATTCACCGCCTTGTCAAGCATATCGTCCATCATTTCAAGAATTTCATCAATACTCATTTCTGTGTTCCTCCGTTTGTCTTTGTTGTATCAAGTCTTTTCATTATATCTTCTTTGATAGATTCGGGTACGAAAGGCGAGATGTCTCCTCCGAATACCGCTATCTGTTTGACCATACTCGATGATAGGTAGGTGTTCTCGTTGTCTGCGCACAGGAATACCGTTTCCGCACGCGGGCAGAGATGCTTGTTGACATGCGCCATCTGGAACTCCGTCTCAAAATCGGACATCGCGCGCAGTCCTTTTACGATAATGTCGCAGTCATGCTCCCTGAAATAGTCCACGATAAGCCCGCTGCAGCTGTCTATCTGCACATTCGGTATATCATAGCACACGCGCCTTAACAGGTCTGCGCGTTCTTCGACACTAAAGCTGGAGTGCTTGTTAGGGTTTACCGATATCAGCACTATGAGGCGGTCGAACATACCCGACGCGCGTTTGATTATTTCGTAATGACCGTTTGTGACGGGATCGAAGCTTCCCGGATAAATTGCTTTCTTCATTCAGTCTCCGTTTCCTCGCTCTGTTTCCGCTTGTAAACGGTGAGGGCGATCTTTCCGTATCTGTATTTTCCGGATATCACAAATCCGTTCTCCTCTTCGGGGAGCCTGCATTCCTTCTCATGTTCGCAGACGATTATCCCGTTTTCGCTCATTATCTCCGTAAGTGCAGGGAGCGAACGCTTTATAAGGTCTTTTCCGTAAGGCGGATCGAGGAATGCTATATCTATCTTTTCCCGTGCGGTGCGCAAAAATGCGGAGTTGGGCATATTAATGACCTGTGCCTGGTCTTCAAGCTTCGTGTGTGCAAGGTTCTCCCGTATCACCGCTATCGACTCACGGCTGCTGTCAACGAAGTAAGCCTTTTTTGCACCGCGGCTGAGCGCTTCGATACCGAGCTGACCGGAGCCGGCAAACAGATCGAGCACCACACTGTCCTCATCGAGATCGAACTGCACGATGCTGAACATTGCTTCCTTTACCGCGTCGGCTGTGGGTCTTATAACGTCGGTGCCTTCCAGCGACCTTAGCTTCATTCCACGGGCTTTTCCCGTAATAACTCTCATAACTTATCCTTTCGGTCTTCTTTTATCGGTAAAATGTCAGAATGCGTCCTGTACAAAGACATACAGCTCTTCCGCAGTCTCTCTGCTGATCTTTGCGGTCTGCATCAGCTGTTCCACTGTGGCGGCTTTTATGCCCTGTTTTGTCTTGTATTCTTTCAGAAGTGCCAGCGCTTTTTTCTCACCGATGCCGTTCACCTTCGTGAGATCGAGTTCGTACTGCGTCATCTTGTGCTTCTTGCGCTGGTAGTTGATCGAGTAGCGGTGTACCTCGTCCTGTATCTCTGTCAGCAGTCTGAACAGGCTGCGGTTCGCGTTCACCTGTATCTCACCGCCGTCCGCCGCGATCGCACGGGTGCGGTGCTTGTCGTCTTTGACGAGTCCGAACAGCGGCACATCTATGCCCATTTCATCGAACACTTCACGCACTGCCGCCACATGACCCTTTCCGCCGTCCAGCAGGATAAGATCGGGGCGTTCTGAGAAGCTCTCATCGCCGTCGAGGTAGTGGGTGAAGCGTCTGCGAAGGACTTCCTGCATACAGGCGTAGTCATCTATACCGGCAACGTCCTTGATGTTGAATCTGCGGTAGCCCGCCTTGAACGGTCTGCCGTTCTTATATGTTATCATACCCGCAACGCGCGTCTGTTCGCCCATATTGGATATATCGTAGCTTTCGATCAGTTCTGGTATCTTCTTCAGCCCGAGAAGCTTCTGGAGATCCTGGAGCGCGGTTATCTCACGGCTTGTCCGTCCTACCCGGAGCGCGAGGTATTCGTCCGCATTGCTCTTGGCAAGCGTTGAGAGAACAAGGTTCTCGCCCCGTTTCGGAACATTTATCGACACCTTGTGACCGGAAATGCCGCGGAAGTATTCTTCCAGCAGCCCGTTGTCCTCGGTATCGCCGTCAAGCAGAATAAGCTTTGGTATCTCTCTGCCGTTCTCGTAATAGCGCATCAGAAACTCCGAGCGCATAAATTCCGGCTCGCCCTCATCTCCGATGAAGTAGTTTTCCTTGTCGATGAGCTGACCGTTCCTGTACTTTACTACGGCAGCCGCCGTAAGTCCCGTGTTGTGCGAAAGGGCAAACACATCGCAGCTTATATCCCGTTCCGAGCGTATTGACTGCACGTTCGCGGCGCGTTCTATTGCGGCGATCCTGTCACGGAGCTTTGCCGCCTTCTCAAATTCGAGTGCTTCCGCCGCCGCGTTCATTTCCTCGGTGAGCCGCTCAACACTGTCCTTGCTGCCGTTTCTGATGTAATCGACAGCCTGTCTGATGATACCGCCGTATTCTTCCGGGGAGATATTGCCCTTGCACACGCCCATGCAGCGCTTGATGTGGTAGTTGAGGCAGGGGCGCTCTTTGCCGAAATCGCGTGGGAACTCTTTATTGCAGGTGGGGAGCATGAATATTTTATTGCACTCCTCACAGGTCTGCTTGACCGTCCATGCGCTCATATACGGACCGATGTATGAGGAGGAGGGATCGTCGTTCTTGAAGGAATGGCGTATGCGCGGATAATCGCCGCCGGTGATGCGGAAGTAGCTGAATCCCTTGTCGTCTTTCAGCAGGATATTGTACTTCGGCGAATGGAGCTTTATAAGGCTTGCTTCAAGAACAAGTGCGTCAAGCTCGGTATCGCATACGATAAAATCGAAATCATAGATCACCGACACGAGCTTGTAGGTCTTTGCGTTATGCGCTTCGACAGCGTGAAAATAGGAAGTCACGCGGTTCTTTAACAGCTTTGCCTTGCCGATGTAGATTATCTTGCCGGACTTGTCCTTCATCTGATATACGCCGGGACGCAAGGGCAGCTTGTTTGATTTTTCGCGCAGATATTCGAGCCGTTCAAACAAAGCTTATCCACCACTCTCCCGGTACAGAATTACAAGTATATACATAATAACATATTTTGCCCGAAATGTCAAATATTATCGTTCTGTTTTAAAATGATCCGTGTATGAGCCCGCGGTATTCGTAAAAAAGCAAAAAAATGCTTGCAAAATGTGACGAAATGTAGTATAATATGATTGGTATTTTATTTTCTGCGGCAAGCGCCGTGTTTGTGGAAGGGTATTTATGGCATTCGGCTTATATAATTACAGAAAAACAGGAAGCGGTGTTCAGAAGGGCGGACCCAAGAAAAAAGCCTTCTTCCTGTTCTGGGAGATATTCGGTGAAAAGTTCTGGAAGTTCTTCCAGATCAATCTTATATACGTTCTTTTCTGCATTCCCGTGGTCACATTCGGACCCGCAACAGCGGCAATGACCCAGCTTATGCGCAAATTCGTGATAGGGGAACCGATATTCGTGTTCCATGAGTTCTTTGAAGCTTTCAAGAAGAATTTCAGACAGTCCCTTATCGTCGGCATCATAGACCTCGGACTGATATTCATACTCGCATATAACCTGAACTTCTACTCCGCGGCCTTGCAGAACACTTCCGACATGCAGACGAAGATAATACTCGCGTTGTCTGTGGCAATGGGCTTTTTCGTGATAATGATGCACTTCTACATCTATCCGCAGATAGTCGCCCTTAACCTTAAACTCCCGCAGATAATCAAGAACTCGTTCATTCTTATGGTAGTCGGCTTCAAGAGAAGTTTCGCCGCATTCTTCGCGTGGTTCGCTGTGATCGTGCTGATGATGCTCGGATTCCCGTATTCTATGCTTCTTCTGCCGTTACTGCCTTTCGCATGGCTCAATTTCATCGCCACATTCTGCGCGTACCCGGTGATACAGAAATACATCATAGACCCGTTCTATGAGTCAAAGGGCGAGAAGAATCCCGAATACTCCCGCTATGATACGGAAGAAGAAGCAGTTTTCGAGGACAGAGGAGGCTTCGAGGAGCCGACAGAGATCCCGAAGGAGAAAAAGTCCGCCCGTACTCACGGCGCGGCTGTGAAAGTAAAGACAAAAGGAAAAGTTATCAAGTAATTATGCGGCATCATGCCGCTGTCGGATATATCCGCCCTGCGCTGTCTCCGATTTGCTTCGCAGAGCATGGCGGGTAAGTTTACACGAAAGGATTGGAAAACAGGAGAATTGTCATGAGAGCAGATTTACATTGTCACACCACTTTATCGAACGGTTCACTCGGTATCGAGGAAGTCATAGCGCAGGCTAAGCGCAACAATATCGACGTTCTCTCGATAACCGATCACGACAGCCTTGCATCTACCGCCCGCGCCGTGATACTCGGTCAGCGTTACGGCATCAGAGTGCTGCCGGCTGTGGAGATATCCGCCGTTGACGGCACCCGCGGCAGAAAGGTGCATATCCTCTGCTATATGCCCCATAAGCCGGACAGACTCGAAGGGCTCTGCCTGCGCACCACAGAGGCAAGAAAGCGCAGGGGCAAGGAAATGGCGCTCAAGGTCATCGAGCAGTACCCCATAGCTTTCGAGAACATTCTGCGCTATGCGGCCGGAGGAAAGACGATATACAAGTGCCATATAATGCACGCGCTCATGGACTACGGATACACCACAGACCTGTACGGCGATGTGTATGACAAGCTGTTCAATGCACAGACAGGTCTCTGCGCCGAGGAAGTGCGCAAGGAAACGGAGCATAATCCGGACGTGCGCTTTGCGCTGGAGCTTATACGCTCGGCAGGCGGTACTGCCGTTATCGCGCACCCGAAAGTGTATAACAGCTTCGAGCTTATCGAGGAGCTTGCCGCACAGGGCAAGATCGACGGCATCGAGGTCTATCACGAGAGCGCCGACGAGACCGAGGAAGAGCAGCTTCTCGATATGTGCCAGCAGTACGGACTTCTGCCCACAGGCGGTTCTGATTTCCACGGCTTCTACAACCACTACGCGATCTCGCTGGGCTACAAGTTCACGCCGGAGCAGTCTGTCCGCGCCATAATCACCCGCGGAGAACACCTTAATGTGTGAATGCACAATTCACAATGCACAATTCACAATTATGGAGGCGCTTCGCGCTTATTTGAATGACGGATAATAACATTATTGTTGAAAAAAGTATGGAATTTGCTGTGCGGATCGTTAATCTGTATAAGTATTTGTGCGCTGAAAAAAGCGAATATGTTATGTCAAAGCAGATCCTTCGCAGCGGAACAAGCATAGGTGCAAATGTCAGGGAAGCAATAAGAGGACAGAGCAGAGCGGATTTCGGAGCAAAAATGAACATTGCTCTGAAAGAAGCATGTGAGACCGAGTATTGGCTCGAACTTTTATATAAAACCGATTATATAGAAAAAGAACATTATGAAAGTATTTACAACGATTGCAAGGAGATCATCAGGATCTTGACTGCAATAGTTAAAAGGATTTTTGAACAGAAGTGAGAAAGGAGAAGCACGATAGTCAATTTACCCTTTTATGATCATCGCCGAAGGCGATACCATAATTGTGCATTGTGAATTGTGCATTGTGCATTGAAAAAGGTGGACATCAAAGAAGAAGCACTCAAAAAACACTACGAATGGCAGGGCAAGATCGAGGTCATATCCCGCGCGCCGATAAACACCCGCGAAGACCTGTCTCTGGCATACACTCCCGGCGTTGCGCAGGCTTGCCTTGAGATCCGGAAAGACCCGTCGCTGTCATACAAGCTCACGCGCAGAAAGAACCTTGTCGCGGTAATAACCGACGGCACCGCCGTGCTGGGACTCGGCGATATCGGCGGACTTGCCGGTATGCCGGTAATGGAGGGAAAATGCTGCCTGTTCAAGGAGTTCGCGGGGGTTGACGCGTTCCCGCTCTGCATAAAGAGCAAGGACGTTGACGAGATCGTTCATACGATAGAACTGCTGTCCGACAGCTTCGGCGGCATCAACCTTGAAGATATCGCGGCTCCGCGCTGTTTCGAGATCGAGCGGAAGCTGAAAGAGAAGCTGGATATCCCGGTATTCCACGACGATCAGCACGGAACTGCGGTCGTAGTAGGCGCGGCTCTGATAAACGCGGCAAAGTGCGCAGGGAAGAAGCTCTCGGATATGACAGTCGTAATAAACGGCGCAGGTGCGGCAGGTATAGCTATCGGCACATTCCTGCTCAGTCTCGGCATCGGTGATCTTATTATGGTAGATCTCTGCGGCATAATCAACCGCGATGACAGCTATGACAATCCCGCTCACGAAGATATAAAGAACAAGTCAAACAAGAACTGCCGCAAGGGTAAGCTCGCCGACGCTATGAAAGGCGCGGACGCGTTCATCGGCGTTTCCCGCCCCAACCTCGTTTCGGAGGAAATGGTGCAGAGCATGGCAGAAAAGCCGATCGTATTCGCAATGGCGAATCCGACACCGGAGATAATGCCCGACAAGGCAAAGAAAGCCGGTGCGTTCATCGTCGGTACAGGCAGAAGCGACTTCCCGAATCAGATAAACAACGTCCTTGTGTTCCCCGGACTGTTCAAGGGCGCTCTTTCAGTGCAGGCAAAACGCATAACCGAGGAAATGAAGCGCGCTGCGGCTTATGCTATCGCGTCGATTATCCCGGATAATGAGATAACCCCGGAGAACATCATCGCGAGTCCGCTTGACAAGCGGGTAGCGGATACCGTGGCAAAAGCGGTGGCTGACGCGTATAAAGAGTAAAGGCAATACCTAAAGATATAGACAAAGAAGTGTTCACGTGAGGAGATAAAATGAAAGCAAAACATCTGACGGCATTGATGCTGTCGGTGCTGCTGTGCGCCGGATGCGGGGGGACAGAGCAAAAGACAGAGTCAACATCGCCTGTCAGCGTGACAACGACAAATACGGAGGAGTTTTCCGTTTCCGGCGAAACGAGCGTGGAGCAGACCGATGAACCGGACGAGCGGGAAGGGGATATTGAGACCGTTGAAACGGACGCAGCCGGCGAGCTTATCACGGCTCTGCAGACGAACGGACAGCTCATTCACGCCGACGATTACTGCCAGATACGCTATTTCGGTGAAATGAAGGCGGATAACGGCGAAGCGGTCATAGTTCTCGGCTACAGCAAGTTTCACGGAGGACTTGTGCGCATTCTCAACAACGGCTTTTGCTGCGGTGATATAGTGGACGGCGGAGCGCTGTGGTTCTCGCCGATGAACACTTTCACAGACGGTTACTGGTGCCACAGCGGTACGCTTGGCTGGGAGTTCTACGATGATCCGTCGGAACAGTGGTGGACGGACAACGAGTTCATCTATCTGCGTTGTCCGAGCGGCGGCACCGAGGTTGATACTGAAGAAAAAGCAGGCTACGCGGAGTACGCGGCGGTTCAGGGCAAATTTATGATGTACGACGACAGCGTTTACGACGGGGTCTCGAAGCTCGGTCTGTACCTTACCGATCTGCGGATACAGGAAGCGGTAGAAGGAAACTTTGAGACAAAGGAGCCTCCGTATTTTGCAGAACCCTCGAACGAGAACGTTCACGTCTGCACAAGCGAATATGACACGCAGGTGATACGCGTGCGGTTTGATCCCGATAAGGCTGATCTCTGGGCGCATACATAAAAAGGAGATATATGAAAATAGTTTCGGTAGATTTCGGTGACAGCCACACCGGCATTGCGGAATGCGACAGGCTTGAGATGATAGCAACGCCCGTGTGCATAATAGACGAGAAGCGGTTCGAGGTTTGCGCGGACAAAGTTGCGGATAAGATAAAAGAGCTCGGCGCGGAACTCGCCGTGGTCGGCAACCCGATAAATATGAACGGCACGAGAGGACCGAGAAGCGAGAAGTGCTGTGAGTTCGCGGAACTGCTTCGGGCGCGGCTCGATATCCCGGTTGAGATGTGGGACGAGAGAAGCTCGACTGTAACGGCGCATGAGATCATGAACGAACTCAACAAGCGCGGCAGGAAGCGCAAGGCTGTGATTGATTCGGCAGCCGCAGCGATCATACTTGAGAGCTATCTCGCGTACAGGAGAAACAGAAATGTATAAGAAGAAGTACGATCCCGAGGAATCCAAAAAGCGCATGAAGCGGACAATGACGCGCAACTGGATAATAATGTTCGGCTCGCTGGCGCTTATTATAATCTGTTACTATTTTGTTAAATAAATATATCCGAAAGGAAAATGTATAATGTATATCTACAATTCAGCTTCAAGAACAAAAGAAGAGTTCATACCTTACACCGAGGGAAAGGTGAAAATGTACACCTGCGGTCCCACGGTGTATCATTATGCCCATATCGGCAATCTGCGCACCTACATCATGGAGGATG
>DEWH01000008.1 GCA_002363155.1 Ruminococcaceae bacterium UBA3215 | reverse complement strand
AGCCGCGAGGACGCATACAACAAGGCACAAGCCCTGACTATCTGTTTTGCAAGTATCATAACTCAGCTTGCAAAGCGCATAGTTGACGGAACTAAGAAACCGAACAAGCGCGATGAAAGTTTGGAGTACCTGCCGCACAATGATCGCGATATCTATCAGCTGAGTGCGCAACTTGCACTTATCAACCGCTTACATATTCACTCAATCAGCCAGGTCTCTGAAAAAATCGAAGAGGCGCAGAAAGAACATGACAAAGCGGTCTCTGAATTTAACGCTCTCACAGCTGAACATCATCGGCTCGCTGATTTGCTGAAACAGTACGATAACTGCCGGGAGCTGGAGGACAAGCCTGATAAAACATTGGCGGAGAAGATGAAACTGTCACTTGCGCGGCAATCGCTTTTCCGTCACGGCATCAATTCTCCGGAAGATGTGCGGCAGCTCGAATTACAGAAACAAGAATATGATGACCGCATTACGGAAATTCAAAAAACGATAGATGACAACGACTATCTTGTCAGGGCTCTCCGTGAAATATCTGACACTTACTATGATATATCGCAGGGCGACTATATGAGCAAACTGATTGTTGAGAAGAAAGCGCAGCAGGAGACCCCGCCGGAAAATCATGCGCAGGAGAAGGCGACACCGATGCCGGCACAAACTGTTTTCGTTCAGAAACGCGACGAGCCTAAACCGATAACGCCGGAACCTGTACAAAAACAGGACGAGGCGGAGAAGGAGAGCCCTGCACAGAAACCGATAGTACAGGAAACACACCGCAGGAAAAAGAGCAGATGATCGGAGGTGAGGACTTATGATCTATATTTACGGAGGTGTGCCGCCGTAGGCTTTGCTATGCCGTTTGCGGTAATTAAGGCATACAGAAAACTGATAAACAAAAATGACAATGAAATTTCAAGGAGGAAAAGGAATGAGAAGAATACTTACAATTAAAGAAGCGGCTAAACTTATCGAGGGTCTCACGGAATACCGTATCCGTCAGATGTGCAAAAGCGGTCAGCTCCCGTGCTTCATGGCAGGGAAAAAGTATCTGATCGACGAGAAGGCTTTGTACAAGGCAGTATTCGGTTATGTACCCGAAGATGTGAAGTCTGCATAAAGAAATACAGATTATAAAATAAGTAACAATGAGATGCTGAAAAGCCGTACTACAACGTTATCTGTGCCTATTATAAGACTCTGTACCGGAGATTCGACAACAAAATTATCGGAGCCACTTGACAAATCACGCTTTAATGTGTAAAATAATAAGTACAGATATACGCTTACGGCTTGTTTAAAAGGAGGAAACAAGCTATGGCAAATGTAACAAAGAGGGGTAACTCTTATAGGATCAGGGTATCTTGTGGATATGATGTAAAAGGTAAGCAGGTCTTCCAGGCAAAAACATGGAAGACCCCGGAGAATATGACCGAAAGGCAGATAAAGAAAGAGCTTGACCGTCAGATCGTTCTTTTTGAGGAAGAATGTAGGACGGGAAAGGTTACGGCTGCTATCAAGTTCCAGACTTTTGCGGATCAGTGGTTTGAGGAATATGCCAAACTCAATTTGCGTAAGACCTCGTATACGAGGAATGTTCAGCTTTCCAAGAGGGTGTATGCGGCATTCGGCCATATGCGGCTCGATAAGATCACGACCCGTGATGTGCAGAAGTTCGTCAATGACCTGTTTGTGAACGGTAAAAACTTCCAGACCGGTAAGCCGCTCTCGCGCAAGACTGTAATTCATCATCTCAGTCTTATATCAAACATCTTCAACTATGCAATGGATATGGATATGATCTCTCACAATCCCTGCGAGAGAGTTAAAGTCCCCAAAGCAGAGAAGAAGGAAAAGGAGATATACACGATTGAGGAAATGGAACACATCTTCGAGCTTTTGGAGAACGCTGAGTTTAAGTTCAGAGTCTACATTATGCTCTCAGTGTACAGCGGATTCCGCAGAGGCGAGATGTTGGGACTTGAGTGGAAAGATGTGGACTTTGAGCACGGTGTTATAAATGTACGCCGTACTTCAAATTACACCTATCTTTGCGGCAGATACACAGATACCACAAAGACGAGGAAGTCACAGCGTTCCGCGAAATTCCCGCCGATAATAATGAACTTGCTCAAAGAACTGAAAGCAGAGCAGGACGCAGCGCGGGAGAAGCTCGGAACACAGTGGATAGAAACCGACAGGCTTTTTGTAAGCTGGAACGGAAATGCGATGTTCGTTCATCAACCGTACAAATGGTTCCAGCACTTTTGCAAGGTCAATAATGTACGCTTCTGCGACTTGCATAGCCTCAGACACTTCCATGCTTCCATACTAATTTTTGCGGGTGTTGACCCCGTAACGGTATCGGGAGATTTAGGACATAGCGCCGTCAGCACAACTGTAAACACCCCAAAAGGACACACCTGCCCCCGCGCAGCCGCATTCAATAACCATAAAAGGTTCTGAACCGCTTAATAATGCGGCTCAGAGCCTTTAAGATAAATATAACGTTTCACTTGTTGAGTGTAAATCGGCATGACAAGAACAAACTCCTATTGCTGATATCATCTCTGTCATCGACTTTGATTTCGTCGGCTTCAGACCTGTTCTCTGCTTGTAATGGTATCGGATATGACAAAAGCTGTTCCGATAATAATAACCGGCAGTCATATTTGCTCATTACTCACTGTATATGACTTTTTTCCACCGTGTCCGCCGAATATCTGCCACGTACCTACACCCAGCCGTTGAAAAAGAGCCTTTCTCTCAGCTGCACAAAGTTCCTTGTCGGTATCGACAGATGTCATGAGGATAGGTGCATAGCGGTTATACTGTGCCTGCTGCGCGGTCATATCCTTCATATTCACGAATATATCGCCGGTAAATCCCAAATGATGCTCAAAGTCAATAATAACAGATTCTCCCGCAAGATGACCTCCCTTGCCCTGATACAGTTCAAAGTGCAGATCTCCGAAATCAAAGAAGCCGGTTTGTTCAATAAGCTTTTTAATTTCTTTTTTCTCTCCGACAACTTTCAGTTTTTCGGGAGATAAAGCAGTATATGAAGTCAGCAGCTTACAAATGCGTACATACGGCTTATGCATCGGATTCATCTCACGGAAGCCGTCCTTATCTTCGCTTTCAAGACGCAGGCACTCCGCACTTCCGGCGCTGGCATATACAGCATCAAAAACAGGAAGAAGTCCGCAGTGATCAACGTCGGCATGAGTAATAAAGCATTTCTTTTCAATGCTGTCAAACTCCGGGATAATATTTCTGAAAATCGAAAGCATTTCATCTTTATAGCAGGCGTAGCCGGAATCAACAAACAGGTATTCGCTGCCGCTTTTTATAATTGCGGTATTGCTTCCGCACGGAGGCTCAATAAGTGTTACTGCTGTATTATCGGTGATACTGTGAGAGGTTATCCTCGGAGAATAATTCCTGCCTCTTGAAGCCGCGAGCAGCTCTGCGAAACGGCTTATGCTGTCAAAGGTACGATAAGGAGATACACCGGTCTCGTCCAGTATCTGCATGGCCAGATTTGCATTGACTATGAGCTCATTTTTTGCTTCGCCGGATATTCCCATAGCAGATGAGAGTTCATTGACGAATGTACTGTAAAAGAAGCTGTTGTCAAATATCTTCTCGGCGTGGTTATATTCAATTACCCTGACACTGCAAAGCTTTTTTGCTTCTTCAATGAAAGCATTTATTTTATACGGATCATCAACTATAAGCCCCATTTTGAAAAGCTGATATTCCGTACCGTTTTCCTGAGAACTGATGTATGATATATTGAAATTATGCGCACTGATCAGTTCCAGAATTGCGGTCACGCTGCCGGGTTCGTCTTTCAGACGAAACTCCAGCAGTACAACGCTCCGATTGTCCTCGCCGCATTGCAGGTAACCGATCGCGGTAAGTTCTTCGGCTGCTTTTTCAAGCTCCTGCGGGGTTCCCTCTGCGTCGATAAACAGCATATGGAAATCCACAGCTTTGTTATAGCTTACTCTCGTGATATTAACACCGAGCGAAGCAAAACACCTGCTTGCCTTCAGAAATGCGCCGATGTGATTCGGCATTTTCGTTACAAAAGTCTTGTTCATTATTTCCGATATTTCGCCTTATCCATTTCCCGGATAGCTGCACGGCGTATCTTGCCGCTGCCTACTGTCTTCGGGAGCTCGGGAACAAACTCGATGACGCGGGGGTACTTGTACGGTGCGGTACGCTCCTTGACGTATTCCTTTATCTCGTTTACAAGCTCCTCCGAGCCTGTTTTATCCTTTGTGAGAACGATAGTTGCCTTTACTACCTGACCCCTTATCTCGTCGGGAACGCCTGTGACCGCACATTCAAGAACATAGGGCAGCTCCATGAGAACGCTCTCGATCTCGAAAGGCCCGATACGGTAGCCGGAAGACTTGATAACATCGTCAACTCTGCCGACATACCAGAAGTAACCGTCCTCGTCTACCCATGCGGTATCGCCTGTGTGATAGTAACCGTCGCGCCATGTCTCTGCGGTGTTCTCTTCATCTCCGTAGTAGCACAGCGCAAGTCCAGGAACGCCGTATCCGGGAGCGTTAACGTCTTTCAGCTTTACGCAGATCTCACCCGTTTCGCCTGTATCTGCGGGAGTTCCGTCGGGAAGAAGCACACGGACATCATACTGCGGGTTCGGCTTGCCCATGCTGCCGGGCTTGGGTTCCATACCAACAACATTTGCGATAGTAAGTGTGGTCTCGGTCTGACCGAATCCCTCCATCAGCTTGATGCCGGTCGCCTTATAGAACTGGTGGAATACTTCGGGGTTGAGAGCCTCGCCGGCAATGCAGGCATATTTCAGCGAAGAAAGATCGTACTTCGACAGGTCTTCCTTGATGAAGAAACGGTACATTGTGGGCGGTGCGCAGAAGGAAGTCACATTGTACTTTTTGAACATCGGGAGAATATCGTCCGCGTGGAAACGGTCGAAATCATAGACGAACACTGCCGCCTCGTTCATCCACTGACCGTACAGCTTGCCCCAGAGAGCCTTTCCCCAGCCGGTATCGGAAATAGTGAAGTGCAGACCGTTCGGGTCGGCGTTCTGCCAGTAACGCGCAGTCACATAATGCCCGAGAGGATACTGATAGCTGTGCAGCACGAGCTTGGGATTGCCGGATGTGCCGGAGCTGAAGAATATCAGCATCGGGTCGGTGCCGCAGGGCGTTTCGGCTGTACGCGGGAACTCGGTACTGTATTCGGGAAGCTCGGCATTGAAATCGTGCCAGCCCTCGCGCTGACCGTTCACCATGATCTTTGTTTTCACGGTGGGTGAAACTGCACACGCCTTATCCACCTCATCCGCCACATCTCCGTCGGCGGTACATACGATCGCTGAAACCTCCGCGGAATTGAAGCGATATTCGAGGTCATGCTCCTTGAGCATATTTGACGCGGGGATCACCAGAGCGCCTATGCGATGCAGCGCGATTATTGAGAACCAGAACTGATAGTGCCGCTTGAGTATCAGCATTACGCGGTGTCCTTTTTTTATTCCGAGCGATGTGAAATAATTCGCGGTCTGGCTGGAATACCGCTTTATATCCGCGAATGTGAAGCGGCGTTCATTATGATCGACGTCCACATAGATCATCGCAGTCTTATCGGGGCATTTCTCCGCCATGGCGTCAACTATATCATAGGCGAAGTTGAACTTATCCTGATTTTTGAAATTGACAGCACTCAGCACGCCGGTATCGTCGGTCTCGCAATCGACGAACTTTTCTGCAACGGGATGTAAGAGGCCTGCTTTGTCAACATTGGTGAGATAGTGCTCCGCAACGTGCTCGTGATAATCCGCCATGCCTGCGGTGCCTCTCGGAGCCATGACGAGAGCGTATATCTCGCAGTCCTCACCGTCAAGCGCCGTTTCATTGTGGGGCATGGAGCTGTCATAGTAGATGCTGTCTCCCGCGTGAAGTATTTCCGTATGCGAGCCCACAGTCATACGCATCGTTCCCTTGATAACGATGTCCATTTCCTGTCCCGCATGACTTGACATATGAAGCGGCTGAGAAAGCGCTTCTTCGGAATACGGGATGACTACATGGAAGGGTTCGAGGGTCTTGTTCTTGAATTTCGGCGCAAGGCGATTATAGACAAAACCCTGCCTGCGGACTATCGGCGCACCTTCTCCCTTGCGTGTTACGGTATAACCGCTCAGTTCCGGGCTGCTGCCTTCCATGAGGTCTGTTATCTCAACATGGAATTTATTGGCGCACTTGTAAACAAACGTGAATGTGAAGTCCTTTTCTCCGGACTCGAATTTCACATAATCCTCCACGGAATAACCTGTCACATCCGCCATTTCCCGGACGGTCAGACCGAGATCCCCGCGCAATGCAGCTATACGCTGCGCTACCTCTCTGATCTTCATTTCTGCACTTTGCTGATTTACTTTTTTGCTCATGATAAATTCTCCTTTCGGTTACGGCTTGCCGGCACTGAGCCTGGCAGCCGTGTCTGGTTTGAATACTGGAAAATGAAACGAGAAGTATCGGAAGTTTTCTTTTGTATGTACCGCGTCCTTGCGGTGCTTTGGAAAACTTCCTTATGACATCCTTGTCTTAGTGCGGATGTTTTTCGCGAAAAAACAAAAACTCGTCTCAAAGAAATGATCTTTGAGACGAGTATCAAGTACTTGATTACCCGCGGTACCACTCAAATTGTGCCGCTATTGCGTAACACCACTTCAGACTCCAGCAAGTCCTATTCATTAACGCAGAATCACGGGAACGCTTACTTCGATGTTCGGCATTCCGGCTCAGAAGGGATACATCAGAACGCATATCACCGACTCACACCAACCGTCGGCTCTCTGGAGACATTGGCGAACCTCTGCGTGTCTTCCTCACAGCTTATGGTTTGGATTATATCACAGGGATATGCATTTGTCAAGAGTTTTTTTTAAAAATTTTTTTGAATTATTGAAAGTTCGATGTTTAATTCACGATAAATCCGTATCAAGACAGTTAATTAATGTCTGCTCATCAACCGTGAAAAAGCTTCAAAGCGCAGCTTGAAGGCTTTTCACGGTTGAAAAAGTGCAAGGAAGATCCCCCAAAAAGCAAATTTCCCTTGCACTTTTGTCCGCCCGCAGGGCGGAATGAGCTTGACATCAAGGAATGTGTCTGCTGTAAAAATTCGCTGAAAGCGTATTTTTACGGCATTCCGAAGTCCGCTCTTCGGATTTCGGAACAGCAATTGCCAAAAGGCAGTTGCTGAGGACACATTAATTATACGCCCGGTAAGGATATGAGCGGAAAACAGTGATAACGCTTGATAATTATGCGAAACATCTATCATACCGTATCATTACCCCGATAAAAACCTGCAGTTAGCGGCGCATTTATAGGCTATTTTCGTTCCGAAACGCTACAGTTGCAATAAGCAGTTACTTCTCGACAACGGCAGGTCAACAAGACCCGCGTTGACGAAAACACCTGCAATATCTTCTACATTATTCAGGGAAATGATGCAACACCCGACAGCCTTCTGAACGATGCGGCGGAGCGCATTATCACACTTACCGTGAAATACTGCGGAGGCAGCGGTCGTATCATAAAACCGGAAGTGACATGACGAAAAGACCGTTATCTCGTCATCGGTGAAACTTAGTTCTCCGCACACGGTTCTTCCGTAATCGGTTTTACCGTGTACGGAAAATCGGTACACGGTTGAAAATGTTGAAAACTTTCGTTCTGATCTTACTGAGTGTATCGGTAAGATGTATCTCAATATCGAACGTTCGTTTTCAGCAGCCTATATGCCTCTCTGAGCAGCATTTTTAGCATTTCCCTTATCGTATCAATACCAGATGCTTTTACGCGGCTTATAGCGTAAATAAGAGCGTATTTCGCTCCGAGATGTTGCACCTTCAATTAACAAGCTCCCCGGCGCAAACCGCAGAAAGCGTTTATAGCCTACATATATTGAAAATTGCACAATATGCTCAGTGCCGATAAATAGCGGCTTTGAGTCAAATGGGATGTCAGATGCGTATCCTCCTTTTTGTGCAATGCGCACAAATAAGAACTTGCAGAAAATTACATCAATAGAACGCAGATGTGCCGATCCCTTGCCATATATTTCTCCAATGAAAATGCCATGTTAACAGCGCATTTTTTCATCGATTCTCGCCCCGAAACGCTACAGTTGCAATGAACAGGCACCCGGCGCATGGCGTGTCATATGAATCCCCTGCCATTTTTCAAACAAGTGTTCCGTTTTCGGGACAATACATGAAAAAGATGTTGACAAAAATCCCGATTGCTGATATACTGTAATTGCACGAACAATACGTTCTTTAACAACTAAAGCGAGGTAGATATGGAAAAGTTTGAATATACGCAATGCAGTCTGAATTTGGCGAATGCAGACGCTATCGTCTATCGCTTTGCGAACGGTGAGGTGTCCGAGATCACTGCCGAGGACTTTGACGGGAACGAAAAATTATTCCGGAAATGGAAGCGTCTGTCCGATAAATATTACATCGATGAGCGCGATCTGATGTACCGGATAAGCTACAAAGATGTTTCGATAAACGAGCTTGAAGATACAGACCTTGCGCACCTTCCGTCAATGGAAGAAGTGCTTGTTATGCGCGAAGATGATGTTGCGTTCACGAAAGAAATGAACGAGTTTCTCGCCACACTTTCCGATACCCAGCGCAGACGTTTGGAGCTTCTGGCGCTTCGCAGTAAATCACAGACCGAGATAGCAGAAATTGAGCACACAAGACAGCCGAGAATACATAAGTCATTTGTACAGATTTCACAAAAATTCAAAAATTTTATCGAAAAGGGTGCTTCCGAGGGGGATAAAAACCGCGATTTTTTCATATTAGGTGAAAGGGCAAGTTACTATGAGCGACTTGCTGAAAAGAAAACCGATTAAATTATTTATGACGCACCAAAACAGTGCATCATCTCCAAAACATTTTTTCTGTTGAGAGAACGAAATGCTTCCTCAACTTCAAACCACCGCCTTGAAATAGGGCGCTGGTCTTACCGCCGGACAGAGTGTTGCATAACATGACTGCCGCGGCACGATGGGGTAACGAAACGTGACCCAATCCCCGTGATAACATATCGAATGATAAATATCACAACAGAATATCAGCGATCAAGTTACATTCCTCTTGCTGTCCGAAAGGACGAGCGACAGAAGAACGCGCGATGACTCCGGTAACGGACGAGCGATTTAATTCTTCAATACGGCGGGCTGCTCCCGCCGACGCGATGAAAGGTGAGAGGGACAATGATACTTCCGTCTGAATGGAAACATTGACGGCTGCACCATAAGAATGGGCAGGGGGCAGAACCCTATGAGGAAGATTCGCAGACTTCCGGCTTGACCGTTCCCTGCGTCAGGGTTGTTGAGAACAAATATGACAGCAGAGAATGTCGGAACACAGTTTCAAGATAACATATTTTACCAGAAACCGTGAGAATGTCGATGTTCGCATAACCATTGCTGATTTACGGGTGAACTATGCCCGAACATAAATTATCTGTCTGTTGTATTTGAAAAATTGAATATCGGTAATGCGTTCCGCCGGAGCGCATTTTTTGTTTGCAGCACGACAGGTTATGATGCCTGCCGCGCTGTTTTATTTTCAGAAAAGAGGTGCTGCTATGCCAAGAATGTCGAAAAAGTTGAAAGAGGAATGGTCGCTGTTTATTAACGAGCGAGGAAGGATTTGCTACAACGATCTTTGCCGGAAATGCAGACGTAGCTGCAAACAGAGCTATCGTGCAATGCTGATCGAATGCCCGAATTACTGCTCGAAAAGAGCGATTATTAAACCGCCCGATATTGCATTTTTGCGGGAATAAGCATAACGGACAAAGGGGTGTCCATTTCGGTCCTGTTGACAAACTCTCAATT
>DEWH01000010.1 GCA_002363155.1 Ruminococcaceae bacterium UBA3215 | reverse complement strand
ATTATGCGGCATTCATGAAGCTGTACATCGAATGGCTCACAGGAATGACAGACATACTTCCATCAAAGCTGAGCGAGATGTTCAACGTATATCGCAGAAAAGCGATCTCCGAAAAAATGTCCGGTCTCGGAAGAACCGGTGACACGCTTGCATGGCTTATGATCGGTAG
Source organism: Ruminococcaceae bacterium UBA3215 (assembly GCA_002363155.1). Lineage (GTDB taxonomy): Bacteria > Bacillota > Clostridia > Oscillospirales > Ruminococcaceae > Ruminiclostridium_E. Next base: position 8,642 of record DEWH01000010.1, on the reverse strand, counting down.
CTGCTTTTTCGCAGACTTTATGCTTGAAACGCATTCTTTCTCGGATCAGGAATGCGCAGGATTCAAGGCGATGTCATGGAAGATACTCACCGAGCTTGCACGGGTGCAGTTGGAGAAGAATGAAGAAGATGTTCCGACGAAAATATTTACGGACACCGTTCACGAGTTATTCATCGGTGAGAAGATCTACGCCGAAAATATTTTGCAGCCGGTTGAGTATCCGCGCGGCGAAAAAGTCGGTTACTTTGACGAGCAATTCTATTATTTTCTCCCGAATAAGATTTACGCCGAAGTCAATAAAGCCTGCACTGCACAGAATGAATTTTTCCCGCTCTCGGTGCAGCGCTTGATGAAACAACTTTCCGCCGAAAGGATCTCTGTTTGCAGCGGCGGGAGGAATACTTTACAGAAAAGAATAGGCAATGTGAACGCAAAATTTCTGTGTATTCCAAGAGCACTTATTGATGAAGTCACCGCTTGAAAACGGCTCCGTAACTGAAAAAACTGATTTTCTGAAAAAATGGGTTCTGGAAGATAGCAAGCACTGAATTATGGTACCCAAATTCGGCTTGTTGGGCATATCCCAAACCCTGCTGTCGGGCTTCGCCCTCGGAAAAATGAAAGGAACTTTTTTATGGGAAAAGAAAAAAGATACAGAGAAAAGCAGCTGAAATTCCGCGTCACAGATCAGGAGCTTGCGACAATAAAACAGCGCAAGGAAATGATGAATTTCAAGAGTATGGAGCAGTACCTGCGGAGAGTCGCCTGCGGCGCTCCGCTGTACAATATCACAACGACGTCGATCGATAATATCGCGTCTGACGTGTCAGGAATTTCCCGGAACATCAATCAGATAGCCAAGAGAATTAACAGCACCGGATCAGCTTACGCGGAGGATATGCGGCAGATAAAAGCAGCGCAGGAACAGCTTACGGAAATGATAAAGCAAGCGTTCGGTTCGCTGCTGAAAATAAAAGGTTAAGAGGTGATCTTATGGCTGTTACCAAAATTCACTCGATAAACGAAACGATGAATGCAGCGCTCGACTACATCATGAACACGATGAAGACTGACGACGGATTCCTCGTTGACGGCTTTCACTGCACTCCGGAAGTTGCGGCGGAGCAGTATGAGCTGACACGCAGAAAATATCATAAGTCGGGCGGCAAGCTCGGCTTCCACATCATACAGTCATTCGCTCCCGGCGAGGTGGATTACGACACCGCGCACCGCATCGGAATAGAGCTTGCGGACAAGATGTTCGGCGGAAGGTTCCAGTATGTCTGTGCGACGCACATTGATAAAGGTCATGTGCATAATCACATTGTTTCAAACTCTGTCAGCTTTGTTGACGGAAATAAATTCTACGATCAGAAAAAGACCTTGTGGCAGCTCCGGAAGACAAGCGATGAACTCTGTCGGGAGAACGGGCTTTCGGTTATCGAGCACCCCGGCGAACTCGGTGTTTCGCAGTACGAATATGCAATGCGCCGGCAAGGTCAGAGTTGGAAGCAGCTGCTACGGGAAACGATAGACCGGTTCATCATTCAGGCGCGGTCTTGGGAAGAATTTCTCGACCTTATGCGCAAGGCAAAGTATGAGATCAAAGAGGGCAAGTATATTTCCTTCCGTGCGGAGGGAGAAGAACGGTTCATTCGTTCCAAAACTCTCGGCGCGGATTACAGCGAGGAGCAGATACGCAACCGTATCTCCGGCGCAAAGCGGCTTGACCTCTCCGAGAAAAAGAATCTGTCGCTGCTTATTGACCTTGAAAATGCCTTCAATAAAATTCAGGGCAGCAAGCGTGGACTGGAGCAGTGGGCGCTCAGTGAGAATCTCAGGCGCGCAGCAGAGACTTACAACTATCTCACGGTGCATGGACTTACTTCTCAGGAAGCACTTGACGAAAAGATCACGCTTACCAAGAAGTCCAAAGATGACAGCCTGTCGCGCATCAAGGAGATCGAAGCACGGCTGAAAGTTATCTCCGAGGACATCACGAACATCGACAATTACCGCAAGACCAAACTTGCCGCAGACGGACGGAAAAAGGCAGCTGACAAGGACAAATACCGGCGCGAACACGATTCCGAGCTCATCATTCACGATGCAGCTGTGAAGTATATCCGAAAGCGTTTCCCGGACGGAAAGCTGCCGCTTATAAAGTCTCTCCGCGCAGAGGAAAAGGAACTGAAAGCCGAGAAGAACAGACTGTACGAAAGCTACTACAAAGCAAAGGACGAGCTTTCGGAACTGCGAACGGCGGAGAAAAACCTCGCGGAGCTTCTCGGTCAGGCACGGAATGAACCGGGCAGATCCGAGAACAGGAAGAAGAACGACGAACTGGAGTAATAATCTTTCCGAATCTTATCCACAAAGGCTATTAAAAACTGGCTTAACTACTTGACAAAATCACACTTTAAAGTGTATAATAGTCAGTAGAAAATATACAGCTATGACAGGAAGTCATAGGGCAGTCCAAACGTAAGGATGCGGCTAAGGCAACTGCCAGATAGCCTTGTGGTTTATCATAGGAGGAATAAACACATGGCAACAGTTTTAGAAAGAAACGGAAGCTACAGGATCAAGGTGTCCTGCGGCTATGACATTCACGGTAAACAGGTCACGCAGTACAAGACGTGGCGACCGCCGGAGAATATGACCGAGCGTCAGATCAAGAAAGAACTTGATCGTCAGATCGTACTTTTCGAGGAAGAGTGCAAGAAAGGTCAGGTCACAGCGTCGATAAAGTTTGAGGCTCTCGCTGAGGAATGGTTTGAGAACTACGCTAAGCTCAACCTGAAGAACTCGTCCTACACAAGACAGCGGACGCTAACTATCAGAGTATATCCGGCTATTGGTCATCTGAAGCTCGACAAGATAACGAGCCGCGACATTCAGAAGTTCATAAACGATCTCGCTGTCAATGGCAGAAACTTACAGAACGGAAAACCCATATCCCACAAGACGGTTGTGCATCATCTGAGCTTCATATCCTCGGTGTTCAATTATGCGATAAAAATGGACATGATAAAGGATAATCCTTGCACTCGCGTGACTGTTCCGAGAGGTGAGAAGAAAGAAAAGGATATCTACACGAAAGAGGAAGTCAAGAAACTGTTCGAGCTTCTTAAAACCGCTCCTTTCAAGTATCGTATGTTCTTTACTCTCGCGGTGTACAGCGGATTTCGGCGCGGAGAACTCTGCGGATTGGAATGGAAGGACATTGACTGGGAGCACAGCGTTGTGAACGTCCGCCGCACCTCGAATTACACCAAGCTCCACGGGCTTTATACAGATACGACCAAGACAAAACGTTCGGTGCGTTCGTCCAAGCTGCCGCCAATTATAATGAATATGCTCAAGGAGTATAAGGAGCAGCAGGACAGGGAGCGCGAACAGACCGGTGATAAGTGGGTAGATACCGACAGGCTATTCGTCCAGTGGAACGGTCAGCCGATGTATGCGAACACGCCGTACAACTGGTACAGGCGGTTTTGTAAGAAGCACAATATGCGCTTCTGCGATGTTCACAGCCTGCGGCACTTCCATGCCAGTCTTTTAATTTTTGCAGGCGTGGATCCGGTCAGTGTCTCGGCAGACTTAGGTCATACCGCAGTCAGCACAACAACATCTTTATACTGCCATATGTTCCGCGAGGCGCAGGCAAGAAACTGTGACGTTATCGCCAAGGCTCTCAACTTTGATGATGACAGTCCCGAAGATGCTGCATCAGACATGAAGCTGAGTGAAAAATCGCAGGAGAGACCGGCAGTCTGACAGGCTTTTCAAAAATAAGGTACAAACAAGGTACAAGCCCCCGAACGAGATAAAAAGAAAACCGCCGAAGCCGCTCTACAAGCGACTTCGGCGATAAGGGAATATGGTCTGAGTGACGGGACTTGAATTAAAGGAAGGACTTTCAGCCTATTTCAGTAAAGTCCAGCAAATGGCTTTATAATGCGGTTTCAGACGATTGACTTTTTAATAACTTTTGACATTTTGAAGTGTTTTAAAGTCATTTTTAGTAAGAATAAAGACCAAATAAAAACCAATTATCTCTCTCATTCCGCATAACCAAGCCATTTTGCTGCCCTCTTGATGACCGATTTTCAATTTTGGTCAACAAGTGGGCAACTTTTAGCTTTTTGATTACGCTTCCTTAACCTTTGGCAGCTGCGGAATTGCCTGCGTCACGACCTCACTGATATGTCTATCATTGTTTCTGAGTGTGTGAGCGTAGATCCCGAGCGTTACATCCGGACGGCTATGTCCTGCGCGTTTTGCGATGTCGGGAACGCTGATACCTGCCTGCAACTGTAAGCTGATCGAAGTGTGCCTGAACTGGTGCGGGTGGAATGTCGGAAGTCCGTGTTTCTTAGTGAAGTTTTTGATCCACTCACGGACGGTGTTCGGACAAAGGTACTCTCCGGGATAATGCGTCGAGGAAAATACCGCCCACTCGTCAATGTTCCAGCACTTGTTCTTGATAGCTCCGTGTAGGTATTTCTCGCGGTATTCGGACAACATCTCCATAATCCCGTCGTCCATATACAGAAACCGCTCTCCCGCCGTTGTTTTGCAGCCGTCCTCAACGTGTCTGCCTGCCTTGTCAAGAACGAAATGCCTGTGAATGTGAATACACTTTTCATCGAAATCAATGTCGCTCCAACTCAGCGCACATAACTCTCCGATACGACAGCCCGTCGCAAGCAGCAGACTGAAAATCACCTGATAAACATAGTAGCTTTTATCAGAGAACAGAGCCTTGTAGAATGCGTTCAGCTCGTCTTCGGTAAGTGCAACTACCGTGTTTTTATTGCGCTTCGGCGGCATTGCAGCGTCCGCATAGTTTCTCGGAAGAACACCCTCTTTGTACGCGACCTCCATAACATTTCTGATAAACCCGTGAAGTCCGTGAACGTAGCTTTTTGATGTTCCCGCATTGATAAGCTCGGAATAAGCATTGTTCAGCACCTTTGGCATCAGGTCTTTCAGCTGAATGTGTCCGATGACCGGCTTCAACTTCTGGAGTTTTCCCCGATAGTTGTATGCCGTTGAGCTTGTGATGCACGACTGCTCTTTGCTCTTTATAACATACTCTGCATATTCCGCAAATGTTATCCGCGAGTCGCATACTGTCTGCTCCTCGACACCTTTCTCGAAGATCGCTGCCTGCTTCTCTGCATTTTTCCTGTTCCAGCTTTCGCTTTTGCTGTTGTCGTACTTGACGGAAAGGTTCTTGAATACCTGTTTTCCGGTATCTGTATCGCGGTGGTCAAACACCCTGATACGATATGATGTGATCTTCCCGTCTTTGTTTCTGCGTTCCTGAATGTTCATATCCTCACCCCCATTTTATTTCCGAAGATGACGATATATTTTGACTGTCTTTTCATTTAATCCTGCCTTTCCGACAGCCGAATATTCTGTTGATATTATATCACAAAATTTCCGGCTTGTCCAGTTCTTTATGTACGGCATTTATGACTAAATGCTTCGGAAATCTTGTGAGCTTATTATATCAAAAGTAAAACGAAAAGTCAAACAGCAAAAGGCTTTACAACGCCATTTGCAGAGTAAAGCCTTTTGAAATATTCTGTTGTATTTTGCAGTAAAATTTCACCAGTTTGTGCATATCGCTGCATTTCTCGAAAGCTACAACAAAATACTAAACGATTATTGTGAGTTTCGTAGAATTTATTTTTTCGCCGAGCAGCAGCGCGAGATCATTTTCGTTTTCGCAGAAAACCGCACATACCATCGAAGTGATATATAAGTGCGCAATTACTATCTATGGGATTTTTCTTGCAGTTATCTCGTTTAACTATGTTGAAATGATGTTACAAAAGATGTATAATGATTATTGAAAAAATTTCCAAGAATGTGGCAGGTTTCAGACTTCTCAATCGTATTATATATGAAAGGTCCTTTCAGACAGAAAAAGGTGGTGATGTGCAGGTGAACAGCAACGATCTTGAACGATACATAAAGCTGTATCGCAAAAGCGTTCTCGGAGCGGCTCTTTGCTATGTAAGGAATACGAGTGATGCGGAAGATATTGCGCAGGATGTGTTTATAAAACTGTACGCTTACAAAGGCAGTTTTGAGAGTGATGAGCATATCAAAGCTTGGTTAGTCAGATGTGCGATAAACCATAGCAAAGACTTGCTGCGCTCTTTCTGGTATCGCTGCTCCGAACCGCTTGAAGCAGCAGCGGAAAAGGTACATTATGACACAAGAGAGGGCGGCGGCTTGCCGGAAGCGATGAGCAAGCTGAACCCTAAAGTGCGGATAGTGCTGAACCTACACTACTATGAAGGCTACTCTGCAAAAGAGATAGCTCAGATAATGCACACTACCGAAAGTGCTGTCCTGCATAGATTAAGCCGGGGCAGAAAGCAGCTGAAAGATATTCTGATCAACGAAAGGAATGAGGTAAAAGATGGATTACAAGAAAGTCTTTGAAGATACATTATCTGAGATCTGCGAAAAAGCTCCTTTTTCTGACGATGAGCAAATGTTTAACATAGTTAAAGAAAGGACAAGTAATATGGAAAAGAAGAATTTCAAGTTTAAGAAACCTATCGCTATTGTTGCATCTGTTGCGGCAGCGGCGGCACTGACCGTTTCCGTAGGCGCTGCGATCAACTGGGATATAGCATCGCTGTTTATGAATGGAACAGCCATTGAGCGTGAGGCATACGCGCAGATCTCTGAAAAAAAGCTTCGTGATTACTATCAGAATGAGGGATATACTGTTCACGGCGTTTCGGCTGAAACGGAGTACGATATTCTTCATGCGATCTCTCACGAAATTGACAGGGATTTCAATGTCGCCGGTCACGATGTTCATATCACAGGCTACGCGTACGACGGACATTGGCTTGAGCTGCTGTACGAGGTAAAATTTGATGAGGGTGTTCCGGAGAATGATATAGACCGCTTCCCGGTATCAATCAATTTCGCTTCCAACGACAGCAGATTTGTGGAACCGGGCTGGAGGATCCACCCAACGCAGGTAACGGAGAATACTATAAAATACATTTCATATCACAATGTAGCTCTGCCGGAGAATCTCGATGTGAGAATGCTTGTCGTACCTCATGAAGATAATCTGAGGGCTCATATACAGGGAATGGCTTACGAGACCGAAAACTATGTTGATATCCACCTCAGCGGCACAAATGAATATTCGATAAGCAAAGATGTCGATTACAGCGTAAATGACGACAGCGATGTTCTTAATATCAGTAATATCAGTATATCGCCCTTCGGGTTCCTTATGAAAGGTACAAGGAACGAAGAGAACTACGAGCTTTCAGATCTTCCGGTACTGGCGGTATTCAATGATGGTACGGTGATAGATATGGAACTCAGAACCGGCGGCAGCGACCCTGCAGATGACGGCACAGTCGGATTTGACTGGTCATACAGCTCTCACGGCATACTCCTCGACGCAAGAGAGATAACCGAGCTTCGTATAGGCGATACGGTAATACCTATAAATGGATAATAATACAATCAAATCCCTCGGCTCATACTGCCGGGGGATTTGTATTTGACAAACCTAACGCAAAGGTACTTTTGACAGTGCGGACAAGCCTTCTATCAAAAGTACCCTTGCGGCAGCGGTTCCTCTGCACCCCTTTGAAGCGCTCCCCTCTGTACTTGTGGGGGAGCGTGGTAATGCCGCCTTTAATAACTGTGGCGGCAGAAGCGGCTAACGCCGGAAGTGTGACAGCAGGAGCTGTCACATTACTGTCACGGACGGGCATGACAGCGCAAAACCGTACAACAAACGAAGTTGAGGGCAACTGTCACGTTTGTCACGCTGTCACACGGTACGCAGTCAGGTGGAGCTGTTAATTTTCGGGACGAATCCGGGAAGAAAAACGACACTTTTTGACGCTGTAAGCCATTCAGATCAGACTTGTAATATACTATCCCTACTTGTATATTGGGTCGCTGAAATCGCTGTTTTTTCTCCGACGCAGAAAACGGAGCAAGTGATAGTTTTCACCTGCTCCGCCCCTTGAATATTCGACTGCCTAACTATGGTTGTTGGGTCAACTCGTGGTCAACAAACTTACTTTTGGTCAACTGAAAACGCCTTATTTTATCCGACTATACCACAAGGAAATCGCTTAATAATGCACCTTCCGGCACTTTGCCATATTATGCGAAAAGCTTTGGCTTTTAGACCAAACAAAGACCAAAATCAAGGCATTTCCTGTAATATAACTAACTAATCAAAACCCACTATATTTTACAGGAGAATACCGCAATGAATAACATTATTAACAAGCTCTACTATGGAGAGATCATTCCGTGCGAGAAACCGGCACCGAACACCGAAAAGTACATAAAGACCAGAGAGACTATTTGTTCCACCGAGGAACAGCTGCTTGAACAGTTCCCCGATTGTAAGGAACTGCTGGACACATACACAGATGCACTGCATATAGAAGCCCAGCTTGAGTGCGAAGCTGATTTCGAGCGTGGCTTCCGGCTCGGAGCAGCAATAATGCTTGCCATAACCGAAACCGAATAAACTCTATCCGCTGTCCTCCGGGGCAGCGGATTTTCTGTCGGAAACCCTTTACAACCCCGCCCCAATATGCTATAATACCATTGAAGCC
>DEWH01000002.1:8158-96956 GCA_002363155.1 Ruminococcaceae bacterium UBA3215 | reverse complement strand
CTGCACCACGCAGGCGGCGGCAGACCAAACAGTGGCAAATGCAGTAAGTGACACAATCAACGCTCTGCCTGCTGCGAAAGATGTAAAGACCACCGACAAGGCAGCTATCGAAGCGGCTCGTGCGGCTTATGACGCACTCACAGCAGATCAGAAGAAGTACGTTCCCGATGATACGCTCAAGGCTCTGACCGATGCGGAAGATGCACTGGCACTTGCTGAAAGCGAGGATAAACTCGATAAGACAATTTCCTCTGCAACCGCATACTATGACAGCATAAAGAACAGATATCCGACAATTGCGGCAACACTCAAGAAAGCTATCGAAGCTGCACAGGCTGTCCTTGATGACAAAAATGCTGAAAAAGCGGATATAGATGCAGCAGTCACAGCGCTCAATACAGCAGTATCGACTGCAAGAACCGCTGTTTCCTATGCGGGCGGCGGAAGCAGCACTCCTTCCTATGTACCGTCCTATTCTCCGTCGAACACAACGACCACAACCACAACTACGACTACAACAAATACAACCCCGGACATCACAAAGTACAAAATCACGGGCAAGCAGGACGAGCTTAACGAGAGCGCACTGAAATGGGATCGTATCCCGAATGCTTCCGCTTACTCGCTGTATGTCAAGGTCGGCGACAAGTATGTATTAGTGCAGGATCTCGGAAATGTGACAAATGCCGATATAGTACTCGGAGCAAATGGGAAATACTATGTTTCCACCGGCGGAAATTACAATATTTATACTTACGTCAAGAAGACAGGAACATTCAAGAAGACCGGAACTCTGAAAGCCTCGAAGATCGACAGCATCGTAAAGGCGAACAACGTGACCAACAACTTCATGATAAAGTACAATGTGAACGGCAAGAAATCCGCAGAAAAGGATTCATACAAGGTTTCCGTGAAGATATACTACAAGCCCGCTCCCAAGGCGACATTCAAGGACGGAAAAGTAACGATCAAGTGGGCAAAGGTAGAAGGCGCGACAATGTACAGAGTGATGAAGAAGACATCGTCCGGCTATAAGCTTGTAACCGAGACCGAAAAGAATTCCGTTCGCATAAGCAAGGTCAAGAGCGGCAAATATACATACGCTGTTCAGGCACTTGTTGACGGCGAGTGGACGAAGGTTTACAAGAGCGATATCGTGAGTGTAACGGCGAAGTAAAGCAACAGTTCTTTTCATTTACTATCCTTTTTAAACTCCCCCGGCAGATATACATCTGTCGGGGGAGTCCCTTTTTAGTAATAATAAGATTTATTCCAACTCGTCCGGACGCTTGCGTTTTCGTTCCTGCTGTCCGTACTCCGTGCCTAAGATCATATCGACGTTTTTCTTAATATCTTGTATCTCGGAAAGGCTTGTACGCTCCTCACAATACTTGTCATAGAGCCGGTCTTTCTCGGCTTTGAGCTTTCGTTGTTCAGCTCTCAATTCTTTGAGAAGCGGCAGTTTGCCGGACGGAAAGTTCTTCAATATATACCGCTTGGCAGCTTCATAGACTATGAATTCTGTGGTATGCTCACGCTTGTATTTTTCCTTATCTTTGACCTCGGACAGCTTATCGACTACGGCTTTTGTTTTTCGGTAGTTGTCGATATTCTGTATATCTTCTTCGAGCTTTTTTATCCGACGCTCGGTGTCTTTAATGGTGATCTGAGTTTGAGAAAATACTGCTTTCTTTCCCTCTGCTGCGGCGGCAAGGTCTGCATAGTTCATCAGATTATGCTCGGTAAGGAAATTGACAGTTTTAGCGGCTGTTTTAAGGTTCTGTATCTTCGCCCAATACTCAAATCCCGCTGTGCTTTGCTGCTGATTTTTGATAGCAGCTTCAATGTCTATGAGAATAGAAACGTGATGTCCGTCACCCGTGTCAAGCAGCTTTGCTCCCCTGATGTGGCTCCTGATCTGTTCCTCGGTATAGGCACTCCCCAAACGCTTGGCGCGAGTAAATCTTTCCTGCCCCTGCGCCCGGAACGCTATATGCTTTCCCTCTTTGATTTCATAGCCGGTGGAGCGCATAAGTGAGAGAAATTCGTCCCAATCCCTCGCTTTGATTATGCAACGGTCAATATTCTGCTTGAGTAAATCTTTCCAACTCCGTTCTTCTTTGGAGACAAGGGTTTCGTAATAAGACTTGCCTTGTTCCTTTGGCTCTTTGATCACGGAAAGACCGTATTCCTGACAAAGAGAGTCGCTTATTTTGCGAATATTGTAGTAGCTGCTCGGGCTGCTGTTATACTTTTTGTGGTCGGTCATACTCACGGAATTCCACACTATATGATTATGGACGTGACCACGATCTATATGAGTAGCGACAACATACTGATACTTGCCTTTCAGAACCTTATCGGCAAGCTCTATTCCGATCTTATGAGCCGTTTCGTAATCAACCTCACCCGGCTCGAACGATTGAATAAGATGAAAGGCAAGATAGCCCTTTAACGCCTGAGTTGCTCCTTGCTTGTTTGCGTCTTTCTTAATCAGGTCAAATTCATAGGCAGATGTGGTAGGAGAACAGCAGTAGCCGGTGCAAAGTTTACGCTCACTCGTTTTCCTGTCGTCGATGATATAGTCAATAGCTTTTGTCAAGGAAGTTTCGATAGGATGGATTTTAGTAACTGCCATATTTCTTCCTGATCCTTTCTGATCTGACGTATATCTTCTGCATAAGCAGTATTTGTACTGTTCACACGTTTTGCTATCTGATTGATGTTTTGTCCTATGGATTCAATCTGCCTGCAAATCTCCGGCACACCTTCAATATTTACTCTGTACAGAAATCCGTCCTGCGAGATTTTTCGCATAAAATCACCGAGGTTCGTAGTTCCGATAAGAGCCATTCTTTGATGAATTACATCACGTTCCTGTTCGGTGACATAGAATTTCATTTGTATCGGTCTTGACCGTTCTCCCATTCCCTTTATCCTTTCAAAAATATACTTTTCAAATCATTCTTCCAAAACAAATTTTCCAAATATCGGGGGTTTGGGGTTCACCCCAACAAGCTAAGTTTTTCGGGGCGGACGAGTAGCGGAAACTCCCGAAAACGGTGATTTGAGTACTCAAATCATATGCTTGCTATTCTTCCGTCAGCCTGTATTGGCTGATTACCTTTTTTGGTAAATAAAATCAGTCAAACGGCTTTTTTATCATCATTTCTGCCAGTATCGTAATTGATTACATCATCATTAAATTCATACTTTTCAGTTTTCAATATTCCCATAAAATGAAGATAAAAGCAGGCAACAGCATTATTGAAATGGCGGAAATATGTTGCTCTCGATAATTCAAGAATATCCGCTATGTCATCGTGCGAATACTTGAAATTGTCAAAATAAAATCTCCAAAGGATTTCATAATAAATGTATCCGTTTTCTGGATAGAGCTTCACGGCATTGACAGATTTTTCAAGAAGTTCAAGCAGCGATAAGGTAGAATGACAGCTTTCAAGAGTATCGTTATATGCCTGTGTGTTTATGTCCGGCTCAAAGTCCACAAGAGAGTTTATGAACTCCGAGAGGTGCTTGCGGCTTGTCGTGTATATATCTTCGTCAAGATATACTATCCTATTGTTCACGTTATGCAGCACTTTTCTGTAAAGAGAAAGTAAGGTCTTTACAGAGGAAACGGTTTCCTTTGAACATTCCAATCCGGTTCTTTTCAGCTTCATTTCTGACTCCTCCAAAAAAAATTCTGAAATGACTTGACAACTTGTAAATTATATGCTACAATGTTGGTGAACAAAATGAACAAGTTCATTATAATCGCAAATACTTAAATTGTCAATAGCCTGTTCAGCGATTTGTTATTTATCACAAAATTTATTGGAGGAAATATGGAATTTAAGGAACGCTTAACGAAATTAAGAAGAATGAGAGGAATGTCACAGTCAGACCTTGCGCTTGCCACAGGTTTGACCGCCCGCTCGATCAAGAACTACGAATCCGGTGACCGTATGCCTAAATCCGATACGATCTATAAGCTCGCTATCGCTCTTGATGTTGACGAGAAAGCTCTTGTTACCGATGAGGAATTTTTCATCATTGAAGCCAACGATAAGTATGGGTCGCGTGGCAAAGCCTCTGCACAGAAACTTATCGAAAACGCACAGGCACTGTTTGCCGGAGGCAGTCTGACTGATGAGGACAAGAGCGCTGTTCTTGAAGCTATTCAAGAAGCATATTGGAAATCGAAACTTACAAATAAGAAATATACACCGAAGAAATACCGGAAAGAAAATTAAGAAAAATTTCGGACTGTCCTGCGGATGAAACAGTAGTTTGTGATATAATGATTATAGAGCTGATAACAGCCAAATGAAAAATGAAATGTCGTCTGAATAACAGATGTGTATGATGAAAGAAGTGATATATATGTTGCGGGATAAGATATATGATTTCACCAATAAGATAAAGAAACAGTTTCGCACCAATGACCCCTATCAGCTTGCAAAGTATTTGGGCATTGATGTAGCGTATAAACATTTCGGCAATCTTAAAGGAATGTACACTGTAGTAAACAGGTGCAGTTTTATATATCTTCACGATGAATTGGACGAGGCTACAGAGAAGCTCGTCCTGACCCACGAACTCGGACATCACTTCTTTCACAAAGATTTAGCTGAAATGGGGTTACAGGAATACAGCCTTTATGATATGACCTCAAAGCCGGAAATGGAGGCTAATATCTTCGCAGCAAATATGCTGATAAGTGATGATGACATACTCTTTTTCGGCAATCAGGATTACACAAGCGAGCAGGCAGCCAGTGAATTATCTGTACCGAATCAATTAGTTCAGATCAAGCTTATGGATATGAACAGACGAGGTTACGATTTTAAACTGAGCATTATTCCTCGTGCTGATTTTCTCGGTTGATAAACCATAGGCTTGCGGATCGGAGAAGAATATGTCTGAAAACGTAAAAACGCCTAATCAAAGATTAAAACTATTATATCTGTATAAGATACTGTTTGAAAAAACAGATGCAACACATTGTATCTCAATGCCCGATATTATTTCGGAATTGGAGCAGTACGGAATATCGGCAGCGCGAAAAGCTCTTTATGATGACATTGAGGCTTTGCGTGCTTTTGGTGTTGATATAGTTTATTCCAAAGGCACCTCATCCGGTTATCGTATCGACTCTCGCTTGTTTGAACTGTCAGAACTAAAACTTTTGGCTGACGGTATTTCGTCATCTCGTTTTTTGACGGAGCATAAATCCAATGAGATAATAAAGAAGCTCGCAACTCTTACAAGTACCTATTCCGGGAAAGAAATAGGCAGACAGTTGTATGTAACAAACAGACTCAAATCCGGCAATGATAAGATATGCAATAATGTAGATAAGATAAATCAAGCTATCCGAGATAAACGGAAGATAGGATTTAAGTATTTTGATTACGATCTGAACAAGAAGAAAAAGTATCGTGACCGGCTGCATATTTGCTCTCCTTACGCTATGGTTTGGAATAATGAGCAGTATTACCTTGTGGCAATGTATGATAAATATCCTGATACCCTCACGAACTTTCGTGTTGACAGAATGGAAAATGTACAAGTCGCAGATGTAAAATCTGAGCCTGTTCCGAAAAACTTTTCCTTGTTCGATTATCTTAAATCTTCATTCTCAATGTTCAGCGGAAAGTCTGAATCCGTAACATTGAGATTTTCCAATCAACTAATAAATCCTGTCTTAGATCGTTTTGGTAAAGATATAATGGTATTCCCATACGACGAGGACAGCTTTATAGTGCATACGGATATTAAAACGGAGCAGCCTGCGCCTTTCTTTGGTTGGCTGTTCCAGTTTAGCGATAAAGCAGAGATCATTACTCCGATAAATCTGCGGGAAGAATTTCAAAAAATGCTTCGGAAAGTGAGTGAATTATACATCTGAAAACGTGAGACTAAAATGAGACTAAAATGAGACTGATTTGATACTGACAAGAGACTTTCAATATGTTATAATGTATATGCTGGCAGATTATACTCTGTTGCATATACAAAACTGAATATGTTATCTGCCCTGCCGTGTTATCGGCAGGGCGTTTTTGTGTTGCAATAAATCTGCCGGCAAATACGCCGCAGCATTGAAGGGTTTACGGGTTTAATTCCGTAAGCCCTTTTTTGTTGCCCGAAAACGGGAGCAGAATATGAGAAAGTACAGTGAGGCAGTAGCTCGGTATCCCTGAAAATCTGATTTGTTCGTTACCAACAAATACAGATTTTCGGAGGATACCTAAATGAAAGATTTTCAGTACACAGATTATGGAATTAACCACGCAAACAAGGACGCTATCGTTTACAGATTTGCTAATGGTGAAGTCCGTGAAATAACCGCTGCTGATTTTGGCGGCGACGAGAACGAGATCCGCAAGTGGAAAGAACTGTCGGACAATGATCTTCACGTTGAGTTTAATCACACAAAGCGTATTAGCAGAAGGAATGTGTCTATCGACGGATTGGATGATACGCAGCTATGTAGCCTGCCTTCAGTGGAAGATGAGCTTGTAGAAAAAGAAAATGATGAAGAACTTGCGGTGGAAATGAGAGACTTTTTTGAATCTCTCACGGAAGTACAGAGACGACGTTTTATTCTTTATGCTCTGTATGGAAAAACGCAGTGTGAAATTGCACAAATCGAGGGGGTGACACAACCGAGAATTCATAATTCTATTGTACAAATTGAACAAAAATTAAAAAAATCACTGAATGACAGGGATAAAAACGGCTCGAAAATGGTAGTGAGTGAAAGGCTTAGATGTTATGAGTCTTATTTCAAGAAAGCCACTGAGGATTTGGAGAATAGGAAGAAGAAAAAGTTCTCCGGTGAGTAATCACAAAACAGGTGGTTGTAGCATTACCTTTCAGCTCTTTGAAAACTGAATAACATCGTATAATTTACTTTCCTCTTGCAGCCCTGCGGGGCAAGCGGGAAAAAGAATACGCCACGATGTCATTGGTCTTGAACAGTTTACAGCCAGCGGAACATTGAAGTAATTGACAAGAGAGCGCTATGAGCTGAACCTTAGAGATCATACCGGCGGAGCGAGTAATATTCTTTTGAAATAATGGGCGGCTACCATTAGCGCGATGACAGGCAAGAGGGATAATGATACTTCCGTTCTGACGCGAAAGCGTAACGGCTGCACCACAGGAATGGGCAGAGGGTCGTCCCCCTATGAGAAAGTTCAGCAAACTTCCGGATTATACGTTTCCCTCGTTCGGGGTGTCGTGGACAAATAGAACGTATATGCAGGAGACAAGTGCTGCTGTAATGACAGCACTTGTTTACATAGGGTTTTCTCTATGAATACATTGCAAAGGACTGATACAATGTTTCGGGTCAATAGAGGAGAAGTCTATCTCACGTTTTTGAACGGAGAAGGCAGCGAGCAGAGAGGCGCACGTCCCGCGCTGATCGTTCAGAATAATGTCGGCAATCGTCACAGCCCTACTACCATAATAGTACCGCTGACAACATCTGTTAAAAAGTGCGAGCTGCCCGTTCACGTTACTGTTCAAAACACCAATCTTTTCAAGGAGTCAATTGTGCTGTGTGAACAGATACAGGTAATTGACAAAAGCAAGTTGGTCAAGCCCATTTGCAGGCTGACAGATGATGAAATGGCAGAGGTCAACAAAGCTCTCGCGGTAAGCGTGGGTGATTATGAGCTGCCGGACAAAAGGTAAATATGGAGGAAACATAATATGGAAACCAATATGCAGATTTTTGAGAACGCACATTTCGGTAAGATCAGGACGCTCGATATTAACGGCGAGGTTTGGTTCGTTGGTAAGGATATATGCCTTGCTTTCGGTGATACGAACCACAATCGCAGCCTTTCAAGAGTAGATGAAGCCGATAGAAAGACAGAATACATTTCGACAAATGGAGGAAAGCAGCGCTTTACCATAATCAATGAAAGCGGTCTGTATTCCTTGCTGTTTACAATGACTCCGCGAAAAGCTCACAAGGGGGTACGTTATGAGTACCCCCTTGGCGTTGAAGACCGAGTTAATCAGCTTCGTGAGTTCAAAAGGTGGGTCACTTCTGAGGTTTTACCGTCAATCAGGAAACACGGCGCTTATATCACAGACGAACTCCTTGAAGAGATCGCCGCAAACAAGAAAGCAGCTGAGAAGCTCTTCCGTGACCTGAAAGCCGAGAAGAAAAAGAATCGTGATCTGAAAGAACTGCTCGACGTAAGTGAGCCTAAGTGTGATTTTTACGACAAGGTTTTGCAGGCGCAGGGGTTAATACCGATGACGGCAATATCAAAAGATTACGGAATGTCCGCTACAAGAATGAATGCAATGCTTTATGCTTTTGGTGTTCAGTACAAGATGCACTCCGGTCCGTGGGTACTTTATGCTCCGTATCAGGATTTGGGATATACCAAAACAATAACTATCTTCCCGCGATATGACCGTGAAAATCCGATACTCGTTATGTATTGGACTCACGCCGGAAGAGAGTTTCTTTACCGGTTCCTGAAGGAGCGCGATATTCTGCCGGTATCGGAAACGACTGATAATAACAACTGAAAGGATACTTAAAGCTATGAAAACAGATATTTATGAGATCACGGTAACTCCGCTGAATCCTTCGGCGGCTGCGGAAAAGGCTTTGAAGGAATACAGCGAACAACTCAACAAAGCCTGCGAGATCGAACAGGCATTCTACCGCCGTTTCGGTGCATTTATGCCGGACGATCTGTTTCAGGAGATAGTTGAGATCATAACAAGATAAGTAATACGCAAAGTGCCGCAGGCGAATACCAACGCTTGCGGCACAGTTATATAAAGGTATGAAAGGAAATACATAAAATGAGCAGAGCAAGATATTTAGTAAGAAAGTACGCTAAGAACGAGGCAGGAGCGGTATTTGACTACGATGAAGCATTAACAATCACTTGTAGGATTGAAAAAATATACTTCAAGTATCACGGTGAATTTATGCCGAACGATCTCTTTGATGAGGTATTCGACCTGATATATGCGGCGTGACCATATTATAGTCGAATAATGAATATTTCAGTATTATTTCCCATAAAAATGGGAATAACAGGGGGGAACATTATGGTAATAAACAAATTTATATCAGAAAATGAAAAAGATAGAAGTGAAAAACTCAATAAACTTCTCGTAGAATATATAAATAAAAAAGAGAAGAGTAAATAGATTTGACAATGGCTATCTATTATGGTATAATATTATATAGTAATAGGTAGTCGTTTTGTTTATAGGAGGAAAACAAAATGACAGATTTACCCAAAGTTGCAATCTATTGTAGATTGTCGGAAGAAGATCGATATAAAAGCAATGAAACCGATGATAGCGAGAGTATTAAGAATCAAAAGGCTATGCTTACGCAATACTCGATAGATCACGATTGGTTGATTTATGACATCTATTCCGATGATGACTTTACGGGTTCAGACAGGAATAGACCTGCATTTAATAAGCTGCTCAAAGACGCAGAAGCCGGAAAGTTTAATATCGTTCTGTGCAAAACACAAAGCCGCTTCACTCGTGAGCTGGAAATGGTAGAAAAGTATATCCATTACTATTTTCCATTATGGGGAGTGCGCTTCGTAAGTATAGTTGATAATGCCGATACAGATGTTAAGGGCAATAAAAAATCGAGACAGATAAACGGACTGATAAACGAATGGTATCTCGAAGATATGTCTGAAAACATCAAAGCTGTCTTAACAAATCGCAGAAAGAACGGCTTTTTTATAGGCGCTTTTGCTCCGTTTGGATATATGAAAGATCCGGCAATTAAAGGACATCTTTTAGTTGATGAACCGGCAGCAGAAGTTGTCAGGCGTATTTATGATCTATATCTGTCCGGCATAGGTTGCACATCAATAGCAAGAATTCTGAATGCAGACGGTGTTTTGTCACCAGCCGAATATAAAACACAGAATGGTTTTGATTACAAATCCAATCATTATCCTAAAAGTAAACCTTTATGGCGATACTTTATGGTCAATTCCATATTATCCAATGAAGTTTACATAGGTAATCTGGTTCAGAATAAGGCTCACAGTATTTCGTATAAGACAAAGATAATCAAGCCTACCGGTAAAAGTCAATGGATCAGAGTAGAAAATACTCACGAACCTATAATTGATAAAGAAGTATGGTTAAAGGTTCAAAGTATTAAATCTGACCGTGCAATAGTGTGTCACACTGATAATTCCAAGAAGGTCAACATATTCAGCAAGAAACTGTTTTGCTGTCATTGTGGCGGAACACTAAAACTGACCAAGACGAAAACGAGCGTAGGATTGATTTGTGGAGTACACGATTATGACAAAGCAAGGTGTCCGGAAGGAGTCAGAGTGACCTATAAGCGTCTGTACGATGTAGTGTTGCAGGAACTCAAAGCTCAGATCGTACAACACGCTGATGCTGATTATGTATCGGGAGAGATACAGATCAATAATAGCACTCAAAGCAAAATAATCGTAGCTCAGGAAGGTCTCGAAAAATCCAAAAGGAAACTTCAGGAATTACTGAATGCCAACAAAACATTATATTTGGACAAACTCAAGGGCATAATTGCAGAGGAAATGTTTATTGAATTATCTGCCGGATTTACTGCTGATATTGAACAGGTCAGATCTGTAATAACCAAAACAGAGCGTAGGATCGAAGAATTAAGAGAAATCGTTAAATCCAATCAAACAAAAATGCAAATTGCTAAGGAATATCTTGATATGACCGATCTTAACTTTGAAATTGTCCACACATTTATTGACAAGATCATTGTTCACCCAACTCCCCAATATAGCCGTGAAGTAAACATAGAGATCTTTTGGAATTTTTAGAGGCCCTCAAAACACTATCCACAACTTAAGGATTTGTGGGAGCTTTCCGGTCGACACCACACCCCTTCGGATCCGCCTCGGGATAATGTTTTAGTTCTTAAGTTGTAAACAGTGGTTCTCTAAAGGTATAAATTTCGCAGTGTCACCATCCGCCGCCATATCCTCCATGATATCCGCGATAGGGTCAGCCTTGCTTTGCAGGTAAGCCGCGCTGAACGGAACGCCGGCGGCGCTTGCCGGATATACGCCGTTTGCGTGGTCGATGTAGTAATCTCCGACTCCGTAGCGGTCAAAGCTTTTCGCTCCCTCGCCCTTTGTCAGCTGGGTCACTATGCTTCCTACCATTTCAAGATGCCCCAGTTCCTCGGTGCCGATGTCCGTGAGAAGCGCGATACCGCTCTTATCCGTCTGCGCAAAGCGCTGGGATAGATAGCGGAGAGATGCTCCCAGCTCGCCGTCGGGACCGCCGTACTGTGAAAGAATATAGCTTGCAAGTTTCGGGTTCTTGTTGTTTATCCTGACCGGTATCTGCGTCATTTTCGTGAATATGAACATACCTCAGCCCTCCTTATGCCATTTTCTGCGACGGCCACACGCCGACGAGCCATTCCCAGCTGTCATCGCAGTCGCCGGAAGCTGCAACAAGGGGATAGCACCGCTTCTCAAATGCGTCAAAGCAGGCTTTCGCATTGCAGGAAGCCTCCTCAAACATACTGAGAGCCTTCGTGTCATCGGGGTGGGTATCGAGATAGAGGTTGAGGTCTGTCATGTAGAACATAGCCTCGCTGAGCTTGCGCATAAGCTGTGCGGAAGTCATGGTGTTCCTGTTATTTTCCATCGTAAAGCCCCCTCTCATACTCTCCGATACCTATATCGAGTTCCGGGAATATCGTACCCTGCACCATAGCTTTTTCGGGCGTATAAACGCGTCCGAGCTTCTGAAACGGCACATAGGCATATCCGACGCGCTCTTTAACGCTGTCGGACATATTGTTTCTGTCACATTCGCTGAAATTCATGCGATCTCTTCCTTTCTGTCTTATTGCCGGTTGGCTGTATTATTATATGCCTGGTGCCGGGGAAGTGTTAAGGCATAAACAGAAAAAGAGCTCCTGCGGTAAGCCGTTACCGCAGGAGCTTCGCTTGAGACCGGGCGCTTCGCTTGAGACCCGGGCGCTGCCCGGACCCGCCAGCCCCCTTTAAAAAGGGGGCTGGACCCCCTAAATAGATCCCGTAACACGGAAATCTGACAGATTCTTCATAGAACAATACTCTTATGATTTTAAGATATTCTCTATCTTGGCGATCTCTTCTTCCGAGAAATCTCTGCGGTCAGCTGCCTTAACATTGTCCGCGATCTGCTCCGGACGGCTCGCACCGATAAGCACCGTAGCAACTGCCTTATTGTGCAGGAGCCACGATATCGCCATCTGCGACAGCTTCTGACCGCGTGCAGATGCTATCTCGTTCAGCCCGCGGAGCTTGTTCAGCATCTTCTCGTCAAGCTGTGATGCGATCCAGGTATCGCCTTTTCCTATGCGGGAATCGGCAGGGATACCGTTGAGATATCTGTCGGTGAGGAAGCCCTGATAAAGCGGGGAGAATACCGCAAGCCCTATGCCGTTCTCATAGCAGTATTCATCAAGCCCGTCCTCCTCCACCCAGCGGTTGAGCATGGAGTATGACGGCTGGTTCACGATGAACGGGGTTTTAAGCTCACGGAAGATCGCCTGTATTTCAGCAGTCTGCTGCCGGTTATAGTTGGAAATGCCGATATAAAGCGCCTTGCCCTGATGCACGATATGATCGAGTGCAAGAGCGGTCTCTTCCAGCGGAGTATCGGGGTCGAAGATGTGATGATAGTATATGTCAACGTAGTCCAGCCCCATTCTTTTAAGGCTCTGGTCAAGGGAAGAGATGAGGTACTTCCTGCTTCCGCCCTTGTCGCCGTAGGGTCCGTCCCACATACCGTAGCCGGCTTTAGTGGAGATGCACAGCTCATCGCGGTATTTTCCGAGATCGCGTGACAGCACCTTGCCGAAGTTCTCCTCGGCGGAACCGTTGTAGGGATTGCCGTAGTTGTTGGCGAGATCGAAGTGGGTGATGCCGAGATCGAAGGCGGTACAGCACATCTTCTCCACGTTCTCAAAGCTCGAACCGAATCCGAAATTCTTCCACAGTCCGAGTGATACGGCGGGGAGCTTCAGTCCGCTCTTTCCGCATCTGCCGTATTTCATTGCCGAATATCTGCTGTCATCTGCAATATACATAGTAAACTCCTTTTCGCGTTTGAACCGTGTCTGCCGTCATTTCTGACAGCTTCATTATATCACCCGTTCTTTTGTTTGTCAACTGATACTGTTATAGACAAATTCACAATTCACAATTCACAATGCACAATTATTGTGCGCGCTCTGCGCGCATATCTGAATCGTGACGAAATTACATTGTTTCTCTACGGATAGACACTGATTCAGTATGAATTATATTCTGCTTGACCGGGCAGGCGGTTTGTGGTAAAATAACAGGAGTACAGTCCGGAGGCGATAAGATGAGCAGTACAGACGAGAAAGTAGAATATCTGCGTTTTTTAAACAGCGAGAATAATTTCAATCATCACCGCTACGACAAGGAGATGCTCCAGTACGAGTATGTGCGCAGGGGCGATATGCGGGCGGTAGAGGAATCGCGGAAGATACTGTTTTCCGGCGAGACAGGGCATCTGTCCGACGATCCGCTGAAAAATATGCTGTATCTGTGCATCTGCAACATCACGCTTGTGACGAGATTTGCGATAGAGGGCGGAATGGAGCCGGAGAAGGCATACAACGCAAGCGATATCTATATCCGGAAATATGACTGTGCGCGGAGCATAGA
Organism: Ruminococcaceae bacterium UBA3215; assembly: GCA_002363155.1. Taxonomy (GTDB): domain Bacteria; phylum Bacillota; class Clostridia; order Oscillospirales; family Ruminococcaceae; genus Ruminiclostridium_E. Next base: position 83,220 of record DEWH01000002.1, on the reverse strand, counting down.
TGAGCTTATCACGATACACGACGAGATGATCGGATATTTTGTGAAAGCGGTGACTGCCGCGAAGAAGAAGAACCCGTTCCCGCGCCATATAATCAAGTGTATGGAGTACATCAACAGCCACCTGCACGAGAAGATAAGCTGTGCGGAACTTGCCGTGACAGTAGGGCTGAACAGCTCATACCTGTCATCAAGTTTCCGGCGCGAAACGGGCATGACGATCTCATCTTACATCACGGAAAAGCGCATCGAAGCTGCCGAAAATCTTCTGCGCAGCTCGGACTATTCGCTCACCGATATATCGGATTTTCTGAACTTTTCGAGTTACAGCCATTTCGCGCGAACTTTCCGGAAACTCCGCGGGTGCAGTCCCCGCGAGTACCGCGAAGAATCTTTCCGCCAAACGGGTCTCAGACAGCTGCGCTGACGCGCGTCTTAACAGACGGTTCTGGGGCTGCGCGCCCCCGTCCCGCGGCAGGGCAAGCCCTGCACCCAAATCCCGTAACACGGAGATGAGATGCTCACATCATATAATAAAGCCTGCTGAACAGACGAGTTTCAGCAGGCTTTTATTCTGTTCTGATAGCTTTCTCCCTTAACTGCGGAGCGATTAAAAGTCTTTGGAAGGGGGTTTGGGGGAGAACCTTTCTTCAGAAAGGTTTCCCCCAAGTCTCGAGCGTAAGCGACTTTCTCGAGCGTTAGCGACCCTCTCGAGCGCAAGCGACCTTCTCGAGCGCAAGCGACCCTCTCAGACGATGACTTTATAATCGAGGTCTTCGACAGCCTTTTTCAGCACGGCGAAGTCGGTCTCGGCGTTCAGCTTTACAACTGCCTCGCCTTTTTCGTTGCTTGCGGAAGCGCTGTCAACAGTGGGTATCGCTTCGAGTGCTTTTTTTACCGATGCCTCGCAGTGCGGACACATCATTCCTTCGATCTTCATTGTAAGTTCCATATTCATTTTCCTTTCCTTATCCGGTCTTTCCATTTCCTTATGCCGAACATGATGAGCGCGGCGGCAAGCACTCCTCCCGCCATTATCCAGTAAGTAGCCCGGCTTGCGTTCGGCTCGATGTTTCCGCCGTTTCCTGCATCGCTCCAGCTGAATGCAGACATATCCCTTGCTCCCATATCGCTTGAATAGATATACAAACCTTTGATATAGTGGTTCTTATCAGCCGTGATCGAAAACCTTATGGAATGAACATCGTCCGGTATGCCTGCAAGCATCTCCGCTGTGCCGATCTGCGCACGGTGAAATTTACCGTCCGAGGGTACGGTCTGAACGACAGGGTAGGGCTCTGTTACTGCACCGACCTCGTTATAGCAGATGTAACTGATGTTTGAACCGCTTCCTGCGCCGTTGTCGTAATGCCCGAAACCGCCCATATCGCAGTACAGATATACACCGCCGGAAACTTCTATTTCAAGCTCCATACTCCCCGAAACAGAGTATATTTTCTGCTCCGGCATATATTTTATGCCTGTACCGGATAACACTTCCCATTCGGAGACCGTGTTCGGGGTAAGCGTGTATGAGCTTTCTTCCGCGCCGGCTGTTACAGAGCATATCAGCGCAAATGCCAGAGCAGACATCAGCGCAAAGAACCGCTTCACCTGTTGCGCTCCTTTATCGCGCGGTCTATGGTGCGCTTCGCGTCACGCTCCGCCATTGATGCACGCTTGTCATAGAGCTTTTTGCCCTTGCAGAGACCCACCTGCACCTTAACGTTGCTCCCCTTGAAATAGAGCGACACGGGAACGAGCGTAAGACCGCCCTGCTTGACCTGACCGAAAAGGCGCATTATCTCCCGCTTGTGCATAAGGAGCCTGCGTTCGCGCATAGGGTCCTTGTTGAATATGTTGCCCTTTTCGTAAGGGGATATGTGCATCTGCTTCACAAATGCCTCACCGTTTTCTATCTCTATCCACGAATCGCGGAGATTTACACCTCCGGCGCGTATGGACTTCACCTCGGTGCCGGTAAGCTCTATGCCGGCTTCGATGCTTTCGAGAATGAAATATTCGTGGCGGACCTGTCTGTTGTCCGCAATAGTTTTCAGATTTTCTGCCATTTGCCCTCCGTCAGAAAAGCCACTGTGTGAACGCGGTCATCTCGTTCCTGTCATAGCCGAGCTTTTCGTAGAACCTGTAAGTGGATTCGAGTTTTGATGTTGTAGCGAGCATCATTCGGAAACAGCCCTCGCTCTCTGCGATTCGCGCCGCTTCTTCAAGGCACGCGGTAGCAAGACCCTGCGCCCTGTACTCGCTCCGGGTGACGATATTGTCAACAATTGCGTAAGGGCGATGCTCGTATGCAAGGCTCTGGATAATGATGCAGGAACAGGTCGAGACGATCTTTCCGTCCTCTTCCGCAACTATAATGTGGTAGAACTGATCGGTCAGCATTCTGTTCCAGATCAGTGTTGTTTTTTCATCGGTCTGTTCGACTTCTTTACCGTACATCTCGGAAAACAGGTTCAGCAGGTCTTTCAGATCGGTAGCCTGTGCTTCACGCAGTTTTATCATATCATCACGTCCCTTCGCGCTTTTTTCTTATTATAGCATACTTTTACCCCGATTTCAAGAGAGATTTTAAGAGATTATGCAGAGAGATGAGAGATTTCAGAGAGGGGGCGCTGAGTCTGTCGAAATAAGACCGCTGTACGGCAAATGCGCACAGCGGTCTTTGTAGGTTATTTTGTTCTTATGAAAAAGCTGTAATAGCTGTTCCCGGACATCAGCACTCCGTCTTTGGTGAAATTGTCCCATTTGCAGAAAACTTCGTAGATATAACCGCCTTTCTTCGGAGTGAATGTCATTCCGCTTGCCTTGACAGTCTCATACTTGTCATACGCGTCATAGTCTTCCCAGTACTTCTCGTCCCAGCACTTGACCGTGACTTCTTTGGGCGCGGGACCGAACTCAGTTGAAAGCGTTATCTTCTCACCCGCTTTCACATCTATCATCGGCATCCACTGCTTCGAGTGAAGCGCACCCTCACCGCACGCTTCCTCACCCCCACTCTCGCCCGAGCCTGGTACCTCGTTTTCCCATGAAGATGTGCTGCGGCAGGCTGTGTAGGTATTGCCGCCCGCTGTGACATAAAGCTTCGGCGGTCCTATGAACGTTGTGTAATTAACGGCAGGCACGGTCTTTATCAGATCGGCTGTTTTCGCGGCTTCCGCTTCCGTTACCTTGAACGGGATATAGAAATCCTTCTTTGCGTAGTTGTTGCCGAGGACGATATGAATGCGGTAGGAGCCTTCCGGCAGACTGCCGTATGAGCCTGTCCACGTAATTCTGAAAGGAGTGACGGAGTCCGGCTCTATGCCGAGCACTTCACAGCCGGCTGTGTTTATCAGCGATATTCCGTTGTACAGCTCCCAGTCAAGTTCCGGATCCGCACCTGTTGACTTCTCGATGTCGTAGCATTCAAAATCCCAGTCAACCTCGCCCTTGTATGCGCCGGTGCGGACAGCATTGAACTCAATGCGTGTCGCTGACTTTTTGGTGATCTCGAAATCGAAGCCGAACTCACCGATATTGCTGTTGTTCTCGGTTATCTTAAACGGGAGATAAACTTTCTTGATCGTATCAGGGTGGTTCCTGTCAACGGGTATGTTTTTGTTAGGCTGGTAAACGTAGTCTGTGACAAGCTTGTATTCGCCCACAGGGAGCTTGCCGTAAAGCCACTCCCAGTTTATCGAGTGCTTATGCTCGACTGGCTTTTCACCTTCAAAGAACGGATAACCGAGAGCGGTGAATGCCCAGTTATCTATCAGATACTTCACCTTGACCCATTTTCCGTTTGCGTTCTTACGAATAACATAATAGTCATCACCGCCCGTAAGATCCGCGTTCGGGTCATTTTGCTGAACTCCGCTGAACGTCAGCACCGCACCGCTTTCGGTAACGTCGGACAGGCTGAATTTCACGCCGTATATCAGCTTACCGTCATCGCCGAAGCAGTAGTTCACTTTGCCGATCTTAAGATCGCCTGTCGCCATTCTTCCGCTGCTTCTGATGTAGTATGTGCGCTTGCCGTTCTCTTTCAGCCACTTGCTTCTGAGTTTCTTTCCGTCGGCGTAATAGCACCGGTAGCTTGTATTTCCGCTTTTTACCGTTGCCCAGCCGGTGTAGGGCTTTATCGGCTCACCGCTGTCGGAATAAACGTACATCTTCCCGCCGTTGGATTCAAGCTTGTCCGCGTAGGCGCTCACCGCCGTGCAGGACATTGCCGTTGCCGCAGCGAGGGCTGCTGCGATTAGTTTAAACGTCTTTTTCATATTGATTTCCTCCTTACCGGTTCTGTGAATAATAAGCTATTGCCGCAATATCATCATTGCTGAGATATCCGAGATCGTACGCCTTCGCCAGCGGAACGAATGTGCCGTTACGGTGGAGCAGGAGTTCATAGCTTCCGCTTCCTACTTCGACGGTATATCCCGCGATCTCAAGTTCAACGTAATCATCGGTGCATTCAAACTCGTCACCGTAAACTATCACTACCTCGCCGCTTCTGTATGTACCGTAATACCCTATAACACGCAGTTCCGAAGGTTTTATGTTCCGCCAGAAGCTGTTTGACGATTTGTATTCAAGAAAGTCCGCGATTATTTTCTGTTCTGTCTCATAGTCGAGGGGCTCCGGCTCCTCGTATTCGGTCACTTCCTCATCATCTCCTGCCGTCTGTGTGTAGTCCCATTCGCGAAGCCCGATCTCATCTGCAAGCTTTGAGAAAGCGTATCTGTCCGAAAGCTTCAGCCCGAATCCGTAATAGGGGCAGTAAAGGTATGCTTCGTGTCCGACGCCGCCGTCAGCGATCTCAAGTTCAAGGCTGTCGCTCTCGGAGCTTCGGATAACTATTTTTGCCATATTATCCGTGATATCTCCGATACCGCCCCTTGCGCTGTCCCAGGTGAGCGGACGGTAAAGATCGGGATCAAGAATACCGAGCAGTATTTCGCTCCCGTAAAACTCGTCGGGAAAATCCTCGTCTATATTCCGGACTTCGGCGTAATACTCCTCCGCGGAGAAGAAGTCGATATCCTTGAATACGTCCGCAAGAGTCTCCGGACCGTAGCCGGTATTGTATGTCTTTCCGTCCCAGTAGCCGTTGCTGTCGAAAAAGCTGAACTTTCCCTTGCCGTTCCGGGTGACGAGTGACCAGCCCGTGCGCATACAGCCGTCGCTTCCGAGATAACGGTATTTCCCGTTCTTCATCTTTATCCAGCAGTCGGTGTACATTTCGCCGTTCTTCCAGTATCTCACACCTTCCGCGGAGTGCGTCCAGCCTGTGTATTTGCCGAGATAGACGCCGTTCCTGTCAAATTTGAAGCGCCTTCCGTTTATCACCGTATTCTTCGTGACTTTTACGCCGTCAAGATAGTAGTACATCTTGCCCCGGCTTTTTGCCCAGCCGGTGAATCTGCCGAGGTACTGTCCTCTGTCGGAATAGCGGTACATTATCCCGCCGTTGGATTCGAGCTTGTCCGCGTAGGCGCTCACCGTCGTGCAGGACATCGCCGTTACCGCAGCGAGTGCGGCTGCAATAAGCTTTAACGTCATTTTCATATTGATTTCCTCCGTTTTGACTCACAGATTTTCTTCTCTATTAATAAAAACGTTGAAAGACGCGGTTTAGTGACAGGATTTTCGGGTAAAATTCAAAATTTGTATAAACCTACAAAAATCAAGAGCAGGATTTGTTGCAAATGTATAGTATCTGTTTTCATCTGCTTCTCCTGCCTGTATTATACTACAATTCCGTTCACGGTTCAATAACAAATTTATACATTTGGAATATACTGCCGGAACAGGCAGAGAAAATGCAGTTCCGGGAGCTTATTTTCATAAAATAATATAAAATTTGTGCTTAAAATCCAAAAATCGTGATATACAATTGAGGTGCAAAGAAGTATAATATGCAAAACTAAAAAAGACAAAATGCAGTGTGAACAAAAGAAAGAAGACAAATAAATGAAAAACCCGACAATGAATATGACTGAGGGCAGTATCCTCAGAAATCTGATCGTATTCGCCGTTCCCATTCTGATCGGCAATATCTTTCAGCAGCTCTACAATGTCGCAGATACAGCCATAATCGGCAATATCCTCGGTGACGGCGCACTTGCCGCAGTCGGAGCTTCCGCACCGGTCTATAACCTTATCATAGGGTTTGCGGGCGGTCTCACGAACGGCTTCGCGGTGATCATCGCGCGGTTCTTCGGCGCAGGTGATACGGCGCGTCTGAAGAAGGCTGCCGCGCTCACCTACGTTCTCTCTGCCGGTATCGCGCTTGTGCTCACCACGGCAGGGCTCCTGTCCCTCCACCCGCTTATGTCCGCGTTGAACACGCCTTCCGAGATCATAAACAGTACAGAGTCTTATCTCGGCATAATCCTGCTGTTCTCGGCAGTCACGATAGCTTACAATATGCTCGCCGGAATGATGCGCGCCGTGGGGAACAGCCGGGCTCCGCTGTACTTTCTTATCGTGTCGGTATTCGTGAACGTTGCGCTGGATCTCCTGTTTGTGGGCGCTTTCGGAATGGGCGTTGCCGGCGCAGCCTATGCGACTGTGATCTCCCAGGCGGTCTCGGTGGTGCTGTGCTTCATCTATGCAGCAAAGAAGTGCAGGGTGCTTGTGTTTGACCGCAGCACGCTTGAATGGGACAGGGCGCTTATTGCCGATCTTTCGGTCACCGGACTTTCCATGGGGCTTATGTACGCGATAGTTTCGGTGGGCTCGGTCATTCTGCAGGGCGCGGTGAACTCCCTCGGAACCGCGACTATAACCGCCCATACCGCGGCAAGAAAGATAGACGATATATTCATGCTCACGCTGGGTACGATAGCAATGGCGTCCTCGACATTCGCCGGTCAGAACTACGGAGCGGGCAGGATAGACCGCGTCAAGAAGGGAATACTCGACAGCATTCTGCTCTCATTCGGCTGGAGCGCATTCTCCGTTATCTGCGCTGTATTTTTCAGAGTTCCGCTTATCACGGCGCTTACCGGAACGGCAGATGAGACCGTTATCGAAACGGCTTCGCAGTACATCATCATCAACATCTCGTTCTTCTTCGTGCTCGGAGTTCTCCTTGTGCTGCGCAGCAGTCTCCAGGGTATCGGCAGAAAGCTTGTACCGGTCTGTGGGAGCGGTATCGAGCTGATAATGAAGGTGATCGCGGCGGCTGTACTTGCGCCGCAGCTCGGCTACTTCGGCATCTGCATACTCGAACCGATGATATGGGTAGTATGCGCGGTTATCGTGGTGATCGACTACGCTGTATTCCTCCGCTCGAAGTCCCGCCCGGTTTGTGCAGTATCACAATAATTGCAGCAGGTCTGTTGTGCAAAAAGCAGAAAATTGGTTGAATGCGTTAACTATATTTGCCCTTGATAAAGCTCCGGAGCGTTCCGTATAACGTTCCGGGGCTTCTTGATCACTGTAATCAAGCGGGTTTGAGGGGTTTTACGCTCGCAGCGGAATTTACTGCGTACAGTGCATCGGGGGAGCATATAATACAAAACTTTTGCTTTACTTTTTTGTGAAAATGTAGTATAATGTTATAGATAATGCAATTCATATTGGTAAAAAACACATAAAACAGTGTTGGTTTTACTGGTTTTTCCGGAGGGAAATATATAATGAAGAAGTTTTTCGCGTTTCTGCTGGTGCTTATAATAACTGCATCGGCTTCTTTCGGTGTTGTTACCGCGGGTGCCGTTGGTGCTACAACAGGTGAAGTCGATGTCGTTTTTCTTGTGGATTCGAGCCGTTCAATGGCAAAGAGCGATCCCGATCTCATACGCCTTGAGGCGATAAAGCTGTTCTCCGATCTTTGCAGTCTCGGCAGTACCAAGATAGGATTCGTTCTTTTCGGAAGCGAGATCATCTACTCACAGGCCCCCGAGCCGATCAATACCGAAGATGACAGGACAGCGCTCAAGAAGAAAGTCGATGAGCTCGGCGAGCTTAAAGGCACTACCGATATCGGCATGGCAGTCCTGCACGCGGTTGACCTGCTCACTTCCGACGATTACAGCGGAAACGGCAAGTTCATCGTATTCCTTTCCGACGGCAAGACCGTAATTACCGACAACGATGCGGGAAGAACGCTCGACGACTCGAGATCCGATCTTACCGAGGGCATCGTGAATGCGCGCAATGCCGGGATCCCGATCTATACGATAGGTCTCAACGCGAACGGCGATGTTGACGAGGCGGAGCTTCAGAACATCTCCTCTTCCACCTACGCCGACAGCACTTATATGACCGACAGCCCCCAGGCTCTTTCCGGCATTCTCAGCGACATCTATGTCCGCCACACAGGCGCCGAAACAGCGGGACTTGACGACTACACAGCCGACGGGGAATTCCGCGATACCCCATTCGAGATAAAGGACGCTACGGTTGCGGAAGCGAATATCGTGATAATGCACAGCGCGCTTCCGAACGATGTTAAGCTGTATGATACAGAGGGCGCAGAGGTGGCTTTTGACGGCACTTCCGCAGACATTTCCTGGAACACCGGCTACACACTTGTAAAGGTGTATGAACCGAAGCAGGGAAGCTGGAAGCTTTCGGTAAAGGCACCGGAGGGGACTGCGATCGACATCAACTACATCTACACCCACGACTACCGCCTTGACTTCACTCTCTACACCGACAAGGCTGTCGGAGCGGGAACAAAGCTGAAATTCATTGCTTCCCTCACAGACCCGGAAAATCAGCCTGTAACCGATGAGAACATCATCACCTCGCTTATCGGAAGAGCAATAGTCAGGAACAGCGATACCGGCGACTCTGCGGAGATACCGCTTTCTTACAGAGACAAGAAGTTCACCGGTGAATACGTCCTCGACAGCGACAGCCCCTATTCCGCGCAGGTCAGCCTGTACAACGGCAACACCGATGTGAGGAGCGACATCATCGAGCTTTCGGCGGGCGATGAGCAGTACAAGGAGCCGGAGGGTCCGCTGAAGCTGATACTTCTCTGCGCTGCCGGAGTTCTGGTGCTTATCGTACTTATCGTGATGCTTATGAGATACTTTAAGAGCCATATCCGAATGTTCTCGGGAAGGCTCAATATAACGGTGACGGCGGGCGGTATCCCTACCGCGCCTATGGCTTATGATTTTGCAAAGAAGGCACCCGGAAAGCGCAAGGTCATGCTTTCCGATGTAATGAAGACGCTTTTTGAGAAGTCGGAATCTGCCGATGCCATACCGCACAGTGCTGCGTCATCAATTGCGATATCTATGACTGACAGCGGGGATCTGCGAATGTCGAAAGCCAAGGGCATAGAGTACAGCGGAGGACTTACGCTCGGAAACAATATCATAATCGGTCACGCGAACAGGGTAACGATGCGCTGTACCGGCAGGAACGGCGAGACGAATCTCGTTATCGTTCAGTATTTGAGAACCTGATCTATATCGGCTGCCTTCGGCTGATGGGGCGCCGCCCCAACCCCCGCCAGCCCCCTTTAAAAAAGGGTGCTGGATACCCTAAACTGATGCGTAGCGACATTCTTCAATGGGCGGGTGCAGCGCCTCGGTTAGTTATACTCTGCTATTTCAGCATGAAGTCTCTGCAAACCCCAAAGACGGCTGACAATTATGTCGGTCAGCTCTTCTCTCAAATCTCTCAAGTCTTTCTCAGATTTCTCGCAAATCTTATAAAAAATCTCTGCACGGAGGGTAAAAATGGCAAGAATATCGGAATCACAGAAGGAAAACATATCCCTTATGAGCGTTGATCTTGGCGGCTCAATGTCGAGTGCGCAGATCAGAGTTGAATCAAAGGGAAACCCGGTGCTTATCATCGGTCTCGGCGGAACGGGAATGGACGCGCTGCTTTACACGAAACAGCTCATCAACAAGCGGTTCAGGCTTCCCGAAGATGCGCCCAACAAGGCACTTGCGATACCGTCGAATATCAAGATACTCGGTATCGACTCGGATAACACCTACTTCAAGAAAAAGACCGACAAGAAAGACGGCGAGATGAGATTCGCAGTCGGCGAGTATGTCTCGATATCCGGCTCCGTTGAACGCTTCCTCTCCAACGAGCACCTTATCCCTCCGTACGTCAAGGAGTGGCTCGATGACCCGAAACGCATCTACACCAAGGTCAAGGGGAGCGGTGATGACGGCGCGAACGGTATCCGCCAGTCGGGAAGAATACTGCTCTTCAACTCCATAAACGCTGTCGTAAAGGCGATAACCACGGACGTGCAGAAGCTCCTTACCGGAATGATGCCCGATCAGCGTCTCCAGGTGTTCATTCTCTCCGGTATCAGCGGAGGTACCGGAAGCGGTACATTCCTCGATATCCCCTACATAGTCCGCGAGATAATCAAGCGCCAGGGCAAGGATAACTTCGATATAATGGGCTTTCTCTTTACCCCCGATGTAAACCTCTCCCGCGTTGATGACCCGAATATCCAGCGCTATATCAAGCGCAACGGATTTGCCGCGCTCCAGGAACTCGAATACCTCATGGATATGCACTCACATATGTTCGATCCGTTCAGGCAGCGCTACTCCGATACATTCGAGACAATAAGCACAGAGCGCCCCTACGATACCTGTCTCTTTGTCTCCGCAAGCGGCAAGGACGGCTTCGTCCTCAAAAATCCCGCCGAACAGTACAAGTTCAGTCTCTCTATCGCGGCTGAGGGTATCTGCAACTTCATATCCTCCTCCGACAACCAGGGCGATTTCAGCATAGACTCCTTCCGCGTGAACCTCGGTCAGGCTCTCGCCGGGATCGTTCCCCAGTACCCGATGCTCAACGTGTATTCCTCTGTCGGTGCATCCGCGGCTATCCTGCCGAAATCGGAAGTCCTCGAATACCTCTCCGGAAAGGTGTTCGCGCACATGAACACCCTGCATGACAACGTACCGACGAATGAGCAGAGAATAGTGTTCCTCGGAACAATAGGTCTTGACAACCTTTCCGTGCAGACATTCTTCGATTCCCACAGACCCGGACTCTTCGACGGCGGTATCGAAAACCCCGTTTTCTCCCGCCAGGCTCTCAAAAACAACAAGAGAAGCGTCGAAGATATGGGCGACGAGTGGCTAAACAAGGTGGAGGAAGCTTACCGCGTGTTCCTGCCGGACGCTGTTGAGCATTTCTACGGCAAGTTCGTACAGGCTGCGGAACTCAGCTTCTGCAGCTGCGCAGAGGGTCCTTTCTATATCGCAAGCCTCATCAGTTCCGAAGATAAGTTCTGCCTGTTAAAGAAGCTGCGCACCTGCATCAGCGAGGAAATGGGCGTACAGGCGGATCTCAGCTCCCAGAAGCTTATGGAGCTGAAGAACAAGGCTGACCTTGCATACCGGAACTTCGTCAACAAGCCCCTCGATATCACAAATACGCTCCGCAAGGACTACTACAACCTTATCTCACAGTACTACCAGAACCGCGCAGATTCTGTGCGCTGCGACTACACCATAAAGCTGTACAGCGATCTTATCGCCCGTATCAGCAGCTACTTCAATGACCTTATCGACAATATGGTGGGTATCCTCGATTATCTGCGTGTTGTCTGCGAGAAGAACCTCAACATCGTTACCGGCGTTGAGAATGCGTCTTCCGGCGTGCTCAGCAAGACTTACGAGTGGAAGATGTACGACATCAAGAGCGAGCAGAACGTGCTTGAAAAGCTCAACGAGGAGATAAGCGCCGTTGACCTTGAAAACGCGGTGTCCGATATACTCCGCCGCTTCCTTGACGAGTTCAAGAACTCCCGCTCAAGGGACGAGTTCGATGTGTCCTCGTTCATCTGCGACGCGATCGCATCTCACTTCTCCGAAACGCTGAGCCAGTCCATGAGCGAGTTCTTTGAAGCGCGCTATCCGAGTGCCGCTTCAAGAGCTGATGCGGCAAAGGAGCTGCTCAAGGAGCTGCGCGCACGCTCGAATATCATGTATCCCTGCTCGACTTCCACCGATACGGCAGAGATACTCTACGCTTCCATTCCTAACCAGGCAGGCCCGATAGAAGCGGCTGCCGACGAGGACGAAGTCCTCTGCCGCCACAAGATCATCAGCCCCTACACCAACCGTATCTCGATCTTCACATTCGGCGCGGGTCTTGCGGTAGCTCACCACAACACCGTTCACCTGTTCGAGTCGGATTACTACTCCTTTGTTTCCGAGACCGGCGGCACGAAGGACGCGAATATGATCGGTCAGCATCTTTACTCCACATACAGCGGACTGCGCGACACCGACTGGTTTAAACTGCCCAGCCCGATACATGACACCCTCCGTCCGAAGGAGTTCGTCACCGAGAATTCCGCAAAGGTACACCGCGAGAATGAAGCGCATCGTGATATCTTCAACAGGGCGCTTGAGATCGGCATAATTGACCCCGTGGGAAATGTTCACTACGACGAAACGCTCACTGCCGACGCTGTGAACGCGGTGACATACGATCAGCAGAAGGCTTCTTCCATAAAGGAAGCAAAGCAGAAGTTCGATGAGATGATGGACCGCGCAAAGAGCGCTCCCGTGCTGTTCACCCTCAATCCCGTCAACTATATGAATGCCACCGAGACGGACAAGATACGCGAAGCCTATGTCCGCACATACGGCGCATGGAAGTACGTTGAACAGATGCTTGACGCGTACACCGCGGCTGAGGCGGCAAAGGAAGCCTGCGACGGGGCAATGAACCGCGAAAAGGACGCGAACAAGATGCTCAAGGCTATGTTCGATGCGCTGTTTGCGGGTGTCATCTTCAAGGAGAAGAACTTCTTCCGCTATGTCAATTCCTCCGGCGACAATGTGAATGTGCTGAATACGCTCACCATAGCCGATACCACGGAGCAGAGATACTTCTACTACTACGTTCTGTTCGAGAAGTTCTGCGAACTTGACGACTCTCAGCGCGCCTACATCGCAAAGCGCACCCAGATCGCACATTCGGAGGATATTCCCGATGAGCACATCGAGTTTCTTCGCACAATAAAGAAGCATGTTACCGCGTCGATAAAGGCGATAGACGATATGGAAGCCGAGTTCTCGGAGTATGAGACAGACCGCGGCGACGAGATCATCAAGAAGTACAAGAAGCTCAGAGAAATGGCTGACAGCTCCCTTGAACTGCTTGAATGACGCGAGAGGAAAGATGAAAGAACTTCTTAAGAAAATAGACGAATGTATGTACCGCACCGCGGAGGACAAACCTGCGCCCTCCGTGGGAGCGGAATATCCCGCGATGTTCCTGTATGCCGGGAAAAGGGCAGCCGAAAGCTGCGCGGCAGTCAGAAAGCACCTTAAAAACGGGCTTACCAACGGCGGCAGTATCCTGCACGCTTCTGTGGGTACGGACTGCCCGGACGCCGATCTTACGATACGGTTCGATATTCCCGCTGTCCGGGGCAGTTTATTAAGCGCGGTCACCGGGAGCGACGAGCTCCTCTCCTCCTTCAACGAACAGGTGAAGACCGCAGCTGACCGGCTGATGATGTCCCAGGGATTTCCGCAGACCAACAGATGCATGCTTTTCATAGTTACCGATTCGGACAGTGAACTGAATGCGCTCCTGCCCGAATTTGTGATGCTGTTCACGGAGACAGCTCACATACGAGTGATGACATACCTGTTCGTGCATTTCAGCACGGGCGAGGAAGGTTACCTCAACTCGGCGGCGTTCTTCCGTGAGCTTGAGGACTGCCAGAACAGTGAGTTCCTGTACGACGCGCCGGTGATGTTCCGCGAAGGGCAGAGGATAACCGTGCATTGGGAAGGACCTGTGTTTGGCGCGGTATTCTTTCTGGAAATGTACCGAAGCGATATGAAGTACAGCCCGCACAATGCCGTGAACAACGCGCGGATTGCCGCAATGACCGCGATCCTCCGCGACAGGGAAGACCCGGAGCCGCTCCCGCCAAGCCCGTTCTATACGGCAGGCTATTCTTCGGCGGAGATGCCCGCCGAGACCATTTCCCATGTGATGTTCAGGTCACTCACGGATATGCTTGTGGGAACGGCTGACAGCGAACCGCCGGAGCTTCCGGTAAACGAACTTTTCGGCTATGACGCGGTGGCGGAAGCCTGCGGCAGGATAACCGCCGGGCTGCCGGATATAAGCTCGGTGCTGTCCGTGCTCCCGGCAGGGAACGGCGGCTGTGACCCCGATATCGTCCGCAATACAAACGTCCGCGACATACTCGGATATTACGGCGGCGCGGACGAGAGATACTTTGAAGAGAAATTCGCGAATGCGGCTGTCCCGCTTACGGACATCTGCGAAAGCATAAATGTCGCCGGCATTATCTCCGGCTATATAAACAAGGGTACGCTGAAACTCAGCGAAGCGCTGAAGCTGCTCGGTCACGACGGCAGCATCTCCGCCTGTCTGGACAGCGTTGCCGAACGGCTTGACGCGGAGGAAAAGGAGCTTGCGGAACAGCTTGAAAAGGTGCTGTCCCAGCCCTGTTCCGATCTGCCGCACGGGCTTTTCTCAAAGCCCACCGGCTGTGATATACTCGCGTCGGCGGTAAAAATGAAGTACAGCGTGAAGCTTGAGATACTGAAGCGGAAGATGATGAAGCGGCTTGTATCCGGGATACTCGCACAGGTGAGCGGGCTTGCGTCATCGGTGACTTCCGCCCTCGGAAGTATCCGGTCATTCTCCGACTCGCTGAATGAAGCCATACTCCGGGAGATCTACGACAGCGAATCCACGCTTACAGATGCGGACGCTTTCTCGTCATGCTACTCCGAAACGGTGAGAAAGGCTGTCGGCGAGCTTGAAGGCTCCGGCGGCATCTCCGCCTGCTTAAAGGGCAGGGAGCTGTACAATGTGCTGATGAACTGCGCGGAGAACGGAACCGGCGAGTTTGAGGACATAGCCCTGGATATCTACCGGAAGCTTCTTGCGTCAACCGCGGTAAGAGCGGTGTTCGCACAGAACTTCGACGAGGAGCTGTATGAGCGGTATGCCCGTTCCGGCGGAGGAAGAGACCGGGGCTGGGTCGATGCAAGGCTGGTGGAGAAGCTGAAGTATGAGTGCTGCGCGAACCTGCGGTACAGCGTATTCCAGCCCAGCAACACTCTCTGCTGCATGGGAAACGGCGATATCGGATTTGTGCGGAAGATGTCGGAGTACGAGGATCCCGCATTCAACACCGTCCACGCGGGATTCGTGAACAGCGCGTCCTACGAACAGCTTGCGATATACAATGTTCCTTCCGCGGACAGCGTCGTCTATATAGACGAGTGCCGGAAGGTGTATGAAAGATATGTTTCCGGACACGGCGACGATCTTTATATCCGGAGAGGAAACTGAGGAATGGATCACTTCATCAAGAATATAGAAGCTTCCCGCACCGAGGACGGGAATGTGTGCGTTTCCTGGAGCTGGCCTACGGGCTACAGCTGCGTGAGAGTCGTTTTCGAGCATAAGCTTCACGGAAGGGACGCGGCTTCGCTTTCGGACGCAGAGCTTGCGGAATGCTCCGATCTGTGCTTTATGGACGAGTTCCGCATTTCCGGCGGGAAGTACATTTACCCCGTCTCGGACAGGGACGCGGGACTGCTCCGGTTCAGGGTTTACTGCTGTGACAGCCCGGACTCCGCCGACTTCACAAAGTCCAGCGATTCCGCCCGTATAACCGGTATCACGCTGAATGTGCGGTACAGGCTTATCGAGAAGAAGAGCGGAAAGACATACAAGAAGGTGAAGTTCACGATAGATTCCGATGCGGAGATACCTGCCGGAACGCTCGTTTACCGGCTCATGCCGGGGCGGTATGCTTACAGCATAGATAAGATGCTTCCCGCCGGCACTTCCGCGATCGGACCGGTGATAGCCGATGCGGGGGACAGCGTAACGCTGGAGCTTGCCCCGGGGCACGAGGACGAATTCGCGCTTACCGCGCAGTGAAAGGAACGGGTCATCAATGTCTGAACGAAGATGTATATTCTGCGGCAGGCTTGCCGATACCGGCAGCGGTGCGATGTTCAGGCTCCCGCCGGATCACAGGCGCGTTCCCGACACGATATACAGGCAGTATGCACAGTCCCGCGGCATATACGACGCGGTGACGATGCTGCCGGACGTTTGCGGGAAAGGCTCGCCGGATTTCGGGGAGATATCCTGTGAGAACGGCAGGCCGGTGCTTGTCACAAAGACCGGGCGCATTACCGATGTGCTTGTCTGCCCGTCCTGCCACAACGAGCTTTACCGCGATACCGACGACGCTTCCGTGAACACGGCGGTGGTGTTCGGGGATAAGGGGAGCGGCAAGACTTCACTGGTGCTTGCGCTGGCGAACGGCTGTATCGCAAGGCAGTTCTCCTCCGACAGCCGCTACCGCTACATACTGAACGAGAACATCTGCTCCGCTCACGACATAAGCGAAGCGGCGGCAATGGCTGCGGAAGGGAAGGCTCCCGCCGATCTCCGTGAGCCTGTGGCGATATACAGAGTCTCCGAAGCCTCGTCGGACGAGAAGGCAGTCTGCGACGTTCTGCATGACACTTCCTGCGGCGATACGGAGGACGATCTTTCGGTGGGCGTGACGCTGCCGTTTGCTGCCGATGCGGGACATTACGTTTACTGTATGCCCGTTGACAGGCTGGCGAAGGCGGTCATCTCACAGAGCGAAAGCGAGGATATGCTTGTCCGCCGTGACCTTTTCAGAATGGTCAGCGCGTTCAGATACTCGGACTGCACTCCGGTGCTGGATATCGTGGTGACGAAGTTCGATCTTGCGCAGAAGTGCGGCGGTGCCGGCGGGGATATCTTCAATATGCGTGAAAGCGAAGCCGGCATGAAGAACTATCTCTTCTCGGCTTTTCCGGGGATAAAGGAATATGAGCCCTTCTTCTCCGGCATGAGGCTTCATACCTTCACAGCGGCGGAGAATGCCGGCGAAGAGGGGAGCAGCGCGGAGAAGCTGTATGCCGGGCTGTTCGGCTGATAAAAACGAAACGGACTGCATAACATGAATAACAACAAATTTTCGGAAGATACCTACGAAATAGTATGCCCGTACTGCTTCAAGCGGTACTCGAACTATAAGGCGCTCTTCGTCGATTACAGGAATACATCGGAAGAGACCTATCCCGAATATGAGGAATACCTCCGGTACTTTCTCGGAACAGAGTCATTCGGCGGGAGGAAGATGCCGCTTTACTTTCAGAAACGGCAGAACGACGGTATTCCCAGCGTATTTGCGGCAGGAACGGCATCCGGCGAAGTCTCCTATGTGAGAGCCTGCCCTCACTGCTGCAACCTGCTTCCTGCGCTGGCGGGCAAGGTAAAGACCGTATCGGTGGTGGTGACCGGCTCCGACGACGCGGAGAGAAGCTTCTACATCGCCTCCGTGCTGCACCGGCTCAACAGGGATATGCTGGCAGGTTTCGGCGCAAGCTTCATGCCCGCCGATCTCCGGACCGCCAACCTGTTCTATGAGCAGTACGAGGAACCGCTCTACGCAAGAGGGCTTGTTCCCGAAGCCGCGGCTTCCATTGCGCCGCTGGTGTATGAGTTTGGCAGACAGGGCGCTGCGGAACCGGAGGAATGGAAAGGGAATGCGGTTACCTACAACAGCGCGCTTGTGTATATATACAACATTGACCGTGATCTCTGCGAGAGATACCCGATGATAGCATACAACGCCATTGCGCGTGCGGACGGCTTTGCGGTCATCACCGATCTCGCGGAAGCTGCGCCTTCCGATGACCCGGCTTATGACCCGTGGCTCGGATATCTTACCGACACTTTCCGGAAGGTGTTCGGCGCTTTCCCCTGTGACCGCCCGTCTGCACTCATAATGACAAAAGCCGACAAGGTGTTCGGTGACGATAAGAAATGGGCGGCGGTGATGAAGGGCGATAATGCGGACAGGATAGAGAAGGCTGTCCCGACTCCCGCTTTCAAAGCCCGCAGCGATAAGGCGGAGGCTGTGTTCAGAACGAGGATACCCGCGCATTATTCCGCGTATTCTGCGCTTTTCGGCAGAGAAACGTCCATGTATTTCCCGGAGCGTACATTCTTCGAGCCGAATGAGGACGGTACCGCGTCGGTAAATGACTGCAGGATACCGGAAGCGTCATTTGAATGGCTTCTGTCGAAGTTTTCCATTCTGCCGGAGAACGCTGCAAAGAGCTTTACCATAACCTTATAACAGAAAAGAACAGGAAAGGAAGAAACAAGATTGGCTATGCTGAAAAAGACCGAGGAGGAGACTCCGGTCGTCTATCCTATAAAATGCCCGTACTGCTTCAAGACCTTTGCTCCCGATGATGTGCATTTCCGCGCCGCTTCACCGAGACATTACGCGGCGAACCAACAGACCGGCGAGAGAGTCCTGCGTGAGGACAGCATCGTGGACAGGAACCTTGCCGACTATTACCGCCAGTTCGGACGTCAGGCACCGAGAAGATTCCCGGTAATAGCGCCGAAAGGCGGAGTGAGCGGCGACGAGTACATCGGGCTTGCGGTCGGCGGCGACCCGGTATCATACAGGGACGGGGTAATGTGCTCCGTGCGTGACGAGTTCGGAAATGACAGCGACAAGCGGCTCTGTCCCTACTGCCACAATGACCTGCCTAAATCGGCGGGCTACACAAAGAGCTACACCATAGCATTCGCCGGAGATACGGCAGTCGGCAAGACCGTCTATATGACCACTCTCATCAACCGCCTCCAGTTCCTCGACGACGGCTTCAAGTCCATGCTGATGCCGCTTACCGGCGCAGTCTCGGACAAATACGAGACCTACTACTTCACGCCGATGTACCGTGAGGGGCTTCTTCCGGAGCATACCCATGTAAACGAAGTCGTGGAGCCGCTCATATACGAGTTCCGCGTCGGGATAAACAAGATAAACGGCGACAATGTTGCCGACAAGACCGTAACGCTGACATTCTACGATGTCGCAGGCGACGGCATCAAGAACGCGGAGTATGTGAATACCCGCGCAAGACACCTCAAATACGCGGACGCGTTCCTGTACATGGTTGACCCTATGCAGACGGGAGCCGCTCAGAGACTTGCGGCGCTGAATGCGAATGCAAGCGCCGACTATATTCTCGGCAGGGGGGACGCGGTGAAGATACTCGAATCCTTCTTCACGCAGGATATCGACTTCAAGGATAAGCCCACAGCAATAGTGCTGACGAAGAGCGACCTGCTCAGATCCACGGATACCACACAGCGCTATTTCAGCCGTGAAAGCAGCATCTACCGCCAGTGCGAACACAAGGGTTATCTTGATATGCAGCAGGTGGAAGTGATAAACAGCGAGGTGCATAACTTCTTCGGCATCACGGCTCCGCTGTTCCGCAAGAACGTTGACTTCATGTTCAACAATGTCGGCTATTTCGCGGTATCTGCGCTGGGCGGACCCACGGAAACGGTGAAAGTCGATAACATAGACAGAAAGAAGATAGCAAGCGGTATCCCGCAGGAGATACGCGTCGAGGAGCCGTTCCTGTGGATTCTCGCACAGCTCGGCATAATCCCGGATAAGCCGCCGGAGGAGCATAAACAGAAACAGACGGGCGGCGGACTTTTCAGAAAACTGTTCTCGAAATAAGAGTCTTTATATACAGGAGGAGATCGGTATGGCATACCAGCATTTGTTCGGAAGCGCGTCCGGTGGTTCGGCAGGAGCCGGTTACAGAACGCTTGCCGCAACGGAAGAATTCTACAACGTGATGTCAGATGATGAGCTTAGCGGATACAATAACTATTCATTCACCGGCGGAGACGATCACCCGGTGAAGTTCTGCTGCTGCTACAAGGAATACAAGCAGTGCTTTATCCAGTCTGCGATATCGTTTGAATACGACTATGTGGGAAGGAACTCGTCTGTCGCCTATACGCTCGTGCTGAATGAGCGCGAGAGCAGGCAGGTGCTTGAAGAGCACATACGTCCGTTCAACCCGGATATGTTCATAAACGCGAAGTCCGGCAATTTTGCGCGTCCGAGAAGCGAGAAGCTTCCGTCGGTGCAGTATGTTTTTGAGGAATGCACGGGACGCGAGCATAACGCCGCGTTTATCTCGAAGTATTTCCGGAGCGATGTATTCGCGCAGTTCCTGCTTGCGCTGTTTTTATCGGCGGAGAACGGCTGTTCGGTATTCGTGGCGCTTCCCGGAGATGCAGCCGGAGTTTCCCGTGCGGCAGTCGAGCTTATGAACATCATGATCCCCGCATTCCCGGCGGAGTACCGCAAGAAGCTCGGCTTCATGACCCACGTTACCGACACCTACGCGGTGGAGGATATCAGCATCTACTTTGTCACCGGGCTTGACCTGAGCCGTCAGTTCGTGAACGGCGCATACTGCTTTGATCTTACCGGCGGGAAGTCCTATGTGAGCGGAGTTGAAGCTTCCGCGGTAAAGGAGTATTACGAGCTTATCCGTGCGGTAATGAGCAATATCCTTTCTTATGACAACGAGGAGCTGAACGGCTTCTACAACGATATACTGCCGAAGCTTGACGCAGGCGACAGGTTCAGTCTTGCGAAGATAAACGAGATCTACTTCATGTGGAAGTTCCTGTCGGGCGGAGATGATACCCAGCTTGACACGGCGGCGGCATGCACGGTCATCTCGTCCTTCTACAACTTCTACGGCATAGTTGACAACAAGGCGAAGTTCCTCAACCGCATCAACGGCTACTGGGAGAAGGAGATCGAGAAGTGCAAGGCGGGGGGATATGCTCCGGCTATGGAGATATTCGACATAGTGAGCCGTTACTACGCCACATTCGGAGAGGACGACAAGCGACAGGCACAGCGCATCTGGTCATTTGCGCTGATCTACACTGTTTCGGAGAACAATTTCAGCATCTACAACCGCCTTACCTCGCCGGCTTATGACGATTCGGAGCTTGCGACAGATGTGTTCATGTACATTGCCTACATCTACATCGGATTTCTCCAGCGCCGTGACAAGAACGCAAGCGTAGGCGCGGTGTATGCGAAGATAGCGGGAGGCTATGCGGAGCGCGAGACTGCGGACGGAAACAGTAAGAGGATACTGCATGCACTGGGGCTTCTTGCGGGCGTGACGGAGAAGTATTATGATGAGATGGGCGCGAAGAAGAGCGACCAGTACGAGCATTTCTCCGCGGGATTTCTGAAGTATTTTGACGAGCCGGTATCGAAGATGCTTAAAGCGGTGCCGCTGACGCAGAAATTCGAGCTTATGAACGAGCTGAAAGAGGCGGTTCATGCGGAGCATGATCCGCTTTCGGTGGACGACGGAAGTCTCGGAAAGAATATATACGATCATTTCCACAACGGTTCTTTCCTGCCTGCAGTTGCAGAGGGATTCACGAATGAGAGCGTATCTGCGATCGCGGGCGACAGAATGCTTGTAGCCCAGACCGCGGACGAGATCGCGGAGTATCCCGGACTCACGAACTTCCCGACTGTATCGCTGTTCCAGCATTTCAGCGCGATCATCAACGGCACCCGTGATCTTGCCGTACTTCACGAGCTCAGCGAGCTTGTGAACAAGCCGGATCAGCAGGAGATGCTCACCGGCTGGGTAAAGATATATTGTTCGGCAAATCCGGAGCTTGCTATGTCGCTGTTTGCGAACACGAGATGCCATATCGACGACAAGGGCGTTATGGTGTATGATATTGACTTCTTCAACACGTTCAAGATGTACTATGAGGACATCGGACGCGACAGCGAGCAGATGATGCACGAGCTGAACCAGTTCACAGGCGAGCTTGAGACCGACAGCAACCGCGCCGAATACAAGGATCTCGGCTTCTCGGCATATAAGGAGCCTGCTTCGCGCTTTATCAACACCTACTTCTTCGACAAGACCGCCGACAAGAAAGCGTACAAGGAGAATGAAGCACGGCTCAAAAAGTACGACCGTATCAGATTCCTCCGTACCCTTATCCCCGCGAATGATAAGAAGCATAAGCTTTTCGGCAAGAAGTCGTGAGAGATTGAAGAGACTTTTTGAGAGATTTTGAGAGAGGTTTGAGATTTTTAGAGATTTTGAGAGAGGTTTGAGATTTCAGAGAGGGGGCGCCGCCCCCCAACCCCCCGCCAGCCCCCTTTAAAAAAGGGTGCTGGACCCCCTAAATAAATGCAGTATTTCAGAACGTTATGCTATGGGCGGGTGCGGACTGAAACGCAGTGGGGTTGGCGATAACTCCATTCAGAATAACAAGAAACAGCTTGCTTTGATGATTACAGCAGGCTGTTTTTTCGTGTGCGTTACCGCACCCCACAAGGGTGCTCTTTCTCTGTATCAATCACAATACCAGTATCAATATCAGTTTCAGTTTCAATATCAATATCTATATCAGTCACAATTGTGACAATTGTGACAATTGTGTATTATTGCGGTAATGTGATAAAACGATAAAGCTCACACAGCTTCAAAGTTCCGTGTGCGTGACCGCACCCCACAAGGGTGCTCTTTCTCTGTATCAATTACAATATCAATTTCTGTTTCAGTTTCAATATCTTTATCTATATCTATATCAGTAGCAAATGCTAACAAATGGTAGCAAATGGTAGCAAATGATATCAAATGTGTATTATTGCAGTAATGTGATAAAATGATAAAGTTTCCGCAGATAAAAAAACCGTGTGCGTGTCTGCACCTCACAAAGGTGCTCTTTCTCTGTATCAATAACAGTATCAATTTCAATATCATTATCCTTTTCTCTATCTATATCTATATCAGTCACACTTGTGCACAAAAAAGCACACTTGTGCACAAGTGTGCTTCTATGGAGTAAATCGTTGAAACGAAACGGACGGAAAGATGTCATTGTTTGTCACCGGAAAATGTGTTATATTGCTATTGTGGACCTGTGCGGAAAGCACGGGTCTTTTCTGTCACAAAAGCTGTTTGACACGGAAAGGAGCGGTAAAATGGCGGGAAGAAAAAAGCGATCTGCCGACAGGGAAGAGATACTCGAATTTCTGACGGCGGTGATGCGCAACGAGGAGCTCAGCGACAAAGACCGTATGAGTGCCGCATTCAAGCTCGGCAGATATCTCGGACTTGAAACGGGAAGTGCAGATGAAGACGGTTCACCGAGGGTGCTGATATATGACGGAAATCAGACGGATCAACTTTAATTCGCTGATAGCGCCCTCATTTCACGCAGTTCACCTTGATATCGCGGAGAACGGGCATACACACTATGCCTTGTGCGGGGGAAGAGGAAGCTGTAAATCATCGTTCGTGAGCCTTGAGATCGTAAGAGGGATAATGGCGGACAGCACGGCTAATGCCGCCGTTATACGAAAGATAGGCAGGACGCTTCGTGAAAGCGTTTACGAACAGATACTCTGGGCAATAGATATGCTTGGCGCCGCCGACCTTTGGGACAGTCGTGTGAGCATACCGGAGCTTATCTACAAGCCCACGGGGCAGCGGATAATCTTCCGCGGTGCAGACGATCCGCGAAAGTTCAAGTCGGTGAAATGCGCTTCCGGGTATATTAAGTACATCTGGTATGAGGAAGCGGACGAGTTCAGCGGGATAAAGGAGATAGACGTGATAAACCAGTCGCTTATGAGAGGGAGCGGCTCTTTTTTCTGTTTTTACACCTACAACCCGCCGTGTTCGGCTTCCGAATGGGTGAACCGCGAATTTGCAGTTCCCCGCCCGGACAGGCTTCTGCACAGGAGCGATTACCGTGAAGTTCCGTCCGGCTGGCTCGGAGAGGCTTTTATTGCGGAAGCGGAGTATCTGAAACGGGCTGACCCGAAGCGGTATGCAAACGAGTATCTTGGCGAGATGACAGGCACGGGTGCGGAGGTATTCACGAATGTAAGGCTTGAAGCGATATCCGATGAAAAGGTGCATAGCTTTGACCGCACATACCGCGGCATTGACTGGGGATACGGCGCAGACCCGTTCGTGTATATCGGCACGGCTTACGAGCACGCACCGAGGACTTTGTACATCTACCAGGAGTTTTACCGCTGCGGCGCACGTTTTGACGAGATAGCGGGGGCGATAAAGCCGCTTGACCCGGCGAATCTTGTGATAACGGCGGACAGTGCGGAGCCGCGTTCAAATGACGAGCTTCGTGCAAGGGGGATAAATATCCGCGCTGCGAAGAAGGGTCAGGGCTCGGTGGAATACGGGATACGGCGCTTATGCGATCTGAACGCGATAATCATTGACCCGGTGCGCTGTCCGAACGCGGCGCGGGAATTTACCGGCTACAAGCTTGACGAGGACGGTCACGGCGGATTCCGGAGCGGTTTTCCCGACCGTGACAATCACACGATAGACGCGGTACGGTATGCGCTTGAAGAGCGTTTTACCCGCCGTGCGGTAAGCAGCTTTGACAGAAGGAAGATAGGACTTTAAGGCAGAAGAAAGGCTCTGACCGGGGCAGGGAAGCATACGGCAGAGCCGGATCACAGGAGAAACATATATGTTTACGATTCCGGAAAACACAAAGATAACGCCGCAGCTTGCGGTAAAGTTCATACTGAAACACGAGCTGGGGAATGACAGGCTTGACCGTCTTTACAGCTACTATGTGGGCGAGCATGACATACTCTCGCGCACGAAGGGGAGCGGAGCTTCCAACAATCGTCTTGTCTGCAATCACGCGAAGTACATCACGGACTGCACGACGGGCTATTTTCTCGGCTCACCGGTGAAATATGTGAGCATGAGCGGAAAGGACATCTCGGCGGTAAAAGACGTGTTAAAGCGCTGTGACAGCGACACGCAGGACATTGATCTTGCGCGTTTCGGCTCGATATTCGGGGTATCTTTTGAGATGCTGTATATGACGCCGGACGCGGAGATAAAGCTTGCGAGCCTTGACCCGCGCAGTGCGTTTGTGGTGTACGATGACACAGTCGGTCAGAAGCCCCTGTTCGGCGTGTATTATATGCCGGTCAGCGGAAGTGACGGCTACCGCACGGGTTACAGGGTCTATCTCTGCGACAGGAGCACTGTCCGCGAGTTTTTCACTACTCCGTCATTCACGATAACGCAGGAGAGTGCGCCCTACGATCATTATTTCGGGGACGTGCCGATAATCGAGTATTACAACAACTGGGATCTCCAGGGCGACTTTGAGCAGGTGACGACGCTTATTGACGCATACAACACGCTCCAGTCCGACCGCATCAACGACAAGGAGCAGTTTGTTGATTCGCTTCTTGTCATAAAGGGGCAGATACTTGGGGACACGGAAGAAGAGGAAGCGAGCACATTCAACGCGATAAAGAAGTACGGTGTTATGACGATGGACGACACGGGCGATGCGAAGTGGCTCACGAGGCAGTTTGACGAAAGCTCGGTAGATATCCTGCGCCGTTCGCTTGAGAGCGATATCCACAAATTCAGCGGTGTACCGTGCCTCAGCGATGAGAGCTTCTCCGGCAACAGTTCCGGCGTAGCGATGAAGTACAAGCTTCTTGCATTCGAGCAGATGACGAAGATAAAGGAGCGCTACTTCACCGAGGGGTTGAAGATAAGGCTCGGACTTATCTCGAATGCGCTTGACGTGCTCGGATTTGCAAAGGTTGACACTTCGGATATCAGCATAATCTTCACCCACGATCTCCCCGAGAACGAAGCCGAGATCGCGCAGACCGTCAGCCTCCTCAAAGATATCCTCACTAAGGATCAGCTCGTCAAGCTCCTCCCCTACGATATCTCCGATTGAGACTGTCGCTCGCGCTCGAGACTGGTCGCGCACGGCGCTCGAGACCGGGGGCAGACCCTTTTTGAAAAAAGGGTCATTCCCCCGAACCCCCTTCCCTAAAAACTTTGATCGCTCCGCATTTAAGTGAGAGGGTTATCACAACAGAACGAAAGCCTGCTGAAAGTGTAAATTTTCGGCAGGCTTTTTGTTTTTATGAATGGAATCTTCGCCAACCCCACTGCGTTTCTCGCTACACTCGCCCATAGAAGCGCGCTCTGAAATACTGCATCGGTTTGGGGGGTCAAGACCACTTTTTCAAAGGGGGATTGCGGGGGGTTGGGGGGCAGAGCCCCCTCTCACAAATCTCTTGAAAATCTCTTTCCGATATGCGTCCTTGGATCCAAGGCGGAGCCTTGGTCTGGTCTGGGACGAAGTCGCCAGCGGGGCTTGGGGCGGCGCCCCATCAGCCGAAGGCAGAAGATATAGAAGAGACTTACAAAAAGGTTCAGCGTTTCTCTTGATCTCTCTCCCCGTCATCTTTTTAGTTTTCTGCGATATTGACATTTAGGTGTATTTGATATATAATAAAAGTTGGTAATTTTACAAATCGGAGCATGAAAAATGATAGAAACCATTGTTATAGACAGCATCGACGGGATAATGAAGCTCATCTCGGAGCAGAAGTACAATCCCGACATCAACCGCGTCCGCAGTCCCTACTTCTACCGCGGAATGCCCGACTCGTCATACAAGCTCACCACAAGCCTCCGGCTCAACTGCAAGCACCTGCACAAAGAGCTTGAACCGGCAGTCCTCCGGAACTTCAACAAGTACGCCTGTATCGCGGACCCCACGCTCAGCGAGTCGATATGGAAGCAGATGATGATAGGTCAGCATCACGGGCTCCCCACAAGACTTCTGGACTGGACATACTCACCGCTGATAGCGCTCCATTTCGCCCACTCCGAACGCAACTTCGACAAGCTCGACAAGCGTGACTGCGTGGTATGGAGATTCGATATGCAGAGCGCAAACAAGAACCTGCCGAGAAGATACCGGGACGCGCTTAAAAGACAGCATTCCTTCGTGTTCAGCGTAGATACCCTCACCTCGATCGTTGACAGCATCGAGCAGTACGATATTGATATGGGCGCGGAAGCATTCGTGAATATAGAGCCCCCTTCCGTGGATCAGAGAATAATCAACCAGTACTCCTTCTTCTCGATCATACCGGCGGGAATAGAGGACATCGAGGATTTCCTCGAAAAGCATACAGACCACACTGTCCGGTACATAATCAGAAAAGAAATACGCTGGGCAGTCCGCGATATGCTCGATCAGTTCAATATAAGCGAGAGAATACTTTATCCCGGACTTGACGGGCTCTCGACTTCTCTTGCAAGACATTATTTCGTGCGAAACAATCAGAACGGAGACAAGGACTATGAAGATAAGACTTGAAAATCTGACGAAAAAATTCCCGAACCGCGGTAAAAAGGGCGGAGCCGACGTAGTTGCAGTCGATAACTTCAATTTCGAGATACCCGACGGAAAGCTGATCGGACTGCTCGGACCCTCCGGCTGCGGAAAAAGTACGGCGCTTAACCTTATCTCCGGACTTGAGACCCCTACGTCCGGCAGGATATTCTTTGATGACGAGGACGTGACCGATGTAGCCGTAGAGAACAGGGGAGTGGGGCTCGTATTCCAGAACTACGCCCTTTACCCGCATCTCACGGTGCTGAAGAATATAATGTTCCCGCTTGAGAACCTCAAAGGTGCCAAGAAACTTCCGAGAGAGAGAATGATAGATAAGGCGTATGAAGCTGCAAGACTCGTGCAGATCGAGGAGCTTATGGACAGAAAGCCGAGCGAGCTGTCCGGCGGTCAGCAGCAGCGTGTGGCTATCGCAAGAGCTCTCGTGAAGCGTCCGAGAGTGCTTCTTCTCGACGAACCGCTCTCAAACCTTGACGCGAGACTCAGGCTCCAGACGAGAGAGGAGATCCGCCGTATCCAGCGTGAGACCGGCATAACCACGATCTTCGTAACTCACGATCAGGAAGAGGCTATGAGCATTTCCGATCTCATCGTTGTTATGAAGAGCGGAAAGATACAGCAGATAGACAAGCCGCAGAATGTTTACGACGATCCGAAGAACCTGTTTGTGGCGAAGTTCCTCGGAACTCCCGCGATAAACGTGTTTGTAGGCTCGGTAAAGCATGGACGCATTTTTATAGGCGACGATGCGGTCATGCAGATAAAGGGTGTAGAGAATACCGCGATATATGTCGGAATAAGACCGGAGGGATTTATTCCCGACGATAACGGAGGGCTTAAATGTCTGTTGAAAGGCGTTGAAGTAATGGGACGCGATACGAGCATTCTTTCCTCGCACTATGCACAGGAGGGTGAGCTGATACGTTCGATAGTTGAGTCTGAAGAAGCATTTAGCATCACGGCTTTGGATGATATGATCGATAAAATTATTGATCCCGTGCACTCCAGATCTGATAAACTAAACGAGGTTCGTTTCTCGGTAAAGCCGAAAAAGCTCTTTATTTTCGACCGCGAGACGGAGGAACGCATCTACTACAAGACGGTTTAACGGAGGGATTATGAAGAAAAACAGTTTCAAGGCATGGCTTTACCTGCTGCCGGCGCTGATATTCCTCGGCGTGTTCATGCTCTATCCTCTGATTGACGTTCTGATCTACTCTGTTGAGGAAGGGTACAATTCCGCGTCGCAGACCTCTTTCGGCATAGGCTCCTACAACTTTTCATACGTCCTGCATGACCCCTATTTCATGCAGGCGCTTCAGAACACGTTCCTGCTGGTTATCATAACCGTGCCGCTTTCAACGGGATTTGCGCTTCTGATATCCCTCGGGCTCAGCTCGATAAAGAAGCTCCGCAACCTGTTCCAGACGATATACTTTCTGCCCTATGTGACGAATACGCTTGCAGTCGGACTTGTATTTATGATACTTTTCAAGAAAACAGCGTATTCCGACGGACTTGTGAATGCGCTGATAAGCATATTCGGAGGGCAGTCCGTTGACTTTATCGACGGACCTTACTGGGCGAAGATGTTTGTGCTGTGTCTGTACACGATATGGATAGTGCTCCCTTTCAAGATACTGATACTCACAAGTGCGCTGGCTTCCGTGAACGAGATGTATTACAAGGCTGCGCGCGTTGACGGCACATCAAAGTTCAGAACATTCACGCGCATAACGCTTCCGATGATCTCGCCGATGATATTCTACCTCGTTATAACCGGCTTTATCGGCGCATTCAAGGCGTACAGCGACTCGGTAGCTCTGTTCGGCACCGACCTCAACGCAGCGGGAATGAACACGATAGTCGGCTACATCTACGATATGCTCTACGGCGACAGCGGCGGATATCCGTCCTATGCGTCGGCAGCGGCGATAATCCTGTTTGTGATAGTGCTTACCATAACGGTGATAAACCTTATGATAAGCAGGAAAAATGTGCATTACTGAGGACAGCGAAATGAACGAAAACAATACTGCTAACACTGCTCTGGCAGCCGAACCTAAGAAAAAGAAGAGCTTTCACGTTATGACGGTGGTAGTTTACATACTGCTGTCGGTGTGGGGGATAATCGTGCTGTTCCCGTTTTACTGGATGCTGCTCACCTCCGTGAAGGACTACGGCGCTTACAGTTCGGAATACGTTCCACAGTTCTTCACCCTTTCGCCTACCGCGGACAACTACGTCGAGGCATTCTCGGCTGTACCGCTGGGTCAGTACTTTCTGAATACGCTGATATTCACGATCATCACCACGGCTATGATGCTCCTTGTCACGATCCCTGCCGCATTCGCATTCTCGCGGCTTGAATTCCGGGGCAAGAACCTTGTATTCACGCTGTTTCTTGCGCTTATGATGATACCGAACGAGCTTGTTATAATCACGAACTTCCAGACGATAACCGATCTCGGAATGCGCAACACATTCAGCGGTCTGATACTTCCGTCGGTGACGTCGGTATTCTTCATCTACCTGCTTAAAGAGAACTTCGAGCAGATACCGGACGAACTGTACAAGGCGGCGAAGGTTGACGGAACATCGGATCTCAAGTACCTCACAAAAGTGATGATACCGATATGCAAGCCGACGATAATCACGATAATAATTCTGAAAGTGATAGAGTGCTGGAACTCCTATGTGTGGCCGCGCCTTATCACCGATGACAAGGCGTACTTCCTCGTTTCCAACGGTATTCAGGAGATACGCGAGAACGGCTTCGGACGCGAGAACATACCCGCTATGATGGCGGCGGTAGTTGTTATCTCGGTTCCGCTCATCGTGCTGTTCGTAATATTCAGAAAGAAGATCATGGAAGGCGTTTCGCGGGGAGGAACAAAGGGATGAGATTTGCAGGAAAAGCGGCTGCCGTATTCTCGGCTGCGGTCATGCTGGTAACATCTCTGTCCGGCTGTCACGGCTCCCGTGCATCTGACCGGTTTGAGATACCGGCGCAGCTCGACGAAAGCCGGAACATAGAGATAACGTTCTGGGCGAAGAACGATACCAACAAGACGCAGACCGACATTTACAGGAAAGCGATTGAAGATTTTCAGTCCTTCTATCCGAATATCACCGTGAATATGCGGCTTTACACGGATTACGGCAAGATCTACAACGATGTTATCACCAACATACCCACAAGGACAACGCCCGATGTGTGCATCACCTATCCCGATCACATAGCGACATATATGACCGGCGAGAACACGGTGGTACCGCTGGACAGTCTCATAGACGATCCGAACTACGGGCTCGGCGGTTCGCAGGTGAAGTTTGATGCTCCCGCAAAAGAGGACATGATACAGAAGTACACCGATGAGTGCGTTCTTTCCGGACAGCACTATGCGATGCCGTTCATGCGCTCAACGGAAGCCTGCTATATCAACAGGAACATGGTCGAGGCGCTGGGGTATGAGGTGCCGGACGTTCTGACATGGGACTACATCTGGGAAGTCTCGGAAGCGGCAATGGCAAAGGACGAGAACGGCTTATTCAAAATAAACGGGCAGAAGGTAATGATACCGTTCATATACAAGTCCACGGACAATATGATGATACAGATGCTGAAGCAGAAAGGCGCGGGCTACTCCGACGCGGCAGGAAACATCGGTCTGTTCAGCGACGAGACGAAGGAGATACTTGAAACGGTGTCCGAGCATACCGCGACCGGCGCTTTCTCCACATTCAAGATCTCCAGCTACCCCGGCAACTTCCTCAACGCGGGGCAGTGCATTTTCGCTGTTGACTCGACGGCAGGCGCAACGTGGATGGGAAGCGGCGCGGGTCACCAGGATATAAGCGCCGACTCTATCGTGGATTTTGAAACGGTAGTGCGCCCGATACCCCAGTTCAACACTGCCGCACCGACGATGATATCACAGGGACCGTCTATCTGCCTTTTCAACAAGGACGATCCACAGCAGGTACTTGCTTCATGGCTGTTTATGCAGTATCTTCTCACCAACGATGTGCAGATAGCGTATGCAAAGACGGAGGGGTATATCCCGGTAACAACGAAGGCGCGCACCGCTGCCGAATATGCCGAGTACCTGTCGCTGAGCGGAACGGACAACGACGAGCATTACAGGGTAAAGATAGATGCGACGCAGCTTCTCCTGCATAATATAGGAAATACGTTCATAACGCCGGTATTCAACGGCTCTGCATCTCTCCGTGATGCAGCGGGCTATCTCATAGAAAGCACAGCCAAATCCACACGGCGCAAGGAGAAGATCAACGACGCGTACTTTGAGAAGCTGTACAGCGACACGGAGTCGCTTTACAGGCTTGACAGCATATCCGCAGAGGGCAAGGCTGATCTCGGTGAACTGCCCTCCGGCGCAGTCGCGCTGATCGTCGTGCTCGTCATTGTCTGGCTCGCAATAGCGCTGTTCGCGCTTGTCAGATCGCTCATAAGCAAGAGAAAAAGAGACAAAAAAGAGAGAGAATAGAGAGAGAATAAAGAGGGGGCTCTGCCCCCAACCCCCCGCCAGCCCCCTTTAAAAAAGGGTGCTGGACACCCTAAACTGATGCGCAGCGACATTCTTCTATCGTCAGGTGCGCCACCTCGGTTAGTTATATTCATCTGAATACAAGAAAAGACTGCTGAGATTTATAAGTTTTAGCAGTCTTTCATTCTGTTGTGATAACCTTCTCCCTTAACTGCGGAGCGATCAAAGTTTTTTGGAAAGCGGTGTATCATAACACCGTTTTCTTATGAAAGCGGTGTTTTTTTGTAGTCTGAAGACCCCCGGAACAGGCGGGAGGTTTCCGATTACAAAGAAACAAGCCCGTTTGCACGGGCTTGATACATATTGTGTTACTAATGAAGATCAGTATTTGTTATTTCGACGCTGCCGGGATATGTTCAAAAAGTTTTATGAATAAGGGAAAAACGAATGTCACATAGAACATCTGAATAAAGCAGGTCGTGACAGTGCCGCCCACACCGGGAATCAAGCTTTTGAACAAAGGATTAAGGATAAGGCTTACAGCGTAATAACTCAAAAGCCCGGTCGTGAGTCTTGTTATCCTCGTCATCATAGGAATGTCGGTTGAAAATTTAACATATCGCTTTTCCAGGATCCAACCTATCAGAAAGCCGACGCACCAACCAACTCCTTTGTAAGTATCGTTCGCCATTTTTGCACCGTCTACCAGCAGTTCACCTGCTTCATTATAATCCATCGGATAGGACTTGACCGCGGCAAATACCGCAACGGCAACAGCGCCGGCAATACCGATGCACGCCACCATTATGTCTTTTCCGGGATTCTTATCTACCCAAGCGATCAGCTTGCCGGTAAGCCACATCACGAGCAGTCCTGCACCTGTACCTATCAGAATATCCTGGGGTGTATGCACACCCAGAAAATTGCGGCTGAAGGCAATGAGTACAACAATAATACCCAATACTATACGAAGTCCCTTGGATAGTTCCTTACGGATAGCACCTCCTCCGAACAGCGATGCAGCGTTCATGCTATGCCCGCTCGGGAAGGAATACCCGGTCGCCGCAGCCAATGCAGCGCTGTCAGGCACGATGCGCGGATCTCTGATCCACGGACGGTAAACACAGGCTGTTACCTTCAGTAACCCGTTTATCACTCTGTTACCGCTCCAGCCCATTAAAAGGTATTTGCCGAATTCCTTGTTGGCGCACCAGTAGATAAGTGCTATAATGATAAGCACCGTGTTCATTTCACCGATGAAACTCATCTTTGTCATAAAATCTGTAAGACAAGAACCGATTCCGTTTCTGAATTCCTGCAAAACCAAAAGAATGTCAATGTCCATATTTTTACCTCCGAAATCAGAGTTTATATCACTGATTATACCACAAAACAGCATATATGTAAAGCATTTACGGCAATGACTTGATGATTATAGACGATCAGTCTATAAGCGATCTCACTTTTTCCGTAAGCAGTTCCACCGCAGCTTTATCCTTATCGGAAAGAGGCTTTTTCTTCATCTGTCCGATAAGTCTGACAAATGCCCACAATGACGAACTGCGGACAACTTTCTCAATTTCCGCTTCATCATCGGTTTTAAGATAATGCTTCAAAAAGCGGTTATAGAACCCGGCAGCCGTCTGAACAGAGAAACCCATAAAATCCTCGATGATCTTCGGGTCAAGCTCCGCATATCCGACATAGAAGAGATACATACTGCTAAGGTCAACGATCGGATCCCCGATCGCCATTCTGTCAACATCTATGAAGAGCGGTTCGTTGTTTGAAAGGAACACATTTCCCGTATGGAAATCGCCGTGAACAAGGCATTCCGATTCCGGACGCGCCGCTATGATCTCAAACAGCTTTTTCTCGGTATCTTCGTCAAGTTTTGCTCTTGTTATCCAGCTGTCGATATACGATGAAGCCTTCGGGAACAGCTCTCCGCTATCCGGGCGGGTGCTGTGTATCTGCAATGCCAGCTCTGCCATTATACCCGCATAGTAGTCTGTGTGTTCCGGGCTCTTTGCGATAAGCTCGGAGATCGTCTTTGCGTCTATCAGCTCAAACATCGAGCCGTAGCCCTTTCCGACAGACACAATGCCGAAAGATATCGCAGTCGGCAGTCCCAGCACGAAAACGCTTCTTGCAAGTGAGATCTCGCGCTCAACGTCCTTGTAGGTGTTCTTCTCATTGTACACCTTGACGATAAGCTCCTCGTCGTAGCGGTAAACCTCAGCCTTAGCACCTTTGCCGATACGTTCGCAGCCGGAAACATCTATCTCGCGGTATTCCTTGTATTTAGTCTTGGACGTATCAAAAGTACCCGGCCAGATGTAGTTTATCCTGTCGATGTACTCCTTGTAGGCGCCCGTCTTGTTAAGCTCCATTTCGATATCTTCCGCTATCGTCTTGTAATACCATTTATGTATCTCCGGGTCCTTCTGGTGGAGCTGTTCCCATAGCTTATCGCCCATTTCTCCGTAAGAGCTTGCAAGCGAGCGGATATTTGACAGCTTGTCGGCAAGCCAGAGCATCTTTACGCCGATATCGGTGCTTGTTTTCAGCTTTTCAAGACTTTCTTCCTTGCGTCTCTTCCATGTTGCGGATCTGTCTTCTCCCGCATATTCTTCTTCCGTCTCGGAATCGACAAGTTCAGCAACTCTGCTGCCGAAGCGCTTTTCTATCTCCTTCAGCGTTCCGTCTGTGTCCTCGACGATATCATGCAGCACACCGGCAGAAATGATCTCAATATCATCTGTCATTCCGGAAAGGATCTGTGCAACTTCAAGAGGGTGAAGTATGTAGGGGGAACCGTGTATCTTCCTTACCTTTCCCTGATGCATTATTGTTGAATAGATTATCGCTTCTTCAAGTAAATTCATAGTTTCACCTCAGACGGCAATATGCCGCAATAATTGTTTACAGCCTGCCCGGCTTCCCGGACAGGCTGACAGATCAATCGTCATCTTTTCTGATGTGCTCAATAAGAATGATAGTTAAGCCGGAAGGGGATATCATTTTTGTTGCCTTGGAAGAGCCGGTGTCTGTAACTTTGTCTCCCTGTGAATTCTTGAAGCCTTTTGATGTAAGTAACTCATAAGCTTCATCGAAATCACGGACATTCATTCTTATCGCGTTTATGTCATGAGGGATATCAGCCTTTGTAATGTCAACGCGGAAGCCGTTTGCGTCCTTCATTGAGACTGTGCCGTCAGCCTCATCGTTGATCGCGGTCTTTCTGTGCTTTATCTCAAAGCCCAGTGCCTCGAAGACCTTGATCGTTTCATCAGCATTTGGGGTGATGATAAGCGGGTTAAAAGAAGTTATCTTCATAATGGTTACCTTTCCGCAATTTTTTAAAGCATACGACAGTCTGTGAAACATACTGTCGTGCAATAACTGCCTTTTAGGCAGTTATTGATGATACATTAATCATAACACATTGCACAACAAAAGTCAATATACAGTAAAACTTTTTTGCATTTTGCGGGATTTTTAAGAATAATTGATCCCGAAGCGGCGATAATGCATCAGACAACGACAGCCGGACAGAAAATACCCTGCCGAGTAAAATACTAATACTCAGCAGGGTATGCCGGTTTACTCTGTCAAAACATTACCTGTTATGCTGTGAGATCATTCCCAGTCAGATTTCGGCTTTATGTATAAATCAAACACAAAACGCCCGTGACTTTCTGTATCAGAATTCAGAAGCCACGGGCGTTAAAGCCGATATTTGATTTTGGGCGCTGCAAAAGGGAAGAGCTGCATCTCAAAAATGCGCTGACCGCATTAACAGCTGTCTGAATGGACCCGGCTGAGACAGATCGGAATAAGTCTCATTCTATGTGTTCATTAACAAAAATTATGTTTGTCGGAGAGGACGTGACCATAACACTCTCTTGATTGAAAAAAGCACAGAGGTCTTTTGCGATCTCTATAACGGTCTTTTCCGGAATATCAACCAGCATAAGCGACAAAGTGTTTTCCTCGATATATCTTCCGTCCTTGTGAAAATACCCTCCACTTATCGAGTGAAAAGAAAAAGGTACATGATAGCTGCCGCAAACATTTTTTAAAATAGAAAGGTATTTTTCAATACTGTATTTCTGAAAGCCTGTCTTACGATCGGCAAGCCCGACGAATATTGTATATTGAATTAGCTGACGATCCATATTATTTCCTCAAATTCAGATAGATAGCATCATTATATCACATTCGGTTTCAAAAATCAATAGTAAGATTATAAAAGTTTCTGCTTCCGGCGCGGCAAGCGCTTTTATTGGTCATCACTTGCGCCAAAGTATTTAATACAAAGCATTGTTAAGTCATCGAACTGCGGAGCTTCACCGACAAATTCATCCACCGAAGCCTTTACATTTGCAAGCAGTTCCTCCGGCGAAGCGTCCGGGTCCTTATTAAGGGCATCGATCATTCTCTTGCCGCCGTAAAGTTCGTTGCGCGCATCGGTAGCCTCCGCCACACCGTCCGTATATACGAACAGGCTGTCTCCGGGGTGAAGCTCGAAGTCATGCTCTCTGAAGCGCATTCCCTCCATTGTCGCAACTGCGGGTGAATGACGGTACTCGATAAGCTCAAACATTCCGTCCTTGCGGCGCAGCGCAGGATGCTCATGTCCGGCATTTGCCGCCTTGCCCTTACCGGTGGATATTTCAAGTATAGCCAGCCATACCGTTACGAAAAGTTCAGCCTTGTTGCCCTCACAGAGCTGCTCGTTTACGCTCATCAGTACTTTTGCGGGAGAGTATTCTCCGAGCTGCGCATGATTCTTTATGAGCGTTTTTGCAATTACCATAAACAGCGCGGCGGGAACTCCCTTTCCGGAAACATCAGCCATTACCAATGCAAGGTGGTCGTCATCGACAAGGAAGAAGTCGTAGAAGTCACCGCCGACCTCCTTTGCCGGAGTCATAGTAGCGTAGATATCAAACTCTTTGCGCCTGGGGAATGCGGGGAATATAGAAGGAAGCATATCCGCCTGTATCTGCGTGGCAACATTGAGCTCTACCTGTGTGGAAGCAAGCTTTTTGCTCTTATCGTTGAAAATGACGCAGTACATAATTATCAGCGACATCAGAATGATGCCGTACTGACCTGCGTTGCCGAACATTGCTCCTGTTATGAGATATTCTATGATCGGGAAGAATATAAAGGTGAGAGCAGCCGCCTTCTGCGAGCGCGGACTTTTGCTTCTGATTATCAGTATGACCGCAGTGACAGATACCACCATAAGATATATATCTTCCACCAATGATAAGTCTGTTGACTGATACGTTCCGTCGGCGTCTATATAGAAAGTTACCGGAGCGAAGATATTTAAAAGCAGGGTAATGGCTTCAAGCGCCATCAGGACCGGTATCACCCTGTCGGCAATTTTCTTGATCATACCGCTGAAATTGAGGGTCTCGTTTACATACTCATAGAAGCATAAGATCATCACAAGATCTATCAGTTTGCTTATCAAGCAGAATATGAAACAAGCCGTGCGGTATTCCGGTGCCTGCAATGTATAGCTTATTGCGGTATTGGCAGCGAAGCTGGCGCTTGAACAGATGATAAGGGTCCGGAAGATCTTTGTTCCGTCACCTTTCTGTTTCATGCTTCCGTAAAAAAGCGCCGCACATATCAGTGAACCCAGCTGATTCACGCCGATATTGAACAGGTATTCCCCCAGTCTGTTGTCGTAGAAGAACATACTGCCGAAGATCAGGATAAAAAGTGCTGACGCGATAGTAAAGATCAGTCCGAGTATTACAATATTGTTTTTAAGCTTCTTGACCATTTTTTCTCCCTTTCCCGGAGTGCCGATGCAATAACGTCATGACAGACGATCATGAAGGCTATATGACACATCATTCCAGAATATTGATTTGTAATTATTATATATGATTTTACAAAAAAAGTCAATACAACTATTTTTTAAGTTTTCCCAAAAATTCAAGCCGCCCATAAACAGACTGCTGTGTTTCAGAGTGTACAGCTATGGGCTGGTGCCGACTGAAACGAAATGGGGCTGGCAAAGATTTTGCACAGAAAATAACAAGAAAACAGCTTACAGAGAATTTCTGCAAGCCGTTTTTTATTATACATCGCAGAGAATAACTAACCGAGGCGGCGCACCTGTCAATAGAAGAATGTCGCTACGCATTTCGCCGCGGGGCGTTCCCCGCCCCGCTTAGTTTGGGAAGCAGGAGATGGATACCTGCTTGTTATCCCAGTTAGCGGTGTAGGTGAAGTCGTTTGTGTTATGCTCGTTCACCTTGATAGTTCTGCGGACTTCGATAGTATTGATAAATTTGCTGTTTACATCGTAAACCTTGATGCGGAATATGTTCGGGTTTTCAAGGTCACGGCGCAGCGTCGTGAGAAGCACATAGCGGTTGTGACAGATGCCGTCGTCGCCCTCCCAGAAGAGCTTTGTGACGATCGGAGTACCTGTTGCGAGAATACCCTTTACTCTGCTGAACTCGGAATCGCTGTTGAGCGAGAAAGAACTGCCCTTATCGCGGAAGGACTCGTAGTAATGTATCGCGCGGAGCATCTGGTAGTCGTTCTCGCTGTACTTTGTGCGGATAGTGGAGAGGTTGTGGTTGGGAACGAGGATCTCGGTCTTTGTCCAGCCCGTACCCGGCTCATCGTAGGGTATCGTGATCTTGCTCCAGCCCTTTTCCTGTGAAGCTTTCGCATCTTCCGAGCGGACTTTGAGAGTATCGCCGCTGCTTAGGAAGTTGAGATAGTTTTCGGGTTTGAGCCACGGTTCCTGCATAAGCTGGAGAATGACCTTTCGCAGGGGCTCGGTGGTATCTATCGTGGAGCCTTCAAAGGTGTAGGAGATATTTGCATCTGCATTTTCCGCTTCCTGGGGAACCACATTTCTGAACCAGTCTCTTGCAAGAGAAACCATACCGAAATCGAGGGTGGGGCAGTCGGGGGATTTGAAGTTCTGGAAGCTGAATCCGTTGAAATCCGGGTCAAAACCGGTATCGAAGAGTGTGTAGCTGTCGGGGGTACCGTCGAGGTCATCGTCCACGATATCGTCCTTCATGGAAGCGATCATAGTCGAGTAAAGACCTTCGAGAATATTCGCCTCGGATATCGGGTAGTAGTCACCGCCGGTGCTTTCGGCAATCTTTGTGAGAAGCTCGGTATCAACTTCGTCTCCGAGACCTATCGTCATAATGGTGACATTCTTCGCCTTTGCAAGGCTTACGATATCGTTCACATTATACCCGCCCGTATCGGTGGAGATACCGTCTGTCAGCAGAACGATGATGTTACGCTCGCTCTTGGTGGAATCTGTGAAGTAGCTGAGACCCTGCATAAGCGCGATCTCAACGCTTGTTCCGTCGAATCCGGGACCTAAATTGCGTATTGAGTTGATCGAGGGGATAAGATGAGACTTATCTGCATCAAAATCGCAGATGTGGTTGAATTCATAAGTGAAAGTGGAAAGCGCGAACTTGACGGTCTTGTCGAGACCGGTAACGAGGTTGCGTGCGAATGAAAGTCGCTTGAAGTTGACATCGCTTTCCTTTGATGTGGACTGAATGGACTTGGGGTACATAGAGCCGGAGTTGTCTATGAGCAGGTGAATGTTCATGACACCGCTCTCATAAGCAAGTGCGGCCTGGTGTATCACGTTCTCGGCGCCGAGTAAGAATACGCCGTTTTCGTGCAGGTCACAGCTTACGGTGTGGTTATCCTCGTTTACCGTACCGCCCACGGGAGTGTATTTTTTGAGGTAGGGATCGAACTGGTAGATACGCAGGTTGTTTGTGGTGATGCCTGCGGTTGTGAGAACGGCGGGGTCATAGTTGAAGGAGATAGTAGCCTTGTCGAATCCGCCGTCGCAGTAAAACTCGTAGGGAGCGGTGATAGCGCCGGCATTTGAAGTAACTGCATTAAGCATGAGCTTATCCACGGTAGCGCCGTAGATACCGCCCTTGCCGGAAACATTTACTGTACCCTCACCGAAGTTCATTTCGCGTGAGAACTGTCTTTCGGAGTCTTTTGTAACGCCGTCGGTGATAAGGTTTGTGGGGTCGAGACCCGCGCGGACTTCCACACCGTCCTTGATGCCGTCGCCGTCTGTATCTGCGAGATTCGGATCGGAAAGGAAGTTGGTTTCTGCGCTGTCAATAAGACCGTCCGCATCGGAATCGGCGGAAATAACATTTGTTCTTCCGGTGATCTCATCGCCGTTTTTAAGCATATCGCCGTCGTAATCGCCGTCTGCATCGAGCTCCTCAACGGAATTATATGTATCGGGATAGAATTTATT
The DNA here is from genome assembly GCA_002363155.1 of Ruminococcaceae bacterium UBA3215. Taxonomy (GTDB): domain Bacteria; phylum Bacillota; class Clostridia; order Oscillospirales; family Ruminococcaceae; genus Ruminiclostridium_E. The sequence continues at coordinate 43,260 of DEWH01000002.1, read as the reverse complement.
GAAATTATATTTAAGTGCTGCGATCTTATTATCCTCGTTTGCCTTGATCGCAAGGTAGATTAGAATACCTCCGAGAACAACAACGATTGCTGCTATTGCGATGATAACTGTTTTTGCTTTGGAAGAGCCGGTGTCGTTGACTGCATATTTGTTGCGCGCCATTTAATGAGATTCTGCCTTTCGTGTGATAAATATGTATGCTGTATTGTGGAGTGGTTGTAAATCATATTATAACATATTTGGAGCGCAAGGTCAACGGAAAAAGCGCTTTCCCGGCATTTTTAGTAATTTTGATGTATTTCTGTGTTTAATTTGCACAACCCCACCAATAAACAAATTCACAATGCACAATTCACAATGCACAATTATGGAGCGCGCTCTGCGCGCATATCTGAATCGTGACGAAATTACTTGATGATAGATACAGATTTAGTATAAAATGCAATGGGGTTGGTGAAGACTTCATTCAGAATACAAGAAAAGCCTGCTGAAAACGTATGTTTTCAGCAGGCTTTTGAACCAAACTCCGGAATCTGTCTCCCCATTACTTTGACTTGAACAGTAGAATCATTACTGACAATAAGCAGTGCGGCTGTCAATGAGTCGCCGCCTGTGCAAGATGTGGGATAAATACTCACTCGTGCGGCGAATTTATTTAGGGGGTCAAGACCACTTTTTTAAAGGGGGATTGCGGGGTCCGGGGCAGCGCCCCGTCTCAAAGTCTCTCAAAGTCTTTCAAAGTCTCTCAAAGTCTCTCCGAATCTCTCTCAAGTCTCTCAACTCTCTCACGACAGCACGAGACTGCGGAAGTGGTCTCCGCGCTCCTCGAAGTTCTTATAGAAGCCGTAGCTTGCTGCGGCAGGGGAGAGCAGGCAGATGTGTTTTGTCACGAGCTTGGCATAAGCCACAGCGTCGGCAAGATCGGCGGCATGGTAGATATTGCGTTTTGAGGCATCGAGCAGAGGTTCTATCTTATGCCCGCTGTCCGGGAGCAGAAGCACATTCGCTATGTCGGACGCATTCAGAAAATCCACAAGCTCGGTGTAGTCTATGCCCCTGTCCATTCCGCCGACTATGATCGTGTCAACGCCGTCGAATGCGCGGACAGCGGCAATAGCCGTGCTGGGGCAGGTGCTTATGCTGTCATTTATATACGTCACGTTCTTCACTGTGCCGATGTTTTCAAGCCTGTGCTTAAGCCCGTCGAATGACGCTACAGCCGGAAGTATCGCTTCGTCCGCGCAGCCGAGCATCTTCGCCGCGCAGACAGCTATCCCGATATTGTAGAGATTGTGCCTGCCGAGAAGCTTCGTTGTGAATGTGTACGGCTCGCCGTTAATGAAAACGGTGTTCCCGTCAAGGAATATGTCGGCTCTGCCGTCAAGGCTCGCTGTCGTCACTTCGGACGGTATCCCTGCGCAGACGAGAGACTTGTTTATTATCAGCCTGTCGGTCTTGCGCTGGAAGCGGTAGATGTTCTCCTTTGCCTTCCTGTACGCATCGAAGCCGGTGTAGTGATCGAGATGCTCCTCAAACAGGTTCAGATATACCGCGATATCCGGCGAAGCCTGGACATATTCGAGCTGGTGGCAGGACATCTCGCAGACGATGACCGTGTTCGGGGTGAGATCCGGTATGCAGTCAAGGGGCGGTACGCCGATATTCCCGATAAGAAGCGCGTCAATACCGCAGCTCCGCAGTATGTGGAATATCAGTGATGATGTGGTGGATTTGCCTTTTGTGCCGGTAATGCCGATCACCGTGTTTTCGCAGAAACGCAGGAGAAGATCGGTCTGGCTGGTTATCCTTGCCTTTACGCTGTCCGGAACGAGATCGAGCAGCACAACGCCGGGCGCCTTCATAATGATATCGAACCGGTCAAGGCATTTCAGATAGTCCTCGCCGTATATCACCTCGATACCGTCCGTTTCAAGGCAGGAAACATCGTTCCTGTCGGCTATGGTTATATTGCAGCCGAACTTTTTCAGCAGAGACAGCGTGGAGCGTCCCTCACGCCCGAATCCGAGTATCAGCACATTTCTGCCGCGGAAGAAATCCGCAAGCTTTTCGTAAAACGTGTTCATTAAGCGTCTCAGTCCTTTGCTTCCTCTTTCGTGAGCAGTCCGATCAGTTCTTCCGGCACGAAGTTGTTCTTGTCGAAGAAGCTGTCAAGGCTCACGGGTCTCTCCGGCTCGGCGGAGATGTATCTTTTCAGCAGGAACGGCATATTACCGTTCTCTCTGCGTTTATATGCGTTGTAAAGCGCAAGCTGCACCTCGTCGCGGGTACCGACGCACTCAAAAGGCTTGTCGCGGTCGGGATATACCAGCCCGTCGAACAGGTCGGTGAACGCCGGATCATCGAGCATCTCCGAGCCGAATATGCCTTTAAGCTCACCGTCGTCCAGAAATGCCGACAGCATGATATACACATACAGGCATTTCGCGCACTTACCGCACCAGGAATCCGTCTTTGAGCCGGCATTGCAGCTTCTGAAAACGGGGAGGTACTTCGGGTACTGCACGAATCTCTGTGCTATCTGCCATTCGCTCCAAGGGCGCAGGAGGCTGAAATAATCTGGCGGGACGGTGAGCCACTTTGCGCAGTATTCACGGAAATCCTGCTCGAACTCCGTGCTTTTGCTGTACTGGTGGTTCACTCCGGTGCCGTTTACATTGCCTTCGTTTGCGCTGCTCTCATTTGAAAGCGCGATGTACTTCTTTCCGGTGATGAGCGCCGCAAGGTAGGACGAGAACGCGACTATTGCCGAGAACGGCGTATGTCCGTTGAGCCAGCCCTCCGCGTTTCTGCGGAGAAGCTCCGGGTGTATGGAGCGTTTCAGCCCGACGATGCTGTCATCGGCGTAACCCGCCGTGTGTGCGCAGTCGAGCGTGGTTTTGCGGGGATTTATGATATAGCAGAGATTGTCGTCACGCATACCTTTCAGCAGTTCGAGGGTAACGATGCTGTCCTTTCCGCCGCCCACGGGGATAAGCGCGCCTTTGCGCTCTCCGCTGAACGGGTCGGTGAAGCGCGGAACATCGCAGTTATCCGCTTCTATGCGCATGAAGCTGTCGATGTCGGTATCAATGCCGTTGCGGTAGAAAAATTCGCCGAGCCCGCCGAAATAAAGCTTCTTCCACCACTTTATCTGCTCCCCGTTAAGCGCGCCGCACTTTACCTGCACGAGGGGAGGGCAGGCGCATTTCCAGTAGCTCACAAGCTCGGTCATTCCTATCGAGAATATCACATACTCAATAAGTTCCCGCGGCATATCCTCCGGAATTTTCAGACCGTTCCATTTCCATGAGGGGAGAAATACATATTCGCCGATCGTGAAGCGGAAAGAGAATCCCTCGTCGTTTATGTCATAGCTGTGGTAGATGAAGACGGGGTATTTTTCACGAAGTTCCGAAAATCTATCCAAAAAAACACTTCTTTCTGTTATATCATCTTTCACGATCAGGTGCATCGGACGCGAAGCACTTGTGCCGTCTGAGCGATGCAGGACGCTTTGCGGTTTGCACCCAAGGACAAGTGCGCAAGCGCAGTTTTACCGTCACATAAACCCGCCGTCAACGCCGAGTATCTGACCGGTAGTGAAGTCATTGCTCTCAAAGAACCGGGCAGCGTGTGATATATGCTCCGGCGTTCCGATGCGCATAAGGGGCGTTGAGTCTTTCAGCTCCTGCATCTCCTCCGCTGTGAGGTGTCCGTTCATGGGGCTTTCGATAACTCCGGGAGCAATGCAGTTCACCCTTATCCCCGACGGTCCCAGCTCTTTTGCGAGTGCCTTTGTGAAGCCGATGATACCGGCTTTCGCGGCGGAGTAGGGAACTTCGCAGGACGCGCCGTACACTCCCCATACCGAGGAAATATTTATGATGCAGCCCTTATGCGCCCGTACCATTCCCCGGCTTATCTCACGGGTAAGGCGCATCGTTCCGGTAAGATCTGTGCTTATCATTCTGTCCAGCTCTTCGTCCGTCACGTCCGTGAACAGCTTTATCTGCGCTATCCCCGCGTTGTTTATCAGCAGTGAGCAGTCTTTTGCCTGTTCCGCGAGGGCATATATATCCTCCGCTTCCGAAAGATCGCATCTGACCGGCTTTGCGCCGTACTCCGAATGCAGTTTTTCAGCCTGTGCGCTGTCGGAAAGGTAAGTGAAAACAACGTCATAGTCTGCGGCGAATTCACGGACGAGCGCTGTTCCGAGAGCACCTGTCCCGCCTGTAATGAGCGCGGTCCTCTTACCCATTATATTTCACCCTGCCTGACCGATATTCCGTTATCGTCTGCGGACAGCAGTATCTTCTCCGGAGTTTTATCTTCCGCGTCGATGATGAGATTTGCGATATTATCCTCGACTTCCTCGCGGATAACTCGGAGGATATCGCGTCCGCCGTACTTTCCGCCGTGGGACTTCTTTGCGATATATTTGTATGCGCTGTCGTCGATCTCAAGAGTGATGCCGTTCTCACCGAGCGCCTTTACTGTATCGGCAAGCTGGAGCTTTGCGATATCGGCATAGTTCTCTTCGGTGAGGGGCGAGAATACCACGACTTCGTCCACACGTCCGAGGAATTCGGGGCGCAGGAAATCCTTCAGCGCCTTCATTGCCTTTTCCCTGGACATATCGCCTGCGGTCTTGCCGAATCCCATTCCCGACTCTCCGGTAGAGGAACCGGCATTCGAGGTCATGCAGATTATGGTGTTCTCGAAGTTTACCTTCTTGCCGTGGGAATCGCTGATCCTGCCCTCGTCGAGTATCTGGAGCAGTATATTCATAACGTCCGGGTGAGCCTTCTCGATCTCATCGAAAAGTATCACGGAGTAGGGTCTTCTGCGCACCTTTTCGGTGAGCTGACCGGCATCGTCGAATCCCACATATCCGGGAGGCGAGCCGATGATCTTGGAGACGCTGTGCTTCTCCATATACTCGGACATATCGAGGCGGATAAGCGGTTCAACTCCGCTGAAAAGTTCCTCGGACAGCACCTTTACGAGCTGTGTCTTTCCGACGCCGGTAGGACCTACGAAGATGAATGAAGCGGGTCTGCGCTTTGTGGTGAGGTTTACGCGGGTGCGCTTTATCGCTTTCGCCACCTTTTCGCAGGCTTCGTCCTGTCCGATGATCTTTGATTTCAGCACATTTTCAAGCTTTGCAATCTTTCTGAACTCGGTCTCCATTATCTTCTGCGCCGGGATACCCGTCCACATTTCGATGACGGTGGAGAGATCGGCGGGGGTGAGATGCACTTCGGAAACCAGCGGTTCAAGGCGCTTGATCTCCTCATCGTTCTTTGCGCGTTCCGTCTTTACCGCCGCAAGCTTCTCGTAGTCGATCTCGGATTCCTCCATGATCTCCTCTTCGCGCTTTGCAAGCTCCTTTTCAAGCTTCCTGCACTTCTCCATTGCGGTAAGATCTTCGCTCTTGATGCTTGCGCATGCCGAAGCTTCGTCCAGCAGGTCTATCGCCTTGTCGGGGAGGAACCTGTCGGTGATATATCTCTCGGAGAGCGTTACGCAGGGCATTATAAGATCGTCGCCGATCTTTATCTTGTGATGCTCCTCGTAGTAGCCCTTTATCCCGCGCAGAAGCTCTGCCGTTTCGTCTATGGTAGGCTCCAGCACGGTAACGGGCTGGAAACGGCGCTCAAGCGCGCTGTCCTTTTCGATGTGCTTGCGGTACTCGTTGAATGTGGTCGCACCGATCACCTGGAGTTCTCCGCGGGAAAGCGCGGGCTTGAACATATTCGCGGCGTTCATTGTTCCGTCGCTGTCGCCGGTGCCTACGAGGTTATGCACTTCGTCAATGAAGATGATGATGTTTCCGAGGTTCTTGATCTCCTCTATCAGCGACTTTACACGGCTCTCGAACTGTCCGCGGAACTGGGTGCCGGCAACAAGGGCGGTGAGGTCAAGCAGATAAAGCTCCTTGTCCTGGAGTCTAAACGGTACATTCCCGTCGGCGATACGCTGTGCGATACCCTCGGCGATGGCGGTCTTTCCGACGCCGGGCTCGCCTATGAGGCATGGGTTGTTCTTTGAACGGCGGGAGAGTATCTGTATAACGCGCTCGATCTCCTTGTCGCGTCCTATGATGCGGTCAAGCTTCCCGTTCTTCGCCTTGTCGGTGATGTTGGTGCAGAAAGTGTTGAGGAACTTGCGCTTTTTTGCCTGGGCAGCCTTTTTCTTCTCCTCGGCACGTTTTTTGCGGTCAGCTTTTTCCCGCTCATTTTCCTTTTTGATATCTTCCTCGCTTGCGGGAACTTCGTTGGGAGTGCGTCCGCTCATATCGAAGAAACGCTGGAAGAAAGCGGGCATCGTGCCGCCTTCCTTGAAGCCGTCAACCGCGTCCTCATCGTCGTCGTCCTCCGGAAATTCATCTCCGTCCTCTTCGTCGATGATCTCTGCGTCCTCGATATCTTCCTCGTCATCGTTATCCGCGTCGGGATTTCCGAACAGCATATTTGAAGCGTTTTCAAAGTCGATATCCGATATCCCCATCTGCTTCAGGTAGTTGTCCACCTGCGGGATACCGAGTTCCTTAGCGCATTTGAGGCAGTATCCGTTCTCAAATTTCTGTGTACCGCTCATACCCGACATAAAAACGACAGCGGGTCTTTTACGGCATCTTGAGCACATCATATCCATAGTTGTATATTTCCTTTCTTGTCAGTTCGTATTTAAGTCATTTCCTGCCGAAAAGGGCAAGGGGATCGAATGAGTACAGGTGTCTGAACAGGTAAGTCCTGTCAATCGTGTTCCGGTTCAGGAATACCAGCGAATCTCCGCAGAGGGAGATCAGAAGCTTTATTATTATGCAGATCAGCAGGATTATCACAAGTCCCTCCGCAAGTCCGAGAAGTGCGCCGAGCACTCCGTTCACCGATGACACGACGGGTATCTTGTTTATAACCTTTGTTGCGTTTGCGATAAGACCGAGTATCAGCATCACCAGCGCGAACAGCACGCAGAACACGATCGCCCGCAGCGGTATCATCACAGTCGGCGTTATGATATCGTCCATTATCCTGTCGCCGAAGGTCTGATCCGCGACGGTGAGGATCGAGACGATGAAGCTGTAAACCGCGTCGGTGCTTCCGGCGGAAAGATCGCTTCCGAGGTTCCGGAGCGAGGGCGAGACTGTATCGGCAAGCTTTTCTCCGATATCGGTGAAAGCCCGCGTCACGGTCTGTGAAGTGAGGTTTGAGGCGATGATCCGGGCGAGTACGATATTTCCGAGCCCGTACTTGTTCACTTCCGTTTCGGTTACATCGAGATGTCCGAGTTTCACATAGGACCAGTCGAAGTATTCATCAATGCCGAAGCCGGAAAGATCGGCGTACTGCACGCCGGTCCTTGTGAGATCGACTGCGGACATATCGAGATCGGCATGGCGCTTGTCATCGTACTTTATCTGTATATCACGCAGATAAGTGCCGTTCACGAGAGCCTCGGACATATCCGTTCCGGAAAGTCCCTTTATCATCTCTTTGTTTATCGAATCTCCGAGCTTTTCGCTCATATAATCCTCCACATTCGAGCGTATGAACGAATCGTATATCTTCTCGGATATAACGTCGTTGAACGCGAATGCGACGATGAAAGCGGCAATTGCCGCCACAGCGCTGATAAGGACGGCAACTGCGCCCTTTTTGGCACCGCGGTAAAGGTTCGCAGCGAGTATGCCTAAAACGGCGATATCGAGGAACCAGAAGAACTCGCTTCCCATATTTTCTGTAAACTATCTCCTTTTATTATCTGTCATTCTGTGATTATAAGCTCGCTTTCGGTGCGGGAGGTCATCTCTGTATCTGCGGAGGCTTTGCCAGCTTCCGCTCCCTCATCGTCCTGCGCTCTGTAAACATTTATCTTTCCTATCGTCTCGTAGCCGAGCATATAAAGATTGCCGGATATCTTCACGAAATCGGAGTAATCGTCCTCGGTCGCCTGAATGTATCTTTCGCCGATGAGCCCCTCATCGAATATCTTCACGCGTGAGCCTTCGAGAACGTAGATACCGCTTGCATCGCCGTACAGACCCGACGCGTTTGCCGAAACATAGGCGAGGGATACCGCAGCCGCAGTCTGATCGAGCTCGATCAGCACGCTTTTGTTGGTGGAGATATCGCTGTAATGCACGAGAACTCTGTCATCGCCTATATGGAAGTTCTTCAGTGTTCCGGAGTAGGCATAAAGCCCGTTCTGTTCGCCGGAAGCGGTACTGAGCGAGAGAATGCAGTTGTCGCAGACTGCGATGACCTTGTCTCTGTCCGCCGACAGTCCGCAGGGAAGGCTTCCTGTCCGGAGCGTGTACTTCCACAGCGGAGCTTCCGCCGATTTCACGGAGAAGCGGTAGAAATTCGTGAGAATATCGCCCTGGGAAGCGCTGACAGTGGAGACGATTATATGTTCTCCGTCTCCCTCCGAGCAGACCTGCATCACGTTCTCGTCCGCGAATTTCTTTGTATAGAGCCAGTTTCCGCCGTCGTCGTAGATGTAGAGGATATTTGCGTAGCGCTTGGACTGGGTGACTATCGCGGCGAGGCTGTCATCTCCCACCGACGCATAGACTATCTTATCTTCGAGAGCCTTCTGGTAGATAAGGCTGGATTTGCTGTAAAGGGCGAAGTTGTAGGCGAGTTTGTCATAGAGGAGAATGCGTTTTTCGTTGGTAGCCTGTTCGGGGTGGCTGTAACCGTGTTTGAGCGCATAGTTCTGCGCGCCGGAGGTATCGTAAGCGTAGAGGTAGGTGTCGGTGAGCAGCGAGAAGTTTTCGCCGAACCGCATTATCGAATATCCGCTGCTTCCGGGCAGCTCTATCGGGAATCCCACATCTTCGGTGGTTTTTGTCTCGACTTTTGAAGCGATACCTCTGAGCGGTTCAAAGATAGTGGCGGCGTTCAGCCAGACCAATATGACAGCGATAACTGCCAGCAGGAACACGATCAGCTTCAGCAGAAGCATACCGCGCTTCTTCTTTTTTCTGTATTTGTTAAGATCTACGTTCTTGGGCTTTGCGGCAGTCTTTTCGCTGCCGGTAGCCTCTGCAAGATCGGGAACTTTCATTGTTTCACCTCTTGTGCCAAATTCACAATTCACAATTCACAATTCACAATTGTGGAGCGCGCTCTGCGCGCATATCTGAATCGTGACGAAATTACTTGATATTGTTTACAGATAGATGCTGATTTGGTATCAGTTGTAGAAAACTTTGTTAAGGTAAAGTCCGTGCGGCGGTATCGTGATACCCGCATCGGTCCGTTCTCCCGTTTCAAGGGAGCGGATTATATCGGCTTCGGTGCGCTTTCCCTCGTTCAGGTATATCAGCGTACCTACCATTATCCGCACCATATTGTGCAGGAATCCGTCACCGCTCACGGTGAAAGTTACGGTATAGCCGGAGCGTGAGACACCGAATGACCGGACAGTGCGGACGGTGGATCTAAGGTGCTGTTTTGCTTCTGCCTTGCAGAAAGCGGAGAAGTCGTGGGTGCCGGTAAAAAGCTTTGCCGCGGCATCGAGTCTCTTCTCATCGAGCGGGTATGGATAGAACAGCGCGAGATCGCTGCCGAAGACGTCCTTGTGGGGAGCGTTGTTGACGATGTAGATGTATTCCTTGCCGTGAGCGGAGAAGCGGGCATGGAAATCCTCGTCCGCGTCCTCGCAGGACAGCACGGCGATATCGTCCGGGAGCATCTTGTTCATTGCCCTCATAAGTCCGGGGCAGGGGATAGCGGAATCCGTCCGTGCGTTCAGACAGAACTCTCTTGCGTGGACTCCGGCATCTGTCCGTGAGCAGCCGTGGGCTGTGATCTTACTGTTCATTATCCGGCTCATACAGTCCTCGACAAGCTGCTGAACGGTGATGTTGTTGTTCTGCCTCTGCCAGCCGTGGTAGGCGGAGCCGTTGTATGCTATGCAAATTTTCAGATTTCTCATTTTTTTGGAGACTTGGTGAACCTTTCAGGAACACGGAAATTTGAAGGACACTTCGTAAACAGAAGTTATGATTGACATTTGGGTGCAGCGTCACGCTGCCGCAGGTCAAGGGCGCGCAGCCCTTGTGCCGTCTGCAAAGACAGCGCGCAGGCGCATTTGTGAGTTTTCCGTGTTAAAACACGATGTTGTCGATTATTACAAAACCGAGGGTGCAGAGGGTGACTCCGGAAGCGTAGAGATCGAGCCGTGTGGCTTTGAGCTGACGGAGCTTTGTGCGCCCCTCGCCGCCCTTGTAGCAGCGGCACTCCATAGCTGTCGCAAGCTCGTTGGCGCGCTTGAATGCGCTGATAAAGAGCGGGATAAGTATAGGTACCATAGCTTTTGCGCGGCTGAACACGTTTCCGGTATCGAGAGCCGCTCCGCGTGCTTTCTGCGCCATCATGATCTTGTTGAGCTCCTCGATGAGCGTCGGTATGAACCGAAGCGCTATCGTCATCATCATTGCAAGCTCATGCACGGGAAAATGCACCTTTTTCAGCGGTGACAGAAGGCTCTCTATCGCGTCGGTCAGCACGATCGGCGAAGTGGTGTAGGTGAGGAGCGACATTCCTATGATAAGGAAAATTATGCGCACGATCATAAAGATCGAGGTCTCAACGCCTTTCGCGTAGATCGTGATGAAGCCGGTATCAATGAGCGGCGCGTCGTCGCCTTTCACAAAAAGCAGGTTTAAAAGCGCGGTGAATATGATTATCGCAAGCACGGGCTTTATGCTTTTGAGAATAAGCCTGAAGCTTATCCCGGACGCGGCATACACCATTACCATAAATATGCACGCTATCCCAAGCCCGTAGAAATTCTGCGCCACAAACAGCATCACCACATATATTATATCGAGCACGATCTTGAACCGGCTGTCCATACGGTGTATCACCGAGTTTCCGGGGAAGAACTGCCCTATTGTGATATCGTTAAGCATCTGTTATCTCCAGTATTCTTTCCTTTGCTCTGTCTGTTGTATATATATCGTTCCCGATATCCATTCCGTTTTTCGCAAGGATATGTGCGAGCCGGGATATCTGCGGTATTCCGAGACCGACCTGCTCCAGCTCTTTCGTCCTGCTGAACACCGTGTCCGTGTCCTCGTAGCAGAACAGCCTTCCGCGGTTCATTACAAGTATCTTCTCCGCGTACTTCACTATATCCTCCATTGAGTGTGAGACAAGCAGTATCGTGGTGCCGGAATTGCGGTGGTATTCGCTTATCTCGTCGAGCACCATGTCTCTTCCTTTCGGGTCAAGTCCCGCCGCAGGCTCGTCAAGTATCAGCACTTCCGGCTGCATGGCGATAACGCCTGCAAGCGCGACTCTGCGCTTCTGTCCGCCCGAAAGATCGAAAGGCGAGCGTTTGAGAAGCTCTCCGTCTATCCCCATGGCTTCCGCGGCTTTCCGCACGCGGCGGTCTATCTCATCTTCCGGCAGCCCCATATTTGTGGGACCGTAGGCGATATCCTTATATACCGTTTCCTCGAAAAGCTGATACTCTGAGTATTGGAAGACAAGCCCCGACATAAACCTTACCGAGCGGATATCGCTGCCTTTTGCCCAGATATCACGTCCCGCGATATAGACCTTTCCGTCCGTCGGTTTAAGCAGTCCGTTAAGGTGCTGTATGAGCGTGGACTTGCCGCTTCCGGTATGCCCGATCACGCCGACGAACTGACCTTTTGCGATGCTCACGCTTACATTGTCAACAGCGGTGGATTCAAACGGCGTACCTACGCTGTACTTGTATGTTAAGTTCTTTACCTCTGCAATAAACGGGATATCTGCGCTTTTCTCCGGCTTGCCGGCTGACGGTCCCGCTTTATATGCAGCCTTATGCGGCAGTTTCAGCAGTTCTTCCGCGCATTCCTGTTCCGTCAGCACATTGACCGGCACATCAAGTCCGCTCCTGTGCAGCTCGTACATCAGCTCCGTCACCTGCGGCACATCGAGGGAGTGCTCCCGGAGCATATCCACCTGCCCGAAGATCTCTTTCGGGGTACCGTCCGCGATGATCTTTCCGCTGTCCATTACAACGACTCTGTCAGCCTGCACAGCCTCGTCCATGTAGTGGGTTATCAGCACTATCGTAACGCCCTGCGAGTTGAGGAGCTTCACTGTGCTCATGACTTCCGCTCTACCTTTCGGGTCGAGCATGGCAGTCGGCTCGTCCAGAACGATACATTCCGGGCGCATCGCAAGTATTCCCGCGATTGCGACTCTCTGCTTCTGTCCGCCGGAAAGCTGGTGAGGTGAGTGTTCGCGGTATTCGTACATATCCACGAGTCTCAGAGCAACATCGACACGCTTGCGTATCTCATTCGGCGGAACTCCGAGGTTCTCCAGCGCGAATGCCACATCTTCTTCGACTACGGTAGCAACGAGCTGGTTATCGGGGTTCTGGAATACCATACCCACGATCTGGCGTATATCGAACACCCGTTCCTCGTCCGAGGCGTCGATGCCGTTTATCAGCACTGTGCCGGAAGTTGCGGTAAGAATACCGTTGAGGTGCTGTGCGAGTGTGGATTTACCGCAGCCGTTATGCCCCAGCACCGCAAGGAACTGACCCTTCGGAACGGAAAGGTCTATACCGCGCAGGACCTGGTTAGCGCCGATAACTTCGCCGTTCTCGTCGTATTCCTTATATTCAAATTCAAGACTTTTTACTTCGATTATATTTTTCATTTTCTCCGCTTTTGTTCTTATTGACATTCACAATATCGTATGATATATTAATATATAAAGACAGGTGGTGTTAATATGACCGATCAAGAATTATGTTTATTGCTCGAATCTATTCTTGCGCTCATTGAGACCGGTAATGCCGATAAAGCGGCAGAAACGATCAAGAACGGTATTAAAAGGATAGATAAAAACTACGAACAGGAAAATAAGAATTAATGATCTGTATTTGGCTCCCGCAAAAGCGGGAGCTTTTTTTATCCAAACAGCGCGACAGCCGTATTTCCGCATGGGATAGGAAGACCTGTCCGCTCTACCGGAAGTCCGATCTCTTCGGCGCTGATATCGGCTTTGTATTTCTGACCCACCGTCATTTTCAGCAGATATGCCATGACCGACGGTGAAAGCCCTGTGGTGTAGCTGTTCAGGAGCAGGAACAGGGGCTTATCCGAAAGCACCTCCGTACAGCGCTCCATAAGCTCGTAGATGCAGTCCTCCAGCTTCCACAGCTCTCCGTTTGTTCCGCGCCCGTAGCTTGGCGGGTCGAGGATAATGCCGTCGTAGCGGTTCCCGCGCTTTATCTCGCGTCCGAGAAACTTCATGGCGTCGTCCGTGATCCAGCGTACCGGTCTGTCGGAAAGCCCGCTCAGCCGGGCATTTTCCTTGCCCCATTCCACCATGTTCTTAACGGCGTCAAGGTGGCAGACCCTTGCTCCAGCAGCGGCACAGGCGAGTGTCGCACCGCCGGTATATGCAAACAGGTTCAGCACGTTTATCTCACGCCCCGCGCCGGTTATGAGCTTTCTGCAAAGCTCCCAGTTCACAGCCTGTTCCGGGAACAGCCCGGTATGCTTGAATCCGGTAGGCTTTACGAGGAATGTGAGATCGCCGTACTTTATGTTCCAGCTCTCCGGAAGCTTCTTCCGGTATTCCCAGCTCCCGCCTCCGCTTGACGAGCGGTTGTACTTTGCGTGTACGTTATCCCATTCCGGTGCGGGGGAGGGGTTCTTCCATATAACCTGCGGGTCCGGACGTCTCAGCACAACGTCTCCCCACTTTTCGAGCCTGTCCCCGTCGGAAGTATCAATAAGTCTGTAATCTTTCCACTTGTCCGCAATTCTCATAGCTTACCTGTACCCGCCTCCGTAGGAGAAAGCATCTATCGTGTCCCGGACGGTATCGAGGAATGCCCTCTCTCCGAATGTGTTTATCTTCATGAACAGCGCCTGGCTTCCGCCGGTAGTGACTGCGGATATGAAGATCCGCCCGTTTGCCTGGAAAAGGGTAACGGACATGGAAAGCCTGTTTTTTCCCACATAGCTGTACCGCTCGAATACGCGCACCGCGCATCTTGCGCCGTTCTCGTAAAAATCCGAGGTCTCTTCGACTGATGCGCTCATGCTCCCGCCCATAACTGCGTTTGTGACCGCGTTCAATATCATATCGAAATCCCCGTAAAGCTCACGTTCGATCTTTGCCATATTGTTTTTCCTTTTTATCAGCAGTTTATAACTGACCGAGCCACAGAACCGATGTCTGATGAATGCTGCCCACGGATCCGGTGCGGCGCGTTCGCCGCGTCTGCCGCTCAGCAGAACTGCGCCTTTATCGTGTCCGCTATCTTATTCGTATAAAGTTCAACCTTCTGTGGATCCTTGCCCTCTATCATTACGCGCACGAGGGGTTCCGTACCGCTTTCGCGGACGAGCACGCGCCCGTCGCTTCCGAGAGCTTCCTCCGCTTTCTTTATCGAAGCGAGTATCGTGTCATTCTTATCCCACATACCCTTGTTTTCGGGGGTTATCTTCACATTTATGAGAAGCTGGGGGTAATCGGGGAATTCGTCGTTGTACTGCGAAAGCTTCCTGTCCGTGCCGGAAAGCATGGATATCAGCTTTACCGCGGTGAGCTGTCCGTCGCCGGTGGTTGCATGATCGAGGAAGATAATGTGTCCGGACTGCTCACCGCCGATGTTGTACCCGCTTCTGAGCATCTCTTCCAGCACATATCTGTCGCCTACCGATGTGCAGACTGTGGATATGCCGTGTTCCTTCATATATGTGTGGAAACCGAGGTTGCTCATTACGGTGACGACGGCGGTATCTTTTTTCAGCATTCCCTTGCTCTTCATATTTCCGGAGATGACCGCGATAAGCCTGTCTCCGTCAACGAGCCTGCCTTTTTCATCGACTGCGAGGCATCTGTCTGCATCTCCGTCGAATGCTACTCCGAGGTCATATCCGCCCTCTTTCACCTTTTCCTGCAGTCTGTCTATGTGCGTTGAACCGCACTTTTCGTTGATGTTGGTACCGTCCGGCTCCGCGTTGATTATATCGCAGTCAACGCCGAGCGTATCAAACAGTCTCCGTGCGGTGGCGGAGGAGCTTCCGTTGGCGCAGTCCGCGACAACACGCAGTTTCTTCGCGCCTATATCCGCGCATTCCGCGAGGTGGGATATGTAGAGTCCCGCCGCGTCATCGAGCACAGTGACTCTTCCGACTTCCGTTCCTTCTTTGAGCGTCATAAGCTCCGGGTTGTCGAGTATAAGCGCTTCGATCTCATTCTCGACCTCGTCCGGGAGCTTGAATCCGGTTCCCGCGAAAAGCTTTATGCCGTTGTACTCAACGCTGTTATGCGAAGCGGATATCATCACGCCCGCATCTGCGTTCTGCTGTTTCACGAGGTAAGCGACAGCGGGTGTCGGCACAACTCCGAGGAGCACAGCGTCGGCGCCTACGGACATAATGCCCGATATAAGCGCAGCTTCGAGTATATCGGACGATACGCGGGTATCCTTTCCTATCAGTATCTTTGCTTTGGTGCCGGCGGTCTTGTGTTTTGTGAGCACGATAGCCGCGGCTCTTCCGATGTTCATTGCGGTCTCGCAGGTAAGCTCTGTTATTGCCACTCCGCGGGCTCCGTCAGTTCCGAATAACCTTCCCATAAGTTCCTCCACATTATGCAATACCGTTACTTTGTGAATTGTATTGCAGATTTATTTTACAGCATCTTTCGGTTCGCTGTATTTATCATATCTGTTTGCAGGCTTTTAAAGTTCCGTTTTAACGGTCATTGGTTTAGGGTGTCCAGCCCCCTTTTTTAAAGGGGGTTGGCGGGTCCGGGCAGCGCCCGGTCTCAAAGTCTCTCACTCAAACGTCTGCTGACCCATTTGCTCGAGTCCGAGATGCTTATACGCGAGCGAAGTTGCGGTACGTCCGCGGGGGGTACGGGCTATGAAGCCGAGCTGCATAAGGAACGGCTCGCACACATCTTCGAGGGTGACCGCTTCTTCTCCGAGAGCGGAAGCGAGGGTGTCAAGTCCCACGGGACCGCCGTTATACCCCTTGATTATCATCGTCAGCATGCGCCTGTCAAGTCCGTCGAGACCGAGCTTGTCGATCTCCAGCCTGTCGAGGGCGATATCCGCCATTTCTCGGGTTATCCTGCCGTTGCCCATTACTTCCGCAAAGTCGCGGACGCGCTTCAGAAGCCTGTTTGCGATACGGGGAGTTCCGCGTGAGCGCTTCGCAAGCTCCATCGCGCCTTCCTTATCCGTGGGTATCGCAAGTATCACCGATGAGCGCATTATGATATCGCAGAGCTGATCGTCGGTGTACAGCTCAAGGCGCTGGATAACGCCGAATCTGTCGCGCAGAGGACCGGTGAGCTGTCCGGCGCGGGTAGTTGCGCCTACAAGTGTGAACTTCGGCAAATCAATTCTAATCGACTGGGCGGAAGGACCCTTGCCGATGATGATATCCAGCACGTTGTCCTCCATGGCAGGGTAGAGTATCTCCTCCACCTGCCTTGACATACGGTGTATCTCATCTATGAACAGCACATCTCCGTCTTTGAGGTTGGTGAGGATAGATGCGAGATCGCCGGGCTTCTCTATCGCGGGACCCGATGTTATGCTGATGCCGACGCCCATTTCGTTGGCTATGATGCGGGCGAGGGTAGTCTTTCCGAGACCC
The DNA here is from genome assembly GCA_002363155.1 of Ruminococcaceae bacterium UBA3215. GTDB lineage: Bacteria > Bacillota > Clostridia > Oscillospirales > Ruminococcaceae > Ruminiclostridium_E. Next base: position 26,609 of record DEWH01000002.1, on the reverse strand, counting down.
GGAGGCCCGTAAAGCAGAACATGGTCAAGGCTTTCGCCCCTGTCCTTTGCCGCCTTTATGAAGATAGACATATTCTCCTTGACCTTATCCTGTCCGATGTATTCGTTAAGGCGCTTGGGGCGGAGACTGTACTCTATGTCTGTGTCCTCCGGAGTGAGTTCCGGTTCGGTAAGCCGCGTGTTGAGCGATATATCGTCCTGTCCGCGGTCATGGTTCATTTCGATCAACTGATGTACCTCCCGTTATGAGCCGAACAATCCGGTCACGAATCCTATAATGTGACCGAATATCGAGCCGATCGTCATTTTGTAGAATAAGTATATGATGATCGTGCAGGCAAGTATTATTATAAAAACAAGTATCGCCGTCAGCATTTTCCGCTGATGTCTGAGTTCGCGCTTTATCTCCGCGATCTCGCTGTCTGCCGCATTTTCGTTTCCCGCGTGTCCCGGAGCGCTGTCCGTCTGCACGCCTGTGTTTATATTCTCGTCATTCATTTTATGCTCCCGATCTTTTTGAGTGCTTCCTTTACCATTTCCGATACCGGCATATCTCCCGGAAGTCCCGCAAGCGCTTTCTGTGCCTGTGACGCGGTGAACCCGAGGGCTGTGAGCGCCGTAATCGCTTCCGCCGCATTTCCGCTGTTCTGCACAGCCGGTCTTGAAAGCTCCGCGTAGGTATCCGAAGAGATCTCGCCGATGCGGTCGGTCATCTTGTCTTTCAGTTCGAGGATTATGCGGTCAGCGGTCTTTTTGCCGATCCCGGGAACTCTCGTCAGCACCTTGCTGTCACCCTGCGCAACACACAGAGCGAACCCCTGGGGCGACATATCCGAGAGTATAGAGAGCGCGGCTTTCGGACCTACGCCGTTGACGGAGAGAAGAAGCCTGAAGCAGTTCAGTTCCGCGGCTTCTCCGAATCCGAACAGCTCCACCGCGTCCTCGCGCACGTTCATATATGTGAGCAGGAATACCTCTTCTCCGACTTTAAGCGGGGAGAGCGTATAGCTTGTTGTCCTGCACGCGTAGCCTACTCCCGCGCATTCAACGACTGCGAGATCGTTTGTCTTGTGGGTGAGCTTACCCCTTAAACTGTATATCATCTTGCACGTTTCTCCTTAAATCTTTGCGAGCCTGCTCAGCTGCGAACCGCAGGAATGAGCATGACAGACCGCTATTGCGAGTGCATCTGCGGTATCGTCGGGCTTTGGTATCTCCGGAAGTTTCAGTATGTTCTTGGTTAGTTCCTGCACCTGCTTTTTTACAGCCTTTCCGTAGCCGGTTATGGAATTCTTGACCTGAAGCGGGGTGTACTCGAAGATCTCGATATTGCGCTGTCTTGCGGCAAGGAGGGTGATGCCTCTTGCTTCCGCAACGGCTATTGCGGTTTTCTGGTTTGTAGTGAAGTACAGCCTCTCGATTGCCATTGCTTCCGGCTTATACCTGTCAAACAGCACGCACAGGTCATTGTATATCTCCAGCAGTCTGGTGTTGAAATCCGTACCCGCGTCCGTGGTGACAGCGCCGTAGTCGATGACGTTGAAGACCCTGCGCTCGTATTCGATAACGCCGAAACCGACTATCGCGTATCCGGGGTCAATGCCGATTATCCGCATAAAAAACACTTCCGATATTATTGCATAATTATAATCATACTATTATATCATATTTTCCGGATAAATGCAACACTTTTTCCGAGTTTTTGCTGTCGGAAGGAATTGCGGCGAAAAGCCGGTCACTTTGAGACAGCAGCGCACAGCGTCCGGGACCGGGGAAAACCTTTCTGAAGAAAGGTTATTCCCCAAACCCCTTTCCAAAGACTTTTATTGGCTTCGCGTTTATTTAGAGAATGATATAAAAGAAACCGCCCGGTTTTATCCCGGACGGCTTGCTGTGATATTGCCTTACTTTTCTGTGCAGCTCATAAGTTCAACGCTGCCTTCTTTGATAAGCTTTTTATTTGTTTTGAGTGTCCACTTGACTTCTGCGCCTGTCCTTGAGTTCACCGACTGCATCGTGATATCTTTCAGCGTTGTGGGAACTGTGAGAGATACGCTCGTGCCGGTGAATGTCACCTTGTGACCGTTTCCGTCGATCGTGAGACCGCCGCATTTTGCCGCAGTCGGGAGCCTTAATGCCGCGCCGATGTTCACGTCGGCAAGAAGCGTGATCGTATATTCCGAGGTCTTGCTGTTCATAGCGCTTATCGCGTCATTCCAGAATGCGTATCTTGTACCGTTCATATCGATAGTGAACGCTTTCAGATAAACGATGCCGGACGCTGTGAGGAGATCGTAGCTGTAATCGCCGGCGGGAACAGGGGAGATGCCGCTGATATCGAACTTTCCGGAGAGATCTTCCTTGGTTCTGAATATCTGCTGATCTTCGAGGGTGGTGTCGGAAACAAGAGCTATCTGCGCACCGCTTACCGAGCCGTTGAGCACTATCGGTTTGAAGCCTTTAACCAGCGTGATCTTTGCGCCGTTTTCGGCAGTAAGCACCTTGTTCCTGTTGAGAGTGAATGTCGCTCCGCTGAGCAGTTTAAGGTCTGCAGAAGCGCCGAGATAAACATTGTTTGCGGTGAAAGTCTTGGCAATCGCGGTCTCATCGGATATCTCTACATTTGCGAATCCTGTCAGAGAGGTTATCGGCGAGCACTTGCCGAGTGTAAGGCTGTTCGCAGTACCGCCCTTTATGCTGAGCGCGGAGCCTGTGAATTCAAGCCCGTCTATTGCCGTATTTCCGGCTGTATCCGTGATCGTAAGTGCTGCGGCTGCACCGGTTTTTGTCCGGCTTGCAATACTGATGTTTTTAAGTGTGAGACCGTACCTCGGTGATATAGATGTAACTCCGGTAAGATTAAGGGTATTGCCGTTTCCGTCGATAGTGAGGCTTCCGATAAGTCTCGGGAGCGTGAGCTTTGTCAGGCTTGTGCTTTCGTTCAGAGTTACGGTATAGTCGGCTGCCGTGTCAGTCATTGCCTCGAATGCCTTCTCAAAAGACGAGAAGTTCCTCAGGTTTGTGCCGTCCGAAACTGTCAGAGCGTCGAGGTATTCCGCGCGGATATCCTTCTTGTACTGAACTGCGCTGAGAGTCTTGCTGCCGGCAGTATTTGCGATCGTGATCCTGTTTTCGAGGTCTTCGACCGCGTTTGTTCTGGAAAGGGTTATGACAGTCTGACCGCTGATATCGGAAAGGCTTCCGTCGGGATCGAGGATCTTGAATGACATACCGCCAACTTCGCCTATAGTCAGCTTCTGCAGATTTACAGTCGTGTTCCTGCCAACAGTCTTCAGGTACCTGTTGAGTGTGATATCCGCATTCACGACATTTGCGATCGTTACTGTCGAAGCGCCGTAAACATCGAGTTTTCCGCTGCCGGAAAGGGAAGTGGGGGTGAACCTGCCGCCGTTGAGTATCACAGTTGTTCCGTCTGCTGTCTCGACATTGATAAGAGCGGCAGATGTGACTGCGATCCCGCTTCCGGTATCGAGAATGAAATCGGAGGTCTTTGTTCCGCCGAGAGTGAGCGGGAGAGCGGTATCAAGCCTTTTTATCGTAACTGTCTTGTCTGCGGCAGTCTTGACCGTGAATGTCTTTGCAGTCGCCTTTTCCGCCGCAGCGGCGCAGTCAAGCGTAAGATCGCAGTTAGCTGTGATCGTGGGCGTTGTGAGGGTGAGGACTGCGTCTCCGGCAGTCGTTATCTTCGCAGATGCAACTGTTTTTGGTATCGTCAGCGTCTTTTCCGTTATGTCGGTATTGATGACGATATCAAGTTCGCCGGTCTTGTTTATTCTTAGAGCGGAGGCGATGTTCTCATATCCTGTGCCGTTGACAAGCACTGGCGCGTTGTCCGGGTCAACCGAAACTTCAATATTGATCGTGACCGTCTTGCCGAGGAATGTCAGCGTAACTTTTCTGACACCGGTCTTGGTGCTGTCAAATCCCTTTACTGCAACGGCGCTGTCCGTCATCGGAACGGTCTCCGATTTTCCGCTGTTGTAGGTGACTCTGAGAGTACCTGCCGAAAGATCGATATCGTCGTTAAGATAATACGCTGTCTTCGGTTCGTCCTCAACCGCGATCTTTGTAGCGGCAAGCTTTACTACGGTTACAGTGAATGTTGCTGTCTTACCGCCGCAGGTTACATTAAGTCTCTGAATCCCTGCTTTTTCGGGATCGTAGCCTGTGACCATATCCGGTGTAAGTTCCGTGGTCTCTGTGGTTCCGTCATTGTACTTTGCTTTGACGGTATAGCCTGTGAGATCAAGCTCATCGCCGGTATAAAGCTTCGGAACGGAAGCTGGCTTCAGTACTGTTATGGACTGGACGTCTCTCGGGATCTTTACGTTTACTGTGTAGCTGCCGGAGAAGCCTTCGTAGAAAACTCTCACCGTCTGTTTGCCGGAAGCGGAGCTGTTGAAGCCTGCAACAGCCGCACAAGAGAGATCGAGAAGCTCGTTCCCGCCGTTATTGTAAACAACATAGATCCTGCCGTCGCTTATATCGAGGCTTTCACCGACATAGTATTCTGTTTTTGAAGGGTAGATGAACGTTACGGACTTTATGCCCCGGTCATCAGTGTAATTGTAATGTATCACACAGTTTTCGGGGATTGCGAGACTTCCTTTGGATATCGCATTCCAGTCGGCTTCCGTACCTTCGTAATAGATATCGGTAAGTCCGGAATTATAGAAAGCCTGCGCACCGATGCTGCACATGGTAATGGGTATGCTCGCCCATGTAAGGTTTGCGCACCCGCTGAACGCGCCGCTGTAAATGTTGGATACGCCTTCCGGCATAGTAACGCTCGTTACCGATGTGTTGCTCTTGAAAGCATTGTAGTATATTGCGGAAATCCCGAGGGTATCCGGGATAATAAGATCGCTCCTTGAACCGGTATATTTGTAAACCGAGCCGCCGGAATAAACCGAATAGTACTCGTCGTCGAGCTTCATATCCGTTCTGCATTCGGGAAGCCTGAACAATCCGTAGAGCTCGGAACGGTAGGAGTGATAGCTGTTCGAGTCGTTGGCAAGGAATGTCGAATAGCTCTTGTTGCGCCATTTGAGGTTGTATCTGCCTGTCTCTTCGACGTCCATCCATGTAACATCAAACTCGTACCATTTGCCGTCGAGGCTTATGATGTTCCATGCGTGATTCTGACCTACGGCGACGATGCAGTCTATGCCTGCGGCGTTGCAGAGGTATTCCGCTGCGAGCGCGTACCCGTTGCAGACGCTTTCACGGAGAGCGAAAACGCTGGCGATCGACTGGTTGTAATCTGCGTTGGTATCGTATGTAACATAATCGCAGAGCTTTTTGTAGATCATCTTCTGCTTGTCGAGATCGGTGCCGGCATTATTTATCTCCGTCAGCCACTCGCTTGTGACCGAATTTATCAGAGAACTGTACCGGGCTCTCTCGTTCGCGGAATTGAAATCCTCATAAATGTAGGGGGAGATCGTTCCTGATGTGATGTTGTATGAATAACCGTTGCGCAGGAAGAAGAACTGGGGGTTGGAGAAATAGAACATCTGATAGACGAGCCGCATTCTCTCATAGCCTATCGAGGGGTCGAACTGTGCTTTTGCCGGTATCAGTTGTCCGGTGTGGCTTGTGCCGCTTTGCGCGTAATTCTGGCACAGAGTGAACAGATTGATATAGAGCGATCTTTCTGCAGAATCCATCTGATCCATAAAGTAGTCGTTTGCGTAGATCGACATAGAGCCTGCGAGATTTACAGAAGACGATCTGAACGCACTTACGCTGATGTCCTGCTCAATGCTTTCAAGATACTCAGATTCTTCGTCTGTGAGTTCAACGGTGAACGGCGTAATGCCGTCGCTTGCCGCGATCGCAGCATCTGTTTTCTTTTCGATAGCTTTTAGTATTTCGCCGCTGTCGGTCTCCGGTGAGGCAGAAATTTCCGGATCGGTATCGGTCTCAATATCCGATCCGGCAGTAACACCGGCTTCCGATGACAGTTCGGGTGCAATGTCTGTGTCGCTTATGTCCTCGGCGCTTGCGTGTGTCAGCAGTAAAGCGCATGACAGCATAACGGCAAGAAGCTTTGTAACAGTTCCTTTCATTTGTGCTCCTCCTCTTGGCAGATTGACTGACAGTTTGTTTTATATATCTGATTGTCTGTATTTATGCAGAATGCTATAATATGCATATAATACCGCATACTATATTATAGCATAAATCCCGCAATTTTTCAACCCTTTAAGGGCATATTTGATATGCCAAGGTTCCTGCACGGTTATTGTGCATATTGCACAAAATATTTTATTGCCCAAGCTGTTGAGCAGCATTTCTTGTTTTCCGCTTTCTGTACTGCGCATTCATTTTTCTCCGTCCATATTGAGAGCATTGCTGAGGGAGTTGGGTATTCCGCGGGGACCTCTAACCGCGAAGATACCGAAGCTGTCGCCGAGCACCTTGAAAGTGAAGATATCCGGTGAGTACCGTTTCTGTAATACTATCCGCATAAGCTTTGTTATGGTGAGTTCCTTTCCCTTGTAATCGCAGGGGATATCCGTCTCCGTCACTTTGCATCTGTACATTACAGCCGATACGGGGGCGCCGACATACATATAGACGGTATCGCCCTTTCTGATGCCGGAGCCCTGTTTCCATTCTATAGTGTCCGTGCTGTCAAAGGCATGGACTATGTCGTAGTATTTCGGGTTTGCGGGAATTATCCACTCTTTCGGCGGGCGGGAGAGCTTTTTCTTCTGCGCGGAAGCGGTGGCATTGAAGCTTGTGTCTGTCAGCGCGCAGATCCGTTCGAGCGGCACAGTTCCGTCCAGAAGTACGGAGATCCAGTTTCCGCGGCTCATGTGGTATGCGGGGAGGAAGCCCTCCTCCCGGAGAAGCATATCGGTGAGCAGGACATCGCCGGTCTTTATGTTGATGATATCTGCAAAGCCGTCTCCGGAAAGACCGAGCTTTGCGCGTTCCACGTTCATTACTGCGCAGAACCATTTGGAATTGTCGGAATGGCGGAATACGGCATATCCGGGGTATCTTGCCCAGAGATATTCCGGCTCTGCGCCGTACTTTTCCTTTATGTAAGCGAAAACTTCATTTCTGAGTGATCTTTTCATAATATTACTATCCTCTTTCGTTGTATATACGCTAATGTATTTTTTTGTAAAGAAATAGTTATCCTCTCGGAATAAAAGGTGGAGATGTATCTGATCGATCGTGCAACATTTCCCGGCATAAGCGCGAAGCGATCAAAGTTTTTTGAGGAGGGGTACCCCCAGTCTCGAGCGCCGTGCGCGACCTTCTCGATCGCCGTGCGCGACCTTCTCAAGCGCCGTGCGCGATCATCTCGAGCGCTGTGCGCGATCATCTATCCGGCTCGAAGCGTATGTCGGTGATATCTGCGAAGCGGATCCGCTTTCCCGCGACAGTCAGAGTTTTCCGCACGGCGGAATCAATGGCGGTCACGATCCCGTTTGTATCGACGTACTGTCCGCGGCAGCCGTAAGCATCATTGTTCCGGTCGGTGCAGGGAACGAAATGGGTTACTGTCACGGTGACCGTGTTTTCGCGGGCATCTCTGCTGTTCTTCACAAGCTCCCGGAGAACGGCAAGCTTGCTGTCGAGTTCCGCGCATTCGTCCTCGCACAGTTCGATACGCTCAACGTACATCTCTTCTTTGGCTTCTACTGCGTCGGTAAAGCCTTTGAGGGCATCGAAGGGACTGAATATCTTCGCACGCTTGCCGAGGGGCATTGCGGGGTGCTTTATTGCGAATATATCGCGCCGTTCGTGAGTCGGCTTTCCGTGCCTGAGCACATCTGCGTATTTGAAATTTTCCGGTACAGGCATATATCCGAGCATTTCCGTTCTCCTTTCCGCAAAGAGCGGACAGAAATGCCCGTTTACGGTATCCTGCCGCAGACCGGCTATGCCCTGTGACCGCCGATCTGGTTGTTCCGCTCTTTTGCCGTTGCGCCTTCGAGAAAGTTCAGCCCGTAGAGTACGGCGTTCTTGCCGAATCTGGCGCGTACGCTCTGCATCGCAGCCTGCAGATTGCGTTCCTTGTCCATTTTCTCATAGTCCGTGAACAGGTCTGTCTGGTAGAAACCGCCGTCCGCAGTCACATCTGCCGCGCATACTGTGAGTTTGCGGAACAGCAGCCTGTGATCTGTCCTCTGTTCAAAATCTTTCAGCATCACTTCTGTGATCTGCCTTGAAAGATTTGTCCGCTCCATTGTCCTTGCAGTGCCGTTTGAGTGTTTCGGGTGGAGCCTCCCGTAGAAATCGAAGCACACGGGTCCGTCATACCGCGGGCAGTATTCGAGCGATTTGTGATCGTAGCTTACCCACCATGTGAAGACCTGTGAAACGAGATTTTTCGAGAACATATCGGTGCTCAGAACATCTATCATCTCCATGAACACGATACGCGCCTCATCGTACTTGTAGGGGCGGGGAAGCACCTGTCCGTTTGAGAGGGAGCGATTGTCGGTATGATACGTCTTTATGTCGCGCATTGTGACCGGCTCCGCTCCCCATGCGTGGTCTATCATTATCTCTCCGTCTATGCCGAACTCCTTGTAGAACCATTCCTCATTGCGCGTGGAGAACCTTGCCACTTCGCCCATTGTGTGCAGACCCGCATCTTCCAGCCGTTTTGCCTTGCCGCGTCCGATCATCCAGAAGTCGGTGAGCGGTTTATGATCCCAGAGCAGGTATTTGTAGCTGTCCTCGTTGAGTTCCGCGATACGCACGCCGTCCTTGTCGGGCTGTGATTTTTTGGCAACTATATCCATAGCCACTTTGGCAAGGTACATATTTGTTCCGATGCCGACAGTAGCGGTTATACCCGTGACCGAAAGCACTTCTCTGATTATCGTCATAGCCATGACATGAGCCGGGTGCTTTCCCGTTTCGTCAGCTTCCTCCCTGTACGCGTGCATATATTTCGTGCAGTCAATGAAGCTTTCGTCGATGCTGTAAACGTGGATATCTTCGGGAGCGGCGTAATGCAGGAAGATCGAATATATCTGCGCGGAAACGCGCTCATATTCTGCCATTCTCGGCGGCGCTACAATGTAATCGACGATATGGTGAGTTCTTACCTCGTATTCAAATATCTTCTGCTTTGCCTCAAAAAGCCGGGGTCTGCCCGGAACGCCTATTGCTTTGAGGGAGGGGGACACGGCAAGGCAGATAGTCTTATCCGAGCGTGTCGGATCGGCGACGAGCAGGTTTGTCCTCAGCGGATCAAGCCCGCGCGCGACGCACTCTACGCTTGCATAGAACGACTTCATATCTATTGCGATGTAAGCTTTTTCAGAATTCCTCTCCATAGCGCACTTCCATTTTCCCCATAAAGTCCGCCGATGTCTCTTTCGGAGCGCGGATATCATATCCCTTGTGCTCCATTATCTGCAGTTTGAGATCGACGAGCTGCGGCGGCACATAAAGCCGTGAAGCGATCTCGTAGTATGTCTCGCATTCCTCTGCGGATTCGATGATATCTCTGTCGGAAATAAGCAGCTCTGCCGCGAAGAGGTTCGCTTCTCTTTCGCAGTCGGTTGCCTCATCGAAAAATCCGGAGTCGAGGAATCCGCGTTCGCCGGTCTCGGCATGAAGCACGGCATGACCGAGTTCATGTGCGGTTATGATGCGCCTGAACGAATCGGTAAGTTCGCTGTTGACGGTGATGACGCCGACGCCGTTTTTGTGGAAGAAGAAGCCCTTGCAGGAATTTTTTGATGCTCCCATAGGCTCATACATCAGAATGACGTTGAGATCTCCGCACAGCCGTTCCGGGTCGGTCTCATCGTATTTTTCCCGAATGCTGTTCACTTTTTCGATTATAAGATCAAGGTTCACGGCTGTTCCTCCCGCCGTCTGTGATCCCGGATTCTTCACGGGAGCGTATGTATGCCTTGTTCATAGCTTTAAGGAACTTGTCCTTTTCTTCCTGGGGCAGTTCACCGCCCGCGAAAAAAGCAGCTGCTGCGGAGAAAAGCTCGGACATATCGGCGGCGGCTTTTTTGCCGTATTTTTCGCGTATGTCGTTTACATAGCTTTCCTCCAGCGATGTTATCTGCGGAAGTTCCGCGCTGTCGTCGGCGAGGATATCGGGATCTATCCTGAAATAGTCGGCAATACGGTTAAGGATACGGGGTTTCGGCTCTGTTTCTCCGAGCTCGTATTTTATCACAGAGCGTTTGGTTATGCCGGTCTCATCTGCGAGCTGGCTTTGTGTTATTCCGTTTTCTGTACGAAGCTGTCTGAGTTTTTCTGAAAATTTCATAATGCACCGCCTTTGATAATTGTTCACTCTTGTGTGAATTTAATTATATTATACCTCACCCCTCACAGTTTGTCAATAGTTTTCGCAAAAATAATTCACATCAAGGTGCATTTGGCGCAAGGCGACATTCTTCAATGGCGGGTGCGCCTCCTCGGTTAGTTATATTCATCTGAATACGAGAAAAAGACTGCTGAAATTCGTTAGTTTCAACAGTCTTTATTATGTTCCGATTACTCTCTCCATTAATTGCGGAGCGATCAAAGTTTTTAGGGAAGGGGGTTCGGGGGAATGACCCTTTTTTCAAAAAGGGTCTGCCCCCGGTCTCGAGCGCTCTAAAACAGCAGGGTTTCGGTTTTATACGCGAGGTTTTCAAGATGCTCGATGCTGTGTTCTATGCGCCGGCGGAAGAGGGCGGTATCGTGATCGGAGATGAGATCTATCAGCGCGATGAATCTTATGCAGCCGACAATTGTAATTTTATCTCGGAGCTGTGAGACGAGAGCATCGTCCTCGGTATCGAAATAATACTTCACGAAGCTGTCCCAGATATGGAAAGAAAGCTCCTCCGGGATGCCGAGAAATCGTTCGGTGTTGCCGGGCTCGTCTTCCGGGAATGCATAATATGTGACATAGACAGACTGCAAATCGAAGATCGGGTGACCCTCCGCAAGCGTATCCATATCTATAAGCATCGGCTCGCCGTCGCACATCATCACATTCTTCATCTGCGCATCGCCGTGTATCACGTTATGCTGTTCCGGTATCTCCGTAAGCATCTCTTTCAGCCTGTCATAAAGTTTCTTTTCAAGATACTGTGCTGCTGTCTCAAGATAGCTGAGTGCAAGTTCTTTTGCGGATTTGAGCCGTCCGGGAGGTACAGTCTGACTGTTGACCATGCGGAGAAAACAGGAATACTGCTTTATTATCTCCTCTGCATTCTCCGGCTCCGATATCAGCAGATCATTGAATGTTTTCGCGTTCAGCAGCTCAAACACAGAACCGTAGCTGTTCCCGACGCGCACGATGTCGTATGAGATCGCAGTCGGTACACCCGCCACAAGCGCAGTCTTTGCAAGCTGTTTCTCGTTCTGTATCATGGAAAGGCTTTCCGGGGAATTATAGACTTTTACGATAGTTTCCGGGTCTATGCGATATACAGTCCCGTAGAATCCCTTGCCGATTATCTCACAGCCGTCAACGCTTATCTCCCGCATTTTTCTGGAAACTCTGAACAGTTCGGTGAAGCCTGTCGTTTCCAGAATGCTGTAAATAGCATCGGGGGCATTTATGATCTCAAGCTCCTTTTCCGCCGCTTTCCTTACGCGCATAAGCACCCGCAGTCCCGCGCTCGATATGTATTCAAGACCGGACATGTCAAATACGGGTTCCGACTCTTTGTTCTCCGCGATGATATCCTGCACCGCCTTGTCGCATTCGGCAGAATTTGAAGAATCTATCCTGCCGGAAAGCGAGATAACGAGCTTCCCGCTTTCGTTGGTATATTTTATCTGTTCCATAGTCAGCCCTCCTTTTCCGTTTGATTTAATTATACAACATCTTCACGGCTTTGTCACCGTCTTACGCTGAAAATGCAAAAAATCGGATAACTGCACAAATAAAGGCTCCGGCGGTTTGTTGATTATTACAAGACCGGGATTGCTGCGCGGAGTTATCGGTTCTCATACGGGGACTCTTTGTCCTCTGCCGGGAGTTTTTTGAAGAACATGACGGCGAACGGAACTGTCACAGGCACCGACAGCAGAAGCGATAAAGGCTGTGCTTCCTGAATGCCGGCAAGACCGCGCAGATTTGCGAGTATCAGCAGCGCCGGAATTAACAGGATCCCGCTCCTTACCGAGGATAACAGCGACGCGCCGAGACGTTTTCCTGTGCTCTGGAACATCATCTCCACCGCCATGCAGGGCGGGAGCACAAGCATTGACAGCGACTGGAGACGAAGAGCGCGTGTGCCTATTTCGATAACTGCCGGGTCATCGCGGAAAAGAGCTATCAGCTGTTCCGGGAACAGGGACAGGAACACGGTACCTATCAGCACGATGCATTCCGCGGTTATCGCGGTGAATATGAACGCCTTTCTCAGACGGCTGTATTTTCCGGCGCCGTAATTGAAGCCCGCCACAGGCTGAAAGCCCTGACCTACGCCGAGCGCTATCGAGAACGAGAAGAAAACTATCCTCGAAACTATGCTCATAGCCGCAACTGCCGCGTCGCCGTAAACCGCGCAGCAGGAGTTGAGAATGATCGTGGTGATGCTGTTGAGACCCTGTCTCAGCAGGCTCGGAAATCCGGTAGCCATGATGTTCGCAAGCATACGGAAGCTGCTGTTTTTAAGCCTTTTCGGCTGAAGCTTTGTCTCTGTCTTCCCGCCGAGAAACATTCCGAGCAGTATCGCGAAGCTGACCGTCTGGCTTATCGCGGTAGCCAGCCCCGCACCGGCAATACCCATATCCAGCGCGAACATGAATATAGGATCGCATACGATATTCAGCGCGGCTCCCACCATAAGCCCGATCATTCCGAGGGCGGCTTTGCCCTCATAGCGCAGGATATTGTTCAGCGTGAAACTTGAACACATGAATGGGGAAGCGCACAGGATATATGTGATGTAGGTTTTGGCGTAGGGAGCTATGGTTTCCGTGCTTCCGAGCGCAAAGATCATGCTGTCGAGGCAGATGAAACCTATGATAAGTATAATTGTCCCGCAGATGAACGATGCCGCGGCACCGAGGGTGCTGTGGTCGGAAGCCTTTTCTATGTCCCGCATTCCCAGCAGCCGGGAGATTATGCTTCCGGTGCCTTGTCCGAACATAAACCCGAAAGCCTGTATTATGGACATGAAGCCGAAAACGATGCCGACGGCGCCGCTCGCGCTTGTGCCGAGCTGTCCGACGAATGCGGTATCCACGAGATTGTAGATGTTTGTGACAAGCATCGAGATCATAGCCGGTATCGAGAGCTTCACTACCAGCTTTGACACGGGCGTGTTTATCATCTTTTCATATTGAGTCATAATTTATTGCTCTTCCGGAAAGCATTGCGCCTTTTCCGGGAGCGGATCACCTTCCCATATAGCGGAGATTTTTTTCGATAAGCTCACACCTCTGCTTTACGCAGTCAGCGCTTCTGAGCGGATCGGAGGGAGTATTGAAAGCGAAGTCCGTGAGCCTGTCGATCGTAGTTGATGCAACATGGAGCCTTGTATCGGACGAAGCGTAGTAGATATAAACCTCGTTCTTTTCGTTGACGACAGCGCCGTTCGTGAACACGACATTCGATACATCGCCCACTCTTTCCGCGCCGTGGGGAGCCATGAACAGACCGGAGGGTTCGGCTATGAGCTTTGACGGGTCTTTCAGATCGGTCACGAAAACGTACAGCACATACCGCAGTCCCGCAGCTGTGTTCCTTACGCCGTGAGCTATGTGGATCCAGCCTTTCGGCGTCTTTATCGGAACAGCTCCGGCGCCGTTCTTGACTTCGGTGATCGTGTGGTAACGGCGGGGAGAGATCACCTTTTCTTCGGTGCATATCACAGGGTTTGTGATGTCCTCAACAATTCCCATGCACACGCCTCCGCCGGAGCCTGTGCTGATGAAGTCGTCCTGCGGTCTCGTGTAGAACGCGTACTTCCCGTCAACGAATTCCGGGTGCAGTACCACATTTCTCTGCTGGGGCGACTTTGATATCAGATTCGGGAGACGCTCCCATGTTTCGAGGTCTTTGGTGCGGACGATGCCTGCCTGTGCATTGGCGGCGGAAAGATCGGCTGAGGAAGTGTCCTTGCTTTCGGAGCAGAACACGCCGTAGATCCAGCCGTCCTCATGCTTCGTGAGACGCATATCGTACACGTTCGTTTCCTCCGGGCAGGTGTCCGGGAGACGCACGGGATAGTCATGGAAGCGGAAGCCGTCGATCGGACTTGTGCTTTCCGCGACTGCAAAGAATGACTTTCTGTCGTTGCCCTCTACGCGCGCGACAAGATAATACTTCCCGTTCATATAGAGCGCGCCGCTGTTGAGGACGGCGTTTATTCCGAGCCGTTCCATAAAGAACGGATTTGTTGCCGGATCCATGTCATACCGCCAGAAAAGCGGGGTGTGAGCGGCGGTAAGCACCGGATTCACATATCTGCGGTAAACACCGTTACAGCTGTCATCGGGGCGGTTCTTCCTTGTTATGAGCTCCTCATACTTCGCATTCTCGCGTGCGGCTCTTTCTTCAAAGCTTTTGTTCATCGGTTTTTTCCTTTCGCTGTATGCCTTTATTCTGCGGTCAGCAGTATCTTCGGATATATGTTAAGATTATAACTTGAACGGACGATAATGTCAATAATGATTTTGCACAAATCCGCATATCGGTGAAGCAATACGGCAACTTATGCCGGCATTCCGGCAGTTTGCGCAAAGCGTACTTGAAATGATGCGGAAGATGTGGTAATATAGCGTACAGAGGGGTGATAGAGTGAAGATCTCGATAAACATTGACCCGTCGCTCAAGGACACGGAGATAGTCGTGAACTGTGCGGCGCTGACACCGGAGACCGAGAGCGTTATCGCGGCTCTCCGGATAATGGACAGCCAGATGACTGTAATAAAAGATGACGAATCCTTCATAATCGATATAGCGAAGATAGTGTACATCGAATCCGTTGACCGCAGGACATTCGTTTATACGGAAAGCGAGTGCTACGAAACGAAGCTGAAGCTTTACGAAATGGAAGAACGGCTGTGCGGGAGCGGATTTCTCCGGATAAGCAGATCCTGTCTTGTGCATCTGCGGTTTGTCCGCTCGATAAAGGCGGAGTTTGACAGGAAGCTGCGGCTCACGCTTGAGAACGGCGAGCAGATGATAGTTTCAAGGCAGTATGCCGACGAGCTGAAAAAACGACTGGGGGTAAAGTGAGATGGATAAGAGATTTACGGTATTCGGATTTCTTTCGCAGGTATTTATGATCTACGGGATAACGACGGGACTGCTGAATATTTTCTGTATTCTGTTCGGCAATGAAGCGGCGGGCTATTCGACGATATTCTCGCTTGCGGGAGCAGGGGTAGGCACAGCGACAAGCTTTCAGTTTCTTGCGGCGGTGACGCTGGTGACGATACTCCGCGTGATATTCATGACGGATATGCTGATAAGGGGTATGCCGCTTCCGGCAAGGATCGCCGCTATGTTCATCAGCGTGTTTGCGGTGATAGTCGGGTTTGTGTTCATATTCGGCTGGTTCCCGGCAGACGATCCCCTTGCATGGATAATGTTCATCGTATGCTTTGCGGTGAGCTGCGGCATCAGCGTGACTATATCCACGATAGCGGAAAAGCAGGAGAACAGGCGGCTTGACGAAGCGCTGAAGCGTGTAAAGGAGGAGAGCTGAAATGGCAGGTTCAATAAAAGCGGAGAAGATCGCAAAATCCTTCGGAAACAGGGCAGTGCTTGACGGAATTGACCTTGATATACAGAGCGGTGAGATATTCGGACTTCTCGGTCCTTCCGGAGCGGGCAAGACCACGCTTATCCGCATACTAACCGGACAGCTCCGGCAGGACAGCGGGACTGCCCTCATCACCGGCACGGATACGCGCAGGCTTTCCGGAAATGACCGCAGGCGCTTCGGGATAACAATGGACGATTTCGGAGTGTATGAAAGGCTGAGCTGCTATGAGAACCTTAAAATATTCGCCGGGATATACGGGGCAGGGAAGCGGGAGATAAACGAAGTCCTTGCGAAAGTGGGGCTTACCGGCGCGGCGAAAACGTCTGCGGGGAAGCTGTCCAAGGGAATGACGGGACGGCTGAAGCTTGCGAGGGCATTCATGACAGATCCGGATATACTGTTTCTCGACGAGCCGACGAGCGGACTTGATCCCGTATCTGCGGCGGAGATACACAAGATGATACTTGACGAGAAGAAGCGGGGAAAGACTGTATTCCTCACGACTCACACCATGACCGAGGCGGAAAAGCTCTGCGGCAATATCGCTCTTCTGAACGAGGGCAGGATAGTCGAATACGGCAGACCGGAAGAGATCTGCCGGAGATACGATCATCAGCGCAGGCTGAAAATACATCTTAAAGACGGGAGCGATATCGAGATACCGCATACCGCAGGTTCAGCCGGTACTGTGGCGGAGCTTATAGGGAGCGGGAAAGCGGAAACGATACACACCACCGAGCCGGATCTTGAGACGGTATTTATGGAACTTACGGGAAAGGAGCTGTCGGCATGAAGAATACGGCGGTTATATTCAGAAAGCAGCTGAGCGACACGCTCAAAAACAAGACGATACTGATACAGTTCCTTATGTTTCCGGTGCTTGTGATAATTATGGAGAATCTGGTCAGAATAGAGGATATGCCGGAGCATTTCTTTGTGAAGCTGTTTGCGGTGATGTTTGTGGGAATGGCGCCGCTCACCTGTATGTCCGCGATCATCTCCGAAGAAAAGGAAAAGAACACGCTCCGTGTACTTATGATGAGCAATGTTAGACCGGCGGAATACCTTATCGGAGTGGGTGCGTATGTATTTGTGATGTGCTCCGCGGGAATGGCTGTATTTGCCGCAGTCGGCGGGTACAGCGGCACCGGTCTTGTGCAGTTCATCGCGGTGATGTCGGCAGGGATAATACTGTCGGAGCTTACCGGCGCGGTCATCGGCGTATTCAGCAGAAACCAGATGACAGCCACCTCCGTCACCGTTCCGGTCATGATGATCTTTTCGTTTCTGCCGATGCTTTCGATGTTCAACGACACGGTCAGGAATGCGGCTCGGATAACCTACTCCCAGCAGATAAGCGATCTCATAAACGGGATCGGGACTTCCGGGGTCACGGCGGAAAGCGTTATCGTGATAGCGGTGAACGCGGTTATCGCAGCGGCGCTGTTCGTGATCGTGTACAGGCGCAAAGGGCTTGAATAGATCCGGCGGTGACCGGGTTTCTTCCGATGCTGTTGACATAAATCTACCGTTATGGTATAATATAAAAAGAGAACATCAGGAGGAAACTATATGGTTAAAATTGCATTTTTTGAGACCAAGGACTATGACAAAGCCGCTTTTGCCCCCTATGAAAAAGCGGGAGAAACAGAGTTCATTTTCTTCGAGACCAAGCTTACCGAAATGACCGCCGATCTTGCGAAAGGCTGTGACGCGGTATGCGTTTTCGTGAACGATAATGTCAGTGCGGCAGTAATAGACAAGCTTTACGAATACGGCGTAAAGATAATTGCGCTGAGATGCGCGGGATTCAACAATGTCGATGTGCGCCATGCCTACGGAAAGATACACGTTGTACGCGTTCCCGCATACTCTCCGTACGCTGTTGCCGAGCATACAATGGCTCTTCTGCTCACCTCGATACGCCGCATACACAAGGCGTATATCAGAACGAGGGATTTCAACTTCTCGCTGAACGGAATGACGGGATTTGACCTGCACGGAAAGACCGTGGGCGTAGTCGGCACCGGAAGGATCGGAAGAGTATTCATCGACATCTGCCGCGGTTTCGGTATGAACGTTATCGCATACGACGCGTTTCCTGCCGCTGACAGCGGAATAAATTACGTTTCGCTGGACGAGCTGTTTGAGAAGAGCGACATCATATCACTGCACTGCCCGCTGACCGATGATACAAGGCACATGATAGATGCAGAAGCGATAGAGAAGATGAAGAAGGGCGTTGTGATACTGAACACATCACGAGGTGCGCTTATTGACGCGGACGCGCTTCTTGACGGCATAAAAGCGAGAAAAGTCGGTGCCGCGTGCCTTGACGTATATGAGGAGGAAGCTGATCTTTTCTTTGAGGACAGATCCGGTCATATCCTCAACGACGAACTGCTGGCGCGTCTGATATCCATGCCGAACGTTATCGTAACATCTCACCAGGCATTCCTCACCGCCGAAGCGCTCAATAACATTGCGGAGACAACGATGAACAATATCCGTTCGTATTACGAAAATAACGGTATATGCGACAATGAGCTCTGCTTCCGTGACGGAAGGATAGATACTCTGAAAAAAGACCGGAAGGAAAAATGCTTCTGAATACAATGATCCCGGAGCAGGTTTTATCAACTGCTCCGGGATCATTCATACTATATTTCTACCGAAATATAGTATGAATTCACAATGCACAATTCACAA
>DEWH01000002.1:0-8081 GCA_002363155.1 Ruminococcaceae bacterium UBA3215 | reverse complement strand
TGCGCGCATATCTGAATCGTGACGAAATTTCTTCATTATATCTATGGATTGATACAAATATAGAATTATGATATTTTTTAATATAATGATTGACTGATAAAGCAATTTGTGATAGAATGGTAAAGTGATCTTAATATTTTTAGATTCGGGAGATACGATATGAAAAAGTACAGAAATATCACCGCATCATTGTTATGTGCGGTATTGCTCGTTTCCGGCTGCGGCGGCAGTCAGCCCGCTGCCGAACTTCCGCCTGCCGCGGTGTCGTTCGTTGAAGAGCCGGCGGTAAGTTACCTCGGACCGGAGGGAACATATACCGAAGAAGCGGCGAAATTCTTCTTCAGCTCAAAGGGCAGTTTCGTTCCGGAAGAAACGGTGGATAACGCGATAGCTGCCGCGGCTGCGGGAACAGCGGATTATGCTGTGATACCGCAGGAGAACACTCTCGGCGGCGCTGTGATAAATTATGTGGATTCGCTTTTAAGTCACGATGATGTGTATGTTGTGGGAGAAGTGACGATCCCGATAAGCCAGACGCTTATGGGCATTCCCGGCACAACACTTGCGGATATCCGCACCGTCTGCTCTCATGCGCAGGGAATAAAGCAGTCCGAACAGTGGAGAAGCGAAAAAATCCCCGGCGCGGTCACGGAGGAAAAGGGCAGTACCGCGGCGGCTGCGGCTTATGTCGCTGAGCTTGGCGACAAGTCGGTGGCGGCAGTTGCGGCTCCCGGCGCGGCAGCCCTTTACGGACTGGAGGTGCTTGCGGAAAATGTGCAGATAACCGACACCAACAAGACGCGGTTCTATGTGCTTTCAAAGGAACGCATGACCGGCGGGACGAATGCGGTATTTGTCATAAGCTGTGAAGCGAAGAAGCTTGACGATGCTATTGTATTTATGGAGAAATGCGGGGTCGAACCGGTTTCGGTGCATGACCGCCCGGAGGGAAGCAGGCTCGGAATGTACAACTACATCATCGAAGTCGAATCGAAGAACGGCATTACTGATGATAAGATAGGAAGGATATGTTCCGAATTGCAGGCAAGGTTCCTCGGCAGTTTCAATGCTGTCTCAAAATAAAGGGACAGGAAGCTGTCCGGATAAATGAAAGAGGGAAGAATAGTATGAAGAAAAAAGGATATGCCGCGCTGATAATGTCAGCGGCAATTATGCTCTCGTCCTGCGGTGCAGGCAACAGCCAGAAGGCGAATGAAACATCTGCATCAGCTTCCGCTGTGACGACCGAAGCTGAGACGACTGCGGAAGCCACAACAACGGCAGCCACAACAACGGCAGAGACTACAACTGTCACTACTGTGGAGACGACAGCGGCACCGAGCCCTGCGGAGATAGCGAAAGCACAGTCGGAAGTATTTACCGAGACATTCCGCGGTGAAAAGATGACCGAAGTGAAACAGCTGATAATTGAAGAGAAGTACGCGCTGGAATCCGATGTCTATATGTTCACCGATGAGGGCGAAAGCCTTGACCATATCTATAACGCGCCTTCTACATACGATATTACAAACATCGTATTCAGCGAGGACGGGACTGTTTCGCTGTACGGCATAAAGAACCGCCTTATCCCCGACAAGGTAAAGGAGATATTCAATGAGGGCGTGATACAGGGGCTTAAAGACAAGATCTCCGACAAGATATCGGGCAGAGACAAAGCGGAAGACTGATGCAAAGAAGTCGCTTCGCTTGAGACCCGGGCTCTGCCCGGACCCGCCAGCCCCCTTTAAAAAGGGGGCTGGACCCCCTAAATAAGTCCCGTAAAACGGAGATTTAAAAGATACTTCAAAGCTCAAAGTGATTATTTTTGACAGGCTGTCCGGCAGTCTTGTCTTTTTTTGATTGCTGACGATTTACCGAACGTTTAGTTTCCTGTATATCCGTGACGCAAAGTACCCGACTGTCAGCGCAAAGCCGGTGAAGATAAGCTCAAATGCCCATGCAGGCAGACCGATCTGATTGAATACGATAGAGAAGTCCATGAGCGCGTGCAGGAGAATTGCAAGCGGGTAAAGATACAGGTGCTTCCTGTTCCTTGCGGCGGCAAACACAAGCACGGAAAATGCGATATGTACCGCTATTGCCGGTATCCTCTCAAATACGCCCAGCAGACACTCCGGTACAGTCAGCGTGCTCATCTGCGTAAGTTGTGCGGTCATCGCGGAAAGTGTAGCTTCATCTGCACCCGCCGTTATCTGTTCTCCCATTCCCATATTGAACATCATTCCGAGCGCCGCCATGGAGAACATCTGAAATCCGATGTAAATACTTTCAAATCCGCCGTGACCTATTCCGTAAGAGACAGAGGAACGGCGGTCTTCGTATTTTTTCAGAACGGTCTTAAAGGCGATAAACCGTCCGGTTTCCTCAAATACTCCCGCGAGAACTCCCGCAAGTATCGCGCTGTACCATATATTTCCGCTGATCGTCTTTGCGACAGGATTGTCGTGCTGCAAAAGGAAATACGCGGGCGCGAGTTTCAGTATTATCGCGAACAGCAGCCATGTTACTGCTCCGACTGTTACGGGCAGTATCTTTTCGTGCGTTTTCACCTTCCATACGATAAGCAATGCGATCGGTATTATCATCATAAGCAAGGACTCGGTCACAAGTCCCGCTATTGCTTCATCGGTAAAATGAATGTTATCCATTTCTGTTCTCCTTTTCCCAGTCGGTGTAGATCTGATGCGAGCCTTTTATCATCACGGCGAAGATAACGAGGAATATTATCATCATCGCCGCAAGCGCCGGATATCCGCGCAGTATTATCCCGGAAAGTATTACCGCCATACCGCCGAAAAATGTCACCGTTCCGCCCATTCTCTGGCAGCGCGTCCATACTTCCTCGTTCTTCATGCTCCATGACGTCCGCAGCCCCATAAGTCCGTTCATCTTCATTTTCGGCATTATGTTCCCGAGCACCGCGAACAGTATTCCCATAAGTATGACCGCTGCCGAGCAGCAGAGTTCTCCCTCCGTACCGTTTATCTGCTGAAGTCCGCTGTAACCCATGCATATCATGACGAACTCGAAGCCGAGCATCACCGCGTTTACTGCCGTGCAGACTATAACGCTTAATTTCGCGTTTGCTAAGGCTTTAGAGGCTTCTTTTTCTTCCGCAGCGTTTTGTGCGTCCCTGCCGAATTTCCTGCGGAGAAGCAGCCCGCTCACGGTTATGGCGATCACGATGACGGTGAACAGGAATACCTCGTATTTTGAGCCGATGCGGTCAGCTTTGCCGTTCAGCCCGAAATGCACCGCTATCTGATCGGGCAGTATCTGAACTGCCGCAGCCGAAAGTATCACCGAGAGCACCGCAGTCGTTATCAGCCACTTATTCTTCATTTCCTGCCTCACCTGCTTTCAATGCGTCGGAACCTGTTCCGAACTGACCGAACCAGAGCATTATCTCATCAAACACACTGGTATTCAGCTCGTAGTAGATGAAATTCTTCTCCTTGTACTCCGTGACCATATCCGCCTTTTTCAGCAGATTCAGATGATATGACAGAGCCGCGGGTGTTATGCCGAGCCTGTCTGCGATCTCGCCGGCGTTCATTCTCCCGCCGCGCAGCATTGTGATGATCTCACGGCGCTGATCGTCCGAGAGTATCTTGAATGTTTGCGATATCTTCATTGCTTTTCACCTCTGTTTTGATCTATTTAAAAATTTCTTTAAATAGATATTATCACATCTATCCGCACTTGTCAAGAGCTATTTAAAATTTTTTTTAAATAGTTCTCTATATAAAAATCCCCTGTTTTGCAGTAAAACAGGGGAAGTCTTGTATCTTTTTGTATCTCCGGTACTGTTTGCGGATCATCGGTTCCCGTGTTACGGGATCGGTTTAGGGGGTCCAGCCCCCTTTTTTAAAGGGGGCTGGCGGAGCCCCTTCTCTCTACGTCCGGCTTATCCTGATATTTGTTATAGCGACCTGATCTCCGGTGACAGCCGTGTACAACGGCTTGTTTATGCCGGTTATCACGAACTCGTTTCTTATCGCGATGCCCCCGTTTTCGGTCATCACCGTGATCTTGTTGTCCTCAGCGCGGAATGTGACAGCTGCATCGAATCCGTCGCGGTTGAACTGCTTCCATGTGTCCCAGCCCTTGAACTCATCGTTCTTTTCGGTGTTGAGATTCGCTCTGCAGCATTCGTCGTCGCATTCCCAGCATTCGCCGTCAAAGCGCATGAATGCAAGATCATGGTAAGTTGCCCCGTTTACGGCACCGTCGTCGGAGCTGAAAATATCAATAAACGGGCAGTGCCACACAAGTCTCGCTGTGGGAAGGCACTTGGAATGGAACGTTATCTTCAGCCCGTCCTCTATCTTTATGCCCTCGGAGTGGGCGGTGCGGTAATCATCGACCTGCACATTCGGTATATCGCCTGCCGGAGCGTCGATAAAGCTTATCATCTCCGCGATCCTCGGTATATAATGCTCGGGATAGGGCGTCACCGACTTGAAGTATTCGATATCCGTGTACCGGCAGTGCTCGCCGGTAAGTCCGAGATACGCGTATCTCGTGCAGTCGGGGAGGGCGATAATGAACTCGGCGCAGCTCTCCTTGTCGTAAATGCGGACAAGTGCGTGATCCTTTATCCTTACAGCCTCGATCTTGTAGCTTCCCCTGTATGTGATATCCGGGACGCTTACTTCCTTCCTGTGCATCTCTATCTTCCGTGCGCCGAGGGTAACAGCCTTCAGGTCAAACGTGATCTCGGCATACTCAAAGTAGTTGAGATCCTTTATCTCTTTCGGATCTGAATGCGCTTTTCCGTCAAGGGAGTCGAACAGCAGGACGGACGGGGCAGGGATCGCGCCGGAAGCTTCTTCGTCCGACATCACCGACAGCGTTATCGCGGAAAGGCAGGAGTTCAGCAGTATCCCGTCCGAGACCTTGCTCTTGTATTCCCCGACAACGAACTCGCTGTTTGAGTCAAGCTCCGGTATCTCCGAGCGCTCGCTCATCTGGTATTCGAGATCGTCGTCGATGAGGTGGAGCATAAGGCGTGCATATACGGGATCGAACTGGGTGCCGGTACCCTTTACGATCTCCTCGCGGACTTTCTGCTGGGGAATCGGGTCACGGTAGCTTCGCTTGGAAGTCATAGCGTCGTAGGCATCGGCTACCGCGATTATCCTCGCCATTTCGGGTATCTCCGTACCTTTGAGCCCCTCGGGATAGCCTCTTCCGTCATAGCGCTCATGGTGATAATGGGCGCCGATGCTTAAAGACGGGAACTCGCTTATGCCCTCAAGTATCTGCACACCCATGACCGGGTGCTGTTTTATGGTAGCGTATTCCTCATCGGTGAGCCGGCTGTCCTTGCTTAAAATGCTTCTCGGAATGCCGATCTTGCCGACATCATGCACGAGGGCGGAGTAATAGATCTCGTCGCATTCCCGCTCGCTCTTTCCGTTCATTTCCGCAAGCTTTCGGGAATATTCGGCAACTCTCGCGGAGTGACCGTGGGTGTACTTGTCCTTTGCATCTATCGCGTTTACGAGCGCAGTCGCAGTCTGTGCGAAAAGACGGCGGGTGCTTTCCTCCTGTCTTATGATCGAATCCCGTTCCCGCTTGTTTGCGAGATAAAGCTCCTTCTTTGCGGTGCGAAGCTCGAATAAACGGAGGATAAGTGCCACAAGAGTAATAGTGATGTTGTTGAGCGAAAGTCCGTAAAAGAACAGCTGAGCGATAGACGCGATTATAGGAAGAGTGCAGAAAAGCATCAGCACAATAAAGGTACGGAAGCCGATGACGGAATGATTCTGCACAAGTACGGAAATGCATATAAGCCATGCGATCATAGGTATCAGATAGCATATCATATAGCCGTCCGCCCGCTGATAGAAGTTAGAGGCGTCGAAAGTATAATACAGACCGGTGAACTGTGAGACCACAAGAAGCACCACGCCTATCATAAGCAGGTATTCGTTGACTTTAAGCCTTCTGCGGTAATGACTTATATCCGGGTTTGACTTGCAGAGTTCTCTGACATAGCCGTTGAAGCAGAAGATAACGGAGAGGGTAAGAAAGAACACAAGGAAGTTGCAGAGCCTTACCATCCAGAAACCGACGGGACTTCCGTCACCGCGGAATATGTACGCATATCGGTCACTTATCATCAGCAGGGCAGCGCTTATATCCATGAAAAAGAGGAAGTGATTTTTCCGCTTTGTTGTGTCGGAAATAAGACCGCACACGGCTAATGCGAAGCATACGCCGCTTAATACAAGCATGACATTAAGTTGTATATTCTGTAATATTTCCATAAGCTGTACCTTAACTTCAATATATATATAGTTCATTATAACACAGTTTTCCCCGATTGTCAACGGCTTTTCTGCGCTCGTTCATAAATTCGCGCGATATGAACCTCTACATTTTTCACAAATTTTATAGAAACTATTTACAAGACAAACAAAATATGCTATAATATACACCATATAGAGGCATGATCTTTTATTATGCGTCTATATATAGGGATTTATGACAAATTACCCTGCAAAGGCGGGGAATAAAAATGAAAGGAAAACTCAAAAATGAAAAAGACAAAACAAATTCTGAGCGTGTTCCTGTCCGTGTGCATGATTATTTCGTGCATGGTGGGAATGAGCGTGACGGCGGGGGCGGTTGTATCTCCGTCAGTTTCACAAGCAACCTCAAATTTATCAGGCGATGGAAATGTCACTGCTGGCAATTTCTACCAAGATTTTGTTGAAGTAAGTGAAGAAGAAGCAAAAGCATGGACAGGCGCCCCGGCTGAAGACTCGTTTTTGATTTATAAAATCAGTGGTAACGATTTATTTTACATCTTTTTCAATAATGGTGCATTTGATAGTTCCTCATTTTTTTCAGCGACCATAGACAGTTTTAATTACTTGCTAACTGTCAATAAGATGTATTATACTACCGGTAGCGGTTCTTCCACCCCCGCAACCACCAACGTGTCTTTCGTAAGAGCCGAGAGTGTGCAGGATCTTGGAACCAATCTCCCCAACATACCTACATACACAAAAGAACAGGCGGAAGCTTGGATCGCAGCTAATAAAGCAGAATTAATGGCTGAGCATCAAGCAAGACTTGCAATTACTAAGGACGAATCATTCTTTATTGTTGTGTATAGTAAGAATGGAAGTACTTATAATCATATTCATTATCGTCACAATGACCCTACTTGGTCAAGTCCTCAATATCGTGGTAATTATACATTAAATATGTATAAAGATGAGATGAATGATTATGGTGCTATCGTATATTATCCGGGTGTGGCTGCCACACCCTCCACCGTCGCTGTCACCGACGTGTCCCTCGACAAGACCACCGCGACCCTCACCGCAGGCGGCGACCCGATTGCTCTGACGGCAACAGTCACACCCGCCGATGCAACCGACAAGAAAGTAAAGTGGAGCACCGATAGTTCTAATGTCAAGCTTTATACCTCCGAGGCTTGCACCACCGAAGTCGGTACGGACGCCACCGAAACGCTGACAGTTTACGCCAAGGGCATTTCGGCGGGCAGCGCCATAGTGACCGTAACCAGCAATGCGGACAGCACCAAAAGCGCGACCTGTGCCGTGACAGTGAACCCCGCACTCCCCACTGTGACAATTACACCCGAGGGCGCGGGAATAATAGAGCCCCCTGTATTTGATAGTGATAGAATGTGTTGGAATATCACCGCCACACCGGCAACAGGCTATTCGTTCGTTAAATGGACTTATAAATTCAACGGAAATCCAAAGGAATCCACTAAAGGTACTTTTTATGCAACCGAACCTTGTTCAGATATAACCGCTGTTTTTGAAGTTTCCACTTATGACATATCATTTGACAACGGCGGTACAGCAAAGGTGGACGGTACGGTAGTAACATCAGCCGCAGAGGGCGCAATAGTTACGATCAGCGCTCCGGAAGCCGAACCCGGTACAGAGTTCAACGGCTGGACTTCAACCTCAGAAGGCGTTACATTTGAAGACGCAAGCAAGGCAACCACAAAGTTCACAATGCCCGCAAACGAAGTTACTATATCCGCTTCGTTCCAGAATATCGCCTAC
>DEWH01000024.1 GCA_002363155.1 Ruminococcaceae bacterium UBA3215 | reverse complement strand
ATCCCCCACTGCTGCCTCCCGTAGGAGTCTGGGCCGTGTCTCAGTCCCAATGTGGCCGTTCAACCTCTCAGTCCGGCTACTGATCGTCGACTTGGTGGGCCGTTACCTCACCAACTATCTAATCAGACGCGAGCCCATCTTTCAGCGATAAATCTTTGATCGTAAAATGATGCCATCTCACGATGTTATGCGGTATTAGCAGTCGTTTCCAACTGTTGTCCCCCTCTGAAAGGCAGGTTGCTCACGTGTTACTCACCCGTCCGCCACTAAGCTTGAAAAGCAAGCTCTTCAAGCTCCGTTCGACTTGCATGTGTTAGGCGCGCCGCCAGCGTTCGTCCTGAGCCAGGATCAAACTCTTTAGTATTTTGTATATTAATCTTTCAATTAATATCGTTTGATTTAGCTCCGTCCAAACACTAACATTACTTAAAACATTATTGTTTATCCGAAATTATCTTTTTCCTTGAATATCAAGGGTTCGTTAATTCGTTCTTGTCTGCTGTTCAATTTTCAAGGTGCCTCGTATTTGCTCCAACGCTCCGCGTTCTCGCAAATACTCACATTCGCTTTCGCTCATGTGACGCTGTCTCCGAAAAACCTCTTCTTCTCGACAGCTTTAATATTCTACCACAATCTCTTCGCTTTGTCAATACCTTTTTCAATTTTTTTCAAAAAAATTTTTTGACCGGCTTTCCGGCTTGTCCCCGGAAGTGGTGGAATGGCACTATTATATCACGTCTTTTTCCGTTTGTCAAGGGAATTTTTTCGATTTTTTAAAAATTTTTCTTTTTTGCTATTTTTCACCAATTGACAAAACCATTTCAATATAGTATAATATAAAAGGTGTACAATAAAAACCCCTCGAAAGGACTGATAACATGACTAATTCATCTGTTCCGCAGAAAACAACTTCGACAGCATCAATGCTGATCCCTGTTTTTGCTGCTGTTGCGCTCATAATTACTGCGGCCGTATATATCGTTTTTAAACTTACCCAGCAGACCGCCTACAACAAATGGGCAGAATACGACGACTGCGGCTGGTCCTGATATGAACCGCAAATTCAAAACTGTGCTGACAGCGATGATAGTTGTCGTTCTGACGGCTATCTATGTTGTCGGCCTTTTTCTTTTCTGGGACGTGTTCAATGTCGAGAACACTCTGGACGAGCTGATTAACAAGGATCTTTACGGCGTTGAATACTCCCCGGCATCATCAACGAAAGTCGATCTCACTATGACCGGCAAAGTTGTTACCGAGGAGGAAGAGCTTCTTCTCACCGACTTTTTTAAATACTACTACGCCGGTCTTGGTGCTCTTAAACCGGAAAAGATCTCCCGGTTTTACGAAAAACAGGTTGTGTGCGAACTTTTCGACGAATGCTCCCTCGAATATGAGGTCTGGCTTGCAAAGCAATGCCCGGTCGATCTCGCTTTCGCGGAATGCGCAGTCTCGCTTTACGTCCGCCGCCGGCATGAAGTCCAGCGCTCGGAAAAAGTCGAAATAGAGCTGCTTCTTTCATCGGAGTCGGGCTACGTCACCACCGGACGGCATGCGATCGTCCGCGGCGAAACCCACACATTCGTGCTCAACCGTGAAAACAAGGATCTGCTTATAGAGGAGCATACTACCGACAGACCCTCCCGTGTATATTTTGAAGCCGGGCTGGACAAGGTGCTTGAAGCGAACCGCCTCACACAGAGCGATCTTGCGTACACATTATTCCCGAAATACACCGCGCCGGCTCTTGAGATGCTCAAAACCGGCATTTCCGCGGTCTCATTCTCCGCCCCGGACACCGCACTTTACCCTGAGCCGGAATTCGACTATGCCCGCGACATTGCCGCAAATGCAGCTATAAACGGCTTTTCCGGGAACGGCGCATTTGCCGAATATGACGAGAATGACGCAAATTTCGTTTCCCGGTGCATTTTCGAGGGCTATATTCCCATGGACGCGCAGGGCGACAGGTATGACCAGTGGAAATGGTACGACGAAGAGGTCAATACCGAGCGCAAAAAGACCGGCTGCTCGAAAAGCTGGTTTGATCGGGAAGCGTTTTACAAGTACGTTCTCACAAACAGCGGATTCGGACTTGCAGGCTGTGAAACATCGGCAGGCGGCGGAGATATCGGCGATGT
This sequence comes from Ruminococcaceae bacterium UBA3215, assembly GCA_002363155.1. Lineage (GTDB taxonomy): Bacteria > Bacillota > Clostridia > Oscillospirales > Ruminococcaceae > Ruminiclostridium_E. The sequence goes on along the minus strand of DEWH01000024.1, from coordinate 100,368 downwards.
GGTGCAGTTCGTTATCGGCGATAGGGCAGTCGCCGAGTATATGATAACCGGCGTTATGGCTGACGGCGACGGGAACGTGCGGGATTACCTGATCTCAAATGACCGGTATTCCTCGGTATCGCTGCTGTCCGTAGGCTGTGCGGAATTCAGAGTCCTGCACATCTCCGGCTACAATACCGCCAACATTTAAGGAAATTTACAGAAATGGCAATTTTTAACGCAAAAGATATAACGCTTTACTTCGGCGCGGAAATGCTTTTCGGCGGCGTAACATTCGAGGTAGAGAAAGGCGACAGGATCGGTCTTGTCGGCGTGAACGGCTGCGGCAAGACAACGCTTTTCAAGGCGATTCGCGGCGAAGTTGAATATGACGGCGGCGAGTTCGTGAAATCGAAGGACGCCGTCCTCGGCTATATGGAGCAGCACGTTATCCGCGACAGCTCGGTCAGCGTGTATGATGAAGTGCTGTCTGTATTCGCGCCGCTGATGAAGCTTGAAATCGAGCTTGACGAGCTTAACGCGGAGATCGGCAGCGGAAGCCCCACTCCCGAACAGCTGGAAAAGCAGATGCTTCTCCGCGAACGGTTCGAGTCGGAGGGCGGACTTACCTACCGCACCCGCGCAATGAGCAGCCTGCTCGGTCTCGGTTTTTCGCTTGAGGAGCAGGAAAAGCCGGTCTCGGTGCTGAGCGGAGGAGAAAAGGCGAAGGTGCAGCTTGCAAAGCTGCTTTTATCCGAAGCAAATCTACTGCTTCTCGACGAGCCCACCAACCACCTCGATATCGCGGCATCTACATGGCTTGAAAAGTTCCTGCTGGACTACCGGGGCGCATACATCATCATCTCCCATGACCGTTACTTCCTCGACACTGTAACTACCCGCACATTCGAGCTTGAGAACAAACGGCTCACCGCATACAAGGGCGGGTACAGCGCATACCGAAAGAAAAAGGAGGAAGATCTTGAAATAGCGTGGCGGCATTACGAAAACCAGCTTGAAGAGATCAACCGTATCAAAGGCATTATCGAGCAGCAGAAACGCTTCAACCAGGAGCGCAACTATATTACGATAGCAAGCAAGGAAAAGCAGATCGAGCGTCTCGAAGCGGATCTCGTAAAGCCGCAGGTACTTCCGAAGAAGCTGCGGTTCTCGTTCCACTGCACAGATCCGGTAACGGACGAGATAATGACGGCGAAGAATGTGTCCATGAGCTTTGACGGCGAGAAGCTGTTCGGCGGTGTGGACATAGAGGTGCACAAGGGCGAGCGGGTATTCCTGCTTGGCGCTAACGGCAGCGGCAAGACTACGCTTTTCCGGATACTGATGAAGGAGCTTGCGCCGGAAACGGGGAATGTCACCTACGGTCCGGCTGTGCGCGCAGGTTATTACGATCAGCTTATGACCGGACTTACAGACAGCAAGACGGTAATGGACGAGATCTGGGACGCGTACCCGAAAATGTCGCAGACACAGGTGAGGACTGCGCTCGGCAGCTTTCTTTTCAGCGGCGAGGACGTGTTCAAGAAGGTAGGCGTTCTGAGCGGCGGCGAAAAGGCGCGTGTGGCATTGCTGAAACTGATGCTGAGCGGCTGCAACTTCCTGCTGCTTGACGAACCTACGAACCATCTCGACATAAACTCCCGCGAGGCTCTGGAAGATGCGCTTGCGAACTATGGCGGAACGGTATTTATAATCTCCCATGACCGCTATCTTATAAACAAGATCTCGACCCGGCTGTACAAGCTTTCGCCGGGCGGTGCGCAGAGCATCAACGGCGGGTACGACGATTATCTTGCGGCATCTGAGGGCGCGGCAGTCCTCACAGCTGCAAAAGCGGAGAAGCCTGCCGCCGACAGCTCCAACAAGCTTGATTACAAGCGCCGTAAGGAACTCCAGAGCGATATCCGCAAGCTTACGACCCGCGTATCCCGTGCGGAAGCGCGGATAGCGGAGCTCGAAGCGCAGATCGCCGAGATCACGGCGCAGATGCAGTCTCCCGAACTTTCCGCAGATTACGAAAAGATCACCGCCCTCGGCTTGCAGCTCGGCGAACTGCAGTCCGAACTCGACGCACAGACAGATGAGTGGGCAGAGGCTTCCGAGAGATTGGAAGAGATATCGGGAGAAGATGTCTGAGAGAATTTGAAGAGAGTTTGAAGAGAGTTTAAGACGGGGCGCTGCCCCTGACCCCGCCAGCCCCCTTTAAAAAAGGGGGCTGGACACCCTAAACCAATGCTGTATTTCAAAGATGCTTCTTTGGACTGGTACAGACTGAAATGCAGTGGGGTTGGCAAAGACTCCAGAATAATATGACGCACCCCGATAAAACAACCGTAAGCAGTTTGTTGTTTCATCGGGGTACGTCATTTGGAGAGAAAATTTTATGAAGAACTCAATGAGAAAATAATCATTTGTTTTTTGCTTTCTGTTTATTTATACGCAGTTATTTCTGATGTGGCAGTGTTTTTTATGAATATTTGAAAAAGTGCAGAGATTTTTTCTCTGCACTTGATGTATCTGTTCATTTTCAACTGTTCTGTAAATAAGCGCGAAGCGATTAAAGTTTTTTGAGGAGGGGGTCTGGGGGCACCCCTTTTGTTCACAAAAGGGGTGCCCCCAGTCTCGAGCGCCGTGCGCGACCCTCTCGAGCGCAAGCGACCCTTCTCGAGCGCGAGCGACCCTTCTCGAGCGCGAGCGGCTCTCTTTTATACTGCCTGGGCGGTATAAAGTCTGTAATAATCCCCGCGCTTGGCGATAAGCTCATCATGTGTGCCGGCTTCGGTAATGCCCTTGTCAGAAACGTACATTATCTTGTCGCAGTTGCGGACTGTCGAAAGCCGGTGCGCTATGATAAACGATGTGCGCCCCTTCATCAGATGATTCAGACCGTTCTGCAGATTGCGCTCGGTCTTTGCGTCAATAGACGAAGTTGCCTCGTCAAGCACAAGTATCTTCGGATTTGAAAGTATCGTTCTCGCAAGCGCAATAAGCTGTTTCTGACCCTGTGAAAGTCCGGCTCCGCGCTCGCTCACCTTCGTCTCATATCCGTGTTTCAGCCTGTTGATGTACTCGTCTATGCCGACGATCCTGCAAGCTTCATAGGCTTCATGATCGGTAGCGTCAAGCCGTCCGTATTTCAGATTCTCCATTATAGTGCCGCTGAAAATGAAGCTGTCCTGGAGCATTATCCCCATCTGACTGCGCAGCGAGTGAAGCGTTACATCTGCTATGTTCGTATCATCTATGAGCACCGCGCCGGAATCAAGATCGTAAAACCGTGAGATAAGACTTACTATCGTAGTCTTGCCGGCACCGGTGGGACCAACAAGGGCAATGCTCTGCCCTGCCTTGACATCAAAGCTGAGATGTTCGAGCACAGTCGTTCCGTCGTCATAAGAGAAAGTCACGTCCTTGAAATGCACATCTCCCTTTATCTCCGGCATTTCCTTTGCACCGATCCTGTCCTTTACCGTAACCGGCTCGTCAAGCATCTCAAATATTCTTTCAAGATACGCCACCGCATTGATGAACGTGTTCATCAGATTCGACAGGTTCATGAGCGGCTGCCAGAAACGCGCGGAATAATCACCCATAGCAAGTATGGTTCCAAGCGACAGCCCCGGTATGAAAAGCAGTCCCACAAGATATATCGCCGCGCGGGTTGATATCGAAACGATATCCGTTGACGGCCACACAAGGTTAGAGTAGCTTACCGCACTCATCCATGCTTTCCGGTAGCTCTTCGCAAGCTTGTCGTTGATCTCGGCATTCACTTTCTCGCGGGTGAATACCTGCGATATCTGAACGCCCACAATGCTTTCGTGCAGGTATGCCGAAAGATTCGAGCTTTTGTTCGATGCGTTCTGCCATGCCTTGCGCTGGTGGTTCTTGATGAACATGATTATCGCGCCGTAAACCGGAAGTCCGCACAATACAACGAGCGCAAGCTGCCAGTTCACAAAGAACATGAACACCATTATAAAGAGCAGGTTCATCATTTCAAGCACAAAGTTGATGATACCGTTGGTCATAAGGTCTGAAACGCTGTTGACGTAGTTTATTACACGGACAAGTATCTTTCCGTGAGGACGGCTGTCGTAATACTCGAAAGGAAGCTCCTGCATGTGCCGGAAAAGATCCTTTCTTATATCGTAGATAATGTCCTGACCCACCTGCGTCATCATCTTCGAGCGCTTCTGCGCCATGAATACGCTCAGAACGATGCAGGCAAGCAGTGCTCCCGCACATACCGCAAGCATGGGGATAGTCTCCGGACCTTTCATGCAGTTATCGACAGCGTACTGCACGATCAGCGGCGAAAGCAGTGATATTACAGCGGCGAGAATGCTGATGAAAAGCGAGAGGAATATCCTCTTCTTATACTTTCCCGCATAAGTGAGTGCGCGTTTGAGATGCCGTATGTCAAAAGGCGTTTCAAGAGTCTCGTCTATATCGAATTTATTTCTTGCCATTTCCGTCACCCGCCTTTACTTCTGCAACTCATAAACTTCGCGGTAATAGCCGTCCTGCTTTATGAGCTCCTCGTGAGTTCCCGATTCTGCGATCTTGCCGTCTTTGAGGACAATTATCCTGTCTGCCGATCTTGCAGTCGAAATTCTCTGCGCAACTATGATCTTCGTGCAGGGATAATCAAGTGCAGCAAGTGCGTCCTGAATGTGTTTTTCCGTTTCAAGATCGACAGCCGAGGTGGTATCGTCAAGTATCAGTATCGACGGCTTTACAGCGAGCGCTCTTGCAAGCGATATTCTCTGCTTCTGACCGCCGGAAAGACCTACTCCGCGCTCTCCGATTATGGTGTCATAGCCGTCGGCAGTCTTTTCAATGAAGTTGTGTGCATCAGCAGCCTTCGCATATTTCATGACTTCCTCTTCCGGCAGGTCGATATTGCCGAAGCAGATATTTCCCTCGATAGTATCGGAGTACAGCAGTACGTCCTGTGTAGCAACGCCTATCGCGCCGCGGAGCTGTTTCAGCTTCATCATTCTTACGTCATGCCCGTCAACCAGCACCTCACCGGAAGTTACATCATAAATTCTCGGAATAAGGTCTATGAGCGTGGTCTTTCCGCTTCCGGTGGCGCCCATTATAGCGACAGTTTCTCCGGGCTCGGCTTTGAAGCTGATATCTTTCAGCACTTCCGTATTTCCGTATGAGAACGAAACATTTCTGAACTCAACGCTTCCCTTGATGCGTCCCTCCACATCTTCCGCATCTTCGCGCTCGACGATAAAGGGTCTGCCGTAGTAGAGCTCGATTATCTTGTTCGCGGAAGCTGTGAATCTCTGGTAGTCGTTCACTATGTTGCCGAGTGTTCGCATGGGGTTTGAGATCGTCCAGACAAGTCCGGCGAATGCGGCGTATTCTCCGAAAGTCAGCCTTCCGATGGATACGAATATACCTCCGAAAAGCAGGCATATCACGCTAAGTCCCTGTGCGGTTATTTCAAGTCCCGGGAAATATTTCAGCCATGTGAACGCAGCTTTCTTGTTTGCTTCATTGTATGCTCTGTTGCAGCCGTCAAACTTCTCTATTTCTGTTTCCTCGCGCGCAAATGCCTTTACCACCCGGTTTCCGGAGATATTCTCCTCGGCGCGGGTATTCATTGCGGAAAGTTTTTCGCGCAGATCGACATAAAACGGTCCGACTTTATTTTTGAACCCTTTGGTTATCATAAGAATGACCGGAGTGAGTATCAGCATACAGACTGCCATAAGCCAGTCTATGGTGAAGAAGTATATCATCGTTGCAGAAAACAGCACGACACATTCAAGGGTTGTCTTGATTATCCATGCTATGGAATGTCGCACCATTTCAAGGTCACCGGTCACGACGGTCATAATATCTCCGGTCCTGTGCCTGTCGTAGAATGCGGCGTCCTGCTTCTCGATGTTATCGAACAGCACTTTTCTCACGCGGTAGATGATACCCTGTGACGCATGCTCGTAGCACATATTCGAGCTGTACTGGATAATGCAGCGCAGCAGCGTGAATCCCACCATTGCGGCAAGCATGAACATAAGCGTGTCGGAGCCTTGGCGGAGATTCTCCGCTGCCTCCTCACCGACAAGAAAAGTATCTATTATACCCTGCGTTATGTATGGGGTAATGATGTACATGGACTGGCAGATAACGGTAAGGCAGAGGGCAAAGCAGTATATAGCCCTGTCGCCTTTCATGTTCTTCCAGAGCCACCTTAACATAAACATAAGACCACCTCCGGCGTGTTGCTTTTATTGTAGTCAGAAATCGTTTTCACAAAGTTTCATTATCATACCATATATTTGTTTAAAATTCAATATATCAGAAAAAATTTCACCCAATTTACACAAAACCTCCCGCTGCCGTTGGCAGCGGGAGGTTGAGAGATGTCGCTCACGCTCGAGAGAGTCGCTTGCGCTCGAGAAGGTCGCTTACGCTCGAGAAGGTCGCTTACGCTCGAGACTGGGGGCACCCCTTTTGTGAACAAAAGGGGCTTCCCCCAGACCCCCTCCTCAAAAAACTTTAGTCGCTCCGCAATTAAGGGAGAGGGCTTTCAGAACAGAATAAATACTGCTGAAACCAACTCTTTCAGCAGTCTTTTATTATGTATAGAAGAATAAAACTAACCGAGGTGGCGAACCCGCCGATAGAAGAGTGTCGCTACGCATCAGTTTAGGGTGTCCAGCCCCCTTTTTTAAAGGGGGCTGGCGGGGTCCGGGGCAGCGCCCCGTCTCAAATCTCTTTCAATCTCTCAATTCTCTCTCCAAACATCTCTCACGATCTCTTCAACGTTCTCATGGAATTCAGTATCGCTATGACTGCAACGCCGACATCGGCGAACACGGCAAGCCACATATTCGCGAAACCGAGCGCGCCGAGAATAAGAACCGCGAATTTCACACAAAGAGCGAAAACTATGTTTTCGCGGACTATACGCATGGTTTTCGACGCTATATTCATTACTTTCGGTATCTTGCGGAGATCGTCGTCCATTATCACGATATCTGCCGCTTCTATCGCCGCGTCACTGCCCATACTGCCCATCGCTATGCCGATGTCCGCTCTCGCAAGCACCGGCGCGTCATTTATCCCGTCGCCGACAAATGCCAGCTTCTCGCCCTTTCCGCACTCTCCGAGCAGCTTCTCAACTATGCCGACTTTGTCCGCAGGAAGAAGCTCCGAGAAATGCGCGTCAAGTCCGAGCCGAGAAGATACCGCTCCTGCTTCCGCTTCCCTGTCGCCCGTAAGCATCACGCACTTCGCCGCACACGATGCTTTCAGCTCCTTTATCGCTTCGGCACTGCCTTCCTTTATACTGTCTGAAATAACCACCGCGCCTTTATACCTGCCGTCTTCCGCAGCATAAACCACTGTTCCGGCAGTATCAAGCTCCTGCACTTCGATCCCGTTATCCCGCATAAGCGCCGCATTACCGAGCAGTACGCGCTTACCGTCAACCAGCGCACTCACTCCGTGTCCCGCAGTCTCGCCCGCTTCGGAGACACGCTCCGTGCTTATGCTCTTTCCGTAAGCCTCGCGGATAGATACGGCTATCGGGTGATCGGAGTAACATTCCGCATACGCTGCAAGCTCAAGAAGCTGTTCTTCCGTGCAGTCTGCCGGCTTTACTTCACTTACCCGGAACTCGCCCTTTGTAAGCGTTCCGGTCTTGTCGAACACAACAGTTTTCAGCTCCGAAACGGCTTCAAGAAAACTGCCGCCCTTGACAAGTATTCCGGCGCGGGAAGCCGAACCGATACCGCCGAAAAATCCAAGCGGTACGGATATCACAAGTGCGCAGGGGCAGGAAATTACAAGGAATGTGCAGGCTCTCGCTATCCAGTCGCTCCAGCCGCCCACGAAAAGCGGAGGTACTACCGCAAGCAGAAGCGCGGCGATCGTTACTACCGGAGTATAGACTTTAGCGAAACGGGTAATGAAGTTCTCAACTTTCGCTTTCTTGCTTCCGGCATTCTCCACAAGTTCAAGTATGCGTGTTACCGTCGAATCCTCGAATGCTTTCGTAACCTCCGCCTTTACGGTTCCGCTGCCGTTTATGCAGCCGCTAATCACTTCGTCTCCTGCTGACGCATGGCGCGGAACGGATTCCCCGGTAAGCGCCGCCGTGTCGATCATGGTATCGCCCTCGGTTATAACACCGTCCAGCGGAATCCTCTCGCCGGGCTTTATAACGATGATATCACCGACTTCCACTTCGTCGGGATCAACCTGTTTAAGTTCACCGTCCCACTCGATATTCGCATACTCCGGTACGATATCCATAAGCTCGGTGATCGACGCGCGGGACTTCCCCACCGCGTAGCTCTGGAACAGCTCGCCGACCTGGTAGAACAGCATTACCGCAACAGCCTCGGAGTACTCCCCGATACAGAATGCGGCGACAGTTGCGACAAGCATAAGGAAGTTCTCGTCGAAAACATGACCGTGAGCAATATTCTTCGCGGCTTTTACAATGATGTCATAGCCGATGATGATGTAGGGTACTACAAAAATGAGCATAACCGCCCACCACGGCAAAGGCTCAAAGACCCCCGTATGCTCGCAGACCATAAGCCCCGCAAACATCACGAATGTCACGATTATCCGCAGAAGCGTCCGCTTCTGTTTTTTTGTTAGGCTGCCCATATCACATAATGATGCGGCAGTCCGGCTCTACCTTGCTGCAAACTGCCTGCACTTCTTTCATGATGTCGTCGAACTTATCGTCGTCAGCCTCAACCGTCATCTTCTGCATCATAAAGTTCACCGAAGCGTTCGTAACGCCCGGTATCTTCTTGATAGCGTCTTCCATTTTCTGTGCGCAGTTCGCGCAGTCAAGATCCTGCATCTTGAATTTCTTCTTCATCTGTTTCTCCTATCTGCTGTATGCCGCCGCAGCCTTTGGGCTGCGGACGAGAGAGGGACTTTGCCCCTCTCTCGTGCTCTTACCCCACTTCCTTTCGGACGCGAAAGGAAGCGAAAGCGAAATTAATTTTGTAAACACTTGAACAACTGTTCAAGTGTTATTATATACCTGTGAGCCGGATTTGTCAAGGGGTTTTGAAATAAATACAGAAAAACCGGCTGATTTTCGGTCAGCCGGGTTTCAGATCTTTAACAAAACTTTCAGATTTCCGTATTACGGTCATCGGGGTCAAGCGCCCGTGCGCTTGCGCGATCCAGCCGCGCAGGCTGGCGCCGTCCGCGTAGGACAAGCGCGTCAGCGCATCATCCTACGATACCGGATCTTTCGATACCCTCGACGAAGTTCTTCTGGAGGAAGATGTACATGACGAGGATAGGAAGGATCGAGAGCAGGCATCCGGACTCAATCCAAACGAGCCAGTCGGACGGCACGCCGGTCGGGGTTCCGTTCGGGCTGTAGTAGGCGGAGATCGTCTGATAGAGGTTGCTTACCATAAGCGCTACCGTGTTGGACTTTGTGAAGAACATACCCGATACATAGGAGTCGTTCCAGTACCAAACTACGGAGAAGATGAAAACCGTGAGGAAGGAGTTGGAAGCGTTCGGAACCATAATTCTTACGAATGTCTCGAACGGTCCGCAGCCGTCAAGATACGCTGCATCTTCGAGTTCCTTCGGAAGTCCTCTGAAGAACTGTCTGAAAAGGAAGATGAACAGACCCGCACGGATACCGTTGCAGAAGAATGCCTGCAGGTAGAGCGCCCACGGGGAGTCCGCGAGGTTTATCGCCGCGCCGTTGTTGAAGAGACCGACGATGCCGAGGGGGTTGAAGTATCTGAACTGCATATACTGCGGTATCAGGATAACCTGCGTAGGAACGATGATCTGGAGAATAACTATCGCGAACATCAGTCCCTTGCCCTTGAACTTGAATCTTGCAAATCCGTAGCCGGCTATCGAGCAGGTAAGAACCTGAATGATCGAGCAGACTACGTTGACCGTCACCGTATCCCATACAAGCTTCGGATAGTCGATAGCGAGCCATGTTTCCTCAAGGTTGCTGAGGGTCAGCGTCTTGGGTATCCACATGATAGACGGGTCGGACATTTCGACCTGCGGTCTTATCGCACAGGATATCATGTAGATTATCGGGTAAACTACGACGAACGCAAGTCCGAAGAGGATAAGGAAGCGGAAGACCGGCCATACCTTTTCACCGGTACGTCTGCCGAGAATATAGCGGTAATGCTTCTTTTCGGCATCTGAGTACTTGAAATAGTGTGTTATGATCTCCCAGCTCGAAACGTGGAATTTGCTTAAGCGCTTCTTCTCTTCCTTCTTGAGCTGTCTCTTTGATTTCTTTGCAGCGGAAGCGGCTCCCGGTACATTCTGAATATTTTCGTTGTCCATTGAAGCACCTCCTTAATCTACCTGATAGAATATGAATCTGGAAACTATTGCGGAAATGATCGCAAGGATAACTCCGACTATTGCGAAGTAAACCCAAGCCATCGCAGAAGCGTGGTCGTATTCCCACTGCTTGATATAGGTCATTACCTGCTGCATTACGGGGTTGTCGGACTTAACGAATGCGTCGATCGTTGTATAGATGAGGTTCGCGAAGATCATCGGGGAGATCGTCGGGAATGTTATCTTCCAGAAGAATTCCCAGCCCGTAGCACCCTCCATTGATGCCGCTTCCTTTGCGGAAACAGGTATCGTCTGGAGTGCGGAAATGAATATCAGTATCTGGATACCGGAATCCCATATAAGGTTCAGTATCGAGCTCGTTACTTCCGAAACGGTGTCGGCGAGCTGCTGACTTATGTTGTTCAGACCCATGAACTGCAGGAAGTCCTGAACGAAGTCCGTTTTGAACAGCGCACTGAACTGTGACGCATCCGAGATACCCTGCGACAGCATATCACCGTTGATAACTCCGAGTACAGGACCGGTGGCTATCAGTACCGGCAGGAAGAATATCGCTCTTGCAAGCGTTCTTCCCTTGAACTTGTCGTTGAGCAGAAGAGCAACGAAGAGGGAGAATACAAGTACCAGCGGTACCGTGTAAGCCGTCTCTCCGAGTGAAGCCGCAAGGTTCTTCGGGTAATCGGGGTTTACTGTGAATGCCCAGCGGATATTCTCGAAATCGTTCCATGTGGTGTAGATCCCGGGACCGCTCATTCCCAGTTCAGCCTGTCTTGCCGCATCGTTTACCAGCTCGGTCTTGCACATCGCGTACCAGAGGGACTGGCACATCGGAACGATGAACATATACAGAACGCCGACTATCCAGAGTGCCACGAATCCGTAGCCGTAGAGTCCCTTCTTGCGCTCGTAGGAGATCTTGGACTGCTTTATCTGCTTGACTTCTCTGGGCTTTCTTCTGCGGATATCGATCTCGCCCTCTGCGTTGAGAGCGGCTGCCGAAGCAGTCATGTGTACCGCAGCTTTTCTTACGGGAGCTTCTTCGACTATCTCCTCTGCTGCTTCCTCAGCAGCTTCGGAGACGGTCTCAGTGATCTCTTCAACTGTCTCGGAGGCAGTTTCCGCAGTGTTTTCGAGCTCATTCATATTTTCGTTTTCAAACTCACTCATAACTTGCGACCCCCAATCCGTAATCCTTCATATTGACGGAGTTATTGTTGAAGACGATCTCACCCGTCTTGGTATTTACACGAATAACGTTTCCGTTATCGAATGTGGACTGTACCGAACCGTCGTCCAGTCTCTCATACTTTGTGATCTTTGCGTCGGAAACCGACTTTACGATCTCGTCAAAGAGCTTGTATTCGCTTACCGCTCTGTCCATCCAGCCGGTGTAGTTGGTATAGTAGAGGTAATCATACTCACTGTCCGCGAACTTGTTCGGGTTGGTGTACATCATCTCGTAATGCACCGGAGTACCGGTAACGAGCGCGAGCATTCTCAGCTCTTCCGCGTCGGCGCTCCTGTTGATAGCCTTTGTGGTGTACGGAACGAGTCCGTGGAGAACCATCTGTGCGAACGGGATATCGTAGTCGAAGATATCATAGTTCGAGGAGTAAAGCGGAACGTCCTTGATCTGATCCGCGTAGGGCAGTACATACTGGTTAGCGTTCTCGGTCATTATCGAGAGTCCGCTGTCTTTAAGCTTCTGATAGCCTTCTGTGAGGATACCGATAGTATCTTCTCTTACGATGTAAGCTCTGCCGTCCTTGTTCTCGCGGCTGAAGTCGCTGTACAGTGTGTTGGAAGCCTGGTTGAGCGAGATGCCGGAAGCGCCTTCCTGACGGAAGCTGTTGGAAAGCTTGGTGAAGATATCTGTGAAGTAGTAAGGCGAGAGGATCGTCCAGCTGCTCTTTGTGAGGTGCGGGAGACCGAATGCAAGCTCAAAGGGAGTCTGTGTCGCATACGCCTTTGTGATCTGCTTTGAGGAGTTGAGTGTGAAGGAGTAGCCGTTTCCGGACTCATAGAACTCCATGATGTCACAGCTCGGATACAGATCGTAGCCCTTTGATGTGACGTAGTTCTTGAAGTCGCTGTAAGCGCCCTTGCCGCCAAGCTTTGACGAATACTCAAAGCTTGCAGCTATCTTTCCGACAATACCGGCTTCATTGAAATCTTCGTAGATGATCTTGATGTTGGAGACGCCGTTGTTCTCAAGCTTCTTTATTATCTCAAGCGCTTCTGCGTAAGTTGTTGCCGCAGTCTGGACCTTTGCTGGGAAACCGAGTATCGACTGTGTCTTTACCGTGCCGCCGTAAAGCGTGAGATAGAAAGGAGCGCTGTCAGAAACTGTTTTCTTCTGAACGCCGATCTTGTTGATGAGGTAGTCTCTGTAAATGTTCGCAACGTCTGCGTAAGAGATATCGTCGCCGTAGATCGGGTAGTATGTTGTGGTAAGGTTGCCCGCCTTGATGCCTTCTGCCTCATATACCGTGAGGGCTGTGTTGTTGTTGCCCATGAAGTAGTTGTCTCTTGTTCTGAGTGTGAACTCGAACCAGCAGGCATTCAGATCGGTAACGTTCTGTCCGGTCACCATTGCGTGCTCTATCGCATACGCGTCGCCGTCCGTCGCTATCATCACAAGTCCCGCTCCGGCGGTCTTGTTGATGTTTGCCATTACCGGCATCGTTACCTTCTCGATTATATCGCCGGCATACAGCTTTCCGACTGCGAGGTCATCGCCGTAAACCTTGGATTCAAAGGTGTTGTTGTCACCGTAAGCGGTGCCGTTGTTGTAGTTGATAACTGCGCCGGAACCGTCGGGAACGATCATCATTCCCTCTTCTCCATAACCCGCAGCGCCGAAGTTCTCCAGCACATGCACATTAAGGAGCTGATATCCGGTCTCCTTTGTCTCGGGATCGGTCTCCGGTCTGTTCTCGGCTATAAGTGCCGAAGGAACTGTTGCGGAGAATGTGCCGTCAGCATTTATCACTATCTCCAGCGGGATATCAATGCTGTACTTGTTGTAGGTGAATGTGAAGCGCACGCCGTTTTCGATCTTTTCGCACTTCTTTGCTACGTTTGTATCGTAAGCTCTTACGGAAGACTCAACGGTCTTGCTCTCGGTTCCGACAACGTCTATCGAGAGAGTGGTGTTACGCTTGCTGACCTTGGTCTTGTTAGAGGGATCGGAGTTGTAGTAGCTCGACCACCACTTGTGACCGCTGCCCTTGTCCTCGATCATGAAGACGGCGGTCTTTTCGTTTACATAAAGCGCGAGCTTCGAGTTTTCGGCATAGACTTTCATATCAGCCATAGCCTCTTCCTCGGTAACGAACGTACCCGTCTCCTCTTCTCCGACGTCCTGCTCAGCCGCAGCTTCCTCGGAAGCATCGGCTATATCCGCCGTGTCCTCGTTATCGGACCAGACGGGCATTGACGCCGCGGAGACCGCGATCACCGCGGCAAGGCAGGCAGTCAGCAGCCTTTTCCTTATATTCTGCATTTTATAACCTCCATATTGGTCAATCGTATCGTATCAGAGTGTTCTGTCCGCTAAATACTGAATCGGTACATCAGCTCGGTATAAACCGAATATCCGAATACGAATACCTGCTGGAACAGTGTGAGCAGCAGTACCGCAAGGAAGAGAATGATGACCATTGCGACTATCGTGAACAGCATTGCCACGAGCGTCTTGGGTATCGAATACTGATGAACGGTTTTCATTGCGGATATCATAAGCACCACCGACCAGACGATGCCGAGATATCTGAAGAATGTTATAAATCCGCCCTCTGTGCGAAGCAGGAAGTTGCTGGCGATTATAACGATCACCTCAGAGAAGAGGTAGGGGAGAAGCGCATAAGCCGATACGCAGAAGATGTTCTTCATTGTACCTTCTCCGTCGAACAGCGTACACAGAGACCAGTTTCCCACTACCCATGTGAGGAAGAGGATTATCGAAGAGGAGAAGTAGGGAACGATGTTGAATACTTTTACATAAGTATCGTTGAACAGGAAGCCTGTGAGCTGTGCGCTCGCGACGCTTATTATGAAGAACGCGATAACTATTACCCACGCGACCTTCATGTTGTAGCCTTTTTTCCAGCGAAGGTCATCATAACCTTCAAAGGGGTGTCTCATAACGTAGAAGGGCCATTTCCACGCAGGCAGATCAAGATCAAATCTCATTATTGTGACCCTCCTTTAGCTTTTTTCTTTTTTCGTGCCTTGTTGACGTAGCTTAATACTATGAGTGCAAGTATCACCACAAGCACGATTATGAGCATCCATGTGAAGTTTGCTCTTATGAACTCGATTCGGAAGCTCTTGAATGCTCTGTTGTAGCCGGCTCTCGATGTGCGGTAGAAGTAATCGAGTGCGGTAGCGTAGTCATTCTGGTTGAGGTAAGCATTTCCGAGACCGATGTAAGCGAGCCAGTAGTTGGCATCTCTTCTGAGTACTTCCTCCCACGGCTCCTTTGCCTCATCGTAGAGACCCTCGTTGAACAGCGAGATGGCGTTCTGAACTATCGAACCGAATTCCGTCTGACGGAATACCGTGATGCTGTTCTTGATGTTGTCAACGACGTAAACCTTGCCCTTGTAGGACTCGACTGCGGATACCGATCTGAATGTACCCTTCTGTGTACCCTGGGAGTTCTTGAAGCCCTTGGTTCCGAAGATGAAGAGCAGATCGCACTCGTCGGTGTACTGGAACACACGTCCCGTAGCGAAATCCAGCAGGTAGATATTGCCCTGTGTATCGACATCGACGTCAGTTATCGCGGAAGCGTAGTTGTTGCCCTTGTAGTATCTTGTCGCGTAGTCACCGTAGGTGTAGTCCGAATATCCGAGATTGATGAAGATGTTCGTACCTGCGGGGTTCAGCTTCTTCAGGATATCGGTGTCGGCTGTCTTGTTTTCGGTAACGGTGTAGATGAAGCCTTCATCGTCGATATCCATATTGGCTATCGAGATAGCAACCGAACGGCGCATCGCTATGATCTGGTCTCTTGTGTAGATGAGCTTCCAGAACTGCTGGGCGATAACTTCCGCTGTCGCCTCAACTCGGTTCGCACCGTAGTATCCGTTGAACAATCCGTCTGCGGAGAACTGAACTGCACCCTGTGTGATTGAAGGAACGATGACGTAAACGTTGAATGCGCTGTCAACTATTACCTTCTTCGGGTTGAATGTTACGTTCGCATCGTAAACGTCACTTGACGGGCGGACATATTCCATATCTATCTCAAGATCTTCATTGAATGCCACAACTCTGTTGTTGTCATAGTCGGCAACATATATCAGCGTGTAGCCGTCGGTGTTTGTTCTTACATAAACACCCGCGGGAGCCTTGAACTTTGTGTTCTTGACAGTGCTCCTGCTTTCCGGGAATATGGAGCTGTACTTGAGCTCTGTTATTATCTTGGTATTATCCGGCGAGAAATTCTCGTCCGTAATGATAAGTCTGTTGTTCTTGCTGTCAACGATGTAGATCTTTCCGGTCTTCTGGTCTATGAAGATATCGGAAGGCTCGGCGAAGTTCTTCATCTGCTCCTGCATCGTGCTGGTCTGATCGCTGTAGTCGCGCTGGTCAAGTCCGAGGTCGCTTCCGTCAACAACTCTGTCAACAACGAAGCCGTTCTGCGACGGAATCGGATCGCCCCACCAGTCGTAGTTATAACCCGTGTATGGCTCGTCGGCAGATGCCGTCACAGCCAGAGCGGTAAGCGATACAGCGGCGGCGAGTACCGAAGCTGCAAGCTTTTTCATAAACGACATTAAAATCATCCTTTCTTGATTAATCTTTAAGACCGCTCTGCGCCATTGTTTCAACGACTGAGCTCTGGCACAGCAGGAATATGAGCATCGGCGGTATCATCAGCACGACTGTCGCGGCTGCCGCGACACCGGCTCTTGCGATACCCGAAGCGCTTATCTGCTGCAGTACCGTCGGGATCGGTTTTAATGCTTCGTTATAGATGAAGGAGTAACCTGTGATCTGCCATGCGCCGTTGAACGCGAATATCATCAGCGTCAGCCACGCAGGCTTTACGTTCGGCATTACTATCTGCCAGCATATTCTCACCTGACCCGCACCGTCGAGGTAAGCGGCTTCGATGAGCGCGTCCGGCAGCTGTCCGATAAACTGTCTCATAAGGAACAGTCCCATTGATGTTGCGATGTACGGGAGAGTGATAGCAAAGTAGGTATCTATGATGCCCATTGTTGCCATAACGATGTACTGCATTATGTAAAGAACTGTACTTGTGAACAGAAGTGTGATCTCAATGATCTTGTTGAGCGTCTTTCTTCCGGGGAACTGCACCTTTGCAAGAGCGTACGCTGCGGAAGAGGAGAAGATGAGCTGTGCAATTGTTACTACTATCGCTACGAAAACTGAGTTGAAGATGTAGCGGCTGAAAGGTACCCACATATTCGATGCCGTATTTATTAGATCGACATAGTTCTGATTGGTGGGTGCCATAGCGTAAAGCTTCGGCGGGAACAGGAACAGCTCTTCACTCGGCTTTATCGACTGTATCGCCGACAGATAGATCGGGAACAGCATGAACAGTCCGAGCAGAACCAACAGTATAAAAATGGCTATGTCGCCGCCGCGGCTTCCGCCATATTTCTTTCTGGATTTTTTAGCCCTCATGACTACCGTCCTTTCGGTTGTTTATTTGCCCGCTTCCCCGCCTGCATACGGAGAAGCGGAATATCATTTCTTTTTTCACGTTTAATCGAGATACTTTCCGAGCAGCTTCTTGATCGCCCAGTTCGCTATCAGCATGACTGCGAACAAGACGAAGCATATTGCCGAGGAGTAGCCCATTTCGTATCTGATAGAGCCGTAGTCATAAGCGTGAGTCATTATCGTATGACCCGCATAGTCGGTAGTCGGGAAGGCTGTGAGCATTCTTCCGATATCGCCTGCCGTGAAGGACGATGTGATCTGCATTACCGCCGCGAACATGAGCTGGGGGCCCATAGCGGGGATAGTAACGTAGATAAGTTCCTGTCCTCTGTTCTTGATACCCTCGATAGCACCTGCCTCATAACGGTCACGCGGGATACCCTGGAGGCCCGCTCTTATCGCAAGGAAGCCTGCGCCCAGTGCCATCCAGAGCTGAACGACTATCAGCACGCCCATGATGTAGTTAGCATCGGTAAGCCACTGGATCGCGCCGTTTGAGATGCCGAGGTTGATAAGGTAAGCGTTCATTATTCCGTATGTATCGCCGGAGAAGATGAGCTGCCATGTGGTATAGATGTTACCCGCAAGTGTCGGAGCGTAGAAAACGAATGTGAACACGGTTTTCAGCGGTCCGGGAAGCTCATTTATAAGCCACGCGAGAATGAAGCAGAGTATGTAGCTTATAGGTCCGGTAACTACCGCAAAGACGAGAGTGTTCTCGATAGCTTTCAGGAAAACCTCGTCCTCAAGAAACAGCGAGTAGAAGTTGCTCAGTCCCACCCAGCGCGGGAACTGCGCCATGTTGAAGTTTGTAAAGCCCATAGGGAGGGAGATACAAACAGGGATTATCATAAATATAAGGAACAGAACGAAGTACGGAGCAATGAGTCCGTAAACTCCTATGTTCTTTTTCATTTCTCTCAGAGTATATCGGAACTTATTGTCCTCGATATAGAGAGATTTATCTTGCTTAGCCAATGCCTATTCCTCCCGATTCTTTACTTGTTGTTGAACGCAAGGTCTTCGTTCTTTCTCTTGATCTCGGAGTTGATGTCTCTGTTATAGGAAGAGAGAGAATATCTCGGATTCCAAGCATCGTTTACGACTGCTCTGAATGCGTTCTTGACGTGACGGGTTGTCGCGTAGGACGCGGGGATTATCGGAATTTCTACGGTCTGGTTCATCTGATCGGAGATCTTTTCATACTCCGCGTTTGACCACGGCAGAGCGCGCAGAGCGTTCTTGTTTGCCGTATCGAAACGTCCCATCTGACCCATCTGACCTTCGATCGTTCTTCCGTAGCTTGTCATTACATCGTCGGAGGTGAACCACTTGATGAATTCCCATGCCGCGTTCTTATCTACGCACTTTGTGAAGATAACTGCGCCGGCGCTGCTGGAGTTCGCGTTGTAGTGGATCTCACCTATCGGGTTGCCGTTTATATCCGTGTCGTCGGGAGTTCCGGGAACATGTGTGAAGTCCCAGAGACCCTTGATCTCAGGAGCGGAAACCGTGAGCTGGTTGAAGAACGTGTAGTTGTTGATGATGATAGGCATTTCGCCTGTTCTGAATCGTGTGAAGGGGTCGTATGTCTGCTCAAAGTCGTAGATAGTGTAGAAATCTGTCCACTTCTTGAATGCGTCAACGATTATCTTCTGATCGAAAGTTGTCTTTGTGAGATCGTCAACATACATATTGTTGCCGGTCTGGAGAACGAGCATCGAGAATGTGTCGCCGGACTCGAAGATCGAGCTGGAGAGGTTCGATGTCGGCTGGAGAAGTCCGACTGTGAGGTACGAACGCTGGAGAACAGGGATTATCTCGATGAGCTGATCCCATGTCTCGGGAACCTTCTTGACGTTGAGCTCCTCAAGGATATCCGTTCTGTAGAACATCATCGGGAAGGTCTGCGAAACGGGGAGTCCGTAAACGCCGCCGTTGTATGTGTAGAGTGTCTCGATAGTAGGTGTGAATCTGCTTGCGACAACGTCCTCATAGTCTCTGAATTCCTTGACATTTACGAGAAGTCCTCTTGCCGCGCACTGTATCGGGAAGTCACCGCCGAGGAAGAGTGCGATATCCGGACCCTTGCCTGCGAGCGTAGCTTCAAGGATAGCGCCCTGTACGAGGTTTATACTTGCCTGAACGCCGGTGTTGTTCTGGTTGAAGTCGTTATCAACGAGATCCTTTACGACTGTTGCCTGGTCACGTCCGAGTGATACCCAGACGTTGAGGGACTTTTCACTGGTATCGGAAAGCATCGTGTAATCCTCGAAGAAGGAACCGATGAATGCCTGGAAGCCGAATGCGAATTCCTCGAAGAAGTTTCCTCTGGGGTTGCCGGGCTTTTCGTGTATCGTGAGAACTTCGATGTAGTCAAGCTCAAGGGGCTGGTCGCGGTAGTCTCTCATCCACGCGGAAACGGCGGAGATGTAATCCTTGAGGGTACCTACCATTGACGGGATATCGTCAACCTTGTCAACGCAGCGCTTTAAGATGACTGCAAGGGACTGGAGCGAAGAGGCTTCCGAGCCCTGACCGAGCTTTTCGATATTTGCCTTTTCAGTGTAGAGGGTATCTATCGCATCTCTGAATGTGGGGATAAGCTCGGGGATCTGTCTGTCAACGAGGTAATCGTTGTACTCGTCGGGAGACGGACCGGTTATCATAAGTATTCTTCTGTAATAGTAGTTGAGGGTATAAACGAGATCGTCGAGTCTTCTCATTATCTCGCCTATGTCGCCGGGAACTACTTCCATTGTAATGGTATGCTCACCGGCTGTGAGGAAGAGGTACATATCCTTGCCGTTGTGATCCTTGAGCCTCTGGGTGTACCAGTTAGGATCGTAGGGGAAGGAAACGATCTCCATATCCTTGTTCGGAACAACTCCGTCGATGTAGATGCGTCTGTTGGAGTAGAAGCCGCGCATCGTGTTCTGTCTTGCCTTGAAAGAAAGGTTATAGTAGCCGTCCGAAGGAACCGTGAAGCTCCATGTTATAGCCTGTGTTGCCTTGTTCCATGTTTCGGAGCCTATGGTGTTGTATCTCTGCTTGGTGGGGTGGGACGGGCTTGTGTAGCTGTTGGTTCTGTCGTATGTGGCATAGAGAGTGGAAGCTGTCTTGTACAGCGCCTTCTCGCCCTGAATGAGTATGGTCTGGGAACCGATATCGTTCTTTCCGGAGCTTAAAGCCGGAGTTGCTTCGATATCGCCCATAGCAGGCTCAACATAATCGGGAGCGCTGTCATAGTTCTTGAAAGTAAGGGTCTTGAGAGCGATGTTGGTTCTGATACCCTCGATCGTTATAGTATGACTGCCTGCCGAGAGGTTGAAGAAGTAGGGATCGTTAAACAGACCCTCCTTATCCTTTACCGGATAAGTGACCCACATATCCTTCTCGATCTGTGTAGGCTTGAGTTCGTTGTCCTTACTGTCCTTCTTTATATCGGAAGCGTCTTCCCAATACCTGTCGAGCGTGATGTCGTTGCAGGCTGTAAAGGGATACTCGCCGTCGATAAGAATTCCGACATCGACTGTGGTGCTTCCTCCGGAAATGGTGTAGTAATAAAGCTCAAGGCAGTAATTACCAGGATCGGATACCTCAAAATCGTATGTAAGCGTTCCGCGGTTATTTGTCCATACGAGGCAGTCCTCCTGACCGGAATAGTCCGTGATCTCATATAAGGGATCTTCGCCTCCGGAATCCTTGCCCGCAGTCGCATCTTTCGCTTCGATCACGATCTCCTTTTTCGGGAATTTATCATCGCGGTATTTCTCGTAATACGCGCTGTAAGCGTTATCCCTGTTACCGGTGTTCATGATGTTGGTAATAGTGGATATCTCGCTCTGCTCCTCTTCGCTGGCAGCTGTCTCATTATCCGCAAACGCAGGAAAACTCTGCATTGACAGAATCATTGCAGCCGTAAGAAGTATCGCTGTAATCCTTTTCTTCTTGCCCAAAATTAGCTCCACCTTTCCTTAAAATCCGGTACCTGCAATATCTCACAGGACCGGCTGAGACACAGCTTCCTGCCGGTCTCAATATCCGCCCGCCTTCCCGGCTCAAGGGAAGAACGAAACGGGATAATTATTCTTTTATTTTATAAGCCTTTACTGCTTATATATACTGATCTTATCGCCGTCGAGTTCAACGCGCACCTTGTCACCGCCGTTTATACCCAGCGCCGACAGGTATTCCTTTGGTATCTGGAGCCGTCCCGCCTTATCGAGCAGCACCAGTTCATCGTGACCCTCGCTTTCCTCCTGCATCGCTCTGATCTCAGCCTGCTGCTGTTCACTGAGCTGCTCGAAGGAGATTCCGGTAAGCACGGGCTTTTTACGGATAAGCTCACTTGAGGTCTTTCCGTCGCGTATCGCCACTACGCGGTCTATCGACTTTGCAAGGTTCACATCATGCGTTACGATTATCACCGTTACGCCTGTTTCCTTGTTGAGTCTTCTGAAAACATCGAGAACATTTCCCGCGGTCTTTGTATCTACCGCACCGGTAGGTTCATCTGCGAGCAGGAGTTTTGGATTGTTCGCTAAAGCGATAGCAATTGCCACTCTCTGCTGCTCACCGCCGGACATCTGCCCGAGCATCGAGTTTTTTCTTGCCGAGAGCCCCACCATATCCAACAGGTGCTCCGCACGTTTCCGTCTGCCCTCATAACCGCTGAGCATCATCGGCATTTCGACGTTCTCAAGCGCGGTCAGGTATGGTATCAGATTTCTTGCGTTGTTCTGCCAGACAAATCCGACCGTATGCCGCTTGTATTCTATTAGATCCTTGTCGGTGAATTTCAGCATATCCTTCCCGTCAACGAAAAGGCTTCCTGCTGACGGCTTATCAAGACCGCCGAGCATATTGAGCAGTGTGGATTTACCGGAACCGGAAGCTCCGACGATACCCATAAGCTCACCGCGCTCGACTGTAAGATCGAGACCCTGGAGCGCCATTACCTCAATGTCTCTGCTCTTGTAGATCTTGACCAGATTGTCGCATCTCACCATGACATTTTCGGGAGGAGCGAGTAGTATGGTCTTCGGCATTTGTATTTCCCTTATATATTATATATATTATAATGGTATATCATTTCTTGTTATGTTTACGATCTCTCCGTCCTCGAGAGAATATACAACATCGGCAAGCTGCATCATCGCCTCGTCGTGTGTGGTCATTACCACGGTGATACCGTCGTCATGCACAAGCTCTCTGAAAAGCGCGAGCACAGCTGTTCCGGTCGTTGAGTCGAGTGCTGCGGTAGGTTCATCTGCGAAGATGATCTTTGGCTTGCTGGCAACAGCTCTTGCGATAGCGACTCTCTGCTGTTCACCTCCGGACAATTCTCCGGGGCGGTGATCCATTCTTTTTCCGAGACCTACGCGGGTAAGGCATTCCTTTGCGCGCTTTGTTCTTCCGGAGATAGGGTGACCTGCGAGCCGGAGCGAAAACTCGACATTCTCAAGTGCGGTCATTGTTGAGATCAGCGCGACTGACTGAAATACGAAAGCAAGCTTTTCTCTGCGGAGTTTATCTCTTGCGATATCGCTCAAAGCTCCTATATCTTCACCGCAGAACGTGACATTTCCGCTGTTCTGGCGGTCAAGAGCGCCGAGGATATTGATGAGAGTAGTCTTTCCGGAACCGGATCTTCCTCTGAGGCAGACAAGTTCACCCTCATTGACTTCAAGGTTTATGTCGGTGAGCGCGTGAACTATACTCCCGTCTCCGATAGGAAACTCACGGGAAACGTGTTCAGCTTTTAGTATATTTTCCATAAATTAAGTATTATTTATTAGCTAATTTTAACATTTTTTACAAAAGAGCATAGTATCCCCATACTTTTCCCTACTATTATATCAAAAAACTCTGCATTTGTCAATATTTCTAAAAAACTTTTGAGACGTTTTGTTTTCTTATGGCGAATTGACCAAAAAAGATAAACTATGTGTTAATTTTAGCAGATATTGATGTGAAATTATTTTTCACATACAATATATTGTTACAAAAGTAATCGTTATCAGCAGATTTTTCCTTGATTTTTGTACAAGAAAGTGATATCATAAAAAAAGTTAATAATAAATTATCAATTCCTATATTAACCTGACATCATTTTCAACAAAGGAGACAATTTATGAAAACCGGACTTGTACTTGAAGGCGGAGCGAGCAGGACGATATTTACCTGCGGAATACTTGATGCACTTCTTGAAAACGGGATATACATAAACTACGTTGCGGGAGCGTCGGCAGGCATTTCCTACGGAGTTTCATATCTCTCGAAGCAGATCGGCAGAAATCACAAGATCACCGAAATATATATGAGCGACAAGCGTTATATGGGCGCAGCTAACCTGTTCAAAAAGGGAAACCGCTCCTACTACGGACTTGATTTTGTATTTGGCGAGATACCGTCGAAGCTTCTCCCCTACGATTTTGAGGAATACGAGCGTTCCGGCGAAAACGGCTTTGGCGCTGTTACAAACATAGAGACCGGCGAGACCGAGTATATGCGCGTACTTGCAGCTGACAAGAAGTGGACGGTACTCCGCGCTTCCTGCGCACTTCCCCTCCTGTTCCAGCCGATAAAGATCAACGGAATGTACTATATGGACGGCGGTATCACCGACTCTATACCTTTTAAATATGCACTTGACAGCGGACTTGACAAAGTAATCGTGGTACTCACCCGTCCGCGCGGATATAAGAAGTCTCCGGAGAAGCTTGCAGATCTGATAAAAGTGACATATCCGAAGTACCCGAAACTTGCGGAAGCAATACGGAACCGTCATATTATGTACAACCGCGAAACGGAGGAACTTTCCCGGCTTGAAAGCGAGGGCAAGGCACTTGTTCTTGCTCCGGAGCGCGATTACGGCATCAGCCGTCTTGAGAATGACCCGAAGATTCTCCTCCCGTATGAGAAAGAAGGTCACGACTACGCCGTGAGAAATTTAGAGAAAATCCGAGAGTTTTTGAGAGAAGTTTGAAGAGACTTTTGAGAGATTTTGAGAGATTTCAGAGACGGGGCGCTGCCCCGAACCCCGCAAGCCCCCTTTGGAAAAGGGGGCTTGACCCCCTAAACAAATGCAGTATTTCATAGCGCACAGCTATGGACGAATGCCGGCTGAAACGCAGTGGGGTTGGCAAAGACTCCGTTCAGATAATAACAAAGAAAACAGCTTACAAAGAAATATTCTGCAAGCTGTTTTTTGTATTCAGATGAATATAACTAACCGAGGTGGCGCACTCGTCGATAGAAGAATGTCGCTACGCATTTGTTTAGGGTGTCCAGCCCCCTTTTCCAAAGGGGGCTGGCGGGGTCACAGGGGCAGCGCCCCTTCTTAAAAAATCTTAAAAAATCTCAAAAACTCTCTCACAGCTCGTTGCGGTTCTCAAGAGCACGCTGGAGAGTTATGTCGTCTGCGTATTCAAGAGAGGAGCCTGCGGGAAGACCGTATGCGAGACGAGTGACCTTGACACCGAGAGGCTTTATCATGCGGCTGATGTAAGATGCGGTAGTCTCTCCCTCAACCGTGGGATTTGTCGCCATTATCACTTCGTCAACGTCGCCGGAAAGCCTCTTCATAAGCTCCGCTATCCGGATATCGTTTGGTCCTATGTTCTCCATTGGCGAAAGAAGTCCGTGAAGAACGTGATAAACTCCGCTGAAACCGCCTGCACGTTCAAGTGCGGAAACGTCTTTCGGCGCCTCTACCACGCATATCACTCTTTTGTCTCTCTTTTCGTCGCCGCAGATAGAACACTGCTCTGTGTCAGTAAAGTTCTGACAGATCTTGCAGCAATGCACACTTTTCCGTGCATTCAATATCTGCGTTGAAAAAAGCTCAACTTCTTCAACCGGCTGGTTCAGTATAAAATACGCAAGTCTCTGCGCAGTCTTCATACCTATGCCCGGCAGCTTTGCAAACTGCTCCGCAGCCGACACAAGCGGAAGTGAATTGTATTCAGCCATATCAGAAAAGTCCCGGGAAGCTTACGCCGCCTGTTACCTTTTCCATTTCCTTTGCGCTCTCTTCGTCGATCTTCTGGATAATTGCATTTACTCCTGCAACAATAACGTCCTGAAGTCCCTCAATATCGTCCTTGTCAACGATCTCCGGATCAAGCTTTATAGACTTGAGAACTCTTCCGCCGGTCATGGTAAGCTCTACCATTCCGCCGCCTGCCGTCTCGGTAAATTCAGTCTGTTCCATTCTTTCCTGAACAGCCTGAATATCTTCCTGCATCTTCTGTGCCTGCTTTACCATAGAATTCATATTTGCGGCACCCTTGTTCTGGTAGCCCTGGGGTAATCTTGCTTTCATAATAATATTATTCCTTTCTGATCGTTATTTCTTTTTTATTTCAATTCCTTTAGACCTTGCAAGGTCAAGAAAAAGACTTACTTTATCTGTTTTCTGCTGTACGGGAGCATCGCTCTCCGTATCCTCCGCAGCCGCTATTCCGACACTTCTTCCGATTGCCTTTGACGCGGCTTTCTGGATCATGTCGCGGTAATCGTTCACCGCCATTGTAACAGCAAGCTTTCCGCCGCTGATATAGACCGTATTTCCCGAAATGGACGCAGTTGTATTTTCAAGGCTGTACTGTATCGAGATTGGAAGAGTCGATATTATATCCTGCCATATTGCGAGAGGTGCGGCTTTGTCGGGCTGTTTCTGCACGGGTCTGTTCTCCGGTTCGGGAGTTTCGTCAGCATGAGGAAGTTCCACTGCCGGAAATTCAACAGGCTTTTCCTTCTCCGGTTCGGGTGCAGGCTCATTTCCGAATACTGCGCTCCTGAGATCTTCCGGCTCGGATCTGTGAGCATTCTCTTTTGGTTTATCTTTCTTTTTGTCTTTATCCGGTTTTGCTTCCTTTTCTTTAAGCTTTTCCGGCAGCTCTATTCCGAAAGGCTCCGGCTCTGATACAGACACAGGTTCTTGTATAGGTCTGACAGGCACAGAATTTTCGGATATACCATTATAATATATAGGGCGTGAAGAAACACCGTTTTCGATAAGCTGTTCAAGTCTGTCTATTCTTGTTGAGAGTGATTTCTCGTCGATATCGAGTTTCGGAGTGCAAAGCTTTATGAAGCACATTTCAAGCAGCAATGCCGGAGTGCGCACACGCCCCATTTGTGAGAATGTTTCGCTTAATATAGAGATACAGCGCATTATCTGTTCGAGCGTATATCTGTCCGACTGTTCTTTCAGCTTTTCAAAATCTTCCGAAGTAACTCGGACTGCAAGCGCGTCCGCACCTGCTTTTGTGAGCATAAGTCCGCGGAAATGGGAGATAAGTTCTTCACAGAGTCTTGTCACATCTTTGGATTTTGAGATAAGCTCATCAAGCAGCATAAGCAGCTCGCCGGAACTGCAATTATAAATGAGGTCCGCTATTCTGAAAAGGTAATCACTTCCGGAAATACCCGCGCATTCCCGCACCACATCTGCGGTGACATTATCGCTTACGGAGAAGCACTGATCGAGAAGCGAAAGCGCGTCTCGCATACCGCCTTCCGATATTTTTGAGATGAGGAATGCAGCGTCATCGGAAAGATTCTTGCCTTCCTGTTCCGCCACCCAAAGAAGCCTTTTTTTGCTGTCCCCTATATCTATACGTCTGAACTCAAAGCGCTGGCAGCGGGAAAGTATAGTTGCGGGAACTTTGTGTACTTCGGTAGTAGCGAGAATAAAAACGACATGTGCCGGAGGCTCCTCAATAAGTTTGAGAAGAGCGTTGAATGCTTGTATTGAGAGCATGTGTACCTCGTCTATGATATAGACTTTGTACTTGCCGGACATAGGAGCGTAGAAAGATTCCTCTTTCATTACTCTTACATCGTCAACACTGTTGTTTGAAGCAGCGTCGATCTCGGTTATATCGGAGTAATCTTCGTCGATGCTCTTGCAGGACTCACATTCAAGGCACGGGTTTCCGTCACGCAGATCAGTGCAGTTCAATGCTTTCGCAAGAATTTTTGCACAAGTGGTCTTACCTGTTCCGCGGGAACCGGTAAAAAGATACGCGTGGGAAGCCTGTCCGCTTTTAAGCTGATTTTTTAGGGTAGTTGTGATATGTTCCTGCGATATAACGTCATCGAATATACGAGGACGATATTTTCTGTACAATGCAAGATACATCATCAAACCTCCCGTCTTTCAGCCATACAAAAGCTCTTGATTATGAACACAGGCTTACTGCGCACAAGCCGAAAATTTGCTTAATGCTGCTCGGTTCCCCGCCTGACATGGTTCACAACACGACCTTGCACAGGGTCTGTGTTCATATTCAAGAGCTTTCTATTTATTATATACTATTTTCTCCGAAAAATCAAGTGATTTGTGAGACTTTTAGAGACTTTTTAAGATTTTTGAGATTTTTTGAGACGGGGCGCCGCCCCGGACCCCGCAATCCCCCTTTAAAAAAGGGGTCTTAACCCCCTAAACAGACTGCTGTATTTCAGAGCATACAGCTATGGGCGAACGCCGACTGAAATGCAGTGGGGTTGGCGAAGATTCCATTCAGACTAACAAGAAAATAGCTTACAGAGATGTTTTCTTCAAGCTGTTTTTTATTCAATGGCTTCGTGCAATGCACAAGCTGATTAAAATAAGTCGCTGCTCATTCCCCGCTTTTTATTGAATATGCATTATAATTGTTAATAATTACCACAAAATTTATGTGATTTGCTGTTGAAAAAAAAATTGTAATATGGTAAAATAAATATACTTATCACTATGTTTAAGAAAAAAATATATAATATTTAAATAAAACAGCAAACGGAAGGAAAAATGAAATGAGCTCTTTCGAAAACTCAAACGGAAATTCACTTAATTCGTTCAGCGATATATTTGAACTTATGAAGACAAGACTCGATATCACAGATACCGCGCGCGAACTCTTCATAAATCCCATAAAGCCCGTAAAACTCAATAACAAGACCGCTGTCCTCTTTATCGCAAACGACTGGATCAAGCAGGTTATCCAGGAAAATTACGATGAGATCTTCAAAAAGCATCTGCGTGATATCCTCGGTTTTGAAGTTGATATCAAATATGTTACAAACGATGATAATTCCGTAACTCCCGAAGAGCATGTCCGCTTTGCGGATCCTATCCCGGAGCTCGACGACGATCCCTACGCAAAAACAAGACTCCACGAAACAGAAGAAAACAGCAATTACAAATATACATTCGATACCTTTATCGTCGGCGAAAGCAACCGTCTTGCATGCGCTGCATGCCGTTCTATCGCCCAGGATAAAGCTGATTTCAACCCGCTCTACATCTACAGCGAGCCCGGTCTCGGCAAAACTCATCTTCTTTATGCAATTAAAAATGAAGTTGAAATGAGACACCCGGATTATAATATAGTATATGTTTCCGCTGAAACATTCGTAAACGAATTCGTCAACAGCGTTAAAATGAATACCACCGAGGAATTCAAGAAGAAATACAGAAGCGCTGAAATGCTGCTTGTTGATGATGTCCAGTTCTTCTCCGGAAAGAAGGAATCCCAGAACGAGCTTTTCCATACTTTCGAGGAACTTCACAGAAGAGGCAAGGAGATAATCCTTACGTCAGATAGACCTCCAAAAGAGATCAATGATATTGAGACAAGACTTATCACCCGTTTTGAGTGGGGACTTCTTACCGATATCGCAGCTCCGGAGTTTGAAACGAGACTTGCAATAATAAAGCGAAAAGCTGAGCTTATGGATCTCAAGATCCCGAACAATGTTATGGAATATATGGCGGACAAGCTCAAGAACAATATCCGTCAGATCGAGGGTGCTATCGTAAAGATGTACCATATAGTATTCCTTACCGGTACTACCCCGACAATAATCATGGCACAGAATATCATAAAGGACGTTATGACCGAAGTTCAGCCGGTACCTGTTACCGTTGAGCATGTTATAACCGACGTTTCTCATATTTTCAATGTATCTGCGGAAGAAATGCGCTCAAAGAACCGCAATTCACAGGTATCTACCGCACGTCAGGTAGCTATGTATGTAATAAGCAAGGTCACCGATCTTTCCTATACATCTATCGGAAAGGAATTCGGAGGACGCGATCATTCCACAGTCGTATATGCAACCAACAAGGTCAAGAAGGTTATGCAGTCCGATCCCGCTTACCGTGCGACAGTAGAAGACCTTATCAAGAATATCAGCAATGTGTGAACAGATCTTTCAACATTTTGAGGTTGAATGTCCGGAATACGGGGAAAAATTTCGTTTTAAGGTTTGCTAAAAAATAAGCTTAACAGCAGATTGTAAAATATTACTATGTAACACGTTTTCATTCTGTTTACATCTATGAAATATAGATCGAAAACGAATATAGAATTTAATTAAGTAATATAATAATAATTCACATATTTCTCAACTTTCTTTTAATGGTTGAAAGGTAAAAGTTTAAACGTCAGTTTGTTAAAAACCGATTTAACATTGTCCACTTTTTCTTCACTCAGGTTTTAACTGTGGAAACTCTTTCCATAAAAGGAAAAGAATAGGTTTTTCACGTTTTGCCCGGCTCTACTATAACTACTGAAATATATATTTATTGTTTGTTTTTTTCTGAATTTTTTTCTTGCAAAAGATAAAATACGAAAGGAATACTGATATGAAATTCACTATCGACAGAACAACATTATCCGATGCACTTACAAATGCATCTAAAGCAAGTGCTGTCCGTTCAACGATCCCCGCTCTTGAAGGAGTTCTGATCTGCCTTAAAAACGGAGTTATCACAATTACAGGCTATGATCTTGAAATGGGTATCAAATGCATGATCTCTCCGACAGAATCTTTTGAGGACGGCGAGATCGTAGTAAATGCAAAGATATTCGGCGAGATGATAAGAAAGATGCCCGCAGGAATCGTTGAGATAACATCTGAAGGTGATAATGTAACAATAAAGTCCGGTTCGGTAGTATTCAATGTTGTAGGTGTTTCCGGAGACAACTATCCCAATATCCCTGAACTCAAGAACGATATCTGTTTCAACGTTGACGAATCCGTTATGAAGAGCATGATCCGTCAGACTATCCACGCTGTTGCGGTTACTGATATCAAGCCGGTTCACATGGGAAGCAAATTCCATATTGAAAATAACATTCTCAGCGTTGTTTCTGTTGACGGCGTAAGAATGGCAAAGCGTGTAGAGCCTGTTACTTATAATGACATTGATTTCGTTGTTCCGAAGAAGACACTTGACGAATTTATGAAGATGCTTTCTGACGAACCGAATGACAAGAAGATATCCATCTGCATTGACCGCAATCAGATATGCTTTTCAAAGGAAGACTACATCATTATTTCCCGTCTTCTTGAAGGAAACTTTATTGACTACGACAAGATAATGAATTTTGAAGAAAAATCGACTGCTGTCGTAAATGCTACGGATTTTTCAACAGCTCTGGACAGAACTCTGCTGCTTAATACAGATAAGTATAAATGCCCGGTAATATGCACATTCAAAGATGACTCTGTACATATCGAGATCAAGACTTCGGTAGGTAAGATGAACGATGATATCCCGATAAAGTTTACAGGAGAAAAACTTGAAATTGCATTCAACGCACGGTATATGATAGATGCACTCAAAAACAGTGAATGCGACGAAGTAAGGATAGATTTCACAGGTCCTCTCTTCCCTATCAGAATACGTCCTCTTGAAGATGAGAGTTTTGTGGGAATAGTTCTTCCTGTAAGAAGTAAATAAAGTATAATATATATATCATATTACAATAGGTATTAAATATGAAAGAAATAGAAGTACTTCCTCCTTTTATCAAGCTTGAGCAGTTTCTGAAACTTGCGAATGTGGCTGATACTGGCGGAATGGCGAAGATGATGATACTTGACGGCATAGTTGAAGTCAACGGTGAAGTATGCACTATGCGAGGAAAGAAGATTTATGACGGCGACAAAGTTGATGTGAACTTTGAAGAAGGAACAGAAGAATTTATCTGCCGTATAAAATAATTATAACAAATTGTAAATTATAACAGGAGATAAAGCTGAAATCAATTCACAGACAAACGGTTCAATAATCTCTTTAAATGTGAGATGAGACTTGTTGATCTCCGTGTAACGGGACTAAGTTTAGGATCAAACCCTTTTTAAAGGGTTTGCGGGTCCGGGCAGCGCCCGGGTCTTTAAAAATCTCAAAAACTCTCAGCTGTATTCTATGATAATCAGATCACTGTCAATCAGAAATTTCAGAAATATAGCCTCGGCTGATTTTATTTTTGACCCAAAGGTGAATATATTCACGGGAAATAATGCCCAGGGCAAAACAAATCTGTGCGAGGCTATTTCCGTATGCTTCGGCAAGAGTTTCCGAAATCCTAAAACATCGGAGCTGCTTCCTTTCGGCTCTTTGGATACGGAAACTTCCGTTGAGGCCTGCTTTTCTTTCGACAGTATGCCGGATAAGGAAAATGTTGTCACCTATACCCAGAAGAACAGCAGCTTTCGCTTGAAATTCAACGGTATAGGTATGAAAGACGCAGAAGAACTATACGGCGCGTTAAGATATGTTTTGTTTATACCGGAAGATCTGTACATTGTTAAAGGTGATCCGGAAAAAAGAAGAAATTATATTGATTTCGTTTCAAATATGATAAATCGTGTTCATAATTCTAAACTTTATGAATACAATAAAGCACTTCGGCAGAAAAATAACATTCTTATCAATATGCAAAGCTACGATAACAGCGCGCTGATGATGCTTGACAGCTGGAATGAGACGCTTGCAAAGCTTGGAGTGAATGTTATGTGCGGACGTATCAGATACTTCGATATGCTTGCTGCGGGAGCTAAAAAATATTACTCATTGCTGAACAGCAATAATGAAATACTTGATGTTAAATATGAAAGCTCTGTAATGGGAGATACTCCGTTTACGCCGGAAGACCATATCCTTATGTATGAGACATATCTTAACAAGCTTAATGAGAGCAAAGACCGCGAAAGGCGAATGAAATATACAGTAGTGGGTGCGCACAGGGACGATGTCTCCTTCTTCATCAACAATATGCCTGCAAAGGACTTTGCTTCACAGGGACAGGTACGCAGCATTGCCGTTGCATTGAAGCTCGCAGAAGCGGAAATGATAACCGAAAAGAGCGGAGATGTTCCTATTGTTATACTCGATGACGTTCTGAGCGAACTTGACGAGTTCAGACGTGCATTCATTATTAACCATATTGATAAATTTCAAATATTTATTACTTCTTGTAATTTATCCGATACAGAAAAATTTGAGTCCGGAAAGATCTGGAACGTATCGGACGGTAAATTTACACTCAAAGACTGATAAGAAAGGATAGCAATGTATCTGCACCTCGGAAGCGATGTTTCGGTAAATGTGAATGAAATAGTCGGCATTTTTGATATAGAAAAGGTCACTGTTCAGAGTTATATGAACGAATATTTATCATATTGTCAAAAAAATAGTAAAATATACTATGTGTCGCTTGATATGCCGAAAAGTATAGTTGTCTGCACAGATACAGTTTACATCAGTAATGTCAGCTGCCTTACACTTCGGAAGCGTTTTGAAGCAATTTCGTCTGTCAGATAAGCCCGGTCAGTATGAATACAGCCCATGAAATAAGTGAGCCGGCTGTTATTCCCACAAAAAGCAGGATCACCGGACTTGGCTTGTTTGACTTATTGTTAAAATTTGATACAGATATATCTTTCAGTAAATTTTCCGCACCTTTTGAGATCTCTTTCTGGGGTTTGTCTGCAATATCCGGTCTGAGGAAAAGAATAGCCTTGTCAAAGTATTTGCTTTCCGGTCTTACTTCCATAACGAGCTTGTTAACGCCTTTCATACCGCCCTCCGCGCTTGTCAATAGTTTTTTCTTTACTTTTTGTATTATTGTCACTTAACTGTAACCAAATCATAAATTTGTACCCGAAAAAAAATATTGTGTTGAAAAGTGTTGAATTGATGTTTTCAACCGCTGTTTTTGTTGAAAACTTGGTTGAAAGTGTTAGATTTGGCTCTACCAATAATGTTTGCGGTTTTTTCTTAAAAAAGTTTTTTCAACCCGAAAGTATGTGAAACTTATATCAGAATATGTATGCAAATTGCCTAAAATTCCACTGGTTTTTTGTATGTTATTTATGAAGCAAAAATTGACGTTAAACAATAGGGTTTGGAGATTTTACAAAGATTTGATTTTGAGATACTACATAATTACATTTGGTAGAAAAGATTTTTTAAGCCAATAATAGTGTTGAAACTGTTGAAAACTTGTAATTTTTAAGCGAAAATCTGCTATGAACAGTTGAAAACTCAGTTAAAAATGTTAAAATCAGGCTTGTTTAAGCCTGTTTTGGTAAATTCTGAATGGTTGAATCATTGTGAGGAACAATGAGGAACAAAATTTATGAACAAATCTGAAGGTGATATTATGTCGAAACTATATGTTGTAGGTACTCCGATTGGAAATCTGTCTGATATGACGCCAAGAGCAATCGGTATTCTCAATTCCGTGGATTTTATAGCGGCGGAAGATACAAGAGTTACACTTAAACTTCTTACACATTTTGATATACATAAACCTCTTGTAAGCTACTATGAACATAATCTCCGGGAAAAGGGCGAGGAGATTATAAACCGTATTCTTGCCGGCGAGACCTGTGCAATAGTTACGGATGCCGGAATGCCGTGCATTTCCGATCCCGGTGAAGATCTTGTGAAGCTCTGCGCCGAACACGGCATAGAGGTGAACGTAGTTCCCTCCCCTACCGCCGCTATGTCCGCACTTGCAATATCCGGACTCTCAACATCGAGATTCACATTTGAAGGTTTTCTCAGCGTAACAAAGAAGCAGAGAAACGCACATCTCGAAGAGGTCAAGGATCTCAAGCATACTCTGATATTCTACGAAGCTCCTCACAAGCTGAAAAACACGCTGAATGATCTGCTGAATGTTCTCGGAAACAGAAGAATATCTATATGCCGGGAAATGACCAAAATTCATGAAGAAGTGCTGCGCGGAACCATATCCGAGATGATAGAATATTATGAAAATAATACGCCGAAAGGAGAGTTTGTACTCGTGGTAGAAGGAAATATAAAAGTTCCGGAAGAGAGATATGTTCCTGAAGAAGCGATAGAATACGCGCGCAAGCTTATCGTTGACGGTGCAAAGACGTCCGACGCATGCAAGGAAGCTGCAAAGAAATTCGGCTTCACCAAGAGCGAGATCTATTCCGGAGTTATCTCGGAAAACAGAAAGTGAACGGAACACTGAAATCTGAAATTCTTTGAACAGTTCAATAGAAATTCTTGAAAGAGAGTGATTTTATGGAAATTGAAATAACCAATTTTCCCGCAAATATAAAATCATTCTTTTTTTCACCTAAAAAAATAGTTTCCGATAAGCTTACAGTCGAATATCTCGCAAGAATGAGAAAGTATATCTTCGGAACAGAAACGCTCAGTTCCTGTGAAAAACTCGGGCTGAACGTGTTTGATCTTGTATTTGTGAAAGATAAGCCTTTCTTTTATATGTGCAGAAAATATCTGCGGAATGCAAAGGAAAAAGATAAGGATACGATAAGGACTGCGCTTTTATTAAGATACATCTATAAAGGTGAGTTTATACGCATATCAGGTGCAGTTATCGGAAATGAAAAAGCTTACATAAAAGATCCGGAGGCTGTTAATATAAAAATATGCCCGGAAAATGCCGAAAATTTCAGACTTCCGAAAAGAAAGCCTCCCACAGAGAATTTCGACAGAAGATCCGAAACCGTACTTGAATCTATCCGGCTTACCGCTCTTAAATACGGAATGAACTACGCCATAAGCTATAAAGAACTTATCGACAAGTACAACTACCGCCGGTTCAGTACGAATCTTTCAATTAACCGTCGCCCGGTGTCAATTGAAGAACTTACTTCCGTTTTTTCGCAGGCAAGTGATAAAATACTGACTGACCTTTCAAATCCGAAGATAAGAATAATCTATTCGGTGATGTATGCGATGAAGTACGGCGGATTTGCACTTTCCGATATCTATTCAAAGAATACTGTTTTCGAGATAGAGAGCTTCGATAAGGAAAGACGGCTGAGCGAGCTTTCAAATGACTTTATTAATATAGTATATAACGGCAACCGTATGGAGATCGTAAGCGTGTTCATAGATATGATAATGAACTTTGTCTCGTCGGAGATGCCGGAAGTGAATATGAACGATCTCGGAAGCGTAATGGATAACTATTCGCTTTATTACGCGGCTGCATCTGTTGCTGCGGTCTGTGAGCAGATATGTAATTACAACAGCTTCAACGAAGATATGAAGGAGTACTTCAAGAAGCGTACATTCACAAATTACTGGACGGTGAACGACAGGATAATGCTGGTTAAGCAGTATTCCACAGTTGTGTCATTCTGTTATAAAATGGCACATTTTGACTATAAGTTATATTTAGAAGACCCCGGATATCAGGCAGAGATACTCTATTCCTTCGAGGCTTCGGAAAAATTCGCCGGGGAGCTGAAAAAAAGTGAGTGAGTGCAGACTTTGTCCGAGAAACTGCGGGACAGACAGAAGCAGGAAAGCAGGAGTCTGCGGCTGCACAGATGAAATACGGGCAGCGAAGTATATGCTGCATTTCGGCGAGGAACCCTGCATATCAGGAACAAAAGGAAGCGGTGCGGTGTTCTTTTCCGGCTGTAATCTTAAATGTGCATTCTGTCAGAACTATCCCATCAGCCACGGACTGAAAGGTGAAAATGTAACACCCGGCAGACTGAAAGAGATGATCTTTGAGCTGAAAGAAAAGGGAGCGCACAACATAAACTTTGTCACCGGAACACACTACGCCGATAAGATAGCAGAGATCCTGCGGGAATGCAAGGATAAACTCGGCATACCGATCGTATATAACTGCGGCGGATATGAAAAGGTGGAAACGCTGAAAATGCTGGAAGGTCTTGTGGATATCTATCTGCCGGATATGAAGTATTACAGCGCTGAGATGTCAGCAAGATATTCCGGAGCGCCGGATTATTTTGAGTACGCACTGCCTGCGCTGAAAGAAATGCTCCGTCAGCAGCCGGAACAGGTTTTCGACGATAACGGGATAATGCAGCGGGGAGTTATTGTACGTCATCTCGTTCTCCCGAAAGGATATCACGACAGCATGAAGCTGCTCGATATTATTTCTGAACTTCCCTCACGTCCTCTTGTCAGCATAATGCGTCAATATACCCCCTGCTACGGAGCATCGGAGTTTCCGGAGATCAACAGAAAGCTTACCACATTCGAGTACGACAAAGTGACAGAGCACTGTGCCGATATCGGGCTGAAAGGGTTCATGCAGGAAAAGGGCTGTGAGAATCTTGATATGACCCCGGATTTCTGAAAACATAAGCAAAAAACTATGGACAACCCATAGAAAAAGATATATAATAGTATTACTGATTTAAGAAAGGAATAAAATGTCATGACAGAAGCAGAAGAATATAAGATAAAGGAACAGATATGCGAGGTAGGTCACAATCTCTGGGCGCTGGGATTTGTAGCAGCAAACGACGGAAATATTTCAGTCAAGCTCGACGACGGTACATTTATCGCAACTCCCACAGGCACCAGCAAGAGAATACTTACTCCGGAAATGCTGATAAAGATGAACGCCGATAACGAGGTCATCTACTGCCCCGAGGGATACAAGCCCTCTTCCGAGTTCAAGATGCATCTCAAGTGCTACAAAGACCGTCCCGACATCGGCGCGGTAGTTCATGCTCACCCGCCTGTTGCAACAGGCTATGCGATTGCGCATATCCCGCTCGACCAGTACACAATGCCGGAAGCTATAATCTTCCTAGGTTCCGTTCCGATTGCACCTTACGGAACTCCCGGAACCACAGAGGTTCCGGACAGCATCGAGCCTTTCCTTCCCTACCATGACACCATTCTTCTTATGAACCACGGTGCTCTGACAGTGGGCAAGGACATAACCCAGGCTTACTACCGCATGGAGACACTTGAACATTTTGCAAAGACGAGTCTTGTTGCAAGACTTCTCGGCGGTGCGAAGGAACTTCCGCAAAATAAGATAGATGAGTGCTGTGAGATAGCGAAGGCTTTCCCTATCCGTCACCCCGGATATAAGAAATACAGCCTTTAATCTACCCTATTTTGACATAATTGTCTTTATTATGTCAACATCTGGTGTTCCACGTGGAACAGTATTAGTGAATAGTGAAGAGTGAATAATGAATAATGAATAATTTTGGTGTGCCTTCGGCACGGATCATTATTTAATGATTTTATTCAAAATGTTCTACGTGGAACACTACTTATAGATTTTTGTCGGAGATGATATAATATATATAGTATAGGAGATTACGATGTTGCCGTTGTAGGAGCCGGACACGCCGGCTGTGAAGCGGCTCTTGCAGCAGCAAGACTCGGAATGAGAACAGTCGTTTTTGTTCTGTCGCTCGATACGATAGCAAATATGCCGTGCAATCCGAGTATCGGCGGTTCAGCAAAGGGTCAGCTTGTCGGCGAGATAGATGCCCTCGGCGGACAAATGGGAATAGCAGCAGACAGTACCTTTATCCAATCGCGAATGCTCAACAGGGGTAAGGGTCCTGCCGTGCATTCTCTTCGTGTGCAGTCTGACAGAGTTAAGTATCACACTTATATGAAGCATACGCTGGAGCAGGAACCGATGCTTGACATTAAGCAGGCGGAAGTAACGGAAATCTGCGCAGAAGACGGCAAGGTCACCGGTGTAAAAACAAAACTCGGTGCGTTCTGCGGAGCAAAAGCTGTCATTATTACAACCGGAACATATCTCGGCGGTGAGATATTCATAGGCGAGATGTCATATAAGAGCGGACCGGATAATGTCAATCCTTCAAGCGAGCTGACGGAAAATTTAGTTAAGCTTGGTCTTAAACTGCGCAGATTCAAGACAGGTACACCGGCGAGAGTTCACAAACGTTCCATAAATTTTGATGAAATGGAAGAACAGTCGGGTGATGATATCATCACACCGTTTTCTTTTGATAACCGGCACCCGCTTGAAAACAAGGCTAAATGCTATGTAACATACACAAACGAACGGACACACAGGATTATACTTGATAACCTGCACCGTTCACCGCTGTATTCCGGAAAGATAGTAGGTGTGGGACCGAGATACTGTCCGAGCATAGAAACTAAACTGATGCGTTTCAAAGACAAGGAGCGTCATCAGCTTTTCGTGGAGCCTATGGGAGAAGATACGGATGAATACTACCTGCAGGGTATGTCCACTTCCCTGCCGGAAGATGTTCAGCTTGAATTTCTGCGGACAATAAAAGGGCTTGAAAATGTTGAGATAATGCGCCCGGCTTATGCAATTGAATACGATTGTCTTGATCCGTTGGAACTGTATGCAACGCTGGAGACGAAAAAAATCTCGGGACTTTACGGTGCAGGACAGTTCAACTCTACCTCCGGCTATGAAGAAGCGGCTGCACAGGGTCTTGTTGCAGGAATAAATGCTGCGAGAAAGATTGCAGGTAAAGAGCAGATAATACTCGACAGAGCCGGTTCCTACATCGGAACTCTTATAGATGACCTTGTGACAAAGGGCTGCGTCGAGCCGTACAGAATGATGACATCAAGAAGTGAGTACAGGCTGATACTGAGGCAGGACAACGCACCGGAACGTCTTACGGAACTGGGACATGAGATTGGTCTTATCTCGGAAGAAAGATACCAGAATTTTCTTGAAATGAAACGTATAGTGGAAGAGGAGACAAAGCGTATAAGCAAGACTTCACTGCGCCCTGTTCCGGAACTGAATGCAATGCTTGAATCAAAAGGCACTTCCCCGATAGATCAGCCGACACGT
This sequence comes from Ruminococcaceae bacterium UBA3215, assembly GCA_002363155.1. GTDB lineage: Bacteria > Bacillota > Clostridia > Oscillospirales > Ruminococcaceae > Ruminiclostridium_E. Next base: position 61,405 of record DEWH01000024.1, on the reverse strand, counting down.
TTTGTTGAACTTCTCAAGCGGCCTCAGCTTTTATACAAGGATCTGATAAAGTTCGATGAAAATGCACCGGAAATAAGACCAGATCTTGCCGAAAAACTTGAAGTAAATATCAAATACGAGGGATATATCTCCACACAGCTTGAGAAGATAAAAGAAATGAAAAAGCTGGAAAACAAGCCGCTCCCTGCTGACATTGACTATATGAAGATTGAGGGACTGCGTCTTGAAGCAAGGGAAAAGCTGAACGAGCACAGACCTCTGAACATAGGACAGGCGGGACGTATTTCGGGAGTAAATCCTGCGGATATATCGGTGCTGCTGATATGGCTTGCGGCGAATAACAGCGGAAAGGACAAAACAAATGAATAAGGCAAAATTTGAGGAATGCGGGATAGTCCTTTCCGATGAACAGGCGTCTCAGCTTGACAGTCTTGCCGGATATATGGTAGAATACAATAAGAATGTGAATCTGACACGCATTACCGAACCGGAGGAGATCGAGGAGAAGCATTATATTGACAGTATTCTTCCGCTTACGATGATAGATGTTCCACGTGGAACAAATGTCATAGATGTGGGAGCAGGTGCGGGATTTCCCTCCCTGCCAATGAAGATATACCGTCCGGACTTGAATTTCACACTTCTTGACAGCTCAAACAAGCGTATCACATATCTTGACAGTGCATGCAAGATGCTCGGATTTGAGTGTGAAACGCTGCATTCAAGGGGTGAGGAAGCAGGCAAAGACCCGAAATACCGCGAAAAATACGGCCTCGCAGCGGCAAGGGCTGTTGCGGCACTCAATGTGCTGTGCGAATACTGCCTGCCGTTCGTTAAGGTGGGCGGAACTTTTGCTGCGTTAAAGGGAGAAAAAGACGAGACAGAAGAAGCGGAAAATGCAATAAAAAAGCTTGGCGGTGAGATTGCTGAGATAAAGCGGTACAGCCTTCCCGGCGGAGATAAGCGCACGCTTGTTATAATAAAGAAAGTCTCCCCTACCCCGGCGCAGTACCCGCGGGTATCGGCAAAGATAGCAAAAAAGCCGCTTTAAACATACCTTTATAAAGAGGGATTAGGATTGAAAAGAAATCAGCTGAAAAAACTCGGTATAACGCTGAAAAATAACTGGAGAATTGCCGTTGTGGTGACGGTGATGATGGCAATATGCGGATATGTGTTCGCACTCTACGGAATGACAAGACACTACATCACCACCACGGATATATATATCGAAAGCACTGACAGCACAGGTTCCGCCGAAAAGGCAGCTACCGCTGCCCTGCTGTTCGGAAGCCCGAAAATGTATGATTCGATCAATGACCTGCTGAAAACGAAACTTTCTTACGCGGAGCTGGACAAGATGATAACGGTGACCACAAACAAGGACACACAGATAATCTCCGCAAGTTTTGACTGCGAAACATCTACGGATTCGTACCGGCTATCGGAAGTATTTCTGAGCCGTGTGCAGGTAGTTCTCGACGATTACGGGGCAAATGCGGTCACACGGGTCATATCGTTCCCAACTGAACCCCAGCGTCCGACATTCCCGGACGAGAATCTGTTCGCGGTGATAGGAGCCTGCATAGGCGCTGTTATCTCGGTCATCGGTATCATAGTGATATGGCGGCTTGACAACACAATAACATCTGCGGACAACCTTAACGAGCAGTATGACGTGCCGGTTATCGGCGAACTTATGGATTTTGACAACGAGATCGACTATCTCGGAAGATGACAGATAATTATAACGGAGGACAATAGAATGATAAGAAGTATGACCGGTTTCGGAAGAGACCACAGGATCATAGACGGACGCGAGTATCTGGTTGAGATACGCTCGGTGAATTCCCGCTATTACGAGTTCAATGCGAAGCTCCCAAGGCAGTACATGTTTCTGGAGGAGAAGCTGAAATCTCTTGTAAAGGCAGGCATCAGCCGCGGAAAAGTTGAGGTATCCCTCTCGATATACAACATCGGCACTTCCGAGACCTCGGTGACAGTGAACGAGGGAGTAGTCGAGAACTATCTGAACGTACTGCGCGCGGCAGGAGAGAAGTTCGGGCTTACCGACGATCTCACGGTATCTACGATATTCCGTATGACCGACGCATTCAGCGTAGTCCGTGCTGAAGCAGATGAGGACAAGATCTGGGCAGCTGTGAAGGAAACAGCGGAAGCCGCGCTTGCGAAGTTCATTGCTATGCGCGAGACAGAGGGAGCGAAGATGAAGGACGATATCCTTGAAAAGCTCTCGAATATTGAGAAGATGACAGAGAGGGTATGCGAGTATGCACCGGAGACTGTTACCGCATACCGTGAGCGCCTGTTTGCAAAGATGCAGGAAATACTTGAGAACAAGCAGATCGACGAACAGCGTATCCTGCTTGAAGCGGGCATATATGCAGAAAAGATCGCTGTTGACGAAGAGACAGTTCGCCTTAAGAGCCATTTCGTGCAGTTCCGCGACATGATGAACTCGGACGAGCCTATCGGACGCAAGCTTGACTTCCTTGTCCAGGAGATCAACCGCGAGGTGAACACGACCGGCTCAAAGGCGCAGGATCTGCGTGTGACACGTCTGGTAGTGGATATGAAGAGCGAGATAGAGAAGATACGCGAACAGATACAGAATATAGAATAATATGAAGCTGAACAGAAGGCTGCTGCCGTGGTTTCTGGCGGCTGAGATCTCTGTTATCATCGTATTTGCGGCAATTCTGATATAGCGATAATAATTAAAAAGGTGTAATGTCTATGATTAAAAAAAATCTGTTAACGACTGTTAACATTAGTTATGACCAATTAAAAATTCTTATATCCATAGAGCCGAAACAATATGAAAATACATATTTGTGGAAAATATTAATGTATGATATTTTATTTAATTTAATAGATGATAATGAGATAGGAATACAGTTTTTTGATACTGAGATTTACTGGATATTTTTAGATTTGATAGATTTTCAATACATAAAAAACAAGAACGATGATGAAAGAAATGTAATGATTTCGTCATGCAATAAGCGTATTATTACGGAATTGTTGAGCGGATATAGTTTCTTTGATTATTCAGATATTATGAGAATTAATGTTTTTGAGAACATTAATACTAAGAGATGTACTATAGTTCCGACAGGTGATTGGTTAGGCATAGAAATAACGAATTGTGGTGATATTACAAATATTGTTAAATCTATAAAAAAGGTGTGTTTGGACTATGGATTATGCATCAAAGGAGATGAAGAAAGTGAATAAATATTTATCACTAGGCTCAATAGTAATTTTAAAAGGTGGCTCAATATGAAGCTGAACAGAAGGCTGCTGCCGTGGTTTCTGGCGGCTGAGATCTCTGTTATCATCGTCTTTGCGGCAATTCTGATATGCAAAGAAATGAGCGATGCAGTCTTCCTTTTCACCGCAAGCATTCCGTTTTTGCTTGCATTCGGAGGGAAGTGTGCGGAGATAAAGGGAGATCACCCGAAGGTGATGCCGCTCCTGATAGGAGTACCTGCCGTTATTGCTGCTGCGCTGATCATTGCCGGGGCGGTGAAAGATGCGGTGGAGCCTTTCGGCTGGGTAACCGGGCATTTATATATTGCTCCTTTTCTTATGAAGCTTTTACTTCCGGCGGTTATCATAAGCGCGGCAATGGAGATCATAATTATGATAAAGCGCAGAAAAGCGGGTTACATTTTTGATGAAACCGATACGTCCGGAGTTCTGCCCTGCATCATTATTATTGCAGCGACAGCATTTCTGTTCTGGTTCTCCGCTTATGGCATAAGACATCAGACAGCGTTATATAGTCGCATTTAAAGTCGGATCGGTACTATTAAAAGTCGAATAGATGTATATAATAAGTCGAAAATGACATTAAAAGTCGAAAAAGGTAGGATATGTACACTGATTACAAGGAACTCGGAAAGCGTATAGCGAAGCGCAGAAAACAGCTCGGACTCAAGCAGTCCGAGGTGAATGAAATGGCTGGGCTCAGCGATAAGTACCTGTCGAATATAGAGCGCGCGGTTTCGATACCGAGCATTGACGTACTGATGAAGCTGTGCGCCGTGCTCAAGACAACGCCGGACGAGCTTCTTCTCGGAACGGAGAGCGCCGGAAAGATCGGAAATGTCGGACGCATCGCCGCAATGAAAGTTGAGGGAATGTCCCGGGAAAAGCAGCTGCTCGCTCTGAGTATGCTTGACTGGATAAGGGAACAGAAGATCTGAAAGTTTCTTCGTCTGCGCCTTCGCGCTTGTCCTTCCGGACAGGACCAGCCTACGCGGCTGGATCGCGCCGGCGTGACGCCGGACCCTTATACCGTAAACGGAGACTGTCAAGATTAAAGATTGATAAAAAGGATCAATAGTAAATGAAAATTCTTGCAATAGAAAGCTCGTGCGACGAGACCGCTGCGGCGGTAGTCGAGGACGGGCGGAAGATAATATCGAATATAATAGCAACACAGGTGGAGGAGCATAAGCTCTACGGCGGAGTTGTGCCGGAGATAGCTTCACGCCGTCATTGTGAAAGCATAGTCGGCGTGGTTGACGAAGCACTTGAAAAAGCGCAGATGACCGCGGCTGACCTTGACGCGATAGCCGTGACTTATGCCCCCGGACTTATCGGCGCGCTGCTGGTAGGCGTGAACTTTGCGAAGGGACTTGCATTCGCTTCGGGAAAGCCGCTTATCCCCGTTCACCACATAAAGGGTCATATCGCGGCGAACTATATCGCTCATCCGGAGCTGGAGCCGCCGTACATCTGCCTTGTGGCGTCCGGCGGACATTCGCAGATAATGCGGGTCGAGAGCTACACGAAATTCGTGACCATAGGCAGGACAATGGACGACGCGGCGGGAGAAGCATTCGACAAGGCAGCGCGGGCTATGGGATTCCCCTACCCCGGCGGCATGCACATAGACAATGCTTCAAAGCGCGGAGACAGGACGAAGTACAAGCTGCCGAGACCAAAGACGGCGGAAAAATACGATTTCAGCTTCTCCGGACTTAAAACCAATGTGATAAATCTTGTGCATAACGCGGAGCAGAAGGGCGAGACACTTGACATTGACTCGCTTGCCGCGTCTTTCCAGTACACGGTGGCGGATATCCTTACATCGAAGTTTGTTGCAGCGGCGAATGAATACGGCTATAAGACTGCGGCGCTTGCAGGTGGAGTTGCCGCAAATTCCGGACTGCGCAGCCTGCTCGAAGAGCGGTGCGCGGCAAGCGGGATAAAGCTATTTATACCGCCGATAGCGCTTTGCGGCGACAACGCGGCTATGATCGGGAGCCAGGCATTCTACGAATACACCGAGGGCGGAGTGACAGCCGACGGATCGCTGAACGCGGTTGCATCTATGCCGCTTGAATAACTCCCCCGTCTTGTGTACTGATGCACAGGAGCAAATAGACATATCTTCTAAAATTCTCCGAAAAAACACTACAAATCTAACAAATATACATATAAATTATTGACAGAAGAAGTAATTTCTTATATAATATTAATGTATCATTATAAATTTATTTCACGGAGGGCATTGAAATGTATGACAATAAGCTCATCTGCGGGATCTGCGGCGGAGCCGTAAACGCTGATGAAAACGGAGTTTCCGGTGTATGTTCACACTGCGGAAACAAAATGATGTATCCGGGATCAGATATCAAGAAAATCAACAGAATTACATATCTCAGAAACACCTTTAAGTTCGATGAAGCTGAAAAGCTTGCAAAGGAGCTTGCAGCTGCAAATCCGGACGACTGCGAAGCGCACTGGAACCTGCTGCTCTGTGAGTACGGTATCCAGTATGTGAGAGAAGGCGCTAACCTTTACGCAGTCTGCAGAAAGGATATCTCCGATCTTCCCGCATTCAAGGAGAGCGTAAACTATAAGGCTGCCACAGAAAAGGCTTCCGAGGAACTCCGCCCCGGTTATGAAGAGCTGGGCGACGCTATCGAGGACAGTGTATCTATCACAAGAAACGTGCTCAAGCAGGAGAAGGGCTATGATGTTTTCATTTTAAGCCCCGACAATGCGACAGCTGATACCGATATCGACGGAGACAAGATATTCCTCCGCTTTACCTCTAATCTCGGATTCAGCACATTCTACGCTCCCGAGATGATGAAGGATATAGACGCAGTAGAAAAAGCTGCGCAGACCGTATTCGCACTCAAGAATTCGAGAATACTGCTCCCGTCGTTCAGAACAAAGGACGACTGCCGCGACGGATTCCTTGAGTATGCAGTAAATATGTTCTGCGAGGCTGCCCGGAAGGACGAAGAAAAGCTTGTATTCCCGATCTTCAACGCCTCCGTTCTGCAGTTCCAGCAGCTTCCCGAAAAGCTTGTCTGGTGTGACGAGATATTCAACTGCGCCGAAGATGAGTTCATGAGAGAGATCTCCGATAAGGTCGAGTCTATCCTCAAGCCCGAAGTAAATGCGATCGAGCCTGAGACGCTGGTTACTGCGACTGCTGCAAACAAGGAGAACCTTGTAAAGCGTGCATATATGTTTCTTGAGGACGGCGAGTTTGAGACAGCCGATTCTTACTTCGATAAGATACTCGATATCGACATCGAGGATTCGAGAGCATATATCGGTAAGCTCCTTGCAGAGTGCAAGCTCCGCAACGAGGAAGAGATCCGCAATCTTCCCCAGACTGTTACCGACGACAAGAACTTCAAGAAAGCGATCAGATTTGCCACACCCGAGCAGAAGGCTCACTATGAGGCTCTCAACGGTGCGATCGTAGCAAGAATAGAGGAAGAAAAGCGTGAGATAGCGGAACAGCATGCGAAGCTGAAAGCGGAGCGTGAGGAGAAGGAAGCTATCGAGCGTGAGCGCCGCGCACGCCAGAACAAGGAAGAGCGCAAGCTTGAATATCAGCGCCGCCGCGATCCTATGAGAAAGACGCTTCTCGAAGTACAGGCGGAGCTTGGCAAGACATTCCTCTCTCCGAAGCGCAAGACCGAGCTTAAGGAGCAGGAAGAGACTCTCAAGCGTAACCTTAAGAACCTTGATGATATTTTCTTTGATATTTTCGACTGATAGAGTAAGATGATATAATAAAACCGCTGAATGATGTTCATTCGGCGGTTTTTGTTTACATAAGTGAATTAACGAGGGTGTTGTAGTAGTTGGAAGTGCCGGTGTAGGAATCGTCGCTGTCCTCTTCACCGGAGAGAAAGTCGAGAAGCGAGCCGTTCTGTGTACCGGTTATAGACGATGCATAGGTGGAGACTGCGTTTGAAGCGGAGGACACTGTGCTGATGAAGCCGGAGATGTCCAGCTCCTCGAACTTGTCCGGCTCGAAGGTAAGCTTGCCGGAAGCGTCGGCAGTAATGCCGGCTTTTGCGAGAAGTTCCGAGGCAGTTTCGGAAGCCGTTCTGAACAGCCGGGTGTACATTATCCCGGAGGCTGTGGATCGGGCGGTAAGTCCGGACAGCAGAGAGTTGTATTTATCGACGAAATCGGAGATAACGGGGATAAGGGTTTCCTTGTCCGCGCCCTCTGCGGCATTCAGCAGATTGACTGCCGCAGTAAGTCCGTCCGCTGCCGCTTTAACGCTGTTGTCGGATATCGGAAGTCCGAGTGCGCCGACTACTGCGGCTGCTGTGGTATCGGAATCCGCGTTGGACAGCGCATAGAGCAGTGTCTTTCCGTCTGCTCGCGCAAGCGGAGATGTGCTGCTGCCGGTGTCTTTCATTCCGACAACTTTTGTTTTTTCGTCAGTATTAGTCATCATCGAACGGAGAATGTCCCCGAAGCTCTCGGTACTGCGAGTTCCGCCCATTACAGCGGACTTTGTATTTTCGATCTTCGTCCGGACAGCTTCTCCGATCAGACCTGTCTGGTATATATACATTTCTGTTCCTTTCTCTCTCTTCGGCATGCCCATTATATCGCAGCCGGAATCACTTGTAAAGGGTACTCCAAATTTTTTTCACTCTTATATTGGGGTGAAAAAATTTTGAAGCCTCCCCCTTGACAAGCGAAGCCGGCTGCGATGTGGGGCAGATAGCCGAAGAAAGGAGAAGAGTATTCTGCACCGTTACTCCGGAATCTGTCTCCCCATTGCTGAATGCTGGATAGTAGAATCTATGCTATGACTTTTACGTGCAGCTGTCAATGAGTCGCCGCCTGTGCAAGACTTGTCACTTAAACTTCACTCGTGCGGCGGATTTATTTAGGGTGTCCAGCCACCTTTTTTAAAGGGGGCTGGCGGGGGTTGGGGGTCACGGCAGGAAGCCGTGAGTAGGCTGCTAAAAGGCACGCACGATGCGTGCATATAGAGCAGCCGAAGCAGCCCCCCCTCTCTGAAATCTCTTAAAAATCTCTCAACAATCTCTCAATCTCTCTCAACCTCTGTGTGCTTGCCGACAATGAAGGCTATCATAAAGCCGAGCGCCAGAGCAGCAACTCCTATCAGCGTGTCTATGTTGAGACCGAAGCCGGCGGGCAGTATCGCATAGAGCGAACCTGCCACAAGTCCGAGTATTGCCGCGAAAACCCACAGCCTGAATTTTTTCATTAAGAATGTGATGAGCCTTGCGCCGAGAACAAGTCCCGCAACCACGCCTATCGCTGTCGGTATGATAACAGCGAAGTTGAGCGAGTGAATGTGTATCGACGCGATAACGGTTTCGTATGTTCCGAGCAGCATCATTATGAATGAGCCGGAAACTCCCGGGATTATCATAGCTACCGCTGCTATGAATCCGGCTATGAGAAACAGTGCGAATGCGCCGATACCTTCCACGTCTGCGGCGGAAGCAACAACTCCCGACTTCTCAAGCACAGAAAGATAGATAACAAGTGCAGCAGCAAGCACCATTATTACACCGCACAGCGGAGAGAACTTCTCTCCGCGGGAGGTGGCATTCCGCAGTATCAGAGGAACGCTTCCAGCAATAAGTCCCATGAAGAACATATAGGTTTCGGTAGGAAAATTGCCGAAAAGCCACTTTATAACAACGGCAAATCCCAGCAGTCCCGCAACTGCGCCTATCCCGAAGAAGATCAGAAATACGATGTTCTTTTTGATCTCCTTGAAATTGAGGGAAAGTGCGCCGCATACCTTGTCGTAGCAGCCGAATACCACAAGCATAGTACCGCCGGATACCCCGGGGATTATATTGGCTATTCCGAAAACAAGTCCGTACAGGACAGCAAGTACATACTGCATTTTGGTCTTACTCCTCAGTTGTTGTTAAGTCTGTTCATTGTTGCGCGAATAAGTTCGGCGGGAACCTGGAGCAGAACGGTTATTACTATTGCGATAATAAGCGATAAGATGTCGGGTGCCGCAAGTCCGAGAGCTGTGTTAACAACAGGCACGAATGCGATGATCAGCGAGAATGCGAAAGTGATGCCGGCTATCATCCACGCGAATGTCTGGTGAGCGCGGAAAACGTCGAAGACTGTGTTTCTGCCGAGATTGGAGATGCAGATTATCAGCAGACCAAATACGAATATCAGCAGAAAGCCGCTTCTTGTAAGCTCCGTAAGAGCGCCCGCTCCGTCCGGTGCGGCATTTCCGGAGGAGATCACATAGTAGATTATCTCCGCCGCCGCAAGACCTGTCATCTGCACTAACGGACGGATAAAGAAGCTGAGCCGGAGATGACCGGAGCCGATATAGACCGAGGGTTCGGTTAAGTTTCTGATATCGGCTGTGTTCTCGAAGTAGATGAAGCACGCGGCAGGGATAATGAGCACCGCAAGCAGTGAGCTTATTACCGGCGAGATGATGAATTCCGTACCGAGCAGTATATTGAATACCGCGAAGATTATCATGGTTCCGAGAGCGGTAATTGCCGTGGAAATACAGCGCTTTATGTTGATGTGGGACTGTCTTGCGGTGGTGACGATATCGGTTACTGTCTCGAAGCTGTCATCGCCGACTATAACATCGCTTTCTTCAAATGCCGCACCCACAACGTCCTTCGCAACCGATACGCCGATGTCGGCAAGCTCAAGCAGATCGCTGTCCGAAGCGGTCTCTCCGGTTATCATCACTGTCTCTCCCGCCTGGCGAAGCCGTCTTATGATATCCGGCTTCATATCCGCGGTTATTCTCGCAAATGCGCAGACATCGGTGAGATCAAGCTCTTCCTCAGATTTCAGCATATCGCCGGTGATAACACGGTCGCCCTTTATGCCGACTTTGTTTGCGACTGCGAGTGCCGCTTCGGGGCTGTCTCCTGTGGTCATTATCACCTTTACGCCCGCTTTCCGGCAGCCTATGATCGCCGCCGGTATATAATCCTTCGTCTGATTCTCGAATGCAAGCAGACCCATGAAGCTGTAGTGAGCGTCGCTTATCTTTTCCGGTATTCCGGCATCATCGTCAAGCTTTGCATAAGCGACTGCGAGCACGTTATAGCTCTGTTTTGCGAAGCTTACCTGCTTTGTCTGCACCTTGTACAGCATGTCGTTCGGAACGTCGCAGAGAGGGAGCAGCTTATCCGGGGTTCCCTTTATGCAAAGGAGACGTGAACCGCCGACTGTCCAGAGATTGCCGGAAGCGCCTTCTGTATCGCTGAACGGGTATTCTTTTATATGCTCGTTTTCGAGGAGCGCTTCGGTATCTGTGCCGCGGAATGCCGCGTTAAGGATTATCGCCTTGTCGAAGGGATCGTCGGTGTCACGCTTGCAGGAAAGCACCGATACATTTGTGAGCATAGCCGGATTAGAGGTAAGATCATCGGCTATCTGCATATTCTTCTCGGTGATCATTCCGCTCTTATCAATAAGTATGCAGCTTGCCGCGTTTATATATTCGATAGTTTTCAGACTTTTCACCCATATCCGCTTTTCTTCGAGCTTTAACGCACCTTTTATATAATAAACGCGCACAAGCGACGCTGTTTCGGAGGGGATAAAGCAGAGTGCAAAGGCAGCAGCCGGGTAGAAGGTGTTGTATATGATCTCCGTATATGGGATATCAACGCGCATATTGATGAACGCGAAAACGCCGATTATCAGCATAACTGCCGCGATTGCGGTAAAGATGCCGGAGATGCGGAGCACAGCCTTTTCGAGAGTGGTGTAGTATTCATCATGCTCTTTCATAGCGCCGAACTCCTTGAAGAAGCGGGTATCTACGCCGGTAGCGGTAACGCGTGCGGCAAGGAGACCGGAGACTATCTTGGTGCCTTTGTAGATACAGCTTTTCTTGATCTCTTCGTTTACGCTGTCGGAGCCGATTATCTTGCTGACGGGAGTCTTGCTGCCGGTAAAGATGCACTCATCTACGGTAAGATCCTTTATTTCGAGCAGGTGTGCATCAGCCGGAACGCTTTCGCCCTCGCTGAGTATCAGTATGTCGTCCGGCACGATAAGCTCACGGCGGATATTGCGTATCTCACCGCCGCGGACAATGCGGAACTCGGTCTTTGAGCGGGATTTCATCTCGAAGAAGTACTTGTCGTTCTGGGTGTTCTTGATTATCTCTGTGGCTGCGAATACTCCTGCAAGAAGGAGCAGCACCGAGCCGGTAACTATCGGCTGAATGGAGTCTGTCATGGTGATGCCGTACCATATACTTAACGCGGCGGCAGCGAACATAACAACGAATCGCAGGTTGAAAAACGCCTTGACGGGGCTGTAGCCCTTGTTTTTCTCGTCAAGCTTTGTATCGCTGTTATAGCCGTAGAGTTTTATATTTTCCTCAACGCGGTCATTGTCGAGACCGGTGTAATCATTTTTAAAATCGTAAATCTGTGCCAAATCAAGCAGCCCTTTCTTCATTTTATACTATATTATACTATATCTTTACATTTTTCTAACATTATACCACAATATCTATTAAAAATCAATACTTTTGACGTTTCTGTAAAATATGACAAACCATTCGCTTGTTTAACATTCGGACTTGCTAAAATTGCCGAACCGTGCTATAATAAAATTGAAATCTATACCGACCCCACTGCATTATTTGCTTCAGCTGCCCATAGAAGCGGCTCTGAAATACAGCATCAGATTTATCGTAAGTTTCTTTAATGCGCGCAATCGTTGTGTTGTCACTTTATATACGCGCATCGTGCGCGTTTTGGGTGACAACTGTAACAGCATCGTGCTGTTGCGCGCTTTTGGAAACTTCCTTACGGCATCGTGCCGTAGGGTGTCCAGCACCCTTTTTTAAAGGGGGTTGGCGGGGGTTGGGGGGTGTCTCCCCTTCAGAGGGGAGGTGTCACCGTCAGGTGACAGAGGGACTGACCGACAGACTCAGAGCCACCTCTCATCTCAAAAGTCTCAAAAGTCTCTAAAAATCTCTTCCGTGGGGGTGAGCGTTTGAAAAAAAGAATACTTGCGCTTGCCGCGGCGGCGATCACGGCGCTTTCCTCCTGCTCCGCGCGGGTGGAGGAGCTTCTGAGCCCGCCGAGACTTGAGGGCGAACAGACGGAGATATACTCCGCGCTGCGGAAGTTTACAAGCGGCGATATCATCTTCAAATACCCGAGAAGCGGACAGTACCGCAGCGCTTTCGTTGTTAAAGACCTCGACGGTGAGGCAACCGATGAGGCTATCGTATTCTACGAAGTGCCGAATGTTTCGGACGGCTCGTCGCTCAGAATGAACTTTCTTGACAAGCAGGACGGAAAGTGGGTCTCGGTGTATGACTTTGCGGCTTCCGGAAGCGAGGTTGACAGCGTCCGCTTCGAGGATCTCGGAAACGGCTCTGTCATGATAATCGTCACCTACCTTATGCAGAACACATCTGACCGCTATACAAGCATTATGACATACAGCAACGGGGTCCCGGAAGAACTGATGAGCGTTCGCAACATCTATATGGATATACTTGACGCTGACGGTGACGGTACAGATGAGATGTTCGTCATCACAAACGAGCGTCCTACCGGAAGCGCATGGACCCGTATCTACGGTACCCGCAGCGGCACTTTCGGCGAGATCGGTTTTACCCCGCTCAACAGCGGATTTGCCGGTATCAAGGACGTTTTCTGCGGAAATTGCGGCGACGGCGGAAACCTGCATGCGGTTTTCGTTGACTACACATTCTCCGACGGTACATTCGGAACCGATGCAGTCATAAGCGGCAATGGCATCTTCTACCTCTCCCCTGCCCTTGACCCTGATGTCACGCTGCGCGTTTCCAACAGCTACACTCCCTATATCCCCTGCATGGACGTTGACGGAGACGGAGAAACGGAAGTGCCGAGAAGCGTTCCGTTTCCGGGATTTGAAGATATGCCTGCCGCCGAACAGGTAAACCTTACCGAATGGTACAGACTTGTGCGCAACGGCACGGCGGAGGAGCTTAAATACCGGAGCTTCGCCGGAACCAAGGGGGATTATATATTCCTGTTCCCGGACACCTGGACCGGAGTTACCGCCGCAGTTTCGATATCCGAGGGAATGGTGGTGTTCAACCGCTACGACAGCATTTCCGGTACAATGGGGGAAGAGATACTGCGTCTTTACGGAACAGCGGACAGCAGCACCGACAAGTTTTCGGACAGCGGGTATCTCTATCTCGGACGAAGTGAGAGCACGGGGTATTCGTACTACGCCATGCTTTCGGACAGCAAGCTTGTGCCGACTGCTGACGAATTTGACAGGCTTTTCGTACTGCGCTGAAAATGAGGTGAACAAAAAATGGAAGAGAAGAGAATACTTGTATGTGAAGATGAGGACGCGATCCGCGAGTTTGTGGTGATACATCTCAAGAGATCGGGTTATGATGTATATGATGTGGACAGCGGCGAGAAGGCTGTGGAAGCATGGAAGAACGGAATGAGATTCGACATCGCCCTGCTTGATATAATGATGCCGGGCATGGACGGAACGCAGGTCTGCCGTTTTCTTCGGAGTGAGAGCAGCACGATCGGCATAATAATGCTCTCCGCGAAGAGCCAGGAAATGGACAAGGTGAACTGCCTTATGATGGGTGCGGACGATTATGTCACAAAGCCTTTTTCCCCGTCGGAGCTGATAGCGCGTGTTGATGCGATATACCGCCGTGTGAGCATATCCAGGCTCGCTTCCGACAGCGAGAGCGAGCTTGAATCCGGGCCGTTCCGCGTTGATCTCCGCAGCAGGCGCATTACAAAAAACGGAGAGCCTCTTGATATTACGCAGGTGGAATACCACATTATAGAGTATTTCATAAAGAACGCCGGGAGTGCGGTTGACCGCCGGACACTGCTGAACAAGATCTGGGGAGAGGGCTACTACGGCGATGACAAGATAGTTGATGTCAATATCCGCCGGATAAGAATGAAGATCGAGGACGATCCTTCCAACCCCAAGTATATCCAGACCGTCTGGGGGTTCGGATATAAGTGGGGAAACGGCTCGGACGAGAGCTGATCGAGAGGGTTTAGAGATTTCGGGAGATTTTAGAGAGGTTTTGAGACGGGGCGCCGCCCCGGACCCCGCAATCCCCCTTTAAAAAAGGGGTCTTAACCCCCTAAACAGACTGCTGTATTTCAGAGTTCGCAGCTATTGGCGGGTGCAGTGAAAAATGCAGTGGGGCTGGCGATATTTCAACAGAATATAACAGAAACAGCTTGATGTACAAACCACATCAAGCTGTTAGTCTTTAAAGAATCTCTTTAGTTTTGGAACGGAGTCTTTGCCAACCCCACTGCATTTCAGTCTGCACCTGTCAAGAGCTGTACACTCTGAAATACTGCATCAGTTTAGGGTGTCCAGCCCCCTTTTTTAAAGGGGGCTGGCGGGGTCACAGGATCACGGCAGGAAGCCGTGAGTAGGCTGCCAAAAGGCACGCACGATGCGTGCATATAGAGCAGCCGAAGCAGAGCCCCTTCTTAAATTCTCTCAAAAACTCTCTCTCATAGCTTCTATATTTCTGCGCATCATCGAAATATACGTCTCGCCGGCAGCGAGATCTGCGTCCGAGAGGGTGTGGCAGGAGTGCATCAGCCTTGTTTCCGCTCCGACAGTCTCCGCGATAGCATCGGCTACCTTCTCGGTAGAAAACTCGATGTGATAGATGACTTTCGCGCCGGTCTTCTTCGCCGCTTCGATAAGCTCGGTCATCTTGGCGGCGCTTGGCTCGGTATCTGTCGAGCAGCCCGGAAATGCGGCGAGATAATCTATGCCGTAATCGTGCGCCATATACTTGAACGGGAAGCGGTCACCGAATATAAGCGGCTTGCCGAGATTTTCCGCGGCAGTTTCAAGCTCGTCGGAAAGCACATTCAGCTCAGCGGTATAGGCGGCGAGCCCGGCCCTGTACCTCTGAGCATTCTCCGGCGCTGCTTCACAAAGCGCTTCCGCTATCCCCTCCGAGATCGCTATCGCGTTTTTCGGTGAGGTCCAGATATGCTCGTCATATTCGCTCTCTTCCTCGTGATCGTGTTCATCATCGTGATGTTCGTGCTCATGCTCATCATCGTGATCTTCCTCGATAAGGTCAACGAAATCGGACATTCTGACAATGCGTACACTGCTGTCGATGCTCCCGGCTATCGTATCGACCCATGCGTCGCTTTCTCCGCCGGTGTATATGAAGATATCGGCTTCGTTTATCCTTATGATATCCTTTGCGGTAGGCTCAAACGTATGTGCGTCCTGACCGCCTTTAAGGAGCATTTCGGGAACTACCGAACCTCCGGTTATCTGCTTCACGAAATCGTAAGGCGGGAAATTCACGGTTATTACACGGAGTTCACCGGACTGTGCAGGCGGTTCCGGCTTTGAGCAGCCGGACAGCATAACTGCACCGGCGAGAAATGCCGCCGCAAGATATTTAACTGTTTTTTTCATAAGATCTCCTGTTTTTGTTATGTCAGTGTATTAATAATACCACAAAGACAGGCAAAAATCAAGCGCAGGATTGTGCAAAAAAATAGAGCAATAAACGGCTGCTGTCTTGATTTTTTTATTATTATATGGTATAATCTAATGTTGTAATGATATAAGCGAAAGGACGATAAGTTTGGCAGTCATAATTTCGATAGTGAATCAGAAAGGCGGAGTCGCAAAGACTACCACTGCTGTAAACGTAGCTGCCGCACTGGGCGCAATGGGCAAGAAGGTACTGCTCGTCGATCTCGATCCCCAGGGCAATGCCACAGCCGGTCTCGGAATATCCGGCGGAGCAAAGCGTGAGCTTGAATATACTACATACGATGTTATCATGGGTGAAGTAAGACCTGCCCAGGCTGTGATAAAGACGAGGTTCAAAAACCTCTGGCTTATGCCGTCAACGCAGGCTCTTGCGGAAGCGGAGATAAAGCTGCTCAAATTCGAGAACAAGAACCTCCAGCTCAAGAAAGCCATACTCCAGATAAGGGACGAGTACGATGTTATATTGATCGATTGTCTTCCGTCGCTCGGAGTGCTTGCGCTGAACGGGCTGAACGCCTGCGACAGGATAATCATACCGATGCAGTGCGAACCGTACAGCCTTGAGGGTGTTGCGGAGCTTATCGCGATAGTAAAGCGCGTGAAGAAATCGAGCAACCGCAGTCTCCAGGTTATGGGCATCGTATTCACAATGGTTGACAGCAAGCTGAAAGTGAACCGCGAGGTAATGCGGGCGATAAAGTCGAAGTTCCCGGAGGACATCTTCTTCAACGCGGAGATACCGAGAAATGTGCGTCTCACGGAAGCGCCGAGCCACGGCGAACCGATAATGTACTACGATCCGAACTCAAAGGGATCGGAGGCATATGGTCAGCTTGCGCGTGAAGTTGCGAAGAAGTGTAAGGCAATGGAAGAGATGCTTTAATTGCATTACCGCGGGTAATTGCAGGAGACAAGTCAACGGAAGGTAATCTGAAAGGAGAACTGAATGGGAAAGAAATCGGCACTTAACAACGATTTTCTTGACGGACTTTTTGACGACGAGATATACGGCTCGGATGACGGCGGGGTTCCGCAGAAGCTTAAGATAGCGGAGATCGAACCCAACAGGAAGCAGCCGAGAAAGAGCTTTAATGAGGAAGCGCTGAACGCTCTTGCGGAGAATATCGCGGAGCTTGGCGTAATACAGCCGCTTACGGTGCGCCCCTACGGCGACGGTTATCAGATCGTAGCCGGTGAAAGGCGCTGGAGAGCGGCAAAGATAGCGGGACTCAAGGAAGTTCCGGTAAGGATAATGGAGCTTGACGACGAGCAGACAATGCTCATCGCGCTTATAGAGAACCTCCAGCGTGAAGATCTTAACCCGATCGAAACGGCTCTCGGATACAAGCAGCTTATGGAGAAATGCTCGATGACCCAGGAGGAGGTTGCGAAGCGTGTCGGAAAACCGCGTCCGTCGGTAGCGAATGCGCTGCGTCTGCTGACGCTCCCGGACGACTTGCAGGACAAAGTGCGCGAGGGCGAGCTTTCGGTAGGTCACTGCAAGGTAATTCTCGGCATACAGGACAGTGCGATCCAGCATGCGCTTGCGGAAAAGGCGATGAAGGACGGCATAAGCGTCCGCGCACTTGAAAGGCTTGCGAAGCAGATGACCACCGCGAAGCCGGAAAGAGAACCTCCAAAACGTGACACTTACGTTGTTGAAGCGGAGATAAGTATGACCGACTATATCGGAAAGCCCGTCCGTATAGACAAGTCGAAGGATAAATATACGTTCAGTATAGACTGTGCCGATATGGACGAGCTCAAAGAGCTGATCTCGTTCCTGTCGAGGATAGAGAAGTAGAAGAGAAATTTTTAGACGGGGGCTCTGCCCCTGCGACCCCGCCAGCCCCCTTTAAAAAAGGTGGCTGGACACCCTAAATTGATCCGCCGCACGGGTGAAGTTCAGACTCATACTCTTGCACAGGCGGCGACTCATTGATAACTGTACAGCTGAATGAGAGTCCCGATGCTACTATTCTGCTCGCAGCAGTGGGGATACAGATTCGATAGTAAAGATCAGATTAATTATTAATGAAAGGATATAAATAAAATGATCGACATTAAATTTTTAAGGGAAAACCCCGATGCGGTAAAGGAAAATATCAGGAAGAAGTTTCAGGATCAGAAGCTTCCGCTCGTTGACGAGGTCATAGAGCTTGATGCCGAAAGCCGCAAGACTCAGCAGGAAGCCGACGGACTCCGCGCTGACAGAAACCGCATCTCCAAGGAGATCGGCGCACTCATGGGCAAAGGTCAGAAGGAAGAAGCCGAAGCCGCAAAGAAGAAGGTAGGCGAATTCTCCGCAAGACTTGCAGAGCTTGAAGCAAAGGAAGCCGAGCTTTCCGAGAAGATCACAAAGATAATGATGACAATACCGAACATCATCGATCCCAGTGTTCCGATAGGAAAGGACGATTCCGAGAATGTTGAAGTAGAGCGTTTCGGCGAGCCGAAAGTTCCGGATTTCGAGATACCCTACCACACCGATATTATGGAGAAGCTCAACGGTATTGACCTTGATGCCGCAAGACGAGTTGCGGGCAACGGCTTCTACTATCTTATGGGAGATATCGCGAGACTGCATTCCGCTGTTCTCGCCTACGCGAGAGACTTTATGATAAACAGGGGCTTTACCTACTGTGTGCCTCCGTTTATGATAAGAAGCAACGTTGTTACCGGCGTTATGAGCTTTGCGGAAATGGACGCAATGATGTACAAGATCGAGGGCGAAGACCTCTACCTGATCGGTACGAGTGAGCATTCCATGATCGGTAAGTATATAGATACTATCGTTCCGGAAGAGACACTTCCCCACACCCTCACCAGCTACTCTCCCTGCTTCCGCAAGGAGAAGGGCGCTCACGGACTTGAGGAGCGCGGCGTTTACCGTATCCACCAGTTCGAGAAGCAGGAAATGATCGTAATATGCAAGCCCGAGGACAGCCCGGTATGGTATGACAAGCTCTGGAAGAATACAGTCGATCTCTTCCGCTCCATGGATATACCGGTAAGAACACTTGAGTGCTGCTCCGGAGACCTTGCCGATCTTAAAGTAAAGAGCGTCGATGTTGAAGCATGGTCGCCGAGACAGAAGAAGTACTTTGAGGTCGGAAGCTGTTCCAACCTCGGTGACGCGCAGGCTCGCCGCTTAAAGATAAGGATCGCCGGCAAGGACGGCAAGAAGTATCTTGCACACACTCTCAACAATACTGTCGTTGCACCTCCGAGAATGCTTATCGCGTTCCTTGAGAACAACCTCAACGAAGACGGTTCGGTAAATATCCCCGAAGTACTCAGACCCTACATGGGCGGTATGTCGAAGATCGAAGTTCCGAACAAGTAAGTAATGTGTCCTCAATAACTGCCTAAGTTGATGAGCAGACATTAACTAAAAGAAAAACAAATAGGCAAGTTAACGTATTCCCCGGGCAGGCAATCATACCGCAAACGGGGAATATCGTTTATACGGCGGTTTCACAGGAGGTGTCTGTATGGCATATTCGGGTAAGAGCGGTTTGCCCCGTTTCGCGGTAAGACTTCTGTTAGGTCTGGCAATAGGCGGAATAATGCTGACCGGATTTGGACTGGTTGATGCATTCAAAGATCTTTTTGCATCACATCGTGACATAAACTACCTGTCCAAGGAAGAGTTCAGAGTCGGTGACATAGTTCACGGTACGGTTTCGGAGACTCTCGGATATGCGGCGACTGTGGAAACGACGGAATACACGATGCACATTATAAAGGGCAAGTCGTACACTTCCGGATACTATTATGTGATACCGTTTTTCAAGTCGATCGACGACTCCGTACCGGAAAAGATCATAATGTACAAGACCGGCAACAAGGCGCAGATCGCGGTGTTTGAATCGCTTATAGACGAGACTTACGATTATTACTACGGTGAAGCGTCAGAGACAAACTCCCATGTCAATATAGAACGTGCTGAGGTATGCACGATGAATGCCGAAGAGAAAGAGGCATTCGATGATTTTATCCACGAATTTGTTTACGGGTATTTCGAGAAATCGTCCGCGTCTGAAAAGATATACCTCGAAAATGCCTACAAAGACGCAATGGTACCGTATCTTGTCGAGTTTCACGCGCAGACGGCGAATGTTATGCTTCCTATGGGAATAGGAATGCTGGCGATACTGGTGATAGTTGCGGTCGTCTATATCATAAAGAAGAACAAGAGCTCATCGAGCTACAACTATGTGCAGACGAGCGCGCCTTTCGTATCGCCGAACAATGACCCGAATCTGAACTCGCCCACAGGACTTAAGAACGCAAGCGATATGTTCTATCAGCAGGGCGGGAATGCAAATGCACCGCGTCCGGGCGGAATACCGGGAAGCGGCAATATACCGAGTCCGCAGAATGATCCGGCTTTCCGGAATCCCCAGACCCCGCCGATCCCCGGAAATATCCCGCAGAACAACAATAACGGATTCAGCGTGCCGAAGCATTCCGACACATACGGTCTCCAGCCGGGCAACAAATACGGGATAAGGCGCGACTCGTACAGAAAGGATTACAGTCATAGCGAGCGTCCGTTACCGCCTGTCGAGAATGCTAACGGAAATACAGCCGGCGGAACGATGATGTACGATCCGCAGACGGGAATGCCGGTTTACACCAGCACCTTCGGCAGTGTTACACCGACAGGGGCGAGACCGGCTGCACCGGTACGGAGTGAGCCTGCGGGTGAGAGTATGCCGTCGGTTGACCCGGCGAGCGAAGAGTTCGTGGACATATCGAACGGCGGACTTTCGCCGGAGGAAAAGGTTCAGCGGAATGCGGTGATGCCGCACAACGGGAACATACCGGTTATAAATCCGGACGCGCACAGCTACGCGAATATGTTCGGCACGATCATACCGGCGGAGACGAAGGAACCGGTGCCGGAGAAACCGGCGGTTGAGGAGATAAGACCGGCAACGTCCGCGGACAATATAAGTGCGGATTTCCAGGTTGAGCAGACAGATCCGGAGATGCGGAATATGCTGTTCGGCGCATCGGGCGGCGATATGAACGAGGTTGATCCGTACACGGAGAAGAATGTTGATGTAAGCAACGGCGGCATCGAGCTTGACGAGGAAGAGCAGCCGAGGTCAATCGAGAAGAAGGAAGCTCCGTCACGGCAGCCGGCGCAGGAAAGCGAAGCTTTCAAAGCGCCGCAGCAACCGGCTCCGGCAGCTCCAACGGCTATGCCGGAGGCAGAGCCGCAGAGCGCATTCAAGGAGCCGGCAGGCATACCGGAGAAGCCGGAGGCTGCTCCGGAGAGAACCGGCACATACAGCATATTCGACAGCGGCAGCAAGTACAGCACATACACGAGCAGCTACACCGGAGGCAGCTCATACAACATCTTCAAGAAAGACCCGCCCAAGCCTGCGGACGATGCCGGAAGCATGGGCTTCCCGGTAACGGAGAAAGACTTCCCGAAACCCGATAACAGCTTCCCGGAAGCCGGTTCGTCCGATGTCGGCGGCAAGGACGACTTTATCTTTTGAGGCGGGGAACACCCCGCGGCGAAATGCGCAGCGACATTCTTCTATCGGCGGGTGCGCCACCACGGTTAGTTATATTCATCTGAATACAAAAACAGCTTGCAGAAAATTTCTCTGTAAGCTGTTTTCTTGTTATTTTCTGAGAGGGATCTTCGCCAACCCCACTGCGTTTCAGTCGGCACCAGCCCATAGCTGTACACTCTGAAACACAGCAGTCTGTTTAGGGTGTCCAGCCCCCTTTTTTAAAGGGGGCTGGCGGGGTCCGGGGCAGCGCCCCGTCTCAAAGTCTCTCAAAGTCTCTCAAAGTCTCTCAAAGCTCTCGCTCAAGATCACTTGATGAGTTTAAACTTACCGAGGATTGGGATCTCGACGGCTTGGTTATTAAGTATATTGACGAGTTCATAGAAGAACACTATGAGGTGAATGAGACCGCCGGCGAGGCTGATAAGCCTTGAGAGTGTGGCAAAAATCGAGCTTACGATCGGAACCGGGATCAGTGCAAACGCACCCACGATAGCGGAAATGATGCCGACAGCAAAGCTGAATATCAGCATAACAAGTCCCTGGTTCGCGTGGAACTTGCCCACCTTTGAATCCGGGCATACGACAAGCGGCAGGAAAAACAATATCCACAGATAAGCAAGTATATATGCCCACTTGTTGCTGCTTGCGAGATCGTTGGGGTCAAAATCTTCGGTAAGATTCTTCGCGTTTCCGAAAGTTACTCCCTTATCTGTCTGGTTCTGAGTGCTCTGCTGAAAATTCTGCTGCGCGTTTCCGCTGCCCACGGGTGCTCCGCACGTCGGGCAGGTAGGTGCTCCTTCGGGGAGCTGTGAGCCGCAGTGATTGCAAAATGCCATAGTCTTATTCCTCCTCTGACTGTTCGTCGATCTCGTCCTTAAGCCGATAAAGGGCGTTCTTTATGTCGGTGTATCCGTAGCCGCGCCGTGCAAGCGCCGCCGTTATCTTCTGCATCTCCTTCTTCCCCTCAAGTCCGGGAAGAAAGAGCCTGTCCCGGTATTTCCTGCGCAGAATCTCCGCTATCTCAGCGGTGATGTCCTCTGATGTGTACTTTTCCAGTGCGTTTTCTATTGTCTCCGTGTCAAGAAGCTTCTGGCGCATCATAAGCGCCGCCCGGCTCTTGCCGTATCTGCGCACCTTTATGTACTGCCTCGCAAGCTTCTCCGCGTACCTGTCGTCGTCAATATACCCGTATTCGCACATAAGCTCCGCGACTTTTACGGCAGTCTCTTCGCTGTAGTTGTTCCTGAGCTTTTCTATAAGCTCGTTCCTGCCGTAATCGCGTCCGCCGAGAAGGTGCATGGCTCGTCTCTTGGCGATATCAAGCTCTTCCATAGCTTACGTCTGTATCAGTCCGCATCTATCTCGTCGATAGCAAACTCTTCAAAATCATCGTCCGCCGCAACTACCACGCTGCTCTTCTTGGGCCTGCCGCGCTTTGCCTTGTCGCCGGCGGGTGCATCTGCATCGGATACGGGTGCTTCGGGAGCAGGAGCCGATTCAGTCTCCGTGCTTTCAGCACCGTCTTCTTCCTCGCCGCTGGTGTCGTAGTCAAGCTTTTCTGCACTTGCCCAGATCTTGTCCTCGATCTCCTTCATAACGTCAGGGTTGTCGTCAAGGAACTTCTTGGTATTTTCGCGGCCCTGACCGATGCGCATATCATTGTAGCTGAACCACGCGCCGGACTTCTTGATTATATCAAGCTCGATCGCGTAGTCGAGGACTTCGCCTGTCCTTGAAATACCGTGACCGAATATCATATCGAACTCACAGCTCTTGAAAGGCGGAGCAACCTTGTTCTTGATGACCTTGCACTTTGTGCGGTTTCCGATAGTGTCTGCGCCGTCCTTTATAGCCTCACCCTTGCGGACTTCGATACGGACGGAAGCGTAGAATTTGAGAGCGCGTCCGCCGGGAGTAGTCTCCGGGTTGCCGAACATAATACCAATCTTTTCACGGACCTGGTTGATGAAGATAGCGACAGTGTTGGACTTGGAGATAACGGCTGTGAGTTTCTTCATCGCCGCGGACATAAGTCTTGCCTGTACGCCTACAAAGGTATCTCCCATATCGCCTTCGATCTCGGCTTTGGTTACCATAGCCGCAACGGAGTCGAGAACGATAATGTCGATAGCGCCGGAACGAACGAGTGCTTCCATAATATCGAGAGCCTGTTCACCGGTATCCGGCTGGGAAACGATAAGCTGATCCACATCAACTCCGAGAGCCTTCGCATAAACGGGATCGAGGGCATGCTCGACATCAACGAATGCCGCAATACCTCCGCGCTTCTGCGCTTCCGCGATCGCATGGAGGGTAACGGTAGTCTTACCGCCGGATTCCGGCCCGAAGATCTCGATGATGCGTCCTTTCGGGAGACCGCCTATACCGAGCGCCATATCAAGGCCGATCGAGCCTGTGGGTATAGACTCCACATTAAGAGTGGTCTTTTCTCCCATTCTCATTACCGAGCCTGCGCCGAACTGCTTCTCGATCTGGGCGATAGCCGCGTCGAGGGCTTTCTTTTTATCTTCCGGGGTTACCGGTCTTTCAAGACTTTTTTTGGTAGAAGGTGCTTTAGCCATTTTTAGTTCCTTTCGATGTTATTCCTTTTCATTTTTCGTCACCGCGCATTTCTGGGCGATCTCTTCTATCATACCTTTTTTGATCTCGCACATACGCATGAACTGCTTTTTGATATCGCTTTTCATGCCGCTTCTCTGCCAGTCGAGAATCTGTCCGAAGCAGGCGCATTTGTAGAAGCTTATGATGACTTCCTTGTCGAAGCTGTCGATATCGTAGCCGCTCATCACGTTGTTTATGTATGTGGTAACAACATACTCGCAGACTCTCCAGAGGTACTGCTCGTAGATATCGCGGCTTACGGAGTTGTAGATGTGCATTGCCGCCTTGCGGTTGTTCATTGCGAAGCTTATCGCGGCATCAAGGCATTCCTCCAGCGAGTTAATTGACGGATATTCCTTTATGAGTTCTTCCGCCTGCTCCATTACCATTTCTTCGATCAGTGACGGAAGATCGCGGAAGTGGTAGTAGAACGAATTGCGGTTGATACCGCAGTCCTCGACTATATCCTTTACCGTGATCTGGTTTATCGGTCTTTCGTTGAGGAGCTTCAGAACAGAAGCTTTTATTGCCTTTTCCGTAAGATTTGCCAATCTCTCCCCTCCCCTGCGGCAGTAATAATCTTGTATAAAATACACTAAACATTATATCACATTTCGTGAGAAATTACAACCTTTTCGGGGCATTTATTCAAGAAAATAGGAAGCTTCCATATCCGCGGTGGACAGTGCGAAGGCGAGGGGGAACATCTCGAATGCCCTGCCGATGTTGTTTCTGTCGTTTACATCGCCGTAGGAAAAGCCCATGTGCCAGCGTATCGCCATTGCTTCCTCTCTTGAAAGGCGCATGAAACCGCTTATCATATAGACGGACTTCTCTCCGTGACCGTAGGGAAGGCTGTCCTCTATGCGGTAGTACGGCACCTTCTCCCACTGACCCTGTTCGTTCTTGGCATTACGGTAATCGACTTTGTAGAAGTCGGTCTTGCAGATATCGTGCAGCAGTGCGACGAGAGCTATCTGCTCATCGGTATAGCCTTTCACGCCGTAAGTCTCCTGTACTCTTTCCCGCTCAAGGTAAGCCTTGAGGCAGTGATAGACATTGAGGGAGTGCTGTGCAAGTCCGCCCTCATAAGCACTGTGGTATTTGGTGCTGGCGGGAGCGGTGAAGAAGTCGCACTTGTTTGTGAGGTAGTCGAGGAGCCTGTCGGCACCGTCGCGCTTTATGTTTTCCGTGTATATCTTAATGAACTCTGCCTTGATCTCTTCGGCGGAGCGTTGTATTTTTTCAGCCATAATGATCTCCGTTTACTGCAAAAAATGCCGTACCGCAGATCACGGTACGGCATAATTCTATGCGTTTCTTATGAAAGGATAGCGTGTTCGTCAGCTGCATCGAAGAGGTGGATCTTGTTAGGATCGATAGCGAGCTTAACAACATCCTGCGGACGAGCTGCGCAGCGAGGCGAAACTCTTGCTGTGATCGGCATACCTTCGCATGTGAGGTAGAGGTATGTCTCGGCACCCATCATTTCTGTTACATCAACGTTTGCTTCGATAACGCCTGTTGTAGCAGCGGAGAGGAACATTTCCTCATCGTGGATGCTCTCGGGACGGATACCGAGGATAACGTCCTTGTCAACGTAGTAGTTGAGAGCTTCAGCGTCAACCTTAGCGGACGGGATCTCAACGTAGAACTTTCTTCCTCTGGAGGTCTTTGTATCTTCGGAACCGAACTCTACTGTGTACTTGCCGTTCATCATGATGAGCTTAGCGTCGATGAAGTTCATCTGAGGTGTGCCGATGAAGCCTGCAACGAACTTGTTTACAGGGTTCTCGTAGAGGTTCAGAGGCGAGTCGATCTGCTGGATGTAACCGTCCTTCATAACAACGATACGGTCACCCATCGTCATAGCCTCGATCTGGTCATGTGTAACGTAGATGAATGTTGTACCGAGTTTCTTATGGAGCTTGGAGAGCTCGGTTCTCATCTGCGCACGGAGCTTTGCGTCGAGGTTTGACAGAGGCTCGTCAAGGAGGAATACCTGAGGATCACGAACGATAGCACGGCCCAGCGCAACACGCTGTCTCTGACCGCCGGACAAAGCCTTCGGCTTTCTGTCGAGCAGGTGAGCGATATCGAGTATCTTTGCTGCTTCTTCAACGAGCTTCTTTATTTCATCTTTCGGAACCTTTCTGAGCTTTAAGCCGAAAGCCATGTTCTCGAAAACTGTCATGTGGGGGTAAAGAGCGTAGTTCTGGAAAACCATCGCGATATCTCTGTCCTTAGGAGCAACGTCGTTTACGAGACGGTCACCTATGAAGAGCTCGCCTTCGGAAATTTCCTCAAGACCTGCGATCATACGAAGAGTTGTGGACTTACCGCATCCGGAAGGACCAACGAGGATAATGAATTCCTTATCCTTGATGTTCATGGAGAAGTCGGAAACCGCTACAACTCCGCCGGGGTAGCGCTTATATATGCCTCTTAATGATAAACTTGCCATTTGTGGGGACCTCCTGTTTGAGTAATATTTTACTCATATATAATAACAGAATTTTCAATAAAATGTAAGTACCTATTTGACTAAATTTTTTTTACCTGCTTTATATAAAATGCCTAAACAGGACAAAACACAACAAATCACTTATGCCTTTTGTGGTTATTATCAACAAAACGAAGTGTCGAAAAGGCGGTTTTGAAGCCGAAAAACGGCGCTTCAAAAATAAATTTTGTCAACATTGCTTATCTGCGCAGATACTTTTTGTTGATTTTACCACATATATTGTATAGAAAGGAAAAATGAACCACTAAATTTTGTTGAAATTGCAAAGAAAAGGGGCGTTACACTTGAAAACGATCACAGGAAAAGCGGCTGTTATCACAGCCGCGGCGCTTATACTGTCAGCATGCTCTTCCTCCTATAAGGTTTCTTCCGAGGAAGATGCGGTATCCTTCTTAAACAGCAAAAACATCGCTGTGGCGGAGGGCGGGTCTTGCAAGGCCGTTACCATTCCCGAAGAATTCAGCGATGTCTATGAACGTTACAACGATCTTCAGAAGTCCCAGGGATATGATCTGAGCGGATACCGTTCCCGGGAAGCGCAGGTCTATACTTTCAGCGTTATCTCCGTGCGCGGCGAGCATGTCGAGAACACCGAAGCCCACGTTATGGTGTGCGACGGAAAGGTGATCGGCGGCGACATCTCCTCCCCCGCCCTTGACGGCGGAATGTGCGGGTTCGGAAAAAATGAATAGTGAAAAATGAATAATGAATAATGAATAATTTTGGTATCGCCTGCGGCGATGATTCTGAATCGTGACGCAAACAGGAGTCTTGCTTCGCTTATTATACCAGCATCGAACGCAGGCTGTCAAGTATCTTCTTCTCACGGCGGGAGACCTGCACCTGGGTCATTCCGAGTATCCTGCCCGTTTCGGCCTGGGTCTTTTCCAGCATATACCGCAGGTAGATAAGCCGTCTGTCCTGCTCGTCAAGAGAGCCGAGGCACTGACCGAGGGCGATATATTCGGTAGCCTTTATCTGGGGCGGTTCCACGGGAACGTCGAATTCCGCGCCCTCCTCTTCCCCGCCGGTAAGCGAAACCGCGGGGCGGGATGCGGCGATAGCTTCTGTCACACTTTCCTCCGTCTCCCCGAGCTTGTCCGCTATCTCGGCGACAGTGGGGCTTCTCCCTTCGGCGGCGCAGTGTTCGCGGTAGGCTGCGATCTTAAGGGAGAGCTCCTTTATCGTCCGGCTCACCTTTACAGTTCCCCCGTCCCGGAACAGACGTTTTATTTCCCCGAGAATAACGGGTACTGCATAGGTGGAAAACCGCAGCCCCCTGGACTCGTCGAATCCCCTTGCCGCCTTGACAAGACCCATGCTTCCGGCAGAGACCAGTTCCTCGTATTCGATGCCGCGTCCGCGGAACCGGCTTGCGAGGGAATGCACGAGCCCCATATTCTGTTCAACAAATTCGTCGGTAAGTCTGTCCATTCTATCCTCTGCGGCATACCTGCTTTATCATGGTCACGCTTGTGCCTTTGCCGGGGGTGCTTTTCACGCGGAGCTTATCGGTGAAGCTTTCCATTACCGCGAATCCGAGACCGGCGCGTTCTCCCTCCGGGCAGGTGGTAAAGAGCGGCTGCATAGCCTGCTCAACGTCCTCTATGCCGGTGCCTTTATCGGTGATCTTTATGTAGAGGGTGTCGTTATCGAGTATCTTCATCTTCATATCTATATCTCCGATAGTATCACGGTAGCCGTGGACTATGCAGTTGGTGACCGCTTCGGAAACGGCGGCTTTGATATCGCTTATTTCCTCGACAGTGGGGTCAAGCTGGGCGGCGAATGCGGCGGCGCACATTCTTGCGAGGCTCTCGTTTTTGGAGTAGCCGGGGAATGTTATCTTCATGCTGTTTGCGGCTTTTTTCATACGCGCTTCTCCTTTCCGAAAGGTTTCCAGGTTATCATAGGCTCAAGCCCCGACATTTTCAGTATCTTTTCCGCGCGGGCGGAGGGATCGGATATCTTTACTTTTCCGTCCCACTGCTTCATCGTTCTTACTCGTCCGAGGACAAGTCCTACGCCGGAGCTGTCCATAAATGTTACGCCGCTCATATCGAAGATGAGCAGGTCGGGCATTGAGCGTTCAAGCTCGCCGTCTATCATAACGCGCATTTCGGCTGCGGCGTGATGATCGACGTCGCCGGCGATCTTTGCGGTAAGACCGAACATTCCGTATTCAAAATCGACTGACATTTCAAATCTCCCTTTCTTTATAATCCGTTCCTGTCTAATATACCACTTTTTTTGTGCGGATCGTGTCGGTCCCTGTCGGGGCGGGATTTTCTTTTCGACAGGATATAGTTTTATACAAGAAAATTCCCGATAAGACCGGTTTCTTATCGGGAATATCTTTTTTGATCTGACGGAGTCTTTGCCAGCCCCACTGCATTTCAGTAAAGAGCTGCCCATAGCAGAAAGCTCTGAAATACAGCAGTCGCCGGCGCCGGCTTCGGCGCTTAGTCTTCTACGAACTTCATTGGGTCTGTCCACGCGCCGCCGACGGTCACGCCGAAATGGAGATGCGGTTCGAGCTTGCATTCGATGTCCGCGGTATTGCCTACCTGACCTATGATCTCGCCCATGGCAACTTCCTGCCCCGCCTTAACACTCACGTTCGTGTCAAGATTCGAGTAATAGCCGACCACACCGTCCCCGTGATCGATCGTCACCGAGACTCCCCAGAGCGGATCGTTCTTTACTTCCGTCACAGTCCCCTTCATCATCGCCGAGACTGCTGTGCCGAGAGGAGCGGCAATATCCGCGCCGTCGTGGGTCTTCCATACTCCGAGAGTCTCGCTCTTAACAAGTTCGCCGCCGCTGTACGGGTTTATCACCTTTCCGTCCGCTATCGGGACAGTTTTTGCACTCTTGAAAATAAGCCCGGCTTCATCGGCAAGCGCCGTTTCTGCCGGCTCCTCGGTGATCGGCACGGCATATTCCTCCACAGCGGCTTCCGTCGCTTTCGCGGTCTCCTTCGGTATTCCCGTCTTCTCCGCGTTTACGGTCTCCGCCGGCTCAGTGAAGATAAACACATTGTCGTCATACGGCTCCTCCTTCGGTGTTACGGAGCTTCTCACCGCCCCGTTGTACGCGGCGTAGGTGGACAGCCCCACCGCACATATACTGAGCGCAAGTGCCGCTGCAAACCCCTTGCCCTGTATGCCGTTCGTAAATCTTACCTTTTTCATATTTTCCGTTCCTTTCTGTTCATGTAATGGTGGCGTTCAAGACATCGTGTCTTTATGGAAATATTCTTACCATAATTTCCGGGATTATGCAGAAAAAATGTTATGTTCCGCACTTGTAAATGCAAGGGTAAAGTGTTATAATTAATAAGATCGAGTTTGTTTTTAATCGAAAGGAAATAATATGGACGAAATACTTGAAAAGCTCTGTGCCGCAAACGGCGTTTCCGGTGCGGAAGACGGAGCCTGCGAAGCGGCAAGAGCCTTGCTTGCGCAGTATGCTCCCGATGCAGCAGCCGACAGATTCGGCTGTGTCACCGGATTTATCGGTGACCGGAACAACGGAAAGCCTACCGTTATGCTCGAAGCCCACATCGACGAGATCGGCTTTATTGTCACCTATATCGACGAGGACGGGTTCCTCAAAGTGGGGAACTGCGGCGGCACCGACAGAAGGCTCTATGCCGCACAGACTGTCACCGTTCACTGTGAGAGCGGAGATATCCGGGGAGTTATCTGCACTCTCCCGCCGCATGTCGCAGCCGATAATAAGGACAAGACGCAGAAAACTTCCGATATTGCGATAGATGTGGGATTTCCGAGCCGTGAAACGGCTGAAAAAGTCGTTTCTCCCGGCGACCGGGTAACTATAGACAACCGCCTTGCAAAGCTTGCAGGCACAAGACGTACTGCAAAAGCGCTTGACGACCGCGCCGGAGTGGCAGCTGTACTGCACGCGCTGGAGCTTGTGAAAGGACGGGAGCTTCCTTATAATATAGAAGTCCTCTTCGCTTCGCAGGAGGAAGTCGGCAGCAGGGGCGCGATAATATCCGCGTTCAACAGCCGTGCCGACATCGCTCTCGCAACGGACGTAAGCTTTGCCTACACTTCCGACGCGAAGAAGCACGAGTGCGGAGTCATGGGAAAGGGCGCGATGATCGGCGTTTCACCCGTGCTTGACAGAGAGATCACCGCGGAGCTGAAAAAGCTTGCCGCGGATAAGAAGATACCGTTCCAGACCGAGGTCATGGGGCGTTCCACCGGCACCGACGCGGACGATATTTCCGTTTCTCACGGCGGTATTCGCACGGCGCTGATATCAATACCGCTGAAGTACATGCACACGCCGGTTGAGGTGATCGATACCGTTGATGTGGAAGCTGTTGGCAGACTTATGGCTGCATTTCTGACCGGAGGTGAGGGAGATGTCTGAAAACAAGGAGCTTTTCGATCTTACGGAAAAGCTGTCAAAGCTCTGCGGTACAAGCGGAGACGAGGGCGCGGTGCGCGATTTCATATCTTCCCGCATACCTGCCGGCTGCACCGTCACCACTGACAGCATCGGCAATCTGATCGTATTCAAAAAGGGCGCGAAAGCTCCCGCAAAGAAGATAATGTACTGTGCGCACATGGACGAAGTAGGCTTTATCGTGACTTATGTGTGCGAGGACGGGCGGCTGAAATTTGCACCTGTCGGCGGCATCTCTTCTTCCGTTGTGTTCGGCAGGCGTGTGGTTTTCGCAAACGGGACCGTAGGAGTGATAGCGGCAAAAGCGCTGCACCAGCTCACTTCCGACGAAGAGGAAAAGCAGCCGAAGATCGAGGATCTTGCGATAGATATAGGCGCGGAGAATGCCGAGGAAGCGAGAAAGTATGCTGACCAGGGCGATTTCTGCTATTTTATGGGCAGCTATGAGGAGTTCGGCGACGGCTTTATCAAGGGCAAGGCGCTTGATGACCGTGCGGGCTGTGCGGTGATGCTGACGATGCTGAACGAGGAGCTGCCGTATGACGCGTATTTCGTGTTCACGGTGCAGGAGGAGATCGGGACCCGCGGTGCGCAGTGCGCTGCGTTTACCGTCAAGCCGGACATTGCGGTAATACTTGAAACCACCACCGCCTGCGACATTGCCGGAAGCGAGGACGAGAAGGAAGTCTGCCGGCTCGGTGAGGGCGTTGTGGTATCGTTCATGGACAGATCGACGATCTATGACCGTGAGCTGTACAAACTTGCGCGCAGGGCTGCGGACGACATCGGCGCAAAGAACCAGACCAAATCCCTTATCGCCGGCGGGAATGACAGCGGAGCCGTTCACAAGGCAGTCGGCGGGGTGCGCACAGCGGCTCTTTCCGTTCCGACGCGCTATCTGCATTCCCCCTCCTGCGTGATGAAGAAAGAGGACGTTACGGCAGTGTTCGATACTGCGCGGGAGCTTCTTAAACGGCTCGGAGAGCTGCAATGATAAGGGCTGTTACCGACAGTGCGGCTCTTTACAGGGCGCTCGGCGATGACCTCACCGTCTATACAGAGAAGATACGATCGCTTGCGGAAGCATACGGCTTCGGTTATGATTTCTGCCGGTTCTGGGTGCAGGACGGCGGTGCTGTGATCGGCAGCTACTACGGCGAAGCGACGGCGGCGGACTGCGGGCATATAGGGAAAGCGCGGAGCGCGGAGCTTGCCGCATTTCTCGGCTGCGGGCAGTTCTCCGTGGTGCTCATGCCGTACAGTCTGTATGAAAAGACCGGCTCTTACGGCGCGGAAAAGCTTCTGCTGATGAGGGCGGGCGACGGAATCAAAAAAACCGACGATATATACAAAGTACAGACAGGAACCGCAGTTTCTATCGGTGAAATATACGAAATTGCGAAAAGCGGATTTGACATTGACTTCAATAAGTGGTACACTGATACAAGTCATATGCTCCGGCACGGCACGGCGCGGCTTTATGCTCTCGGCAGTTCGGCATGCGCGGTAAGAATGTTCGCGTCCGGCGGCATATCATACCTTTCTTATATATGCACCGTACCGGAAGAGCGCGGAAAGGGTCTTGCCGGCAGTCTCCTTGCGCATATCTGCACCGAGGAGTCGGCATGCGGGAACGAGGTGTTCCTGTTCTGCGCCGGAGAGCTTGAAGGCTTCTACCGTAAGTGCGGTTTTGAGCCTGCGGGAGAGGCGGTTTGCGCTGACATGCGGCGCTGACGCGCGTCTTCGCAGACGGCGCTGGGGCTGCGCGCCCCCGTCCCGCGCAAGCGCAAGGGCGCTTGACCCCAATGACCGTAATACGGAACTTGACAAGTCTCTTAAAAGAAAGATATAAAAGACTTATATGATATGTTTACAACAATATGGAATTTTTACGATTTCCGTGTTACGGTCAAAAAGGTTTAGGGGTCAAGCCCCTTTTTAAAGGGTGATCTCCCCGCAAACGGGGAGGTGTCGCCGTCAGGTGACAGAGGGGCTGACCGACAGACCTTGCGCTGTCTGCGCAGGACATGCGCGAAGGCGCGGAAAGAAATATATACAAAACAGGAGATAAGGAAATGAGCTGTTATTTCAATCCGGATAAAGAACTTGAGAATATTGCGATTGAAGCGGAGGAAGATGCTTCCGAAGCATTCGACCGCATTGACCATACAGCAAGATGCAACAGTGAGAAGGTGCTGAAAGCTTTTATCGACAACCGCGTCGGTGAAATGCACCTAAAAGGTACTACCGGCTACGGCTACGGCGATGACGGGCGCGACAAGCTCGACGCTGTGTTCGCACAGGTCCTCGGCGCGGAGGACGCACTCGTGCGCCACAACTTCGTGAACGGGACCCACGCGATCTCAACTGCGCTTTTCGGCGTGCTTCGCCCGGGAGATCTGATGCTCTCGCTCACCGGAACGCCCTACGATACGCTGAATGAGGTCATCTTCGGCAAGAGAGGCGGTTCGCTGACCGAGTTCGGAGTTAAGTATGACCAGATAGACCTGCTTCCGGACGGGAGAGTAAATTTCGGTAAGATCAGCGATCTTGCCCGCGGCTGCAAAGTCGCTTATATCCAGCGTTCCCGCGGTTACAGCCTGCGCCCGTCGATCTCCGTTTCCGAGATAAGCGAGATGATAGACGCGGTAAAAGGCGTGAATCCGGACGCTATAATTATCGTTGACAACTGCTACGGCGAACTCGTCGAGCGCGTTGAGCCCTGTGATGTGGGTGCAGACCTCATCGTCGGCTCCCTTATAAAGAACCTCGGCGGCGGCATCGCTCCCACCGGCGGTTATATCGCGGGAAGAAAAGACCTGGTAGAGCTTTGCTCCTACCGTCTCACCACTGTCGGCACCGGCAAGGAAGTCGGCTGTACTCTCGATATGAACCGTAGCCTTTTCCTCGGGCTTTTCTATGCTCCCGAGGTGGTAAAGAACGCGGTAAAGACCGCTACCTTCGCTTCCGCATTCTTCCGCAAGCTCGGATTTGAAGCGTTTCCGCACTACAACGAGTACCGCACCGACATCATCACCGCGGTGAAGCTCGGCTCCCGGAAAGCGCTGATCGCATTCTGCGAGGGAATACAGGCAGGAAGCCCGGTTGACAGCTTCGTTACCCCGGAGCCGTGGGATATGCCCGGCTACGACAGCCAGGTAATAATGGCGGCGGGCGCATTCACAATGGGTGCGTCGATAGAGCTGTCTGCGGACGCACCGCTCCGCGAACCGTTCGCGGTATGGCTCCAGGGCGGTCTTACATACGACACCGGACGAATGGGGATAATCCTTGCGGCACAGAGACTGCTCGACAAGGGGATAATTACTCTGAAATGACGGAGGAAAAAAATGCACCCGCGCAAAGATTTTGAGATATACGGAAAAGAAATAACCGTCAAAGTCGGCGAAAAAAGCGGCAGCAGCGCATTTCTCGGCGAATATGACGGCAAGACGGCATATATTGCCGGATATAAAGGCGGAGAGGATAAGCTCGCCGCAAAGACCTGTGCTGTGATCGAGCGGGACGGCGAGGAGATACCCGTTGTTGTCCCCGCGGAGTTTTACGGCAGTGACCCCTGCTTCGAGTGCAATCTCCTGCACGATCTCGGCGGTCTTGTCCGTGAGGGCGACACGCTTTACCCGAAATTTGAAAAGACCGGCGGAGCGGTGATGTTCACCGAGAAGGACGGGGAGCGCCGTTACCTGCTCATCAAGAACAACAGCGGGCATATCGGCTTTCCCAAGGGACACATCGACTACGGCGAGACCGAGCTTGAGACAGCAAAGCGTGAGGTGTTCGAGGAGACCGGGCTGGACTTCGTGCAGTACGGAGATTTCCGCCGGGAATACACCTATATGACGCATCAGAAAACCGTCAAGACCGGCGTTTTCTTTATCGGTCACTATGAATACCGCAAACCGACGATACAGGAGGACGAGATACTTGACGACTGGCTTCTGCCATACGGCAAGGCAATGGAGCTTCTGAACTTCCCGGAGGACAGGGAGCTGCTTGAAGAAGCGGAAAAATATATATCGGAGAAAAACTGAAATGGCGAATACAAACGAGACAAAAGTCGGAGTGGTATCACTCGGCTGCCCGAAAAACCAGTGCGACGCGGAGCTTATGCTTGCGAAGATAGCGGAAGCGGGATATAAGATAGTTCCCGAAGCCGGACTTGCGGACGTTGTTGTTATAAACACCTGCGGCTTCATTACCAGCGCAAAGGAAGAAGCTATCGAGGAGATAATGGAAGCGATAAACCGCAAGAACGACGGCATCAACAAGAAGATCATCGTTACCGGCTGTCTTGCACAGCGCTATCAGGAGCAGATGGACACCGAGTTTCCGGAGATCGACGGCGTTCTCGGTATCGGCAGGAACGATGCGATAGTTGAGACGATAGAGCGAGTGCTTGCCGGTGAGCGCGTTATCGACTTCGGCAGCGTCGAGGACCACAATATGGAGGGTGTGCGTATGCAGTCCACCCTTTCACACTATGCTTATCTGCGTATAGCCGACGGCTGTGACAACTGCTGCACTTACTGCGCTATTCCGCAGATACGCGGAAAATTCCGCAGCAGGAAGATCGAGAATATCGTAAAGGAAGCGGAGATACTCGTAAAGAAAGGTGTTAAGGAGCTTATCGTCATAGCGCAGGACACCACCCGATACGGCGAGGACTTATACGGTCATCTCGCACTGACGGAACTGCTCCGGGAGCTGGTGAAGCTTGATGTGAAGTGGATAAGGCTTCTGTACTGCTACCCCGAGAGAATGACGGACGAGCTTATTGACATGATCGCTTCCGAGCCGAAGATCTGCAAATACATAGACCTCCCGCTGCAGCACTGCGACGCGGAGATACTCAAAGACATGAACCGCACGGGTGACCGCGCTTCCCTTACTGCGCTTATAAAGAAGCTTCGCGAGCGGATCCCGGGACTTACCCTGCGAACGACATTTATTGCGGGCTTTCCGGGCGAGACGGAAGCGCAGTTCACCGAGCTTGCGGAATTTGCAAACGAGATAAAGTTTGACAGGCTTGGCTGTTTCGCTTATTCACAGGAGGACGGCACGCCTGCCGCGGACTTCCCGAACCAGGTCGATGAGCGTGAGCGCGAGCATCGTTCCGAGATAATAATGGAGCAGCAGGAGATCCGTGTTTCCGAGGTGCAGCAGTCCCTTATCGGCACCGAGACCGAGGTGGTATGCGAGGGCTATGACAGGCTGTTCGAGATGTACTTCGGACGTGACGCGTCCTATGCTCCCGAGATCGACGGAATGATCTACTTCTCGGCAAAGCGCCGCCTGCGCACAGGCGAGTTTGTGAAGATACGCTTTACAGATACCCTCGACAACAACCTTATCGGCAAGATGCTTTGACCGGATCGGATAACTCACCAGGGCGCTTGCGCGCTGTCTTTGCAGACGGCACAAGGGCTGCGCGCCCTTGACCTGCGGCAGCGTGACGCTGCACCCGTTTTTGGGTGAGTGATCCGGGGAAATATAATGAATAATTAATGTCTGCTCATCGGTACAGCGGCGGTTATGAAAAAAGGAGACAGCATAATGTCAGAAGCAGTGAGAACGGGACTTCCGCAGATAATCACAAGTCTGCTGGAGAACGATATGTACAAATTCAGCATGGGGCAGGCTATCTATCATCGGTTCAGCGACTATAAGACGACCTGGTCTTTTAAGTGCAGAAACAAGGACGTGTTCTTTACGCCGGAAATGGCGGAGGAGATAAAGTCACAGATAAAGCTGTACTGTAAGCTCCGGTTCACGGAGGAAGAGCTTGAATATCTCAACAATATACGATGGATAAAGGGCTCGTATGTGGATTTCCTGCGTCTCTGGTCACCGAGATATGAAGACTTCGAGATAAGTACGGACGCGGAGTGCGGACTTTCGATAGAGACAAAGGGGACGTGGCTCAATACAAGTATGTATGAGATACCGACGCTGGCTATTGTCAACGAGGTATATTTCCGTATGCGGTATGACTACGCGGAGCTTATAAGAGAGTTTAAGGATAAGCTTGACGAGAAAGCGGAATGGCTTCACAGCGGGAAATACTCTGTTTCCGCGTTCAGCGAGTTCGGACTTCGGCGGCGTTTATCCTCCGAAGCACAGGAGCTTGCGGTGCGTAAGTTCAGCGAAACGCAGCCGAAGTCGGGCAGGTTTGTGGGAACATCGAATGTTTATCTTGCGAAGAAGTACGGGATCACGCCTGTCGGGACAATGGCGCACGAATGGATAATGTGTGTCGGTCAGGGCAATCACAAGCACAATCCGGCTTACAGCAACTGGTACGCGCTGAACGAGTGGGTAAGGGAGTACGGGGTGCTGAACGGCACGGCGCTCACGGACGCTATAACCACAGACTGTTTTCTGAAGGATTTCCAGCTCACATACGCGACCTTGTTCAGCGGTGTCCGTAACGACAGCGGCGACCCGTTTGAATGGGGCAGCAAGATGATACGGCATTATGAAAGCCTCGGAATTGACCCGAAGAGCAAAACTCTGCTGTTCAGCGACAGTCTTGATTTTGAGAGAGCAGACAAGATTTTCAGGGAATTCGGCGGCAGGACGAGGGTTGCTTTCGGAATAGGCACATATCTTTCCAACGACACCTGTGTTCCTCCGCTGAACATAGTGATGAAAACGACGGCATGCAACGGAATGGACGTTGCGAAGATAAGCGACACCGAGGGAAAGGGTATGTGCAAGAATCCGGACTATGTGAAGTATCTGCAAAGATGCATCGACTGGAGAATGAAGTACGACAAGTGAATCTTTTCTAAATGCTTTGAGAGAGTTCGGGAGGGAGCAGTGCGCTCCCTCCTGAACTCTCTCATACTATATTTCTATCGAAATATAGACAAATTCACAATTCACAATGCACAATTCACAATTATGGAGCGCGCTCTGCGCGCATATCTGAATCGTGACGAAATTACATGGTTTTGTCTATGGAAAGAT
This sequence comes from Ruminococcaceae bacterium UBA3215, assembly GCA_002363155.1. Lineage (GTDB taxonomy): Bacteria > Bacillota > Clostridia > Oscillospirales > Ruminococcaceae > Ruminiclostridium_E. The sequence continues at coordinate 23,440 of DEWH01000024.1, read as the reverse complement.
ACAAATTTAGCTTAAAAAATCTCGTATCACTCCGCCCATTTCCGAACAGCCCACGGGCTTGCCGCCGGGGCTCATGATATCGGCGGTGCGGAAGCCGGCGTCGAGTGCCTTATCGACCGCTCTTTCGATAGCATCGGCTTCAGACAGCATACCGAAGCTGAAGCGGAGCATCATCGCCGCCGAGAGGATCGTGGCGATCGGGTTGGCTTTGCCGGTGCCGGCAATGTCGGGTGCAGAGCCGTGAACAGGTTCGTAAAGCCCGAATGCACCGTCCGCCAGCGATGCCGACGGAAGCATTCCCAGCGATCCCGTAAGCATCGACGCTTCGTCCGACAGGATATCCCCGAACAGGTTCTCCGTCACAATTACGTCAAAATGCGCCGGGTTGCGGACAAGCTGCATCGCCGCATTGTCAACCAGCATATCCTCGTAAGCAATATCCGGATAGTCCTCCTTCACCTTGTGAGCGACCTCGCGCCACAGACGGGACGTGTCAAGAACATTCGCCTTGTCAACGCTCGTTACCGAGCCGCGGCGCTTCTTCGCAAGCTCAAACGCCGTCCGGCAGATGCGCTCAACTTCGTAGTCGCTGTATTTCATCTCGTCTATCGCGGTCCTGTGTCCCTTGTCATCGGTGAATGTGCGCTTGTCACCGAAATATGCACCGCCGATGAGTTCCCGTACTATGAGCAGGTCAAGTCCCTGCTCCGTCGTTTCCTCCCGGAGCGGGCAGGCTCCCGCAAGCGGCTTCAGCAGCTTCGCCGGGCGCAGGTTCGCATACAGTCCGAGTGCGCTGCGTATCCCAAGAAGTCCCGCTTCCGGGCGCATCTTTCCCTCGCCCTTGTCCCACTTGGGGCCGCCTACGGCTCCGAGAAGTACGCTGTCACTCGCCTTGCAGATCTTCACCGTCTCTTCCGGGAGCGGCACTCCCACTTCGTCGATCGCTATTCCGCCCATGAGCACCGGGGTGTATGTGAACCTGTGACCGTACAGCTCCGCGGTCTTGTCGAGGACTTTCACCGCCTCGTCAACTATCTCCGGGCCGATGCCGTCACCGTGAATAAGTGCAATATGCTTTTCCATAGCCGTGTTCCTTTCAGTTCTTTTTTATCGAGTTTAACAGTCCGCCTGCGGAGATGATGTCCTTGATGAAGTCCGGGAAAGGCTCCGCTTTGTAGGTTCTGTTCTTTGTGATGTTGGTTATAATTCCGGTGTCGAAGTCGATATCCACCTCGTCCCTGTCCGAAATATCGTTTGCCGCTTCCGGGCATTCAAGTATCGGCAGACCTATGTTTATCGCGTTGCGGTAGAAGATACGGGCAAATGTGGCGGCGATAACACAGGAGATCCCGCTTGCCTTTATTGCGATAGGCGCATGCTCTCTTGAGCTGCCGCAGCCGAAATTCGCGCCGCCGGCTATGATGTCGCCGGGCTTTATCTTTGCCGTGAAACCGGCGTCGATGTCCTCCATGCAGTGCTTTGCAAGCTCCGCGTGATCGGCTGTATTCAGATATCTTGCGGGGATAATTACGTCGGTGTCAACGTTGTCCCCGTATTTGTGTGCAGTTCCGTGTGCTTTCATAGCTTCTCCTTTCAGCCTTTCACAGCGCGAAGATGTCGCTTCCGATATAGCCCTTTACCGCCGCCGCAGCAGCAGTTTCCGGGCTTGCGAGGTAAACTTCCGAGCCGGGGTGACCCATGCGTCCGACGAAGTTGCGGTTTGTGGTTGAAACAGCGCGCTCGCCTTCCGCAAGAATGCCCATGTGACCGCCGAGACAGGGTCCGCAGGTCGGGGTGCTGAATACGCAGCCGGCATTGATGAATATTTCCGCAAGCCCCTCCTTTATGCACTGAAGGTATATGCTCTGGGTGGCGGGGATAACGATGCAGCGGACATCTTTTGCTATACGCCGTCCTTTGAGGACAGCGGCAGCCTTGCGCATATCGGAGATCCTTCCGTTGGTGCAGGAACCGATGACTGCCTGGTCTATCGGGACTTTTTCGGTTATCTCATCTATGGTTTTCGTGTTTTCCGGGAGATGCGGGAATGCCACAGTCGGCTTTATCTCCGAAAGGTCTGTCTTTATGACCTCGTCGTAATCGTCGTCGCTGTCCGCGGTAAACTCGGTGTATGGGCGGGAAACTCTGCCTTTCAGGTATTCGCGTGTGATATCGTCAACCTCGAATACCCCGTTTTTGGCACCGGCTTCGATCGCCATATTCGCTATTGTAAGGCGGTCGTCCATTGTAAGCGATGAAAGCCCGCTTCCCGTGAACTCCATTGACCGGTACAGCGCACCGTCAACGCCGATCTTCCCGATGATATGCAGGATAACGTCCTTACCGCTTGTATGAGGCGGGAGCTTACCGGAAAGCTCGAACTTTATCGCGGAAGGGACCTTGAACCAAGCCGTTCCGGTCGCCATACCCGCAGCCATATCCGTTGAGCCTACGCCGGTGGAGAATGCGCCGAGTGCTCCGTAAGTGCAGGTATGGCTGTCTGCGCCGATAATGCACTCGCCGGGAGCCGCAAGCCCCTTTTCCGGGATAAGCGCATGCTCTATGCCCATATCGCCGACATCGAAGTAGTTGAGAATGTCATATTTCCGGGCAAAAGTGCGGCACTGCTTTGTGAGTGTAGCTGCCTTTATGTCCTTGTTCGGGGTGAAATGATCCATAACGAGGGAGATGCGGGTCCTGTCGAAAACGGAGCCGAAGCCGTTCTTCTCGAACTCGTTGATCGCGACGGGTGTAGTGATATCGTTGCCGAGCACCATATCGAGCTTTGCGCTTATGAGCTGTCCCGGTCTTACGGTGTCGAGACCGGCAGCTTTTGCGAGTATTTTCTGTGTAATAGTCATAGCTGCTCCTTTGCGGGCGGCTGCCCTTAAAAACAATGCCGTTCCATACGATCGGGAGGCCGGTCGCATGGAACGGTGTTAGTTTAGCTGTTAAGATTACTCGTTCTCATGATTTCTTTCCGAAAGCAGCAAGCTTTGTGCGTACTACCTTGATAGCGTTGGTTACGAATGAGTTTACGATGAAAGCATCGAAGTAGATGCCGAGCATAATGCAGTCGGAAGCTGCGGAGTGGAGATCGTTTGCCTTGAAACCGCTGCAGAATCTGCAAAGTATCTTGTTTCCGCCGGTCTTGGAGAGGTCGTAGTGATATCCGTTGCGGCATGCCTCATTTATTGCCACGCAAGCGCAGCCTGCGATGACTTCGATCAGCACATAGATCACGAACACATATCCTGCAATAGTGGAGATCTTCTCATAAAGAGCGGGGTTGATATCCGACTCGCCCTTTTCGTAGATGTGGCGGAAGATCATAAACGCGAATCCTGCGATAAGCACGAGGAAACTGAGAATTATCACGATCATCGGAACTACGGGGATTCCGAGTCTGTCAAGAAACAATCCAAAAATCATAGTTTAGCACCCTTCCTTTCTTTATCACATCATCGGCATATACTGGAAATGTTTTCCGGCGAAGAGCGCGATGAAAGACCAGATCGGGTTGAGCAGGAAGTAGAGGAGCCATGCCGAACCGTTTGTGAGGATATCCATAGATCCCATGATGAAGAATACAGCCACGAGAACTGCGAAGAGTCCGAGATCGATAAAGGCAAAGAGTCTTGTGCGCTTTATGTAGAGCATTGTAACGCTTACAAGGGAGCCTATGGTAACTATCGCCTGAACGATCATGCAGATCTGGAGACCGGTGAAGTTGTCATTAAGAACGGGTGAATTTGCGCCGAGCGCGGTTGCGTTGCTGACGAGGTCGTTGAAGGTGGTAGCACCGAAGACCAGCGCAAGCAGTGCGCCGAGCACCATGAATGTACCGATAAGATAGAAGCAAATCCTGACTAAAAGGTAGCCTTTGAGACCGATGCCGAACTCGTCCTCGGTATAGTCCATATCTCTGCCGCGGTCAAGCTCTTCTTTGGTAAGTTCTGCCATAAAAAACCTCGTTTCGTAAGAAAAATAAGCATAATGCTACACAATTCAGTATAACACAATTTTCCGGTGCTGTCAATAGAGCCGAAGCCCTAAACCAAGCCAATGTAATCGATTTGTTGATTTCACTCATATTTGGCATTGATTTTTCGTGCAATTTGCGACTGTCATATCAGCAGGCCGTTAATGATATCTTCTGCGACTTCTGCGGGAGTGACCCGCAGATCCATTGCGAGCTTCTGTATGCGCCGGTGGGCTTCGTCCTCGGAGAGCTGCTCTTTGGTCATGACGATGAGCTTTGCACGGCTGAGTTTTTTGTTCTGTTCCGCCTGCTGTTCGAGTTCTGCGATCCGTCTGCGGAAGATCGTTTCATTATCCGCGTGAGTTTCGCAGAAGCGTATTGCCTGCATGAGCGAGCTTTTGAACACGGGCTTTGTGACGACGAATGCGCCGATATCGGCGAGCCGTTTCGCAGCGGCGTCCACGGCTTCTTCACGCACTATCGCGATGAGGTGGGCATCGGTACGCCGGCGCAGCTCGGTCATAAGCTCGAAACCGTTCTCGTTTTCGAGGGGAACGGAGATGAAGATGTAGCCGAATCTTCCGATGTCGATGCTGCGTATGGTCATACCGTCTGTGGCGGTGGTAACGTCATATCCGTCCCCGGTGATGAAGCCGGCGAGGGTCCTGCACGCATCGGCGGTACGGGCGGCGATAAGAATGTTTTTCAATGCTCGGTACCTTTAAACACGGCTCTGTAATCGTAGAGGTAGATGATACCAGACAGGGCTGTGAGGAATGTGCAGATGTAGATGAGTACATCGGTTATAAGCTGGACGGGCATTCCGGTAAGTACGCCGAAATCGCCGGTGAGAATGTGCATTATCAGAATGAGGCAGATAGCGACCATAGTCGAAGCGGTCTTGAGCTTGCCCCAGATATTTGCGGCGATAACGATCTTCTCCTTGCTTCCTGCAGCAACGAGCCTTATTCCCGAGACCATAAATTCCCGCGCCATTATAAGCCATACTGCCCATGCCGGAGCCCAGCCCAGCTCGATGAAGCAGATGAGTGCCGCTGCGACGAGTACTTTGTCCGCAAGGGGATCGAGGAACTTGCCGAGATCGGTTATCATGTTGTACTTTCGCGCAACCTTGCCGTCGAGCATATCGGTGATGCTGGCAAGGGCGAATATCACGAGTGCAGCTGTCGTTCCGAAAGGAATGACAGGTATCATCAGTGCCGCTATGAAGAACGGCACGAGTATGACTCTGAAAAGAGTCAGCTTGTTTGCTAAATTCATAAGATCTTATCTCCAATAATCGGCACAATCCCCCGTCTTTGTTCAGACGGGGGAAAAATGTCAAAAAGTTCTTTGTAAAGGGGAGAGTTTGAGAGGGGGAACCCTTTCTTTCAAGAAAGGGTTCTTCCTCTCATGCGCGTAAGCGCCTTTATCACATTTCTATAATAACTTCGTTCTCTTCCTTGAGGATAGAATCCTCGATCAGCTTGCCGTCGAGCTTCTGACCGTTGACGGTAACGCTCTTTACGCCATGCTGACTGCCGTTCGGGTTCTTGACTGTGACATGGAGCTTCTTTCCGCGGAATGTCTTCTCCATTGTGTATTCCTTCCACTCCGACGGGATAGACGGATCAATAACAAGTCCCTTTGTCTCGGGATTGAGACCGAGGATACCCTCTGTCGTACCTACCATGACCGTGGAAGCTGTACCGGTGAGCCAGTGTACATGAGCGCGGCCTGCAAACGGGCTGTCCTTGCCCTCAACGAACTGACCGAATACATACGGCTCAAGAACGCGGAGCTCTGCCTTGTCATTGTATGTTGCGGGAGATGCTTCCTTCCAGTATTTGTATGCCCTGTCGCCGTGTCCGAGCTTGGACTCCGCGAGTATAAGCCAGCCCTGCGGCTGTGAGAAGATACCTGCATTCTCCTTTGTGCAGGCATTGAAGCACTGCATAAGCGCGCCGTCAAATCCGTGCTTGTTGTACGGCGGGTACATTACCATTGCACCGTAAGGCGTGTTAAGCTCGCGCTCTACGCTGTCCATAGCCTTTTCAGCCTGTTCGGGAGAAGCGTAGCCGGAGATAACTGACCACGACTGGGGGTTGAGCCACATATTGGCTTCGGGATCGGTGCGCTGACCGATAACGGTTCCGTCCTCCTTGTAGCCGCGGATCCATCTGTCCTCGTTCCAGCAGCCCGCAAGGATCTTGTCGAGCTTTGCCATAACTTCGTCGAGGTACTTGATGTACTCTGTATCGCCCTTCTCCTCTGCATAGCCGCGGAGGATCTTGATAGCGTAAACGAGCTGGAACGCAACGAATGTGGATTCGCCGAGCTTGCCGAGACGCAGACAGTCGTTCCAGTCAGCGTGCAGACCTGCGGGCATTCCGTGCGCGCCGAGGTTGTCCATCGAGAACTTGATAGCTCTCTTGAGATGTCCGTAAACCGTATCTTTCTCGCCGTTGTTTGCGTAGAAGATCACCTCATCGAGGAAAGCACTGTCGCCGCTCTCGGAAATGTACTTGTATATCGTCGGGAACAGCCAGAGAGCATCGTCCGCACGATAGCTCGGGTGACCTGTCTCCTTTACATAATCGGGATCGTCGGGAGTATTCTCCTCGCCTGCCTTATGAGTGTACTTTACAAGCGGGAGACCTGCGCCGTTTGTTACCTGCGCGGAGAGCATGAATACTATCTGCTTCTTTGCCATTTCGGGTGCGAGGTGGATTATACCCTGGATATCCTGTACGGTGTCGCGGTAGCCGAAGCCGTTGCGCAGACCGCAGTACTGGAAGGAAGCCGCTCTTGACCATGTGAATGTGATGAAGCAGTTGTAAGCATTCCATACATTAACGATATTGTTGAAGTTCTCGTCGGGGGTGTGTACCTGGAGATTGTCGAGCTTGCTGTGCCAGTACTTCTTGAGTATCTCAAGCTCCTCGTCGCATACGCCGGGCTTCTCATATCTTGCGATGATCTTTTCTGCTTCCGCTTCGGGCTTCTGACCGAGGAGATATACGAATTCCTTCGTCTCGCCGGGAGCGAGAGTGATATCGGACTGGAGAGCGCCGCAGGAGTTGGTGTTGAAGTTGAGGTCATTGTTGAGGTCTGCGGAAGCGCCTACGGGGTTAGCGTAGCTGTGGTAGCTGCCGACGAACTTGTCTCTGTCGCCGCAGTACTTGTCGATCTTCTGCATAGCAAGACCCAAGAAGCGGTTGTTGTTGGGGTTGTTGAAGACTTCGTTCTGCTTCTGGAGAACGTAGTTGCCCTTGAAGTAAGTATGTGTAATGAACAGGGTGTACTGGAGGTTTACCTGATCCTGCTCATAGTTGTTGTCGTTTACGAATTCGCAGTAGCCGGTAACAGCAAGCTTTCTGGGCTTGGAGCCGGTATTGGTGATCTTCGAGCGCCATACCTCATAGGTAGCGTCCTTGGGAACGTAGTAAAGGGTCTCGGACTTGATATCCGAGTACTCGGAAGTTATGATCGTGTATGCGGTGCCGTGTCTGCATTCGCTCTTGTAGCTGTCGAGGGGCTTGCATACAGGGGACCACGAAGCTGACCAGTAATCGCCGGTCTCTGCGTCGCGGAGATAGATATAGCGTCCGGGCTGATCGGTAGCGACGGAGTTGAAGCGGTAACGGATAATACGTCCGTTTGCGCCGGACTTAACGAAGCTGTATCCGCCTGCGTTATTGGAGATGATCGCGCCGTATTCGGGCGAGCCTAAGTAGTTTGCCCATGCGGACGGGGTATCGGGTCTTGTGATGACATATTCCTTGTTTTTTTCGTCGAAAAAGCCGTAGTTCATTAGCTTTTATCCTCCTTATGAAGTGTAGGCGGTGTTCCGTAAACGTTTTCCGGGCAGATGTCACATATATTCCGGTCACCGTATAATAACATTATATCAGCAAAACTATCTTTGCACAAGGGCGGTAATTTGCACAAATTTTTTGCCGTTGTTTTGTGCATAGTGCAAACAAAAAACTCCCGCAGGATCTATCCTGCGGGAGCGGTTATATTTACGGAGTGCTGTCAACAGCCGTTACTGTGAGGTAAACGGTCTTGTTGTCATAGATGATCGGGATCTTGGTTGTTCCTTCGTTTACACCTACTACATTGAACCAGATGTACAGATCGTCTCCGATCTTCTGAGGATCTGTTGCGTAGGTTACAATGCCCTGGTTTGTCATCTCAAGGAAGCTTACCTCGTTCAGCGAGCTGCAGTTCTTTGCAACTACGAGGAGGCACTGTGTATTGATGTCGCCGACCATTACATAGGCATTATTCTTTATAATGTCCATGGTCTTTTCGACTTCGGAAGAGCCTGTAACAGTTACCGCTGCAGCCGAAGCTTCATCGTTCTGAGAAGGTCTGCCTATTGTCATGTTGCCAGGTATTGAATAGTAGTCATAGCACGATGTTGCGAAGCGGTAGGAGGTAACCTCCGCGCAAGCCTCGATCTTTGTGTTTGCCGCTGTGTTTATATCCACCGTAGCGTCGAATACGATATTGACCGATCTTCCGGGAGCAAGACCGTTGGTGTCAATAAAGTCTGTGAATGTGAGATAACGGTAGCCGCCGTTGATGTAGGTGCTGTTGGTATTGAGGGTTGTTGTCTTCTGATAAAGGTTGATATCCGGGAATACGTTTGTAAGGTAAACGCCGATAGTTGCATCGGAAAGAACAGTAGACGATACAGGCGAATTGTTTGTGAGGGTAAGTGAGTACTGGAGAGTCTTGCCTGCCGCGATCTTGTTGTTGGTCGCACCGGAAACGCTCATCTTGAGGTCGAGGCTGCCGTAGTTCTTGGAGATGAGTGCAAAGTCAGCGTTGGAAACGGAGCCTCTGTATGTTCCGGTAGCGGCGTAAGTGATGTAATTGCTGCTGTTTACAGCGGAACTGTAAGAATTGATGCTGTTCAGATAAGAAGAGCTGTTATATCCTGTGATCGCGTATGTTCCGTTGTTCTCAACGCGCAGGCTCGGAAGGCTTGTGTAAACCGTAGCCTGGTTTCCGCCGGAAACTACATTTCCGTAAGCACGGTATTTCTGGTAGTTGTACTCGAATACTACTCTGTAGCTTGTGCCGGCATCAAGACCTGTGAACGAATACGCACCGTTGCTGTCGGTGACCATTCTCTGGACATAGCGTGTGGGAGCGTCCTGAACATTTGTGGAAGAGGTTATGATATAAACCGGTATTCCGCTTATTCCGGGTTCATTGGAAGCCTTCTGACCATTGGAGGTGATAGAGCTTGATGATGATGAGGAACCGTAGCCGTAGCTTGAACCGTACGACGAAGAGTATGTGTCATCCCATACGACACCGCTTATTGTAGTGCCGCCCTTTACCTTGTAGTTGAAGGTCGTTACATCGCTGTCATCATTGCCCTTGCTTCTTGCGTAAGCTCTGATGGTTGTATCTTCGCTGAGCTTGATCGCACCGTTATAGCTTTTGACGGTCGAGCTCGTTCTCGGATCGGTGCCGTCGAGTGTGTAGTATATAAGGGAACCGGAGGTCGAGTTGGAGAGCTTTACTTCTATGGGTTCGTTATAGTTTATGGAAGTACTCTTGTCCGACTGGACGGATGATGTCGTTCCAACGGAGGCGGTGAATGTGAGCGGATTGCTCGTTTCGCCGTTCTTGTAAACTATTGCTTTTATCGTCTTGGTGGACGTAAGGGTGAAGGGGGAAGAGTATCTTGTGCTGCTTGTTGTGGGAGTAGCGCCGTTTGTTGTGTAGTAGATCGTAGCGCCGCTTACTGTGGTCTTGAGCGTGATCCTCATTCCGCCGTAGATCTTTGCCTTGGTGGCGGTAGGCTTCTTTACGGTGGCAACAGCGGAACTCGGGAGTCTCGATATCTTTCCGTTGAGGTACTGGTTCAGAACAGTGAGATCCTTGGACGAGAGTCCGCCGCTTCCGTCGCAGTCCGCATTGTCCTTGCAGATATATGTAGTCTTGCCGGCAAGGAAGTTCTTGAGTCTTGTATAGTCGTTGCTGTTGATAGTACCGTCGCCGGTGACATCTCCGTATTTTGTTGCTACCTGGAATGTCTTTGTCATTATGGAGCTCTTTGAGGAGCCTTTTACGGCGATAGCTCTTATCTTGGTATTCTTTGTGATCTGGAGAAGACCTCCCGTGTATTTCTTGCTGCTTGTGGTAGGCGTGGCGCCGTTTGTTGTGTAATAGATCGTAGCACCCGAAGTGGAGGTCGAAAGTCTGATCTTTCTGACTCCTGCGGTCCCCTTTACGGTATAAGTCGGCTTTGCCACGGTCGCAGCGTAATTCAGCTCAGCGGCGGAACTGTACAGCTTTGCGCTCTCGGCAAAAGACTCAACGCCGAAGCTTGCGGTCGCCATAAGTCCCGCAGTCATGAATGCTGCTGCGTTTCTCAGAAGCTTGTTCATGTTTTCATTTCCTTTCTTTTCCGGATCCATAGGTCCAAAATATCTCTTGTGCGGAGTTGTCCGCTCTATATAATAAAACGCTTTTCTGCCCCGAAAGGTGACATACTTTTCCGAACTTTTTTCGGATTTTTCAAAAATTTGTAAAATATGTACAATTCCCGGAGCGGCGCCCCATTATATTTCGGTAAAATCGTCCTGCATGATTTCGCTGTCCGAATCGACATGACCGCCTATCATATCTCTGCCGCGGACATAGTACTTGTCGCGCTGCTCCTTAACGGCGGCATCAAGCAGTCTCTTGACATCTCTTGGTTTCTTTATCGAGATCATCTTCTTTTCCGGAGTGTCTATATCCTTAGATGCGATATCAATAGTACCGCAGCCGAAGATGCGCTGTCCGAGAGTAAAGGATATCTTCTTGTCGAAGATTCTGTAAAGCTCTATCTCATCTTCCTTTATGTTGAGCAGACCGATGCGGGTATAGAGCGTTGTGTCGGTAAGCACATATCTTGTGAATGATATGGGCATTCCGAGAATGCACTTTTTACCCGACCACAGCACATTGCCGTAGTCTGCTTTCAGTTTTTCCATATTCATTGGCTCAGCCTCCTTATGACAGCCGTTCACCGGCTCATTTTCCGCTGCGTTTGATTTTGTCTATGCTGTTTTTGATTTTTTCTTTCTTTTCTTCGAGTTCTTTCTTTTTCCGTGCTTTTTCGGCGGCATCCTTTTCGGCTTTCAGCCTGCGTTCCGCCTCATTTGCCTCAAAGAGCGATACAGGCTGGGCATCTTCCCCGGCGAATGATTCGATATCGGTATATTCGTCCGACCCGGCAGGAAGCCCCTTCTTCTCCAGTTTTTCGCTTATAAACGTGCGCACCGCGCTGTAAATTACCGCAAAAAGCGGGATACCGATTATGAGTCCCCAGAATCCGAAGATACCCTGACCCACAAGGATCGCGAAGATTACCCAGAAGCTTGTAAGACCGGTGCTTTCTCCGAGTATGCGCGGGCTGATGACATTACCGTTGAGATTCTGGATTATAACCACTATGATAGTGAATACAATGCACATTACCGGGTCTTCCATAAATATGAGGAAAAGACACGGAACGATACCGATAAACGGTCCGAAATAGGGGATTATGTTGGTGATCCCCATTATTACCGATACCAGCAGGGAGAACGGCACTCCGGCAAGCGTGGTCACTATGAAGGTAAAACAGCCGACTACGAACGAGTCGATAATAGTACCCGTAATGAAGTTTCCGAAAGACTTGTGGATCTTGCGGACAGATGAGATGAACTTGTTCGCTCTGCCGATGCCTGTGATGGCGTAGATGACCTTCTTTGCCTGCGCGGCGAAGAGTTCTTTGCTGTAAAGGCAGTAGATAGCAACTACCATTCCGAAGATTATGTTCATTATGAGCCCGACGATACCGGCGATGCTGTTCGTCACAAAGCTCAGGTAGTCGCCCATCTGCGGGAGTATCTGTGTGGTAAGGAAGTTGCGGAGCGTTGTTCCGGCATTGTTGATGACATCGGTGAGTTCGTCCTTGATATCCGGATAGTTGGTGAATGCCTCCGCTATCCAGCTGTTCAGGTTCTGAAGGTAAGTCGGGATATTATCGACCAGCATGGATATGGTATTTGTGAGCTGAGGTACGATCGCTACTCCGATACCCACAAGTATGCCGACTATAAGGATAAATGTGAGGAGTATGCTGCATATTCTTGCGGGCTTGTTCTTGACATAGACTTTAAGGTGCGCGTATTTTCCCTCGTTGTCCGAATGGGCTTCTTCGTAATGCGCGCCGTACTTGTGGAACATTTTCCCGAAGACGCGTTTCTCGAATGTTTCTACGATCGGAGCGAGCAGGTAAGCAATAATGAAGCCGTAAATTATCGGACTGATAACGGCAGCGAACTTTCCCAGACCGTTCGCGATATTTTCTATATTTACAAGCGTCATCAGCACGAGCATCGAAGCGATTATCACTATAAAAGCGGTGATGCCCCAGCCGAGATAGTGCTTGTTCCATTTATAGAATTTCATATATTCCTCCGAAAGTCATAGGCAAAGGCGCAGAAAAAGCGTCAGCCGCCTTTTTGCGGAACTGCCTATACATAATAGTATTATACAACCTATATAACGAATTGTCAAGCATTGTGCATATAAAATACTTGTAAAATTACAATAAAAAACAGTATTTTGACAGATATATAGTACATATCTCTGCCAAACCGTACATATATTGTATGGGGTGATAGCTTTGTCCGCTAACAGACAGTTGAATGATGCAATAAAAAGGACCGGCGCGTATTTATTTGCGGCGGTGTGCGGAATATTGGTCTCGGGAGCGTTTCTTGCGCTGTTTTCCGGGGTCATGTATGTTCTTTCCCTGCCGCCGGAGACGGCAGGAGCGATGTCTCTGATATCCCTTGCGGCAGGCTGTGTATGTGCGGGGTATGTGTGCGGCGCGATCAAGCAGCGCAAGGGACTGCGGGCGGGACTGATATGCGCCGCGCTCATCTCCGCTATTGCGCTGCTCGTGTCGGCGCTTTCCGGGAACTTTACCGGCTCTTCCGCGGCTGCCCGGCTGATCACTGCGGCGGTTGCTTCCTGCGCCGGATCGATCTATGCCGTAAACCGTACAAGGCGCTGACGCGCTGTCTTTGCAGACGGCACAAGGGCTGCGCGCCCTTGACCTGCGGCAGCGTGACGCTGCACCCGATTTGTGTTTGAATTAAACGGGAGATCATAGTTAAGAATTGCGGCACACCTCACGTATCAGGCTGTATATTCAGAATATATTGGCGAGCGACAGTGCCCGGCTCTTTTCGTAAATATCGAGCAGCATCAGCGTTTCCTCGCATTCCTCCGTGATGTCGCCGTCTCCGGTGCGCAGTTCCGCGATTATGTGGACAAGCGCCTCGGATATCTCAAAGGCGCATTCGTTGTTTGTGAGGAAGATGTTGTTTGCGCAGAACTCTTCCCATTCCGCAGAGACAGCTTCGGCTTCCCCGACAAGCTCCGCTCTGTCCGGAGTTCCGGTCATACCGCTCAGCCGGACAAGCTTTTCCGAAGTCCGTGCAGTTACGCTCTCTGTATATGCCGAGATGAGAATGCCCCCGGTTATCATCGCCACGATCAACAGCCCGCATATCACCAGACGCTTCAAGCTTTCTCCTCCTTTCCCGTTTCACGCCGTATCACAGTGCATTTCCCGTCTCTTCCGAGGGTCATCAGAAATACACTGTCCTTTTCCGTGCCGTGGCTTGTGAGCAGTTCTTTCAGCCGCTTCTCGTCCAGTCCGCAGGCTTCCATTCCGTCCGGCTCGGTTATGCCGTCCTTAACCACGACGCAGGGCGGATCGGTGCTTCCGTCCGTCTTTTTGAAGAAGTTGATCTTTCCGGTAGTCTCGACGATAGCGTAGCGCACCTCGGAAATGTCGAAAATGCTCTCGCCGCGCATCGCCTCCAGCACATCGTCTATTGTGTAGCGCAGCTTTTCAAGCTCTTTCCTGTCGATAACGCCCTCGGAGATTATTATTTTCGGGGAGCCGGTGACAGCGCGGCGGAACTTCGGACTTTTGAGCATCAGCACCGACATCAGTACGTCTATGCACACGATCATAAGCACCGGAACAATACCTATCAGCATTGGAATGGTGGGATCCTCTATCGAAAGCGTTGCGATATTGGATATAAGTATAGTCGTAACAAGCTCGCTGGGCTGAAGCTCACCGAGCTGTTTTTTCCCCATGAGCCTTATCGCCGCGATTATCACTGTGTAAAGTATCACAGTCCTTATCATTATTATCAGCATATTCCCTTCACCTCACTTTTATTTTCCGCTTTTTTGTAATAATTTATGCACCGCGGCACAAAATATCATAACAACAGAATCGTACAAGCTGCGCAGCGCCTTCACGGTGTAGGGACAGCAACTTGACAAGAGACTTCAAAGAGCACTTTACCGGCAATCTGTCAAGGATCTTTTCAAGTTCCGTGTTACGGTCATTTCGCCGCGGGGCGTTCCCCGCCGCGATCCAGCCGCGCAGGCTGGCGCCGTCCGCGTAGGACAAGCGCGCGAGCGCAGACTGACGCCGTCCGCGCAGGACAAGCGTGAGCGCAGACGAGAGGAGAACATTATGCTTGAACGAGAACTTGAGAAGAACACGGTGAACGTGCGGGCGCTTATGAAGAACACCAGCGATCTCACCATGAAATACGCGAAAGCGGGGGGAGTCGGCGTATGCGTGATATCCTGCGACGGGCAGACGGATACGAACAGACTTGCAAACCTCGTTTACCGTCCGCTGTCCGGCATTGACCCGTCCATAACCGATCCCGGCAGGATAGCGGCAATGATCGGCGGGGAGCTTCTTATCGCCTGCGACGAGAAGCCGGTGGAGAGCGCGGAAGAGATAGTCGCGGCTGTTACCGCGGGATTCTGCGTGATACTGATAGACGGAGTTGCAAAAGGCTGGGCGATAGGCGTGCAGGGCTTTGAGACACGCTCGGTCACACAGCCGGAAAACCACAGGAACATTCGCGGCGCAAGAGAGGGCTTCGTCGAAGCTCTCCACATCAATATGAGCCTTGTAAGAAGGCGGGTGAAATCGCCGGAGCTTGTGTTCCGGACGATGACCGTCGGCAAAACGTCGCAGACGGAGATCTGCGTATGCAGAATGGACAGCGTTTCGGACAGGAAGCTCGAAAACGAAGTAGTTGAGCGGCTTGAAAAGATGCCGCTGTCGCTGGTGCTCGAAAGCGGATTCGTGCAGCCGTTCCTTGAGAACCGCCACCCGCTTTTCAGCGAAGTCGGCGCTACCGAGCGCCCGGACGTGTTTGTTTCCAAGCTTTACGAGGGCAGGATAGGCATTATCATCGACGGCTCTCCGTTTGCGCTCTATGTTCCGAAGCTTTTCAGCGAGAACTTCATAATGCTCGACGATTACGTCGAAAAGCCGGTGTTCGCGCTGTTTATACGGCTTGTGCGCTATACCGCGTTCCTCGTGAGCATACTTCTCCCCGGGTTTTACGCGGCTCTTGCCAACTTCCACCCGGAGCTTATCCCCGACGCGCTCCTGCGCAACCTTGCCGCCGCCGAAAGCCTCACCCCGTACAGCGTTCTCACCGAGTGCGTCATACTCGACGTGTTCTATGAGATAATGCGGGAAGCCGGGCTTCGGCTCCCGTCGAATGTCGGGCATGCGGTAAGCATTGTCGGCGGCATTGTGATCGGTGATATTGTCGTTTCCGCGGGTCTTGTGGGTGCGCCGATGCTGCTTGCGATCGCGATCGCGTCCATTTCCGGGTATATCGTCTCCGATCTTAACAACCAGATCTCGCTGATGAGGTTCGTATTTATACTCGCGGGAGGGCTTTTCGGGCTGTTCGGACTGACGGTGACGGCATTCGTTTTCTGCGTTAGCGCCTGCTCCGCCGAATCTTACGGAATGCCGTTCATGTCGCCGCTGGCGCCCTTTTCCGCAAAGGCGATGCGGGACACGTTCGCAAGAGCCGGCTGGAGAAAGCTTGCCCGGACAGATCCGGATATTTTTGACGGCGGAGAGGGAAAATGAGCGTAAAAACATCGGGTATCGGGACAGGCGGGCTTGCCGCCGTTCTCGCACTTTCACGGATATTTTCCGAGGCGGCGCTGCTGCCCGGAGAGTACATCGGCTACGGCATGCAGCGGTTTACGGCGGTGGCGCTGTCCTTTGTGCTCGCGGCGGCGGTGTGGCTCCCGCTGTACCTTGTTATGCAGCGTGCAGGCGAAGTTTCTGCCCCGGATCTTGTTTTCGGCTGCGGGAGAGCTGTCTCCGGCTTTGCCGGGACGCTGCTCTCGGTATATCTCCTTTTCTGCGCGGCGGAAACGGGATTCCGCGCTCATTACTACGCATCGGGAACGGCTTTCGACTCCGCTCCCTCGGCTTACTTCTATATCTTCACTGGTGCGGCGCTGATTTTCGCGGTGAGCCGCGGACTCAAGCCCACGGTGCGTACCGGATTTCTTGCTTTTGCCGGATTCCTGCTGCTTCTTGCGCTTATTGCGCTCTCGCTGCTGCCGCATATAAGGACGGACAGGCTGTACCCGTCGCTCATAGACGATCCGCGGAGCCTGCTCTCCGAAGTGCTTGACGAGTTCTCGCGGAGCTCCGAGCTTCTTCTTCCCGCTCTTTTGTGCAGAGGGCAGGGCTGCAAGCCGGCAAAATGCGCCGGGATCTGTCTGCTGATATCCTGCGGAGGGATAATGCTGATGACGTTTCTGTACAATACGGTCTTCGGGCACCTCGTTTCCCTGCTCGACTACCCGTTCTATGCGCTGTCCTCGGTGTCGGACATTGCTCTTCTGCACCGGATAAACGGCATTGATGTTATGATATGGGTGAGCGCGGCGATAGTGCGGCTTGCGCTGTTTACTTTTGCATTCCGGGAGACGGTGAGCGTGTGCTTTTCCGCTAAGAAAGCCGCGCCTGTCTGCGGTTATGTGTTCGCGGCTGCGGCGCTTCTGATCTCCGACCTGTTTACGGCATATCCGGAAATGTACGATTCGCTGAATAACGTGTGCTCTTCCGGGATACCGCTTTCCGCCGTCGCTGTAACGCTTGCCGCAGCATCGGGAGCGGGACTTGCACTTAAAAACAAAGGAAAGGCGGCTGAAAGATGAAACGTCTCATACCTCTTATAACGGCGGTGATGCTGCTTTGCGGCTGTGTTCCGCATACGGAGCTTGACAAGCTGGCGATAGCCGAGGCTGTCGGCATCGACTACGAAAACGGCGAGTACACGGTGACGTTGCAGTACTTCAACACGGACGCGTCCGGCGGCGTGACAGCGGTCGACAGCTCGGCGCCGAACGCGGTCACGGCGGAGTGCGGCGGCAAGACGATAGAAAGCGCTCTTGAAGGACTTTCGTACAAGACGGGCAAGGAGATAATGCTCGGCGCGGTGGGTGTGATCGTATTCGGCAGGAACGCGGTATTCGCGCTTCAGGATTCCCTCGGCTTCACCGCGTCGCATTACAGCGGGAACTTCTGCTCATATATCACGGCGACTGACGGTAAAGCGTCGGATATACTCGCGGTAAAGTTCAAGGAGGGCAACGCGTCCGTTGAAAAGATCGAGGCCATACTGCGCAATGCGGAAAAGCTCGGTCTTACACGTCCGGTAAAGATGTCCGAAGCGGCGGAGATGCTGTCTTGTCCTACGGCAAGCGTTGTTCTTCCGCAGTTCACGGCTTATTCCGGGAACGCGGAGATGACGGAGGACGGCAAGAGCCTTATACTTTCGGGCGGGGCGCTTTGTACAGGCGACGCTTATGCCGGGGCATTCGGGAGCGCCGAGATGTGCGGGCTTGCGATGCTTTCTCCGGGCGCGGACTCCGGGAGGAGCTGCGAGATGCCGCTTGTGGTCGGGGACAGCGAAACGACGGTGATGCTGTACCGCATAAAGCGGGACATAGTTCCGTCTCTTTCGGACGGTAAGCTTCATCTCGATGTAAAGATCGGCGCGGACTGCAAATACGTCAGCACCAATCTCGATGACCCCTACGCCCGGCGTGAAACGGTTGAGAAGCTTTGTGAGCAGGAGACGGTCCGCCGCGTGAGTGCGGCGCTCGAAAAAGCGCTTCACGGGTACGGCGCGGACGCATTCGGGCTCGGCTATGTGATCTGCGCTTATTCTCCCGCGCTCTGGGACGGCATTTCCGGCAGATACCGGGACGTGCTGAAGAGCTGCACGTTCAGCGTTTCTTCCTCTGTGACAATGGAACGTTTCGGTATCACACGCGGTACTTGACTATCCGACAGTTTGGTGATATAATATTATCCGTGATTTTGCCAAAAACGGGTGCAGCGTCACGCTGCCGCAGGTCAAGGGCGCGAAGCCCTTGTGCCGTCTGCGAAGACAGCGCGTTAGCGCGGCAGACGGCGCAGGGATCCGGACAGGAGTGGTGGTTTTGGAGCTTAACATAGTGCTGGTGGAGCCGAGAATACCGCAGAACACCGGGAATATTGCCCGCACCTGTGCGCTTACCGGGGCGAGACTGCACATAGTGAAGCCAATGGGGTTTGAGATAGACGACAGACAGCTGAAGCGCGCCGGGCTCGACTACTGGCACCTCCTTGACATCACCTACTACGACGGTCTTGACGACTTCTTCGGGAAGAATGCGGACGGGGATTTCCGCTACTTTTCGACAAAAGCCGAGAATAACTACTGCGATGTGCAGTACAAAGACAATGCGTACATAGTCTTTGGGCGTGAGGACGCGGGGCTTCCGGAAGAACTTCTCTTCCGCAACCGCAGCAGATGTGTGCGCATACCTATGATCGACAATCCCGCCGCGCGGAGCTTGAATCTCTCAAACAGCGTGGCGATAGGAGTATATGAGGTTCTTCGGCAATGGGGATTCCCCGAGCTGAAAAACCGCGGAAGCCTTACAAAATACAACTGGTCAGACGCGGAAAGCGAAAACTGACAGAACGGAGAAAGCTATGAAACAGTACAGGATCATTACCGACAGCGGGTGCGACATTTCCGTTGAGGACGAGGAAAGATACGGCATCGACATTATGTCCTTCGACATAATCCTCGGCGGCGAGAGCATTCGCGAGCGCATCGACATCACCGGGCGCGAGTTCCTTGAAAAGATCGCGTCATGCGATGATATCCCCAAGACCTCTCAGATCACGGAGTTCCGTTTCGAGGAGAAGTTCGAGGAATGCGTAAAGGCAGGTGTAAAGGACGTTATCACCGTTCTTATCAACGGCGACGGAAGCCGTACTTACGCCAACGCGGTAAGTGCTGCGGAGAATATGAAAAATGACGGAAGAGCCGGCGATACCCGCTTCCACATCATCGACAGCCATACATACAGCACCGGCTACGGCTATCCCATCGTTGAAGCCGCAAAGAAGCTTGAAGCCGGTCAGAGCGTTGACCGCGTGGTGGCTTACCTCGACGACTGGTTCAGCTGCTGTGAGCTTTACCTTATGCTCTTCAACCTGCGCCATGCGAAGAAGTCCGGACGTATCAAGGCGGCTTCCGCTGTTGTGGGCGAGCTTATGAACATCAAGCCTATCGTGCAGATGATCGACGGCGATACCAAGGTAGTCGCAAAGCCCAGAGGCGAGAAGAAGGCAGTTGCCGAGCTTGTGGAGTACCTCGCTGCCCGCGCTATCCCCAAGACCCCGTTCGTAATGGGACGTTCCCTCGCTACCGAGCTTGAGGACGAGTTCATCGAGAAGTACAAGGCAAAGACCGGAGCACAGCTCGGAATGATCGAGAGCGTCGGAAGCGTTGTCGCGGCGAATGCCGGAACAAGCTTCATCGGCGTGTTCATCAAGGGCGAAAAGCGGAGATAAGCAAAGTAAATATTATTTACCCAACGGTAAACAGCAGTGTAAACGATTTTAGTGTGGAATGTACATTTTTTGACGGAAAAATTGCCGAAAACTATTGACAAACTCCCGATAAGATGTTATTATTATAATGCGGTAAATTTTATTTACTTTGAAGCTTACAACCTGTCTGTTTGGAGGGAATGAAAATGAAGAAAACAAATATTGCAGCCGCAGTCCTCGCGGGTTTTATGGCTTTCTCCGGAATACCCGGTGCAGCCGCTCCGCTCGTTACCGAGATAAGCGCGGCTTCAAAGCTTTCCGCGCCTGCCGGAATCAAGGCGACAGTCACCGATACCGCGGTAAAGCTTTCGTGGAGCAAGGTCTCCGGCGCTGACGCATACCGCGTATATAAGTACAACGCCACGACCAAGAAGTATGAGACATACAAGAACGTGTCCGCCGCAAGCTGCACGGTAAGCGGTCTCTCGGCAGGCAAGACCTACAAGTTCAAGGTAGCTGCCCTCGTAAAGTCCGGCAGCAGCTACACTGTACAGACCCAGTCCGCCGCGCAGTCGGTAAAGACCAAGCTTGCCGCTCCGAAGAATGTAAAGGCATCAGCAGGCGCTTCTTCCGTGAAGCTCACATGGAACAAGGTCACCGGCGCGGACGCATACCGCGTATATAAGTACAACAGCTCCTCAAAGAAGTATGAGACATACAAGAATGTATCCGGCACAAGCTGCACGGTAAGCGGTCTCTCCGCAGGTACATACCGGTTCAAGGTTGCCGCTCTTGTTGAATCCGGCAGCAAGTACACCGCACAGGCGCAGTCCGCCGAGGTAAAGGCGGCTGTATCTTCGTCAAAGTCCTCCGGCGCTTCGCTTATGTCCTTCCCGTCATTCGGAACAAGCAAGTCCTCGGCAGCCAAGGCTATGGGACTTACAGGCGGAGTTGATCTGGGTGAGATGCAGGCAGGCGTTTACGCATACGGCGGATATAAAAAGGTAAACGGCACCGACTGCATGGTAATACTCTATTTCAACAGCAGCCAGAAGTTCTTCTACGGCGCGGCATTCATTCCGACGGAAGCGATCACGTTCAAGAAGGCACTGTCCAGCCTCAGATCGGCTTACGGAGATGAGACGGTAAAGCTGAACTCCTCCGGCATCGAGATGTACGAGTGGGTAGATGAGACTGCAATGACAGCAGAGTTTATCGGCGGAAAATCGGGCGGCGAGATGACGCTGTACGGCAAGATCAGCAGCAAGTATGCTCCTGCCGGTATGAGTAACAGCAGCGATCCCATGAGCTCCCTCGGCGACATCGGCAGCATTCTGTAAGCCGTTCTCTGCTATATCTGCTGCGCTTACGCGCTGTGTCTTACGCAGACGGCGCCAGCCTGCGCGGCTGGACCGCTGCGGGGAACGCCCCGCGGCTAAATGTCCGTTACACGGAAACCGAAAGACTGTAAACAGAATATAAATTCAGCTCCCCCGGAGATTCGTTCCGGAGGAGCTGTTTGTTATCCTGCAAGTGCCGAGATCTTCTTTGCTTCGGCGCTGCCGGTCGGAAATACGCTCTTATCGAGTGATGTTACCACATAGGAAGTGCCGGTTTCCGAAAGACGGCTGACCGCAACAGTGTATTGCTGTCCGACTTCCGCAATGCCTTTCGGCATCGTTATAGTTATTTCGTCGGCTACATCGTCGGCACCTTTATATACGCAGTTGACACGGCATTTATACGTCGTTCTGTCCTCAACAAAGTCGATAAGTATCTCCGTTATTTCAACGTCCATGACATGATCGGATATACTTACAACATCTTCAATGCTGTCCGATCCCGTGAAAGCCGGTCCGATATCTTCTTCGCTTTCACTGCACACAAGACCGTACTTCTTGATGTAGTCCTGCATATCCTTTACGCTTCCGATAGTTTCTTCCGGCTTGTCAGCCCACGTCCGGAAGTCTGTGATATTCCCGGAACGGTCTGTTGTCATTATCGTGCCGGAGGTCAGAAGATAGTGCGCCGGGTTATCCCAGAACACGGAAGTCGTCTTGTACAGCGGAATAATATACTCACCGCCGTTTGCGATAACAACAGAGTTGTCGTAGGGGAATACAAGGAAATTCTTCTCTGTCTCGCCGCCTGCTATATTTTCGAGGAGAGTGAAACGGTATCCGGTATCGCCGTTGTTCTCGCGGACTGTTCCCGTGCATTTCGCCCATACAACGGAATAGGAGCTTGTTATGATCTCGTTGAAGGTCAATTTTTCATAGCACGCTTCGGCTTCCGCTTCCTCCTCTATTGCTTCCGGGTAAGCGGTGCTGTAATCTGCATCTTCGTCTGCAAAATAAGCGTCATCGCTGTAAAGTTCGTCCGCTTCTTCCGCCTGCATTTCACCGGGCATTTCCGGTTCTTCGGGCGCGGCTGCCATCATCACGGAAGGCTCTTCTTCTGCCGTTTCGGCGTTCACTTCGTTTTCCGGCACCGACTTCATCGAGAACATATCAGCAGAATTGTTCTGAACTGCTTCTTCCGCGGCTGCCACATAGTTGGCAGGTTCTGCCGCTGTCGTTGTTGTGACGGGAGCGTATTCTCCGGCTGTCATATTCTCGTTTTCTGCCGCGGTTTCATCTGCCTTTTCCTGCATCTCCGGTTCCGCTCCGACAGTTGCTTCGGTTTCGTTGACTGCATCGGCGGCAAAGGATTCGGGCATCAATCTTGCCATACCGTCATTTTCATAAGCCGTCTCTGCGGCTGCAACGGCTGCTGTTGTATTTGCGGCAGCGGATTCTGTGGTGATACTTCCGGAGCCGGCATTCTGAACCACAGCGACAGTTGCGCCGGCGGCAAGTACAACAGCGGCAGCGATACCGCCGTATTTCACCGCGTTTAAATATATCGGCTTTTTCGGCTTTGCGGCTTCCTCGGACATCATTGCGGAGATCCTGTCGAGAAGTTCGGGAGCCGGGCTTATTCTGTCGAAAGACGTATGGAGTTCTTCTTTAAACATCATCAAACTCAGCTCCTTTCAGCTTTTCTTTCAGCATATCCCGTCCGCGGGAAAGTCTTGTTTTCACATTTGTTTCGGTAGTGCCGAGGGATCCGGCTATCTGTGCGACGCTCATATCCTCGTAGTAGAACAGGTAGATCGCTGTCCGGTACTTCTCCGGCAGCTCAAGGAGCGCATTCATAACATCTGATCTTGTTTCGGCGGCTTTAAGGGCGGGGTCTTCCCTGCCCTCATTCTCGTCCGGCTCCTCATAGTCCCGGTGTCTGTTCCACGCGGAAGCAGCGAATGAGCGCGTGCAGTTCACGGTAATGCGTATCAGCCACGCTTTCCGGTGTTCTTCATCGTTATAAGTCTTATCTGCCCTTATGTACCGCAGGAAGACTTCCTGCAGGATATCGTCCGCATCGAAGGTATTGCCGGTCCGGGCGTATGCGAGCCGGTAAACCATATCCGCGTATTTCCTCATAACGGCATCAAAGCTTTCCCTCGTACGCAAGGAAAGTTCCGTCATTTTCTCTTCCTCATCAATATACGTTCAAATCTTCTATCTCAAATGAAATATCGGCGGGGACGCCCGCCCCGAATTCGTAGCGACATTCTTCTATTGGCGGGTACAGTACCTCGGATAGTTAGTCTGACTGAAATATTGCCAACCCCACTGGCGGCGGACGCG
>DEWH01000020.1 GCA_002363155.1 Ruminococcaceae bacterium UBA3215 | reverse complement strand
TAATTATTCCGGAACAAAGACAGCATCATTCACAATTAAAGCCGCTGTTTCTGTTATACCTACGGTTACAGCAACAGCAGGCAATGGACAGGTAACCCTCACTTGGAACAAGATTGATGGTGCTACAAAGTATGCAGTGGCAACCTATGAAAATGGTAAATATACGGTACTTACAAGCACTCTAACAGGAACAACGTACACCGCAAAGGACCTTACTAATGGTAAGGAATATAAGTTCCTTGTTCAGTCTTACACGGGCAAGTGGAGTTCATCGAGTACAAAGTACCTTGTATCTGCAACACCCAAGAATGATTCTGTAATCCCTGAAGTAACAGCAACAGCAGGAGACGGTCAGGTAACACTTACATGGAACGCAGTTGAGGGTGCAAAGAAGTATGCCGTGGCTATTTATGAGAATGGTAAGTACACCGTACTTGCAGATACTCTGACAGGAACAACGTACACAGCAAAGAACCTCACAAACGGTAAGGAATACAAGTTTCTTGTTCAGTCTTACACGGGCAAGTGGAGTTCATCGAGTACAAAGTACCTTGTATCCGCAACACCCAAGAATGATTCTGTAATCCCTGAAGTTACAGCAACAGCCGGAGACGGACAGGTAACACTTACATGGAACGCAGTTGAGGGCGCAAAGAAGTATGCAGTAGCTCTCTATGAGAACGGTAAGTACACTGTACTTGATGCAACTTTGACAGGAACAACGTACACCGCAAAGAACCTTACTAATGGTAAGGAATACAAGTTCCTCGTTCAGTCTTACACAAGTAAATGGAGTTCAACAAGCACAAAGTATCTTGTATCCGCAACTCCTGTGGGTTCTGCCGCACCTGTAAGTTCCGTAATCCCCGAAGTTACAGCAACAGCAGGCGACGGTCAGGTAACACTTACATGGAACGCAGTTGAAGGTGCAAAAAAGTATGCAGTGGCTATCTATGAGAACGGAAAGTACACAGTACTTGCTGATACGCTGACAGGAACAACATACACAGCAAAGAACCTCACAAATGGTAAGGAATACAAGTTCCTTGTTCAGTCTTACACCAGCAAGTGGAGCTCAACAAGCACTAAGTATCTTGTATCCGCAACTCCTGTGGGTTCTGCCGCACCTGTAAGTTCCGTAATCCCCGAAGTTACAGCAACAGCCGGCGACGGACAGGTAACCCTCACTTGGAACAAGATTGATGGTGCAAAGAAGTATGCGGTAGCTATCTATGAGAACGGAAAGTACACAGTACTTGCAGATACACTGACAGGAACAACGTACACAGCGAAGAATCTCACAAACGGCAAGGAATACAAGTTCCTTGTTCAGTCTTACACAAGCAAATGGAGTTCAACAAGCACTAAGTATCTTGTATCCGCAACACCCAAGAGCAGCTCTACAATACCGGCCGTAACTGCTGTATCAGGCGATGGAGCGGTTATGTTAAAGTGGAAAGCTGTTACAGGTGCGACAAAGTATGCAGTGGCTATCTATGAAAATGGTAAGTACACTGTATTGAATGATAATATCACAAAGACATCTTATGTTGTCAGTGACATTACAAACGGCAAGGAGTACAAGTTCCTTGTACAGTCCTATACGGGTAAATGGAGCTCTACAAGTACAAAGTATCTTGTATCTGTAACTCCGGAAGCATAAAACTCAATATAAAATTAATTTGTTCAACCTCTACAGTTTTCCTGTAGAGGTTGAACACAAATATAACAGTGGAGGTAGCTATATGAAATTAGGAAAACGAATTTTATCAAGCTTTTTGTCAGTAGCATTAGCAGTGACGATGATGTGCGGGTTGTTTATGGTGGAAGCAGGAGCTGAAAATCCATACACAGTTTGGATAAGAGATAACCTCGTAGGTCATGAGGCTCTACATTATAACGGAAGAAGAAATGATGGAAGTTTGGATTATTCTTGTCCAAAGATAATAAGATATTACTTATCTGCTTATTTCGGCAAAAATATTGGAACAACTGGTAACGGAAAAGATGTGTATAAAAATGTTGCTAACGCATTTGCGGACTTGTTTGAGCGCATTGATTATTATGATGGCTTTACACCTCTTCCAGGAGACATTATATCGTTCGAGTCAGGTACTTCTGGAAATGAAGGATATGGTCATGTCGCAATAGTTTATACCGCTTCAGGTAATACTTACTCTATAGTACAGCAAGGAAACGGTTTTAATCCACCCAATAAAATAAATATAAAAGAAAATATTACTGTAAAAAAGCATGTTTATGGGCAGAGTTATACAATTGTTGGTGTTGCTCGTCCCAAAAAACAAGAGCTTGAAAAAGTTGACCTTGGAAACAACTTTGAGGCGTATATAATAAACACAGAACCGTGGAAGCACTTGACTGCCGAAGAAGATAAAAATGTCGATATGAGAACAGGAACAGGTGATGCTAATCAGATCTGGCATTTTGATAAAAATGATGATGGCAGCTACACGATCTATAATAATTATTATGGTGTTCTCGATTACAGCGGTCAGGGCGAAAATGTATATGTCTGGGAAGCTAACGGCGGGGATTCACAAAAATGGTTTATATCCGGCGAATCCGGTGCATATTATTTGAAAAATAAGACGAGTGATAAAGTTCTTGATATCTCTGGTGCTTCTCATGAAGATGGTGCAAATGCACAGATGTTTGAATTCAATGGCAGCAGCGCTCAGAAATTTCAGGTATGGTTCCTTTCTTCTCCTGATATAGGTTATAGCTCATGGCTGTATCCGAAACCGGAGAGAGCGCTTTATTACAATTCATCGTCATCTGTTATGACCGGTGATGATGTAAAGTGGGTTCAGTCCTGCTTGAATATAGTCGGTATATCCTGCGACATAGACGGTTCATTTGGTCCCGGAACAAGAGATGCAGTAAAGTCTTTCCAGTCTATGTACGGACTTTCCGTTGACGGAAGCTGCGGCGAACAGACAAAAGGTAAGTTCTGGGAAGTTATCAAGCCTACAGGATATTCCATACAGGTTGACAATTCCGATATTGAGCCCGGTAATGTTGCAACTATAACAGTTACACCAAATGACAGCAAAACGATAAGAAACTATAACTTCTATGTCGTTTTGCCTTCTGGATATACCGATGTTTTCCGCAGACATGGCGATAATGTGTTTAAATTCTACCCGAAGCAAGGTGCTGGTACATATAAAATTTATTGTGAAATACAAAATGAATGTGATCACTATATTAATGAAAATGACTGTGTAACTATAAATGTAGGGAACAGAATTAAAGATATTGAAACAGCCGTTATTTCTCCGATTTCAGATCAGGCTTATACTGGTTCTGAAATCAGTCCTGCCATAACAGTCAAAGATGGAGATAACGTCCTTGTTGAAGGAACGGACTACATCGTATCCTATAGCAACAACGTTGATGTTGGAACTGCGGGAATAACAATTAAAGGTGTAGGCGCGTATACAGGAACAAATACAGCTGAATTCAAAATCGTTGCTAAATCCATAAGTGGTTCTACAATATCGGAAATATCAGATCAGACATACACTGGCTCAGCAATTACACCCACAATTGCTGTAACTGACGGTGATAAAGCGCTTGTAAATGGCACAGACTATACAGTTGAATACAGCAATAATGTAAATGTCGGTACAGCAACAGTTACCATAACGGGAAAGGGTAATTACACAGAGACAAAGACAGCAATATTCACAATTAAAGCCGCTGCTTCTGTTATACCCGAAGTATCAGCAACACCCAGCAATGGACAAGTCACACTCTCATGGAACGCAGTTGAGGGTGCAAAGAAGTATGCAGTGGCTATCTATGAGAACGGTAAGTACACAGTACTTGACGATTCTTTGACAGGAACAACGTACACAGCAAAGAACCTCACAAACGGTAAGGAATACAAGTTCCTTGTTCAGTCTTACACGGGCAAGTGGAGTTCATCGAGTACAAAGTACCTTGTATCCGCAACACCCAAGAATGATTCTGTAATCCCTGAAGTAACAGCAACAGCAGGAGACGGTCAGGTAACACTTACATGGAACGCAGTTGAGAGTGCAAAAAAGTATGCTGTGGCTATCTATGAGAACGGTAAATACACAGTACTTTCAGATACACTAACAGGAACAACATACACAGCCAAGAACCTCACTAACGGAACAGAATATAAGTTTCTTGTTCAGTCTTACACCAGCAAGTGGAGCTCAACAAGCACTAAGTATCTTGTATCCGCAACACCCAAGAGCGGTTCTGTAATACCGGAAGTTAAAGCAACAGCCGGCGATGGACAAGTAACACTTACATGGAATGCAGTTGAAGGTGCAAAAAAGTATGCAGTGGCTATCTATGAGAACGGAAAGTACACAGTACTTGCTGATACGCTGACAGGAACAACGTACACCGCAAAGAACCTTACTAATGGTAAGGAATATAAGTTCCTTGTTCAATCTTACACCGGCAAGTGGAGCTCAACAAGCACTAAGTATCTTGTATCCGCAACTCCTATAGGATCTTCCACCCCCTCGGGTTCTGTCATACCGGTAGTAACAGCAACAGCCGGCGACGGACAGGTAACACTTACATGGAACGCAGTTGATGGCGCAAAGAAGTATGCAGTGGCTATCTATGAGAACGGAAAGTACACAGTACTTGCAGATACACTGACAGGAACAACGTACACAGCGAAGAATCTCACAAACGGCAAGGAATACAAGTTCCTCGTTCAGTCTTACACCAGCAAGTGGAGCTCAACAAGCACTAAGTATCTTGTATCCGCAACTCCTATAGGATCTTCCACCCCCTCGGGTTCTGTCATACCGGAAGTTAATGCAACACCCGGTGACGGTCAGGTAACACTTACATGGAACGCAGTTGAGGGAGCAAAGAAGTATGCAGTGGCTATCTATGAGAACGGAAAGTACACAGTACTTGCAGATACTCTGACAGGAACAACGTACACAGCAAAGAACCTCACTAACGGAATAGAATACAAATTCCTCGTTCAGTCTTACACGACTAAATGGAGTTCAACAAGCACTAAGTATCTTGTATCCGCAACACCAAAGAGTAGTTCTATCATTCCCAAAGTAACAGTAACATCCGGCAACGGTCAGGTAACACTTACATGGAATGCTATTGATGGAGCAAAAAAGTATGCAGTGGCTATCTATGAGAACGGTAAGTACACAGTACTTGCTGATACACTGACAGGAACAACATACACCGCGAAGAATCTCGCTAATGGAACAGAATACAAGTTCCTTGTTCAGTCTTACACAGGTAAATGGAGTTCAACAAGCACTAAGTATCTTGTGTCTGCAACACCTATAACCGCTCCTTAACAAGGATTTTACCTATCCCCAGAAGGGGATAGGTAAAATGTTTTTTCTCGGCTCTTTTTCCGTTTTGGGGCAGAGCATGGTTAGAAGTAACATAGCTATTGACAAAACCTGTACTGTATGTTACAATGTTGTTAATAAAAATATGGAGCGTGCTTATGATATGGATAGTCTGAAAATAGCAGCCTACACCCGAATATCTGTGGACACAGAGCTTGACAAGGACAACACAAGTATCGAGAACCAGAAAGCGATCATCGGCGAGTATTGCAGACTTCATTTTCCGACAGCCAATGTTGATTATTACGAAGACCGCGACAGATCGGGGTACACGTTCAATCAGCGTCCGGGATATATGCAGCTTCGCCCGCTGCTCATGGATCACACTTACGACATACTCATCATAAAGGATCTCAGCCGTTTTTCAAGAAGAACGGGAAAGGGGCTTGCCGAATTTGAGGACATTATCGAGACCGGGATACGCATAATTGCGATAGGGGACGGAGTCGATTACCCGAAGAATGATGACTGGATGAAGATAAAGCTGTACTTCTTTGTGAACGAAATGCCTGTTACAGATGCAAGCAAAAAGGTCAGTGCAGTCATTCAGAGCCGTCAGAACAAGGGCGAGTGGATATGTAGTGTCCCATACGGCTATATGATGACGAACGCCAAAAAGGGGCTGTTTGAGGCAGATGAACCGGCAGCAGCTATCGTCCGCGAGGTGTTCCGGCTGTATAATGAGGGCTGGGGATACAAGAAGATCGCAAATTACCTTACCGATCGGCATTATCCCACACCGAGAATGCGTCAGAAAGAGCTGATCGAGCGTGACGGAGGAGAATGCAGGCTGAAAGTCAAGGACAGCTGGAGCATAATCACGATACAGAAGATGCTGGAGAATGACTTCTATATCGGAACGCTGAGGCAGCATAAATGGCAGCGCACAAAGATAAACGGCTCAGATATGCGCACGGACGAAAGCGAGCATATCGTTTTTGAAAATCATCACCCTGCGATAATTGAATACAGTGAATTTGCCATAACGCAGGAACTGATGAAGCAGAGAACGACAAACAGTTACCGCGGAGTCCGCAAGAATGAGAATATGTACACCGGGGTGCTGTTCTGCGGGGACTGCGGGTCGCCGATGTTTGCGATGAGCCGGAAAGACCTGAAACCGGCATATATATGCGGAGCGTATCAGAAACGGGGTAAGAAGGGCTGTACATCTCACCACATCAGGACAGACCTGCTCGATGACATACTGAGATCATACATTCTCAAAGTCCGTGATAACTCGGCGGATATGCTTGAAGTCCTCGAAGAGTCGATAAGGAATGAAGAAACCTCAACCCGCGACAGTTTTGCGGCTGCGGAACAGCTTGGCGAGCTTATGGAGAAAGAGAAGGAGGAGCTGAAACAGCTCATAAAGCAAAAGACCCGTGATGTTCTGAAAGCGGGGGATAATGCGTCACTTATCGAGCAGACGTATGACGAGCTTATAAGCGACGCACAGGACAGGATCGACGGGCTACAGAACCAGCTTATCCTTGCAGCCGACAATGCAAATACGATTATACGCACAAACCGTGCGGCGAAGAGTGTTATGCAGGTGTTTGACGATATACTGCAAAAAGACAGTCTCGACAAGCGGGACATCAACACGATAGTTGACAGGATCCTTGTTTATGAAGACCACATTGATGTGAAGCT
The DNA here is from genome assembly GCA_002363155.1 of Ruminococcaceae bacterium UBA3215. GTDB lineage: Bacteria > Bacillota > Clostridia > Oscillospirales > Ruminococcaceae > Ruminiclostridium_E. The sequence continues at coordinate 82,555 of DEWH01000020.1, read as the reverse complement.
GAAAGCAGATGTGGACAGAATACTTCATATCGCCACAAAAAAGCCGGAAACCATAAATTTTAATCAAGGCACGGCAGATATCTCACAGACCGCCGTACAGTCCTCCGCGAACCGGAAGGACAAGGTCTACCGTGTCAATGTTATCAATGAGGGCGACCCGCTGGAAATATTCACGAACTCCGAGGGCGAGGTGATATTCAAGAAGTATTCGCCCGTCGGTGACATATCCGATCTTGCGAATCAGTACGCAGAGGTGCTCGCGAAGATAGGCGGGTGTCCTGCGGCGATATGTGACCGTGATCACGTTATCGCGGTTTCGGGAATGCAGAAGAAGGAAGTGCTTGAAAGGCGTGTTTCGAGTTCACTCGAAGATGTGATCGAGGGCAGAAAGCCTGTTGTTTACGCGTCTCTTGAGGACAAGCGGATCAACCCTATCGAAGGCGTGGACAAGTATGCGATAGCCTGTGCGCCTATCGTTGCGCAGGGAGATGTGAACGGGGCGGTAGTAATGCTTTCCGGGAGCGGAAGCGAGTATGCCACACCGGAACAGACCGCACTTGTAAAGGCGGCGGCTATGTATTTCTCGAAGCAAATGGAAGAATGAATTGAAGAAACACCGAAGCTCCGTGCATCATTTTTGCTGCACGGGGCTTTTATATTGCAAAAACCTTGATTTTTCCGGGAAAAGATGATATACTATTGTGGGTAATAATATTTTCCGAAAGGATTTTTGCTATGAACGGTGATATAAAGATAGAAGTGCAGTCGGCAGGCGTGTTCAATTTTGCCATGCAGCAGAACTACATACCGCTGATAAGGAGCATTGAGATAGTTAATCCCGGTGAAACGGCGGCAGAGGGAATTAAGGTGACTGCGGTTTTCGAGCCGGAATTTGCCAAACCTTACGAATATACCGTGCAGTATGCAGAAGCCGGACGTACAACAGAGATAACGCCGGTGAAGCTCACGCTCTCCACGGATTATCTGTTCTCGCTGACTGAAAAGACGGCGGGAAATATACACATCTCTGCTGAAAAGGACGGGGAACTGCTTGCGGAAAAAGACGTACCTGTCGAGATACTTGCTTATGACGAATGGAGCGGGGCTATGATGATGCCGGAACTTGTTTCGGCATTCATGTCCCCGAATCACCCGCTTGTGAGCGAGGTCATCTCAAAGGCTTCCGTGCATTTGCAGAAGTGGAGCGGATCTCCCTCATTCACCGGCTATCAGTCGGAAGACCCGAATGTTGTAAAGCAGCAGGCTGCCGCGGTCTATGCTGCGCTGCAGGAGGAGAACATCGCCTATATCGTTCCTCCGGCAAGCTTTGAAAAATCGGGACAGCGGGTGCGGCTTCCTTATACGGTACTTACCGAAAAGCACGGCACCTGTCTCGATCTTGCGCTGCTGTTCGCGTCCTGCCTTGAGCAGATAGGACTGAATCCGCTGATAGTGCTGATAAAGGGGCATTGCTTTGCCGGATTCTGGCTTGAGGACGAGACGTTTGCGGACTGTGCGGAGGACGATGTTTCTGCGCTGAAAAAGCGTGCCGCGGAAGGCATCGACAAGATATGCGTGACCGAGTGTACGGACTTCGTAGCCGGAAAATCCGTGGATTTTGCTCATGCGGAATCCCATGCCCTTGCAAGACTCACCGAAGACGCGGATTTCCTGTACGCGGTAGATGTGCGGAGATGCCGGGGAAGCGGTATCCGTCCAATTCCTGCGAGAGTTGCCGAGAATGGGCAATACCGCGCTGTCGATTACGGAAAACGTGCGGCAGATGAGATAACCTCGTCTCCGAGAGTGATCGACACATCGCGCAGGGGAGGATTTGCGGAAGAGAAGGAGCTTACCAAGCAGATGATCTGGGAGCGCAAGCTTCTCGATCTGAGCCTTCGCAACAGCCTGCTTAATTTCCGTCCCGGCACGTCAAATGTCCAGTTCATGACCGACGATCTTGCAAAGCTGGAAGATGTGATATCCGACGGCGAAAGCTTCAGGATCATGCCTGCACCGTCGGAGAAGTCGTTCACGCTGTCGGACAGCAGGATCTACGAAACGGAGAATGACCGTGATCTTATATCGTCGATAGCCGAATCGGAATTTAAGAACCGCCGTCTGCGCACATTCATAAGTGAGGCTGAGCTTGAAAAGACGCTGAAAAAGCTTCACCGCGACGCAAAGGTGAGTCTTGAGGAGAACGGTGCGAACACGCTGTATCTTGCACTGGGCTTTCTGCGCTGGTACGAGACTGACCGCAGCACAAAGCCCCGCTATGCACCGCTGATACTTGTGCCGGTGGATATAATCAAAAAGATACAGGATAAGTCGTATTCTCTGCGTATCCGCGGGGAAGAAACGCAGATGAACATAACGCTTCTTGAACTGCTGCGCCAGGATCACGGCATCTCGGTGAACGGGCTTGACCCGCTTCCCGCGGACGATAACGGCGTTGATATACCGCTGGTGTTCAGCACCATGAGACAGGCGGTAATGTCGAAGAAGCGCTGGGATATAGAGGAGATCGCGTTCCTCGGACAGTTCTCTTTCAGCCGTTTCATAATGTGGAACGATATCCGGAGCCGTTCCGATGATCTTGCGAAGAACAAGGTAGTAGCGAGCCTTATGTCCGGCAAGACCGAGTGGGAGACGGAGGACACCGATCTTTCGCCCCATACCCTTGACGAGAAGGTATTGCCTGCGGATATGGCTGTCCCCATGAGCGCGGATTCCTCCCAACTCGCCGCTATATATGAAGCGTCACTTGGCAGGAGCTTTGTGCTGCACGGACCGCCGGGGACCGGTAAATCGCAGACGATCACGAATATGATCGCAAATGCGCTGTTCCAGGGAAAATCGGTGCTGTTCGTAGCCGAAAAAATGGCTGCGCTGTCGGTAGTGCAGAAGCGCCTTGCGAAGATCGGGCTTGACCCGTTCTGCCTTGAACTGCACTCCAACAAGTCGAACAAGCGCGCAGTCCTTACCCAGCTTGAGACCGCGCTTTCCATGAGCCGTATCAAGTCTCCGGAGGAGTATGCGCAGACCGCGGAAAAGCTGCACAGTCTCCGCAGGGAACTCAACGACACCATGAGTGCGCTCTATACGGAACGCGCGGCGGGAATGTCGGTGTATGATGCAGTTGTGGGATATGAAGCGGCGAAGGAGTATGACGGAAAGCTGACGCTTGATGCCGACTTCGTGAACGGCGCTTTAGCAGCCGATTACAGCGCATGGCTCGAAGCTGCGGCAGATACGGCTGCGGCTGGCAGGGAACTGGGCGGACTGCACGGTTCTCCGCTTAAAAACGTATGCGCGTCGGAATATACGATAGAACTGCGCAGCAGGTTCTACGAACTTGCGGAGCTTCTTATGAACAAGACTTCGGAAGCGGCTGCCGCTTATGGTAAACTCGGTGAACTTCTCGATGCTGCGCTGCCCTCGGACAAGGCGGGTATCGACAGCATTTTCGGCATCTTCAAAGCCGTATTTGAGCCGGAACTGCTGATAGACGGGATAATAAGCGGTGAGAATCCGCAGGCAGCGCGTGAGGAGCTTGACAAGCTGCTGGATTCCGGAATGAGATGCGCGGCGATAAAGGCGGATTACAGCGGCAGATTTGAGCAGAGCATCTGGAATTACGATGCGGACACTGCGCTGATAAACTGGAAGAAAGCGCAGCAGAGCAACTTCATCGGAAAAGCGATAAACTCCGGTAAATGTGTGAAAGAGCTTGCGGTATATGCGAAAAATCCTTCGACTGTAACAAAAGAAAACATCACTGAAATACTCGGAACTCTTTCGGAATACAAACAACTCCTTGCACTTGTCAACAGTGCGGATCCGAATGTTACGAAATATCTCGGTGAGAACTGGCGCGGCGAGAACAGCGCGTTCGCAAAGCTGAAAGAAGCTATGCCGGTATCGTTTGAACTGCGCACAAAGCTTGCTGGCATAACACCAGAGCTTAGATCGGCGATTATAGCTAAGAAGGAAAGTCCGGATATCCGCACTTCCGTCAATGAAGCGGAACTGCGCTATTTCGATATGCTGGGCGTATGTGACCGGCTTAAAGCCGAGTTTTCCGCGGATATCGTTTCGGCATGCACGGGACCCGATCTCTTCGGAAGCGTTTCTGCCGAAGCGCAGGGCTATTATAACAGCACAGAATCACTGCGCGACAGGGTAGTCCTCGAAAACAGCATAAGAAAGCTGAACGGACTCGGACTTAAGAACGCAGCCGACGCATACCGTTCCGGCGTTCTTGACGAGGGCAGCATAAAGGGTGCACTATCCGCCTGCGTCTGCAAGTCCGTCATATCCCGTGCGGTACAGAACGAACCGCTGCTGAAAGCATTCCAGGGTGCGGAATTTGAGCGCACCGTGGATAAATACCGCAATTTCACATCGCGTTTCGAGGAGCTTACGATCGAAGAGCTTGTATCACGTCTTTCCGCGAGAGTGCCGGATACCGCTTCCGGAAAATCCGGTGCATCTTCCGAGCTTGCGATACTCCAGAAAGCGATAAAGAGCGGAGCGCGGGGAATGTCGATAAGAAAGCTGTTCGACAGCATACCGAACCTGCTCGGAAGGCTGTGTCCGTGTATGCTTATGAGCCCGATCTCCGCGGCGCAGTATATAGACCCGTCATTTGCGAAGTTCGATCTCGTCGTATTCGACGAAGCGTCGCAGCTTCCCACAAGTGAAGCCGTAGGCGCGATAGCGCGAGGCGAGAATGTGGTGGTAGTCGGAGACCCGAAACAGCTCCCGCCCACATCGTTCTTCACAGCCGATCATACGGACGAAGAGAACATAGATAAAGAAGATCTTGAAAGCGTGCTGGACGACTGTCTTGCTCTTGCGATGCCCCAGCGTCATCTGCTCTGGCATTACCGTTCGCGCCACGAGAGCCTTATCGCGTACAGCAACAGCCGCTTCTATGACAACAGCCTGCGCACATTCCCGTCGCCGGACGATCTTGTATCAAAGGTAACATGGGTGCATGTTGACGGCTTCTACGACAAGGGCGGCACGAAACAGAACCGTGCGGAAGCGGAAGCTGTTACGGCGGAGATAGTGCGCCGCCTGTCCGATCCGGTACTGCGGAAAGACAGCATAGGCGTTGTCACATTCAACATAATCCAGCAGATACTTATAGACGATCTGCTGTCCGAGGAGTTCCGTAAGGATCCGGAACTCGAACAGTACGCGGCGGAGATGTACGAGCCGATACTTGTCAAGAACCTTGAGAATGTGCAGGGCGACGAGCGTGACGTGATACTCTTCTCAATAGGCTATGGTCCGGACAAGGACGGAAAAGTCTCGATGAATTTCGGACCCGTGAACCAGGACGGCGGCTGGCGGAGACTGAATGTTGCCGTATCCCGCGCAAGAAAAGAGATGATCGTTTACTCGGTCATCAGACCGGAGCAGATAGATGTGAACAGGAGTCGTTCCGAGGGAGTTGCGGGACTGCGCGGATTCCTCGATTTCGCCGCTAAGGGCAGTTCGGCTCTGTCGGTGCGAAAATCATCAGCCGTAAAGACCGAGGGAGCGGCATTTGCCGGAACAGTCGCAAAAGCGCTTGAAGATATCGGATATACCGTCCGTACCGGTATCGGCAGGTCCGATTACAAGATCGACATAGGCGTTGTCAATCCGGACGATCCGGGAACCTACCTCATGGGAATAATGTGCGGAAGCGAAAGCGGATTCGAGCTTACCAACGCCCGCGACAGGAATATAGTTCAGCCGTCGGTGCTTGCCGGGCTCGGCTGGAAGATCGTGAACGTGCATATCCTCGACTGGCTGGACAACGACCTCAAGGTCCTCGAATATCTTAACGGCGAGATCGGGAAGGCTCTTGCAGCTTATCGCGAGGGAGAGCCGGTTCAGCAGGAAGAAGCTCCGAAGAAGCGCGAGCTTACATTTGAAAAGGAAGAAAGCGCGGAATCGGAAGACAGTCACGTTTATGTACCGTTTGTTCCGGAAGTTATCGGAGATCAGGCATATTTCAGCGATATGAGTTCGACTTCACAGATAAAGCGCATCATAGAAGCGGCAGTTGAATGGGAAGCGCCTGTAAGCAGGGAAGTGCTGCTGCACTACGTCCTCGCCGCGTTCGGAATGAAGCGTTCTGCGAGAGCGGAGCAGCGCTTCTCGGAGATATTTGACGGAATGGATCTTAAAACGACACAGCGGAAAGATTCGGTATTCGTATGGCGCAGAGATCAGGAACCGTCGGAATACTCCGAATTCCGCGGTGCCGCAGCGGACGGCAGCAAGCGAAAGCTTGATGACATAGCTACCGAGGAGATAAGCGCAGCTGTGATGTACATACTCACGGTTTCGATAAGCCTTGAGCGTGCCGAGCTCATCAAGGAGACGGCGAAACTGTTCGGATTTGCACGCACTACCGAAACTGCGGAGCTTGCCGCGTCAATGGGAATTGCGAATGCTGTAAAGAACGGCAGGGCAAAGATAGACCAGGAGACCGGACGCATTATGTACGCGGAATAAGTGAACAGTGAATAATGAAGAATGAATAGTGAATAATTGAGGTGCTGCCGCAGGCGGCAGCATATCCGGATCGTGACGAAATTAACATTATTGATCAACTTTAAGGAGATGCACAAAATGAAAGCAATGAAGATCTTCTATGACCTTAACGGGTCACTGTACGCGAACATCACAAACAAATGCCCATGCAACTGCACATTCTGCATACGTCACAACGACGAGACGGTGGGTGAGAATGACAGCCTTTGGCTTGAGCACGAGCCGACTGTTGACGAGATCAAGGCGGCGTTTGACGAGGTGGATACCTCGAAGTACAGCGAGGTGGTATTCTGCGGTTACGGTGAGCCTATGGAGCGCCCGTGGGACATCATCGAAGTGGCGGAATACATCAAGTCGCAGACGGATATGAAGATACGCATAAACACCAACGGTCTTGTATCGCTGATGCACCCCACATTCGATCTCTATTCGATGCGGGGTGTGATCGACAGCCTTTCGATCAGCCTTAACGCATCTGACCCGCACAAGTACCTTGAGATCACGAAGTCACGCTTCGGACTTCCGTCCTACAATTCGATGCTGAATTTTGCGATTGTCGCCCACTCGTTCATACCTGACGTAAAGCTCACGATCGTTGATGTTATCGGCGAAGAAGAAGTGGAGAAATGCCGTGAGCGCGCAAAAGATGTGGGAGTGCCTCTTCGCGTCCGTGCGTTTATATCCAATAACAGAGACTATGATTGAGATGCGGTGAAACGATGCTGATTAAACTTGCGGGGATAGTCCCCGAATCATACGTTGACGGTCCGGGAATACGCTTCACGATATTCGTCCAGGGCTGTCCGCACCACTGTGAAGGCTGCCACAACCCGGAGACCCACGATTTCAACGCCGGACGTCTTGCCGACACAGACAAGATCTACAACAAAATAAAGCAGTTCCCGCTGGTTCACGGTGTCACATACTCCGGCGGAGAACCTTTCTGCCAGGCGGAACCGCTTGCGGAGCTTGGCGAAAAGCTGAAAGCGGACGGATATCATCTGATGAGCTATTCCGGCTGGACGTTCGAGCAGCTTCTTGCGAAAGGTGAGAAAGAACCGCAGGTAAAGCGTCTGCTCGGACTGCTCGATGTGCTTGTGGACGGACGCTTTGTTCTTGCGGAGAGATCGCTGGAACTGAAATTCCGCGGAAGCCGTAACCAGCGCCTTATAAATGTCCCGGAAAGTCTTGCGCAGGGAAAGGCGGTCACGGTTGATCTTTAAGCGAACGTTATCATTCATAACGGCTGCCGCATTTCTTGTGACAGCCTTGCTTTCGCTGGCTTCCTGCCGTGACAGCGCCGAGGAGGATCCTGACATAGGAAAAAATGCCGCGTTTACGTCAGTGATAAGCGGCAATCCGGTCACGCTCGATCCACAGACCTGCATAAACGACAGCTCCGCGCAGATAATATCCGATGTTTTCCGCGGGCTGTACAGGACAATAGACGGCGGTGAAACTGTTCCGGCAATGGCAGAAAGCGCTGATATAAGCGACGACGGACTTGTGTGGACATTCCGTCTTGCCGGGGGAGTAAGCTGGTACGGCGCAGATGATTTTACTGCCGAATGTACTGCCGACGACTTCGTGTTCGCATTTCAGCGCCTTGTGGACCCCGCACTGGGTTCTGTACGCGCAAAGGAATACTACTGCATCAGAAACGCGGAAAAGATAAATACCGGAGTGATAGCTGACCGTACGCAGATCGGTGTAGAGGCGACAGGAAAATACGAACTCCGCATAACACTGAACGAACCGCGCACCGATCTGAAAGAGCTTCTTGCCGCGGCTCCGGCTATGCCATGCAGCCGTGCGTTCTGGGAGCATACCGAGGGTCAGTACGGACTTGTGGGTAACTGTGTCGGCTCGAACGGCGGTTTTTATGTGAACCGCTGGCATTACGACAAGTGGACAAAGAACGGCAATTTCATAGAGCTTAAACGCAATCCCAAAAACAGCGCGATCTTCGGAACTGCCCCTCGCAGCATTACATATCTTATAGGCGCGGACGCTCACGGCAGTTTTACAGCCGGAGACACCGATGTTTACCGCACTTCCGATCCGGACGAGATATTCATGCTCACCGGAAAATACAGCGAGCGCATCTATTCCTCATCGGTATGGGGAGTTGTGTTCAATGCAGGCGGTGTATTCGCGGAACCGGATCTCCGGATAGCTCTCGGCGGTCATGTAGCTTCCGGGTTCACCGATGACATCTACACTTCCGCTTCCTGTATAGTTCCGGAAGGAGCGTCAGTGGGAGATACCGATTACAGGAAAGCGGCTGGCTATCCGGAAGCTTTGCCCTATACCGAAACAGAGCTGTCGGAGCGCGGAGAACGCGCTATGCGTGAATTGCCGGACGGAGCGCTGTCGGGAATGAAGCTGCTGATACCGGAGGGAACTGCGCTGCGGCAATACGCGGGGTCATTTATTCAGCGCTGGCAGAAGTCTTTCGGCATTAACTGCACAGTGTCCGAACTGCCTTATCCCGACTATCTTTCCGCATTGCAGAGCGGTGCTTTTGACGCGGCGCTCGTCCGTATCGGCGGAAGCAATGCACAGAGTTACCTGTCCGCGTTCGCGTCATCTTCCGCGCTCAATTACGGCGGTGCGGACAGCCGTAAGCTTGATGATATAATCACCTGCGCACTGACAGCGGAAGATGATAAAAGTGCAGCGAGATACTGCCTTGAAGCTGAGCAGTTTATCCTTGACAACGGGTACTTTGCGCCTCTTTGCTTCGGCAGGGAATACGTTTTTTCCGGAAGAGGAACAGAAAGAATAGGATATGACCCTGCTTCGGGCATTTATATTTTTGACGAAGCGCTGAAAAAATAATATAATACCAGAGGTAAAAATGGCAAAGAAAAGTGAGATAAGAAACTACTATTTTATAGACTCCGAGAATGTTCACAATTACGGTACAGACGGAATGGAATGTCTCGGTGAAGACGACCGCGTCCGCATATATTACAGAGCGAACGCCGCATATCTCAATATCGAACTTCACCGGAAAATATACGAGTCTCCGGCAATGTTCGAGTATGAGCGCGTTGACCTTGACATAAAGAACGCGATAGATGTGAAGATCGTCGAATATATCAGCGGGCATATAGCAGGCGGGAATGCGGATAAATACTTCATTGTCTCAAACGACAACGACTATGACAAGCAGATAGCCGCATTCTGCAGCCGAGGCGCGAAAGTCGCACGGATATCCTGCATCGGTGAAACGCCGGAAGAAAAGCCGGTGCGGAAAAGGAACGCAAAAGAAAAAAAGTGCGATGATAACATACGCACTTTTGTTGAGCAGAATCTTAAGGAAAAGAAGTACCGCCAGCGGATCGACGATATTGTGCTGTCGCTGAAGATCTGCGAAGACAGGGGAGCGCTTAACAACACGCTCCAGAAATACTTTGAGGGCAGTGACCTCAAACAGCTTATGAAAGCACTCAAACCGCTGACGAACGAGCTTTACAAGAAGAAAAAGTGATGTTATATCCCGTCCCAGAGTTTGACAATGCCTGTTTCTCTTTTTTTGTTAAGATCAATAAGACGCTGGTTTGACGAACCGCGGAACCGCAGTGAAATATCCTTTTTCGCAAGAACGAACCGCCCGTCAACAAGAACGTCCGCAAGTTCCAGCAGCTCATCTGTACACTCGCACCTGCATCTGCAGCCTTCTGTTTTCATCTCGTCATAAGTAAATCCCGAAAATACCCAGATGTTTTTATCCGGGTATTTTTCTTTTACCTTCCGGACGAACGGGAGCAGAGCGCGCTGATTATCCGGCTCAAAGGGTTCACCGCCGAGCAGTGTCAGCCCGTTGATGTAATCCGGTTCAAGCATTTTGATAATCTCATCTTCCGTTTCTTCCGTAAAGGGCTTGCCGAACAGGAAATCCCATGTCTGCGGCTGGAAGCAGCCCTCGCAGTGATTGGTGCAGCCGGAAACGAACAGTGTGACTCTTACGCCCGAACCGTTGGCAATATCATAATTTTTTATCTCGCCATAATACATTATAATCACCTTTTACTATCTTATCCCAACAAAAATGGGCGAGAGTTGAATTACTCTCCCCATTTATTGCGAAGCCATTAAAGGTTTTTCTTGTTTTCTTTGGGTGCTGCATCGTGCAGCACTCTGGGAAAACAGCAATGGCATCGTGCCATTTGGAAAGGGGTTTGGGGGAGAACCTTTTGTTCACAAAAGGTTTCCCCCAAGTCTCGAGCGCTGTGCGCGACTCTTCTCGAGCGCTGTGCGCGCTCTTACAGGTGCAGGACTCTTTCGCGGATCTCCTGGGTGCGGCCCTGGTTCCAGAACTGGGTGCCGATGTAGCCGCAGGTACGGCGTGCGACATTCATCTTGTCCTGGTCTGTGTTGCCGCACTTCGGGCATTTCCAGATAAGCTTGCCGTCTTCTTCCTCGATGCTTATTTCGCCTTCCCAGCCGCAGACCTGGCAGTAATCGCTCTTTGTGTTGAGCTCCGCATAGATGATGTTGTCGTAGATAAACCTCATTACCTGCAGGACCGCTTCGATGTTGTTCTGCATATCGGGAACTTCGACGTAGCTTATCGCTCCTCCGGGGGAGAGAGCCTGGAATTCCGCTTCAAACTTGAGCTTTGTGAACGCGTCTATCTTCTCTGTAACATGAACGTGATAGCTGTTTGTGATGTATCCCTTGTCGGTAACGCCCTCAATTATGCCGAAACGGCGCTGGAGGCATTTCGCAAACTTGTATGTCGTGGATTCAAGGGGAGTTCCGTAAAGCGAGAAATCTATGTTCGTTTCAGCCTTCCATTTCTTGCACGCATCATTCATATACTGCATAATGCTGAGTGCGAAAGGCTTTGCTTCGGGATCGGTGTGAGACTTGCCGGTCATGTACCTTACGCACTCGTAAAGTCCCGCATATCCGAGGGAGATCGTCGAATAGCCGTTGAAAAGGAGCTTGTCGATAGGTTCGCCCTTTTCGAGACGGGCAATGGCTCCGTACTGCCAGAGGATAGGCGCAACATCGGAGAGCGTTCCGAGCAGTCTCTTGTGTCTGCACATAAGGGCGCGGTAGCAAAGGCTCAAACGCTCATCGAATATCTTCCAGAACTTTGCCTTGTTTCCGCCGGAGGAAAGTGCGATATCCGGGAGATTGAGCGTTACGACGCCCTGGTTGAATCTTCCGTAATACTTGTGCTTTCCGGGAACGTAATTCTTCGCATTCGCGATATTTCCGATGCCTGCATCGGTGAATCTGTCCGGAGTCAGGAATGAACGGCAGCCCATACAGGTATATACGTCGCCTTTCAGCTCCAGCATCTTCTTCTCGCTGATGTAGTCCGGTACCATACGCTTTGCGGTGCATTTCGCCGCAAGCTCGGTGAGGTAGTAGTATTTGCTGCCTTCGGTGATATTATCTTCCTCAAGCACATATATGAGCTTCGGGAATGCGGGCGTTACCCATACGCCCTGTTCATTCTTTACGCCTTCGTAGCGCTGTTTGAGCACTTCTTCTATTATAAGCGCAAGGTCTCTCTTTTCGTTTTCGTCCTTTGCTTCATTAAGATACATGAACACGGTAACGAAAGGAGCCTGTCCGTTTGTGGTGAGGAGGGTAACGACCTGATACTGAATGGTCTGGACACCGCGCTGTATCTCTTCGAGGAGCCTGTTCTCTGCCATTTTTCTCGCGGTCTCCTCGGTAAGTGTTATGCCGACGGACTCCGCTTCCTTAACCACGTCATTGTACAGCTTTTCACGGCTTACCTGAACGAACGGGGCGAGGTGCGTGAGAGAAATGGACTGACCGCCGTACTGATTTGAAGCTACCTGCGCGATTATCTGTGTAGCAATGTTGCAGGCGGTGGAGAAGCTGTGGGGACGCTCGATGAGCGTGCCTGTGATGACAGTTCCGTTCTGGAGCATATCGTCGAGGTTTACGAGATCGCAGTTGTGCATGTGCTGTGCGTAGTAGTCGGAATCGTGGAAGTGGATTATACCCTCGTTATGCGCTTCAACGATATCCTTCGGGAGCAGGATACGGCTGGTGATGTCGCGGGAGACTTCGCCTGCCATATAGTCACGCTGGGTGGAGTTCACGATCGGGTTCTTGTTGGAGTTTTCCTGCTTGGCTTCCTCGTTGCTGCATTCTATAAGCGAGAGGATCTTGTCGTCGGTGGTGTTGGACTGGCGGATAAGCTGGCGGGTATAGCGGTAGGTTATATATGCTTTTGCAGCTTCAAAAGCGCCGTGAGCCATGATCTGATGCTCTACCATATCCTGGACTTCCTCAACGCTTGGGGAACGTCCGAGCTCCTCACAGGAGATGACAACGCTCTCGGCGATGCGCTTTATCTGGAGCTGAGTCATTCTCACGCTCTCGTCAACGGCATTATTTGCCTTTGTTATAGCATTTACGATCTTTTCCTGATCGAAAGTAACTTCCGATCCGTTTCGCTTGATGATCTTCATTTTAACGTCCTGCTCCTTGAAACTATATATTGTATTTCAGTGTTTTTGATTATAGCACATCTTGTATTTGCTGTCAATACCTTTTTACGCCCGATAAAGCATTTTAAATATTTTTTACATTAAAATTGTTGGATTTCAACAAAAATTATATCTGTTTTTTAGAACAGTTTATAAAGGTCTTGATTTCTTTGCTCCGATATTGTATAATATACTTTGTGTAATTGAACGGAGGCTTTATGAAAAAACTGATCCCGATCCTTTTATCTGCCGTTTTGATGCTGTCCTGTCTTACATTTACAGCCTCGGCAGATATTGCTACCGATGAGCTTGCACCATATATAAAGAATAAGCTCGAAAACGGCGAAACTGACATAGATATCTCGGAATTTACCGGCAGGTACGGCTGGGGAGTTGACGAGACCGTCAATGAGATAATCGCGTCTGCATTCTTTGAATCCCCGGATCTCTTCTATGTTGACAACAAATTCAACTATATCGCAGATATCAGCGGAAAAGTACGCAGTATCGAGTTCGCGTACACGATGAACGGTTCCCAGCGTGAAGCTGCGCAGACGAAGCTCGATTCCGCGATAAGGAAGATGCTTTCCGGCATAACACCGGATATGAACGATGTTGACAAAGCTCTGTATGTCCACGATTATCTGGTGCTCAACTGCAAGTACGGCACAATGTCCCAGCACACTTCCTACGACTGCATCGTGAACAAGAAAGCGGTATGCCAGGGCTACTCCCTCGCTTACGAGTATATAATGCGCGATTACCTCGGAATCGACTGCACAGTGGTGTTCTCGCGTTCGCAGAACCACATGTGGAACTATCTGAAGATAGGCGGAAAGTGGTATCATGTCGATCTTACGCTCGATGATCCGGGAGCCGCGTACAACGGCAGCACATACGATCTCTGGGGACTTGCGCTGCACAAGAACTTCCTTATGAGCGATTCGCAGTGCAGAAGTTCTTCCGAGCTTCACAGCGGGTGGATAGTAAGCGGCGGTTACGGCGCGGCATCGGATACTTCCTATGACAACGCATTCTGGAAAAATATAAGAGCACATATATGCTTTCTCGGCGGTAAGTATTATTACGCTGCCGACACAGGGAAGGACGAGTCGAGCGGACAGCGTATAATTACCCTTTACAGCTACAATAAGAGCACCGGAAAAGCGAAAGCCCTGCTCAGAACGAAGAGCAAATGGTTCTCCCGCCGTGTAAACGGAAGCACCGCTGTTGCCGCATTCGGAACGAAAGTTTATACGACAGGCTATCTTTCCCTCGATACTTACGGCGGAAAGCTGTATTTCAACACAAATAAATCGGTTTACTCGTACGATCCCTCTACGGGAAAGACAAAGCGGATATACACTCTGAACAAGGGTGAGGATAAACAGATCTTCGGACTCGTTACGGTAGGGGATTATGTCCGTCTTGCATATAAGGAAGATGTCACATATCCGGAAAAGTATATAAGTCTGAAAATGAAGTAAGATGAAAGCGGTGAAAATATGAGTGCTGCACCAGAAACGGCCGAAAAGAACAGTCTTTTCGGTGAAATACCCTGTGCCGCGGCGGTATATACATACGACGGCAACTTCGCTCGCCTGACATGGGCGAATATGAACTATTTCCGTCTGTTCGGCTGCGACAAGAAGCAATATCTTGACATAGAGCCCAATGAGTACGGTTTCAGGCTTATCGGAAGGGAGTATTCCTCCCTGCTGATAGGAAAGATAGATGCGCTTGCGAAGAACTTTCCGACATTCGGGCTGGAGATAGAAGCGGTCAATTCTACGGGTTCGCATCTTCCGCTCTATGCCGAGATAAGTGTTGAGACTGTCGGACACACCAGAAGGCTGAGCGTACTTCTGCACGATATTTCCGAGAAAGATCATGCGATGGCAGAACGTGCCGAGATGATAGATATGATGTTCTCGGTAATGGCGATATCCGCTGATTATATCTTCAGATACACCACGGAGAACGATCACATCACTTTTTACCGCAACATCAGCGGAACATTCGATCATATCCTGTCCGTTGATGATTTCGAGGGATATTTCTCCTCCAGCGGATATCTCTGTGATGAGGACGAGGAGACATTCGGACTTCTTTGCAGCAACCTCAAGACCGGAGTTGACAACGGCGTTTTTGAGCTTCGTCTGCATCTGCCCTGGGATTCCGACTACCGCTGGTACAGGATCACAGTAAAGACGGACCGCGGCATAAATGACGGTGAATACCGCGGAGCAGTCGGCAAGGTCGAGGACATAAGCACGATAAAGATAGCGAATCAGCGCCTTATAGACAAAGCCGAGCGCGATCCGCTCACCGGGCTCTATAACAAGACAGCCACCAAGACGCTTATCCAGAGCTTTCTGCGTACAGACAGCCGTGATACCTACGATGCGTTTATCATCGTTGATATAGACAACTTCAAGACGCTGAACGATACGCTGGGACACATGTTCGGAGACAGTGTGCTTACGGATTTTGCGCAGGAGATGCAGGATCTTTTCCGTGCAAACGACGTAATAGGAAGAATAGGCGGAGACGAGTTTATCGTATTCCTTCGCGGTATGAACCACAAATCGCATATAGAATCCAAAGCCGACGATATATGCAAGATATTCAGCCTTATCTACAACGATGACGACAGCGGAGTGAGCGTATCCGGAAGCCTCGGCATAGCGCTGTTCCCGAAGGACGGCGACACTTTCGACGAACTGTACAGGAAAGCCGATACAGCGCTTTACGCGTCGAAAAGAGCAGGCAAGAGCTGTTTCACATTCTATACCGGCGAGGAGCCTGTGCCTGCCGAGGACGAAAAGCCCACGTCCCGTGTTGAGCGCTATCAGAAGGGCATGGATATGTTCGGAGGCTCTTCCGGATTCGGCGGTGATCTGCTTGCGAGCGCGTTTGAAATGGCTGAATCGGGAATAGATATGGACGATGCGGTAAGGAGCCTTATCGAAAAGACCGGAAAGCATTTCCGTTTCGGAAGGATAGTTGTTTCCGAATGCGGACACGACGGACGTACATTCCAGGACACATACATCTGGCGTTCAAAGAGCATAGATGCTGCGAGAACGGATAAAGTCATCTTCTCCAACAAGGAGCTGAATGATTTCTGCGCACGTTTTGACAAGAACTATATCCAGACGGTAAGCGCTGACGGGAACTCTCCGCTCCGCGACAACGCCTATGTCGCGTATATGGATACGAACAAGATAGGATCTTCCACGGTATGCGGATTTTTCCGTTCGGGAAGACTTGCGGGAACGGTAAGCTTCCAGGATCATGCGTTCTCGTACCGCTGTTCGATCGACGAGGCGAAGGTGCTGAAAGAGCTTACGAGGATAGTGTTCTCGTATCTTATAAAGCTCCGCGAATCCGATCATGCACGCGAAAAGTCGGAATATGCCGCAAGCTACGATGAGCTTACGGGACTTATGAACTACACGAGCTTCAAATCTCATGTCATACACCACATGGAGAATGTATTCGAGAACGACAAGTTTGTGTTCCTCATGGCGGATTTTGCGAATTTCGGCTATGTGAACAGCCGTTATGGCTACAAAGCAGGAAACGAGCTGTTAAAGAGTTTTGCTTCCGCGTTCACATACTTCTCCGACAAGATCAGATATGTATGCAGGATCGAAGCCGATCATTTCTGTGCATTTGCCGAATATGACGATGATCTGATAAGCGAGTTTGAGGATTTCACACGCCGGTTCTCCACGAATGATATGCTTGCCGGAGGAAAGACGAGCTTCGGCATAATGGCGAGCGCGTATGTACCGGATATGAGCGCGGCATTTGACTTTGATACTGCATTTGACAATGCTAATCTCGCACTCAAGTATTCAAAGAAGCACAGCATAGCAATTTGCAGCATATATAAACCCGAAATGCGCGAGGAGCTCAACAAGACGATAGAAATGGCTGCGGACGCGATGAAAGCGCTGAAGAACAGCGAGTTCAAGGTGTTCTTCCAGCCGAAAGTCTCTGTATCACAGGATCGTATCGTCGGTGCGGAAGCACTTGTGCGCTGGGTTAAGCCGGACGGCACGATAGTAACGCCGGACAGCTTTGTTCCGTTCCTTGAAAAGAACGGCTACATCGTGAAGATCGACTTCTTCGTATATGAGGAGGTCTGCAAGTATCTGAGAAGACGCATCGACGCGGAGAAGGAAGTAATACCGATCTCGGTGAACGTATCGCGCATACACATGCTCGGGACGGATTTCGCGGCGAAGATAACAGAAATGGTACGGAGGTACCGCATTGACCCGTCGCTCATTGAGCTTGAACTTACGGAGAGCGTATTCATAGCGAATGAAGCTGCGGCGATAAAGGTTTTAGATCAGCTTCGCAAGTTCGGCTTCCGTGTATCCATCGACGATTTCGGCTCCGGCTATTCGTCGCTGTCGCTGCTCAGAAATATGCCGGTTGATGTGCTGAAGATCGACAAGGGATTCTTCTCCGGCGATCATATCGAGCAGAAGGACGACATAGTTCTTTCGAGCGTTATAGATATGGCAGACAAAATGGATATCGACATTATCTGCGAGGGTATCGAGACAATGGAGCAGGTAGATTTCCTGCGCAAGAGCAAGTGCGATACCGCACAGGGCTTCTTCTACGCAAAGCCTATCCCTGTTGCTGATTTTGAGGATATGCTTGAAAACGGCATAAAGCAGGGCGGACAGGTCTCCGTGAAAAAGTAAATTATCCGACTTTAAAACTCCCGTTAAAAGCGGGAGTTTTTATTATGCAAAAAAAACTATAGTTCTGTAAACAAAACTCTCATATCCGTCACGATTCAGATCAGCCGCGTCTGTGCGGCACCACAATTATTCACTATTCATTCTTCACTGTTCATTATTCATTTCTTCTGTTCTATCGGGGAACTTGTACACATAGAATACAACATAGAGAAAAACGCAAAGGAATGATAAAGTGGATACGAAGGAAAGATATTATGAAGCTGCGGCAATGCTTCCGCCGTTTGAGAATGCACTTCGCTCGGTTCCGTCTGAAATAGCGGAGAGCGCGTGTGAGATACGGCTCCGGACGGGGAGACCGGTGACCGTGGAAACACCGGAACGCCGGCATATATGCACCGGGACAATGGTAACGGCAGAGAGCATAAGTGCCTGCGTAAAGCATTTCTGCGGCTATTCGCTGTACAGTGCTGAACGTGAGCTTGCCGAAGGGCGGATCACACTCCGGGGCGGTCACAGAGCCGGACTTGTGGGGACTGCGGTAATTCACGGCGACAGGATAACGGCAATGAAGGATATATCATCGGTAAACCTGCGCATTGCCGCGGAGCACAAAGGCATAGCGGAAAAGCTGGTAAGTCTTGCCGCGTTCGGGAGCGATCTGAAAGGGCTTGTTATTTTAGGACCTCCGCTCAGCGCGAAAACAACTATGCTGCGTGACTGTGCGAGAATTATCTCATCTTTTGCCAAGACCGCGGTTATCGACGAGAACGGCGAGATAGCGGCAATGTACCGCGGAGTTCCGCAGAATGATGTAGGCGCTAACTGTGATGTGCTGGATATGTTCCCGAAAAAAGAGGGGATAATGCGTGCGATGCGGCTTATGTCGCCGGAGTATCTTATCTGCGACGAGGTGATCTCGGAGCAGGAGGAACTTGCCGAATGCGCAGGACGGGGCGTGAAGCTTCTGCTTTCGGTGCATTGCGGAAGTATGTCGGAAGCGGCGGATAATGCCGCAGTCAGAACGCTTGTGAGCAGGGGAGCGGTGAATTACGCGGCGCTGCTTTCGGGCGGGAGCCGTATCGGTACGGTAAAAGGGTTATGGAGAGTAAACGGGATTGAGGATATTGGAAGCTGCGGCAGCGGCAATGATCTGTACCGCGGCAGGAGCCGCGTTCTCGTCGGCGCTTAAGCATAGATGTACGATGCTTCGTTCGGTGCTGGGAGTGCTTGATGAGATGTCGGCAAAGATAAGATACGCTGGAATACCGCTGAATGAGCTTATAGCGGAGATGACCGGTGAGCGCGCATATTCGGACTGCACGTTCTTAAAGAGGACAGCTGCTGGAATGAACAGCGGGCTCACAGCGTCGGAAGCATGGACTGCCGCAGCCGAAGCAACGCCGTTCTTCTCGGATAACGACAGGCGGATACTCGCGGATATCGGCAGCAGGCTCGGCGGAACGGATACGGAAGGTCAGCTCTCTATGCTTGCCCTCGGAAGTACGCTTATAAGCCGTGAGCTGGAAGCTGCCGAACTTGAATGCAGCCGCAAATCCAGGACGCTTATGAGCGTATGGACGATGTGCGGCATCGGCGCGGGGATAATTATAATATGACAGGGTGCTTATGGATATTGATCTGATATTCCGGATAGCCGGTGTCGGTATTATAGTCGCGGTGCTTGATATACTGCTGAAAAAATCCGGCAGGGACGAGCAGGCTATGATGACGACGATAGCAGGACTTGTGGTAGTGCTGATGATGCTGATAGGCGAGATCAGCACGCTGTTTGAAACTGTGAGGGACGTATTCGGACTGTAAAATATGAATATATTTGCGATAATCGGCACGGGAATAATAGCTGCGGCGATCGCGGCTGTACTGCGGAAGTTCGGCGGTGAGTCCGGACTTTTCGTTTCGCTTGCGGCATCGCTGCTGATACTGTTTGCGGTAATATCTTCGATATCGCCGCTTACCGATCTTATCGGAGAGCTTGCGGAAGCTTCTGGCACGGAAAGCGCTTACATAGCGATACTGATGAAAGCGCTTGCGGTATGCGTTGTCACCCAGCTTGCGGCTGAAAGCTGCCGTGACAGCGGGGAGGGCGCTATCGCGTCCAAGATAGAATTTGCGGGAAAGACAGCAGTGCTGCTTGTTTCGGTGCCGCTGTTCAGCGCAATATTCGGGATCGTAAAGGAACTGATACTATGAAGTTTAAACTGCTCCGCGCAATTATGTCATTCTTCGCTGTGATGATACTTATGTCGGTGCTTGCGGTCACCTGCGGTGCGCAGTTCGGAACGGACGAGCTGTATGATGCTCTTCCGGAGGAAGCGAGGGAGATGCTTGACGACGGGGGGATTACGCCGGAAGGCGGTGCGGATACTGTTCCGGTAAGCGACATCTTCGGAACGGTCACAGAGCTTGTGAAAGAGAATGCGGGAAAGCCGCTGAAGATGTTCGGAGCGGTGACGGCAGTGATACTGCTGGCATCGCTGCTGTCCGGGATAGGCGGTACGGCAGGCGGTGCGGTGAGCCGGATATACCCGCTTGTAACGGCGCTTTCCTGTGCGGCGATCGTTACCGTATATCTGAGCGGGATTCTTGATGCTGCGAGCAGCGCATTCGGCACGGTTACGGACTTTATGCTAGTTTACATTCCGGTTATAGCGGGAGTTACTGCCGCGGGAGGACATACCGCCTCCGCCGCGGTGTTCAGCTCCGTTACGCTTACGGCGATACAGGTACTTGCGCGTCTTACATCGTCGGTGATAATCCCGCTTACAAGCTGTATGATCGGGATAACAGCGGCGGGGAGCGCGGATCCGGATCTCGGACTGGATCGTCTCGGAGAGGGGATAAAGAAGTTCGTGGTATGGGGGCTTGGGCTGATAATGACGATATTTCTGGGGATATTGTCCGTTCAGACGGTAATAACTTCCTCCGCAGACAACGCGGCAATGAAAACGCTGAAATTTGCGGTATCATCTGCCGTTCCGATAGTCGGCGGTGCCGCGTCGGAAGCTCTGTCCGCCGTATCCGGCAGCATTTCGGTGCTTAAAACAGGCATCGGCGGTTTCGGGATAGCAGCCGGAGTATGTATGCTGCTTCCGCCGGCAGTAACGGTGATCTGCTATAAATTCCTGCTGTTCGCGGCAGGGGTGATAAGCGATCTTTTCGGCTGTGCGGCTGTGAGCAGGATAGTGAAGTCCGGTGAGAATGTAATGTCGGTGATGATCGCATCGCTCACCTGCTTTTTTCTGTTCGTGACGGTATCGTCGGCATTGTTGCTTGCGTTCTGCAGATCGTGAGGTGCGGCATGAGGCAGATGTTGTTTTCGATATGCGCGGCGGCAGTGATAACCGCGCTGTACAAAGCTCTGATACCGACGGAAAGGTTCTCTGCGCAGATAAAGCTGCTGATATCCTGTTTTTTCGCGGTAACTGTGATAAACGCGGTAAGCGGACTTAATGCGGCATGGGACTTTTCTGATATACTCAGCGCCGACACTTCCTACAACGACTACACGGTGCAGGTATTCGGTCTTGCGGAAGAGAAGACGGCAGACGCGCTTCGCGCCGCGATATTTGAAAAGCTTGGGGAAGAGGGCATAGTTCCCGAAAAAATCTACATAGACGTTAATATTTCGGACAACGGGAGCATATCTATTAGTGATATAAAGCTTGTTTTCGGGAGCGTTAGGGATCACGCGGCGTATGCGGAGAGAGCAGTCGCTATTACGAAGCGTCTTGCGGGAA
The DNA here is from genome assembly GCA_002363155.1 of Ruminococcaceae bacterium UBA3215. Taxonomy (GTDB): domain Bacteria; phylum Bacillota; class Clostridia; order Oscillospirales; family Ruminococcaceae; genus Ruminiclostridium_E. The sequence continues at coordinate 61,024 of DEWH01000020.1, read as the reverse complement.
CAGGCACAGGTGTGACTGCGGAACTTACACCGCAGGCGAAAAAGGAACGGGAAGACGAATGAGAGCTGTCATAGGCATGGGAGAGATAAAGGAGCTGCTGAAAAGCGACAGGACGATGAAGATCGTACTTGCTGCGGGAGCCGCGCTGATACTGCTGATAGCATTTGGCAGCATTTTTTCCGGAAGCGGAAAATCTTCCGGGACCGCTTTGTCTGCCGCCGCTGAAATTGACGAGCAGGAGCGCGGGCTTGAGAAGCGGCTTTCGGAGATACTCACCGAGATAAACGGCGTGGGAGAAGTGCATGTCATGGTGACGCTCGGAACGTCAGAACAGAAGCAGTACGGAAGGAACGCGGATATGCTGCTGTCCGTCACAGCACCGGAAGTTCGGGGAGTGATAGTGGTCTGCGAAGGCGGGGACAGGGCAGATGTGCGTGAGAAGGTGGTGAATGCGGTCACCGGTGTATTCGGTATAAACTCGCTGCGTGTCAGCGTTGCGGCAGGCTGACGCGAATGTTCACATTCTGCCGCGGAATGAACTTTACATATCCGGAGGAAGAACATGAAAATATTCAAGAAAAGGCTCAATCTTATAATCGGCAAGAAGCATATCGCTGTTGCAGGTCTTGCGCTGCTGCTGGGAGCGGCGCTTTATGTGAATTACCTGTATTCCGGCGCGCAGAAGGTAGAGACTGCGGAAACCGAGCCCGGCACCGAGACCGCCACATACGGCGAGGTACGCTTTGTAGGCGCGGAAACATCGGATAAGACGGTAAACCTTGACTCATCGGAATCCGACGAATACTTCGCACAGGCACGTCTTGACAAGCAGAAGAGCCGTGACGAGTCCATAGAGGTGCTCCAGAGCTTCTATTACGGCGGTGACAGCACGAGTGACGAGCTTGCGGTGATATCCGAAGATGTCCGCGAAGTTAGCAGCAACATCGAGACCGAGGCAAAGATCGAGAACCTGCTGAAAGCCCAGGGCTTTTCCGATGCGCTCTGCTATATAAGCGGCTCCACAGCGAATGTTGTGGTAAAGACAGCCGGGCTTGACAATGCACAGGCTGCACAAATAAAGAGCACACTTTTAGGTGAAATTGCCGTACCTGCTGAAAATATTACAATTGTTGAAATAAAATAGTTGTATATTTTGAATTTTTGTGGTATAATGGTAAATAATAATGCGTTATTGCATATTTTACTGCATAAATTCGGAGGTAATGTCATGGATAACATAAACCCGGGCAGTGCGGCAGGCTCTCTCAAGGTATCTGCGAATGTCCTTGTAAGCATAGCCGAAACTGCGGCTGCGGAAGTTGAGGGCGTGGCTGTAAACTCGAAGAACGGGCTTGCCGTAGTAGGCGGAGCGCCTTTTTCTTCAAAGATAATCCCGCCGATAAGGGTGAAGATCAATTCCGAGGCTGCTGTCATAGATATCTCGATCGTGACCGAGCTCGGACATAAAGCCTATGAAGTCGCAAAAGCCGTACAGGATCATGTCAAGTCGGCTGTGCAGAATATGACCGGCATAGCGGTTTCAAAGGTAAACGTCAAGATCGTCGGAATAACAGGAAAATAAGTCAGGTGACCCTCCGTGAAAGCGGAGGGCTGCTTGGCGTTCATAAAGGCAAAAGACAGGAACTGAAAATGAGCGAAAGACTTACAAAACACGAAATAAGAGAAGGCGTATTCCTTCTGCTGTACCAGCACGAGATCTCCGGCACGGATATAGACGAGCTTGCAGGAGCTTGTGAGGAAGCGTACGAAATGATGATGACCTCCGAGACTATCAAGACCGCAAAAGCGGTTGCGGAGAAGTATGAGGAGCTTGACGCGGTTATCGGCGAATACAGCGAGACCCGTGAAGTGGCGCGTATCTCGAAGGTGAACAAGACCATTCTCCGTCTTGCGATATTCGAGATCAACTACCGCGGCGACAAGATACCCGCAAAGGCAGCGGTGAACGAAGCGGTGGAGCTTGCAAAGAAGTACGCGGAGAAGAAGGACAGCGCGTTCATAAACGGCATACTCGGCAACTACATAAGAAAGCTGGGCAAAGATGCCGATTAAACCTATGACTGTTACAGTCGGACAGCTGAGCGCGAAGATACTTTCGATGATACGCGGGGAAAAGACATTCGGCGATATCTGCGTAAAGGGTGAGATCTCGAATTACAGTCCGAACGCGAAATCCGGGCATATCTATTTCACGCTGAAAGACGAGCGTGCGGCGATAAGATGTGTGATGTTCCGCAGCAGCGCGGCGTATCTGAAAATGAAGCCGGAGGACGGAATGTCCGTTATCGTGCGCGGGAATGTAAGCTGTTACGAAGCGGGCGGTTATTACCAGATAATTGCGGCTGACATACAGGAAGAGGGAGCCGGAGCGCAGGCGGCCGAGTTTGAGAAGCTGAAAGCGAAGCTTGAAGCCGAGGGTCTGTTTGCGAGAAAGCGTCCGCTGCCGGAAATGCCGGCTAAGATATGCGTTATAACATCGGAATCCGGTGCCGCGCTCCAGGACATACTGAACATAATCGGGAGACGCTGTCCGCAGGTGAAGATCCTGCTGATACCGGCGATGATGCAGGGCGTTACCGCGCCGGATTCGATAGTTTCCGCGTTCGGAAAGGCGGTAAAGACCGATGCCGATCTGATAATATTCGGCAGGGGAGGCGGTTCTGCGGAGGACTTGTCCGCATTCAATGCCGAGAGAGTTGCGAGAGCCGTTTTTGCAAGCCCGATACCTACGATCTCCGCTGTCGGTCACGAGATAGATTTCACGATCGCGGATTTTGTTGCGGATATGCGCGCACCCACTCCGAGTGCGGCAGCCGAGCTTGCTGTACCGGATATGAGGGCGCTGGTTGAGACGCTTGAAGCCAAGCGCCGGAGTATCGGCATTTCACTTCACCGCATCATCGACAGCAAGACCGTGGCTGTGAAGCTTGCCGGGTCGGAGATAAGGGCAAAAAGTCCCGTACAGCGGCTCAAAAACGATGAACAGAAGCTGCTGACAGTAACGGAGAAGATACATTCGCGAATGACGGCGCTGATAGATACGAGAGAACGTTCGTTTGCGCATACCGCGGCTGTGATAGAGGCTCTCAACCCGCTTGCAGTGCTTATGCGCGGGTACTCTATAACCTACCGTGACGGGAAGGCTCTGATGAGCGCGGAAGAAGTGCGTCAGGGCGACAGGATAAAGATAAAGCTTTCTGACGGCGCAGTAAACGCTGTTGTGGAGAGCACCGAAAAGGATAGTTGAAATGAAGTTTGAAGAAGCATATAAAAGGCTGAACGAGATCTCGGCGGAAATGGAGAACCGCGATCTTCCGCTTGAAAAGGCGGTCACGCTGTATTCGGAAGCCGCGAAGCTCACCGAGGTCTGCAAAAGCGAGATAGAAAACGCGAAACTTGAGATAGAGAAGATAGATAACGGCGGTGCGGTCTGAATGGAAAAGCTTGAAAAGTACATAAAGAACGCCGAGGACAGGCTGTATGAGATATTTCCGGCTGAAACGCTCCCGCAGGGCGATGTGATAAAGGCGGCTAAGTACAGTCTCTCAGCCGGCGGAAAGCGCATACGTCCCGTTCTTACGCAGGTTTTCTGCGAGATGTGCGGCGGAGATGCTGACAAGGCTCTCGATACCGCGTGCGCAATAGAGTATATGCACACATACTCGCTGATCCACGACGATCTCCCGTGCATGGACAACGACGATCTGCGGCGCGGAAAGCCGAGCTGCCACAAGGCATACGGGGAAACGACAGCGCTGCTTGCCGGCGATGCGCTTGCCATACTGCCGTTTGAACGGATAGCGTCGAGCAGCACCATATCTTCTTCCGCGGCAGTCAAGTGCATACGGACGCTTGCAAATCTCTGCGGTACAGCGGGCATGATAGGCGGTCAGCAGATAGATACAGCAATGGCAGGGGAAGAGCTTTCCGGCGAACTGCTGCTCTCGATGTATTCCATGAAGACATCTGCGCTTATAAAGGCGGCGTGTCTCTGCGGAGTGTACTGCGCGGAGAGCCCGGAGGAAGAGCGGTATGTGAAGTACGCATCGGAATATGCCGAAAATCTTGGGATAGCATTCCAGATCACGGACGATATCCTTGATGTGACCGGCTCGACGGAAGAACTCGGAAAGCGAACCGGCAACGATGCCGAAAACGATAAACACACCTACGTACGCACATACGGACTTGAAAAAGCGGAAAAAGCTGCAAAAGAATACACGGAAAAGGCGCTTTCAGCGCTGAAAGCCTTTGATAACAGCGAGTTTGCGGAACAGCTCACAAGAATGCTTCTCGGAAGGAAAAAATAAGATGTCTGAATATATAAATGTGGTGCTGTTTGCGGCTGCGGCGAGCTGGCTCACGGCACAGGTGCTCAAAACGATCATATATGCGGTCAAATACAGGACGTTCAGGCTGGAGCGGATATGGGGAGCGGGCGGAATGCCGTCCTCTCACTCGGCGTTCGTCTGCTCGATGGCGATGATGACATGCCGTGTGCGCGGTGTCAACTCTGTTGAAGCGGCTCTGGCGATGTCGTTCGCGTTCATTGTAATGTACGATGCCTGCGGTGTACGCCGTGAAGCGGGTCAGCATGCGCGGGAGATAAACCGGCTGCGCAAGATCGTGGATAAGCTTGACGACGAGATAGTAGAGAAGCTTGACGAAGAAGTCGATATCGAATCCGAGAGCCACGAGGGCGACGAACTCAAGGATCTCAAGGAGTTTCTCGGACACACGCCTATACAGGTGCTCTGCGGGGCATTGCTCGGAATACTGATCGGATTCGTATTCCCGATGTGATGACATCAAGAATAAACGAAAGGACGCGCAGGAATGCTTTTATCGGACAACATTTCCCCCGAATATATCAAAAGCCTGGATCTCGCCGGGAAAAAGCAGCTCTGCGATGAGATAAGGGCTTTCCTTATAGAGAAGGTCTCCGGGACCGGCGGGCATCTTGCCTCAAACCTCGGAACGGTGGAGCTTACGGTAGCTCTCCACAGCGTTTTTTCGACACCCGACGACAAGATAGTGTTTGATGTCGGGCATCAGTCATACACCCACAAGATCATCACCGGAAGATACGGGAGTTTCGGGACTTTGCGTTCCGCAGGCGGTATCTCCGGATTCCCGCGCAGTACGGAGAGTGAGCATGACGCCTTTATCGGCGGTCACAGCAGCATTTCCGTCTCGGCGGCGCTCGGTATTGCAAAGGCGATGAAGCTTGAAGGCAAGCCGGGGAATGTTGTGGCTGTCATAGGGGACGGCGCGCTTACAGGCGGGGAAGCTTACGAAGGTCTCAACAATATCGGGCATGATATGGGAAACCTCATAATCGTGCTGAATGACAATGAAATGTCTATATCGCGCAGCAAGGGTACGGTTGCGGATTATCTCACCCGTATGCGCTCGACGCGTTCATATTACGACAAGAAAGAGGCAGTGAAGGAGTTCCTGTCCCATTCCTCCGTCGGCAAGGAGATCTCAAAGTCTCTGAGCGGAACGAAGGATCTTGTGAAGTTTGCAATATACCAGAGCAACATCTTTGAGAGTCTTGGACTCAAATATTATGGACCGGTGAACGGCCACGATATTGGAAAGCTTATCGAGATGCTTGAGATAGCGAAGATCACCGGTGAGCCGTGCATAGTTCATGTAAAGACGAAAAAGGGGAAGGGATATAAGCCGGCGGAGCTCAACTCCGGCGAATACCACGGTATCCCGCGCCGTTACAGCCGCAGTGCGGGCAGCCGGAGCTTTTCCGAGATAGCCGGCAGGAAGCTTGCGGGGCTTGCGGAGAATGATGAGCGTATCTGCGCGGTAACTGCCGCGATGAAGTACGCGACCGGCATGGAGCACATGGCACAGCATTTCCCGGAGCGCTTTTTTGATGTAGGCATCGCGGAACAGCATGCGCTTACATTCTCATGCGGACTTGCGTCGCAGGGAATGCTTCCGGTATTCGCGGTATATTCCACATTCCTCCAGCGCTGCTGCGATCAGCTCCTGCACGATGCCGCGATAGAGAAGAAGCACATAGTGCTGTTCATAGACAGGGCGGGACTTGTCGGCGAGGACGGCGAAACGCACCAGGGTATATATGATGTACCGATGCTGACCGGCGTACCGGGTACCGAGATATGGTCTCCGTTCGATGAAGCCACGCTGTCGATGTGCATTGAAAAGGCTGTGAACGAGTCCGAGGGAATAGCCGCGGTGCGTTATCCGAGGGGTGCCTGTCCGTCCGGTGGACCCGGCGAATACAGAGATATCTACTACTCCGGAAAAACATCAGACACGCTCGTGGTCACATACGGCAGGCTTGCGCAGAACGTTTCGGGTATAGACGGGGCTGATACGCTGACGCTGCTGAAGATATTCCCGATCCCGGAAGAAGCTGCGGAAACAGCGGCGCAGTATAAGCGGGTGCTGTTCTTTGAGGAAGGAATGAAGAACGGCGGTATAGGTGAAAAGTTCCTTTACGCGATATATGAGCGGGGATTTTCCGGGAAATATCGCATCACCGCACTTGATTTTCCTCCGGCAGCAGCCGATGTGGAGACACAGCTTTACCGGGCAGGGCTTGACCGTGAGTCGATTGTCCGTGCGGTAAACGAAGAAAACAGAAAATGAAGAGACTTGACATATTGATCACCGAGAAGGGGCTTGCGAAAAGCAGGACTGCGGCATCAGCCCTCATAAAAGAGGGAAGTGTGACAGTAAACGGAAAGCAGGTCACGAAGCCGTCGGAGCAGTTTGACGAGACTGCCGTGATAGCTGTTTCGGAGGGATCCGCGCTGACGAAATATGTCGGACGCGGGGGACTCAAGCTTGAAACGGCGATAGAAGAATTCGGCATTAGTCCGCGCGGCTGTATTTGCCTTGATATCGGCGCATCTACCGGAGGTTTTACCGACTGTATGCTGCAGAACGGCGCGGAAAGGGTATATGCGGTGGACGTGGGAACCTCCCAGCTCGCTGAAAAGCTGCGTTCCGACAGCCGTGTGATATCGCTGGAAAACCTTGATATCCGGGCGGCGGACGAGGTGCTGATACCGGAGAAAGCCGGATTTATAACCGCGGACGTATCTTTCATATCGCTGAAACAGATAATGCCGGCTATACCGGGATTTGCCGCTAAGAACGCAGTATGTGCGCTGCTTATAAAGCCGCAGTTCGAGCTTGGAAAAGCGAAGCTCGGCAAGAGCGGGGTGGTAAAAGACCCGAAACTCCGGAAGAAGGCAGTCGATGAGGTCTGCGCATTTGCGGAGCAGCTCGGATTTGCCGATATCCGCACCGTCCCGTCAAAGATCACGGGCGGCGACGGGAACAGGGAATTTCTGATGCACTGCATCATACCGTAAGGAGAGAACAGCTGAAAATGAAGATCTTTGTGTGTCCCTGCGCAGAAAAGGAAAAGAGCATGGCTGCGCTTCCGTCCGTTACTGCGGCACTGCGGAAGTATGGCATAACTCCGGTCTTTGACAGGAGCGTTTATGAGCTGTACCGCGACGAGCGTGCGGAGTACAGCGAAAGCGATGATATAATCGGCGAATGTGACATGCTGCTTACCGTCGGCGGTGACGGAATGATGCTGAAATGGGGCAAGAAAGCCGCATTTGCCGGAAAGCCTCTGATCGGCATAAACACAGGGCGTCTCGGCTTTATGACAGCAGTTGACTCAGACTGTCTCGACAAGCTTTCCGCGCTTACAGACGGAAGCTGTTCATTCAGCACCCGGATGATGCTCTCGGCTGACCTTTCGGGAGAAGAGATAACCGCGCTCAACGATATAGTGCTGTTCAAGGACGTGAATTCAAAGCTTCCGGAGTTCACGGTACGGATAAACGGCATAACGGTGACGAAAGTGAGAGCGGACGGGCTTATATTCAGCACTCCTACCGGCTCCACAGCCTATGCTCTTTCGGCGGGAGGACCCATTATCGAGCCTACTGTCGAGTGCATACAGCTGACACATCTGTGTGCGCATACGCTTCTCAACCGCCCGATGATATTCAGCGGGACAGACGTGGTCACAGTAAGCTATGCGCCGTATGAGGGCAGCAGGGTGAATATGAGCGTTGACGGGGCGAACGGAACAGAGTTCCCGGCTGACGCGGAGCTTGTGATAAGAAAGTCGCCGGTAGCGCTTCGCATAGCGGAGATAGGCGAGAGGAGCTTTTACAGCACAGTCAGCGAAAAGCTTATGACCCCGCTCAAATAAAAGGAAAAGGGAATGAAGAGACAAAGACAGGCGGAGATACTTGCGATAATCTCCGAATTTGAGATAGAGAACCAGGAAATGCTGCGGCAGAAGCTTCTTGAACGCGGGTATAAAGTCACGCAGGCTACCGTGTCCCGTGACATAAACGAGCTTGTGCTTGAAAAGGCGCTCTCCGATACGGGAGTGAGCTGTTATATGCGCGCCAGAACGGCGAACAAGCGGCATTTTGAGAATATATTCAGCCAGTCCGTGACCCGGATAGAAAGCGCCGGCAACATCGTCTGCGTGAAATGCCATTCGGGTCTTGCAAATGCGGCATGCACGACCTTCGACAACATGAATATCGAGAATGTGGTGGGAACTATATCCGGCGATGACACGATCTTTATTCTTGCAAGAACGGAGAACGACGCTAAGAAGCTTGCCGCGATGCTTAAAGGAATGGTATGATCCGAGGTAAGGAATGTTAAAGGAACTGTATATTGAAAATCTTGCGGTCATAGAGAAAGCTGACATAGGCTTCACCGGGAAGTTCAACGTCTTTTCCGGTGAGACGGGAGCCGGTAAGAGTATCCTTATCGGCGCGATAAACGCCGTTCTCGGCGGACGGGCGCACAAAGACCTTATCCGTACCGGAGAGAGCCGTGCAAGCGTCACGGCGCTGTTTGACAGCGTTCCGGAAGGCGTTGCCGCGAAGCTGGCGGAAAACGGCTATCCTGCTGACGGAGAACTGCTGATAAAGCGTGATATCTCTGCTGACGGCAAAGGACAGGTGCGGATAAACGGAATGCCTGCAACAGCGGCACTTCTGAAAGATATAACCTCCGGTCTGATCGACATTCACGGTCAGCAGGACAGCCGTATTCTCACCGATACTGCCAATCAGCGAGCGCTGATAGATGGGTATGCCGGGCTTTCGGGAAAGCTTGCGGAGTATGCGGAGAAGTTCCGCGGTTTTTCGGCTCTCAGCAGGCGGATAAAACAGCTCGAAGCGGACAATGAACGCAAGGACGAGCGGATAGAGAAGCTCACGGCGGATATAGACGCAGTCGAGAAGCTGGGACTTAAAAAGGGCGACGAGGCGGTGATCTCGGAGAAGCTGAACCGTGCGCGCAACCTCGAAGATATAGCTGCCGCATTGACCGGTGCTGCCGGTCAGACCGGCGGTGATGACAGTGAGCGCGGAGCTGCCGATCTTACGGAAGCGGCTTCAAAGCTGCTGAACGGGATATCGAAGTATGTACCGGAATGTGTGTCGCTGTCGGAGCGGCTTTCGGCGCTGACAGTGGAACTTCGTGATATAAGCGCCGACATAAGCGCGCTTTTGCCGGACGATGACGAAAGCGGGAGCCTGCAGGTCCTCGAAGAGAAGATGAGCGGGATCCTGTGGCTCAAACGGAAGTATTCCCTCGAAACTGACGAGATACTTGACCTCTGCGAAGAGTGGAAGAAGGAGCTTGACGAGCTTTCGGAGTGCGACAATACGCTTGCCGCGCTGAATGAGGAGCGGCACCGTGCCGCAGAGGAGCTGAAAGCCGCGGCGGAGGAGATATCCGAAAAGCGGAAAACGGCGGCAGCAAAGCTTACCGACGAGATCACGGAGCAGCTGCGGTTTCTGGATATGCCGGACGTGCGGCTGCGGTTCGATATAACGCCGGGTAAGATCACTGTGAACGGAATGGACAATGTGGAGCTGATGATCTCGGTCAACAAGGGCGAGGATCTGAAGCCGATAGCGAAAGCTGCATCTGGCGGTGAGCTGTCAAGGATAATGCTTGCGATAAAGAGCGTTTCGGCAGACAACGACGATACGCCCACGATGATATTTGACGAGATCGACACCGGTATCAGCGGAAGGGCGGCGCGTAAAGTGGGAACGAAGCTTTCCGAGATAGCGCAGAAGCGTCAGGTGCTTTGTGTAACGCACCTTGCGCAGATAGCCGCACTTTCGGACAACCACCTGCTTATACAGAAGAACACCGATGAAAACCGGACATACACGACTGTTCATAGTCTTGGCTATGATGAAAAAGTTGTGGAAGTCGCAAGACTCATCTCCGGCGGAAGCAGCGAGATAACGCTGAAGAACGCCGAGGAGCTGATACAGCGGCGAAACGGATCGGAAGAGGAGTGAGCGGCATAGAACTGAGGGCTTGGGTATATACGGCGGAGCAGCTCGGACAGGCGCTCGGCTGCGAGGATATCTCGGCTGTATATGTACCGATGAGACTTGCCGGTGAACCGCTGGACGAGTACGCAGACCGGGTGATACTGCTGCCGCCGGAGTTTCTCGGTGACTGCGAGGAGCGGACCGAACAGGAGCTTTCGGAGCTTCGTGAAGCAGGCTTTACGAGGGCGCTTGCGCATACTGTCGGGCATATAGAGCTTCTGCAAAGGAACGGATTTGAGGTGTGCGGCGGGAACAGGCTCAACTGCACGAACAGCGTTACTGCGGGATTTCTTGCGGACTGCGGACTTAAAGATATCATTCTTTCCCCGGAGCTTACGGTAAAACGTATAAACCGCATTGAAAAGCCTGTACCTGCGGGATTTATAGCATACGGAAGACTGCCGCTTATGCTGAACAGGCGGTGTCCGATACGGGACGGAAAGCCGTGCGGAAAGCCGAACTGCGGCGAGTCGGTCACAGACCGCAAAGGGAAAAAGCTGCGGGTGATCTGCTCGGACAACACAGTCGAGATACTCAACAGTGACATACTTATGCTGAACGGGCGGTTAAGTGAGTTCAAGGCGGATTTCGCGGTTCTGCGGTTCACGACGGAGACTGAAATAGAACCGATCGTGAAGCTGTATGCGCAGGACATTCCGACAGATGAAGAAAACGTTACAAGAGGACTATATTACAGAGGAGTGAAATAAATGGACATTAAAGTAAAAAAGATGAACAGCATGGCACGCATTCCGCTTCAGGCTACCGACGGAAGCGCCGGTTCCGATCTGTACGCATGCCTTGATGAGGACGTAACTCTTGCACCGGGCGAGAGAAAGCTGATACCTACTGGCATTGCGATCGAGATACCTTACACTAGAAGCGCGGGATTTGTTTTTCCGAGGAGTTCTCTTTCCTCAAAGTTCGGGATCTCTCTTGCCAACTGCGTGGGAGTTATCGACAGCGACTACCGGGGCGAGATAAAGGTACCGCTTATCAATCATTCCTCCGAGCCGTACACAGTTAAGAACGGCGACAGGATAGCGCAGCTTGTTGTTATGCCGGTGATCGACACGGATTTCATAGAGACCGATGAGCTCACAGAGACGAGCAGGGGTGAAGGCGGTTTCGGATCAACCGGAAAATAGCGAAAAAACGCGGTTTAAAGCGAGTTTTGGCGGCGTGTGTGTAAATTGACTAAAATCAATCCGTAATGATCCGTAAAATTTTTGGGTTTTGGAAGTTGTAACCAAAGACAAATCGTGCTATAATATTCAATGCACAATCAATATGAACGGAGTATGACGGAGAGAAATGTTTACCAAGGATATAGGAATAGATCTCGGAACGGCAAACACCCTTGTATATATGCGCGGAAAAGGCATTATAATCCGCGAACCGAGCGTTGTTGCTGTTGACGTAAAATATGAACGGGTAAGATATGTCGGGCAGGAAGCCAAGGACGTAATAGGAAGAACCCCGGGGTCAATTGTGGCGGTAAGACCGCTCAAAGACGGCGTAATAGCCGATTTTGACATGACCACGAGCATGCTCCAGGAGTTCATTTCCAAGGCTGTGAAGGGCAGAAAGTTCGTCAAGACACGCGTAATAATCTGCATTCCGTCCGGAGTTACCGCTGTTGAGCGAAGGGCTGTAAAGGAAGCGGCGCAGAGTGCCGGTGCGAAGAGAGTCTCGATAATCGAGGAGCCTATGGCTGCTGCGATAGGAGCGGGACTTCCGGTTGCCGAACCGACCGGGAGCATGATCGTCGATATCGGCGGCGGTACCAGCGAAGTGGCAGTCATATCGCTGGGCGGCATCGTGACATCGCGCTCAGTGAGAGTTGCCGGAGACGAGTTCGACAATGCGATCATCAACTATATCAAGAAGCGCTACAATCTGCTGATAGGCGAGCGGACCGCCGAAAACATCAAGATCGCGATTGGTTCTGCATATCCATATTCCGACCACGAACCGGAAATGGACATAAAAGGCAGAAACCTGCTCAACGGACTTCCGGAGAACATCACGATCACAAGTGCCGAGATACGCGAGGCACTTCTGGAGCCGCTGAGCCATGTTGTAGAAGCAATAAAGGTGACGCTTGAAAAGACGCCTCCGGAGCTGTCCGCGGATATAATAGACCAGGGGATAATGCTGGCAGGCGGCGGAGCGCTTCTCAAAGGGCTTGACAAGCTTATAAACAAAGAGACCGGTATGCCGGTGAAGGTAGCCGAAAGACCGCTTGACTGCGTTGCCGACGGCACCGGAAAGGTACTTGAGAACATCGACAAGCTGATCGACGTACTGAGTGATGACGACTCACGTTATTGATCTGTTCACATTTTGCTCCGGTGAAGAACGCCGGAGCGTTTTGGTTTTAACGGTAGGAAAGTATGAAAGATTTTTTTCAGAGCAGAAAATTCAAGGTGATAGTCTGCATCTTCGCCCTTGTATTCGGGATCATGATCTATGCAGCCGTTGCCGGCAATAACATAATCTTTCCGCGAAGTGTCCTTGAGACTGTATCCCAGCCGTTTGTGACAGCCGGAAAGGCGGTAAGCGACTGGGTAGGCGACACGATAGACACGCTTGTGAATGCACAGAAATACAAGCGGGAGAACGAACAGCTCAAAGAGATGCTTACCGATATGTACGGTCAGATACTCGACAAGGAGCGGACCGATTCCGAGAATGAGCAGTACCGCAGCATACTCGGAATAGCCGAGATGCACAGCGATTACAAGTGGTCTCCGCCCTGTTCGGTCACGGCACGCAATGCCGGGGACATATTCGGCGGGTTCACGATAGACCGCGGAAGTGCTGACGGGATCTCGCTCTACGATCCGGTGTTCACATCAGTGGGGCTTGTAGGAACAATAAGCGAGATCGCAGATCATTACGCTGTCGTAAAGACGATCCTTTCCCCGGACGTGAATGTCGGGGTGATGACTGCGGGAGGAAAGACTGTCGGTATCACGGAGAACGACGCTGAATATGCCGCGGCAGGGTACTGCATCATGAGCTATGTGTCGAAGGGCGGCGGGATCGGTGAAGGCGACGTTGTGATAACGTCGGGAAGTTCCGTTTTTCCGCAGGACGTCGTGTTCGGCACGGTCAGAAAGGTTTACAGTGATCCGAACGGACTGACGATGCACGCGGTCATTCAACCTGCCGAGAATGTTTTCAAGGTAACGAGGGTGTTTGTAATCACCGGATTTGAAGGGCAGGACGAGTGATGAAGTACAGAGTTGCCGGGGCGGAGGAGCTTTCACGCACTGAAAAGCGCTATCGGTTCGCTAAATGGTGCATTTTCGCTCTGATGCTCATAATTTTCTATGTGATAATGCGCGTCGGTATTTTCGGGGCATGGCAGCCGGTGCTGCTGATACCGCTTGCAGCAGCGGTGTCAATGTACGAGGAAGAGCTTTCTTCGTGCATTTTTGCGCTGTTCTGCGGACTTATGACTGACATCGCTTTTGACTTCGTGTTCGGTTTCAGCGCGGTCTGGCTCATGGCGGTATGCGTCGCGGCATCGCTCCTTGTGCGCAATCTTATCCGCGTGAATATGTTTAATTACTGTGCTGTGGCTGCGGCGGCGATATTGCTTGAATTTTCGATGGACTGGCTGTTCAACATCGTGATCTGGAATATCCCGAAAGGCGAGCATATCCTGTTCGCTTCGATAATACCTACCGCAGCTGCGACGTTCATATTTTCTCCGGCTGTGTACTGGCTGGTGAGAACAGTGGAGAACAGGCTTCGTACAGACGATGTAAATGCTGTATATGATGAGCCGGCGGCAGATAATGACGGGGAGCAGGGTGAAGAGGCGTGAAGAGTGTAACATTGCTTATACGGCGGATAACGCTTATACTCCTTGTGTTCGTTTGTCTGTTCCTGTGTACGGTGCGCCTGATCAGCATGCAGATAGTGGAAGGCGACAATTACCTTGCGCAGACCGAGATAAGCTACACCGCGTCACAGGAGATCATAGCCACGCGGGGGCAGATCTTCGACAGTGCCGGACGCGTTATGACCACAAACAGACCGGTTTACAGAGTGATAGTGCAGAAAGCGTTCCTACCTTTCGCAAACCGGAACGACATACTGCTGAAGGCGGTGAATGTATTGCGTTCAAGCGGGGAGAAGTGGAACGATACCGCTCCGATAAGCTTTACAGAGCCGTTTGAGTTCACCGGAAGCGACAATGAACTGCTGCGGGATTTCAAATCCCGTATAATCGTTAATGCGGACGCAACTCCTGACAACTGCGTTTCCGCGCTTGCGAAGAAATACGATATAGACACGGAAAAATACACCCGGGAAGAGGTGCGTCTTATCGGCGGAGTGCGGTATGAGATGGAGAAGCGGGACTTCTCCTACGAGAACCGGTTCACGCTTGCGGACGATGTTTCGGTTGACACAGTGATAAAGATAAAAGAGCTCGGAATGAAGCTTCCCGGTGTGGATACTGTCGAGGAGAGCACGAGGGAGTATGTCGTAACCGACAGCGCTCCCCATGTTCTCGGCGCAGTCGGGGCAATATCCCCGGAGGAGTATGCAAAGCTTAAAAGCGACGGCTACGGATATAACGACATAGTCGGCAAGTACGGCACAGAAAGCGCGATGGAGAGCGTTCTTCGCGGCACGAACGGTATGCGCACGATTGTCAGAAATGCCGACGGAGTGGCGCTGTCGGACACGATAACAAAGGAAGTCTCGGCAGGCAACAGTGTCCGCATCACTATCGACAGCGATGAACAGCGGACGCTGCAGGAGATCCTTGCAAACCACATAAACTGGCTCAACAACACGGCTGACAGGGGCAAGGACTGTGACGCGGGAGCAGTTGTTGTACTTGATGCAAAGACGGGTGCGGTGCTCGGAATGGCGAATTATCCGACTTACGATCTGAAGCAGTCGGTAGAGGATTACGCCTCTGTGCTTGCGATTGAGGGCAGTCCGATGTTCAACCGCTGCACTGACGGTCTGTACCGTCCGGGTTCTGCATTCAAGACGATAACTGCGGCTGACGGGCTCATCAGCGGTCTTATTGACCGCAGCACACGCTGCACCTGCACGGGCGTTTACACCTATTACAGCGATTATCACCCGAAATGCACGGGCTATCATCTCGGGTACAACGTTGTGGACTGCCTGAAATGGTCCTGCAACATCTTCTTCTACGATCTCGGGAGACGGCTCGGAATTGAGGAACTTGACGCTTTTGCGGCGAAATTCGGATACGGAACGGATCTCGGACTTGAGATAGGCGGGCTTTCCGGTCAGATGTCCTCTCCGGAAGTATATGAGAAACTGCGTGGAGAGAGCTGGGACAGCGGAAATACGCTCCAGGCGGCTATCGGTCAGCTTGACACAATGGTAACGCCGCTTCACCTCGCGGTGCAGGCGCTGACGCTGGCGAATGACGGTGTGCGGCTCAAGCCTTACGTTGTGGATTCCGTGTGGGATTACGATATGAACACTATGGTCTATAAGACCGAACCGCAGACAGCCGAAGTGATAGAGGATAAAAACGGCGCTTTCGGCATCGTAAGAGAGGGAATGATCGCAGTTTCGACTCTTGTGAACTGGCCGACAAGTACAGCGCTGTGGAACTTTGACGGGCTTCCGTACAGCGTTGCGATAAAGACCGGAACTCCGGAGGCAGGCTCACCGGGCGTGTACAACTCCACGGTAATGGGGTATTACCCGGCGGAGGATCCGCAGATAGCATTCGGAGTTGTGCTTGAAAAGGGCGAATATTCGCGCTATATGGTGCGAAATATCATCGACTGCTACATTTACCACGATTACCGGCCGGACATTGACGAGAACGGCATAGTCCTTAATCCGTGGAAAAGAAGATAATTGTTGTTTATAATTAACAAAAAATAGACCTTTTTTCGTTGCAGTTTTCACGAAATTGCTTGCAAATTGAAAAAAGGTCTTTAAAAATTATTAAAAATGTGTTACAATAGTATTGTTAATATGAATGAGTGTGTATAAGGCTGTTCGGGCTTATTTCAGCCGGTTTTCGGGCAGTTTTATGACGGAGGTAATTATAATGTCACAGATAATAGCTGTAACTGCCGGAAAGGGCGGAACAGGAAAGTCCACAACATCTGCAAATATCGCTTCCTGCCTTGCTTATCAGGGCAAGAAAACGCTTATCGTAGAGCTTGACTTCGGTCTGAGATGTCAGGATATTATCCTCGGTATCAACGGAAACGTCCGTCACGATATAGGTGAATACCTTGAGGGAAAGATAGATATACTTAACGCGACAACAAAAGTCGAAAGAAGCGAAAATCTGTCGCTTGTCTGCGCAACAAAGAACCCGTTCATCGAGATCAATCCGGAGAAGGTGATAGGTGTCTGTGAGGAAATGAGACAGTACTTCGATTACATCATAATGGATACTGCGGGTATCGGAAGCTCCGTATTCAGTGTTATCAAGGCTGCCGATCTCATCATTATGGTCACCACTCCCGATACTGTCTGTGTAAGAGACGGACAGATGCTTTCCGACTTCCTGTATGTAAAGAACTGCGTCAACCAGAGACTTGTAATCAATAAAGTTCCCGTTAGGTTCAAGGACGAGGAAGTTCTTTATGACCTCGACGAGGTTATGGATACGGTCGGTATCCCGCTTCTCGGCGTAGTACCGGAGGACAGCGAGATAAGGGTGTGCGGATCAAAGGGTAAGCCTCTTCCGAAGGGAAGCACAGGCTTCAAGGCATACGACGCTATATCGAGAAGAATACTCGGAGAAAGAGTCCCGCTCTCTATCAATATTGATTGACGGAATTATAATAATAAAGGCGGTGTTGGAATTGAATATTGCTCTTATAGCCCACGATGCAAAGAAAGAACTGATGGTGCAGTTCTGTATTGCGTATTGCGGTGTCCTGAGCAGGCACAATCTTTGTGCGACAGGTACTACCGGCAAGCTTGTTGCTGAGGCAACAGGACTTAATATCCAGAGGTATTTAAGCGGTTCCCAGGGCGGAGATCAGCAGATCGCCGCGCGTATCTCATGCAACGAAATAGATGTGCTCTTTTTCTTCCGCGATCCTCTGAGTGCAAAGGCGCACGAGCCAAATGAAATGACGCTTCTCAGATTATGCGATGTGCATAATATCCCCGTAGCGACAAATATAGCTACCGGTGAAGCGCTTATTCATGCTCTTGAGCGCGGCGATCTTGACTGGAGAGATATAGTAAGAGCTTAAATTACAGCATTAATAAAAACTTCCGGCAGTTCCGAGTCTGATCTGCCGGATTTTTTTATAGAAAATCAAGAACACCTCTGTCCGGCTTCGGCGGACAGACAATATTTATGTCTGCATCTCTTTTCCGGTGCAGTACCCGTCACCTGCGCCTGTTATTTTTACCCGCACAATATCGTGCTTCTGTGCATCTGAACCGTAAATACGCACAGGAACATAGTCCGGTGTAAGTCCGGCTGCAAAATCGGGAGATGTGCGCTTCTGTATCAGAACATCAGCGGTTTTTCCGATGCTTCCGGCAAGAAAGTCCCTGTAAATCTGATCCGCGGCAGCCGACATTTCAGAGTACCTTTCGGATTTAACCGATTCCGGGATATGATCGGTCCTTTTTTCGGCGGCAGTACCGCCTCTTACTGAGTAGGTAAAGACATGAACGCGGGCGAATCCGGCATTCCGGACGAATTCAAGCGACTGTGCAAATTCCTCGTCTGTTTCACCCGCAAATCCCACCATAACGTCCGTTGTTATCGCACAGTCCGGAAAAAAGCGTCTCAGCCGTGAGATCAGACCAAGGTATTCCGCAGATGTGTAGTGCCTGTTCATTCTTTTCAGTGTGGCATCACACCCGCTCTGGAGCGAAAGGTGGAAATGGGGGCAGAGCTTGCTGTTTCCGGCAAGCTTTGCAATCAGATCGTCGGTCATCAGCTCCGGCTCAAGGGAAGAAAGCCTTACTCTCACAACAGTCTCCGGCAGGGAAGCAGCGTTTACAGCGTCGGCAAGATCACAGCCGATATCGGAGCCATAGCGGGAAAGGTTAATGCCCACAAGAACGAGTTCACGGTGACCCTGTTCCGCGCAGATACGGGCTTCGCCGGCAATGGAATCATGGCTTCGGGAGCGCACTTTTCCGCGTGCATACGGGATAACGCAGTAGGAACAATACCTGTCGCAGCCGTCTTCGATCTTGATGAATGCACGGGTCTTGGCAGTTGTACGGGACATATCCGGTTCCTCAAAGGTATCGGGGAGCGACATATCCGCATTGATCTCACGGTTTTCGATGAAGCTGCGCACGAGTGCGGGAATTTCGGCTCTCCTGGCTGTTCCGCAGACGATATCAGCACCGCTTTGCTTTGCCTTATCGGGAAAAGCCTGCGGGAAACAGCCGGTCAGCACAACGATGGTATCTGCGCACAGTCTTTTGGCTGCGCGGACAGCGTGTTTCGCTTTTTTATCACCGTTTTCTGTAACTGAGCAGGAGTTTATTATCACAATATCGGCATTATCATTGCTTTCGGCATTCTCAAATCCCGCATCACGCATAGCATTGTCAATTGCGGTACTCTCATATTGGTTTACCTTGCAGCCGAAGGTTATTACAGCATATTTCATAATTCGACAGCTCCTATATTGTGCAAATATAACAAAAATGGTTTCAGAAAAGTGATATTATCACTAAAAACTCCGAAATTCATTGTAAACTCTTGACTTTAAAAAATTTTCTGCTATTATAATATCAAGATACGAAAGAAATATATATCGTATCGGAGACAAGAAAGGAACGGTTAAGAAGATGATCAAAGCTATTGTAAAGCTCGTAAGTATAGATGACGTTAAGAATTTTGTAAAGAAAGCGAACAAATACTCATACGACATTGATCTTTCACTCGGAAAGTACACAGTTGATGGAAAATCTATAATGGGTATATTCAGCCTTGATCTGAGCCGTGAGATAGAGATGACTATCCACAGCGACAAGACCGACTTCCTTGAAGATGTTGCAGAACATATCGTAAACAAATAAAAGAACAGAAGAATCAAGAGAACAAAGAAAGGAAGCAGAACAATGAAAGAATTCAACGTAAGAATAGCAACGATAGAAGATGTAAAGAAGTTTGTATCAAAAGTAATGTCGTATGATTTCGATATTGACCTTATCTCCGGAAGATATGCGATCGATGCCAAGTCTATAATGGGCATTTTCAGCATTGATCTCTCCAAGGAGCTGAAGCTTGTTGCTCATACCGACGATACAGCGGAGCTTGAAGAAGCTATCTCCGACTTTATCGTAAAATAAGCGGCGGGTCGCCGCTGACGACTGCTGTATTTCAGAGAAAATGCTGAAATGCAGAGTTTTTAAAAGATACCACTCTCATTATTGAGTTGTCGAACAAAAGAAGGATTGAGCTCTGCAATAGCGGGGCTTTTTCCTTTTATATCAGAAATGTGTTTTGTAGAAGTATTCGAGCGGAAGTCCTGACTCTTTTATCTCGCCGGCATAAAAAACACCTACAAAGCGGTAATGCCACGGCTCGTAGATAATACCGGTAACGTCCTCGTATTCCCTCGGATATCGCATTATAAACCCATATTTGTGTGCATTTTCGGAAAGCCAGCGGAACTGTTCGGTATTCTCAAAATCTGCGGTAACATCGTCATGCGTCTCCCACCAGTCGGGCGTGAGAATATCAAGTGCAAGTCCTGCATTATGTTCGCTGGTGTAGGGAAGGGCTATCTCCTTTTCGGCGAGCTTTCGTGCTTCCGTACTGCTGTGACCGAGGGAGATAAGACGCTGAGTGTAGCTTTCAAGGTTTTCCTGCTGTTTCTGCACACTTCTGTAAGCGGAAACGACAGTCAGCTCAATGCCGTCCCTGGCAGCGTCCGAGATCATCTGCCTTGCATATCCGGCGCAGCGTTCGTCGAGCATAAAGTTTCCCTGTACCTTGTCGAGACCAACGGTAAAATCTTCGGGGAGCGGGTTATCTGCGTTTATGAGGTAGTATGCCCAGAGGTTGTCGGCACGCTGTTCTGTTGCGGAGGGGATATTCTCCTGCGCATTTCTGAGCCTTTCCGGGCTGTTCGGATTGAACATCACGAAAAGCTGGAATCCTATGTAGATAAGGTAACCGAAAATAGAAACGGCGAGTATCTTACCCGGCTTCACAGAATCCCTCCTCTCACCGTGATACTTATATTATACCAGTGTTCCGCCGATTAGTCAAGACAGTAAAACGCTCCCCGTAAGTGCCGGACTTACGGGGAGGTGTTTTTATTGATCTTTTAGAATACTTTCAAATAACCGTTTTACGGGATCCCATTTAGGGATCCAACCCCTTTTTAAAGGGGTTGGCGGGGTTCGGGGCAGAGCCCCGTCTCAAGCGAAGCGGCAAACCTGCGCCCGCAGGCGCCTCAAACAGCTGCTCCCTTGTTTACGAAAACGGGATAATCGAGCGTTCCGCCGATGCTTCTGTAATTGCCGACAACGACATTCTTATCTGCAATAACGTAGTTGAGCTCGCACTTGTCGCCGATCTCGGTGTCCTGCATGAGTATGCAGTTCTTGACAACTGCGCCCTTGCCGACTTTAACTCCTCTGAAGAGAACGGAGTTTTCAACTGTTCCCTCGATGATGCAGCCGTCAGCGATGATGCTGTTCTTTACAGCGGATTCAAGACCGTACTTTGCGGGAGCCTCATCACGAACCTTGGTGTAGATCGGATCGTCGAGGTTGAACAGAGCCTTGCGGTTATTCCTGTCCATAAGCTCCATGTTAGCCTGGTAGTAAGCGCGGATGCCGTCTATCTGCGAGTAATATCCGGTGAACTCATATCCGTAAACCTTGAATTCCTTGAGTCTGTGCTGGAGCACATCTACCTCGAAACTGTACAGATTGCGGCTTGCGGCGCTGTTGATTATGTTCAGTACAAATTCCTTCGACATAACGAATATGTTCATGCTTGCATCGAAAGTTCCGGAAAGTTCGGGACGAACGAGAACATCATATACTTCGTTGTTGTCGTCAACTTTGAGGATAGTGCGTGTCTTTGTCTGTTCGGGAGTGAATTCCTTCTTGCCGTAAACAACAGTAATATCAGCACCCTTTTCCTCGTGGAATTCGAGAAGCTTATAGAAATCAATGTTTGCAACACAGTCACAGTCCGACATAACAATGTAATCTGCGTGTGAGTTCGAGATAAAGCTCTTTACTCCGACGAGCGCTTCAAGCCTGCCTCTGTACAGACCTGTGATCTCGTTGCTGTAGGGAGGGAGAAAGTGGAGACCGCCGTTCTTTCTGGAGAGATCCCATTCATCGCCGGAGCCTACATGATCGAGAAGTGACTGATAGTTGGACTTTGTTACGATACCGATAGTGGATATTCCCGAATTAACCATGTTGGAGAGCGGGAAGTCGATAAGTCTGTATCTTGCGCCGAAGGGAACCGAAGCCATAGCGCGGTTCTTTGTGAGATCGGTAACTACGAGCTCGTGCATATTAGCGAAGATAAGACCGAGTACGTTAGACATATTAGCCATTTTAAATAATTTCCTTTCAGATCATTTATTTGTTTAAGATCAGACGTCCTGCGAGATCATAGCCTTAGGAGAAATAACAACCTTGTCGGAGATCTTTATTGCATTTCCGACAACTGCAACTCCCCATTCGTCTCTGTTCTCAACGTTTTCGGGTCTTTCGCCGATATGAGCGCCTTCGCCGATGGTGCATTCCTCACCGATGATCGAGTATTCCACAACCGCGCCCTTCTTGATGACTGTATTCGGCATTATGATGCTGTATCTTACAGTTGCGCCTTCTTCGATAACAACGCCGTCGAAGAGTACCGAGAAGTCGATATCTCCTTCAATATCGCAGCCCTCAGCTACCATAGAGTTCTCTATCTTGCTGTTGGGGCCTGCGTAATGCGGAGGCATAACGGGGTTTCTGGAGTAGATCTTCCACTTGGGATCGTAGAGATCGAGCGGAACATTCGGATCAAGGCAGTCCATATTTGCTTCCCAAAGACTGTCGATAGTTCCTACGTCCTTCCAGTAAGCATCGAAGTGGTAAGCTACGAGCTTGCTTCCCTCGTCGAGCATAGCGGGGATAATGTTCTTACCGAAATCCTTTGTAGCGCCTTCGTCATTCTCATTTGCGATGAGGTGACGCTTGAGGGTTGACCATGTGAAGATGTAAACGCCCATGGAAGCGAGGTTGGATTTCGGCTCTTTCGGCTTTTCTGCAAACTCGGTGATAGTGCCTTCCTCATCGGCAGTCATGATGCCGAAGCGGGGAGCCTCCTCCCACGGAACTTCGAGAACTGCGATAGTAGCCTCAGCCTTCTTCTTCTTATGGAAGTCGAGCATCTTCGAGTAATCCATCTTGTAGATATGGTCGCCGGAGAGGACAGCCACATACTCGGGATTGTATCTGTCGATAAAGCTGATGTTCTGATAGATCGCGTTAGCCGTACCGGTGTACCAGGACTTGCCGGAAGCTGTCTCATAAGGCGGGAGAACATGTACACCGCCGTGAACGCGGTCGAGTCCCCACGGATGACCGTTTCCGATGTACTCGTTAAGTACAAGGGGCTGATACTGTGTAAGAACGCCGACGGTATCGATGCCGGAATTTACACAGTTGGAGAGCGGAAAGTCGATGATCCTGTATTTTCCGCCGTAGGGAACAGCAGGCTTAGCCATATTCTGGGTAAGAGCATACAGTCTGCTTCCCTGACCTCCTGCGAGCAGCATAGCTACGCATTCTTTTTTAACATGGTTCATAATATTGTCCTCCGAATATTTATTTACATATTACTTTTTGGATCCGGTCTTTTTAGCGGAAGGCTTTCTTCCGGGCTTTTTCTTTTCCGGTGCATCTTCCTTTTTTGCAGCGGGTTTTCTGCCCGGCTTTTTCTTTTCGGTCACTTCCGGTTTAACTTCTGCTTTTTCTGCGGTTTTCTTTACTGCTTTCTTGGGTTCAGCCGCTTTCTTTACGGGTGCCTTTTTAGCGGCTTTCTTCTTTGCTGCAGCTTCTTCCGCTGCCTTTTTCTTTGCAGCTTCTTCTTCGAGACGCTTCTTTTCCGCGCGCTTTGCGGCAGCTTCTCTCTTCTTTGCCTTCTTTTCCTCTTCGATACGGAGAGCCTCCATTTCCGCTTCATAGTCTCTCTTGTTTGTAACGCGGAAGAACATAGCGGACATAGGTGCGATCTTTATCGATACAGCGAACTTCTCGCCGTGCATATCTGCACGGAAGGAGCTTATCTTTTCGTTGTGAACGCCGGAAACGGGATCCTCGGAGGAGAATACCTCCTCATAATCTCCGTAGTAGGGAACACCGAAGCTGTAAGTTTCATGGCTCTTGGGCTGGAAGTTGAATACACCGATAAGCTCGTCGCCCTTCTTGTTGAAGCGGCGGAATACGATAACGCTGTTCTCGTTGTCATCACTTACGATCCATTTGAAGCCTGTCCAGTCATTATCAACTTCCCAGAGCTCGCTGTTATCGAGATAGAACTTGTTGAGTGCCTTTTCGTATTCCCAGAGAGCCTTGTGCTCCGGGAATTCGAGAACGTCCCAATCCAGACCTGTCTTGTAGTTCCACTCCTTGAACTGCGCGAATTCCTGACCCATGAACATCAGCTTTTTGCCGGGGTGAGCCATCATATATGCGAGGAATGTCCGGAAGGAAGCAAATCTCAGCTCTCTCGGACCGCTCATCTTATCGAGCATTGAGCACTTTCCGTGAACTACCTCGTCATGGGATATCGGCAGGATATAGTTCTCGGAGAAAGCGTAGTAGAACGAGAATGTAACGAGGTTATGGTGATCGTGTCTCCACTCGGGATTCATGGACATATAAGCGAGCATATCGTTCATCCAGCCCATGTTCCACTTGAAGTTGAAACCGAGACCGCCTACATCGGCAGGCTTTGTAACCATAGGCCAAGCGGTGGATTCCTCGGCGATCATGAGGATATTTTTAAAGTTTCCGAAAAGTGAGGAGTTGAGCTTCTTGAAGAATGCAACAGCTTCAAGGTTCTCGTTTCCGCCGTAGCAGTTCGGTCTCCACTCTTTTCTGTCGTAGTCGAGATAGAGCATGGAAGCGACTGCATCAACGCGCAGACCGTCTATGTGGTACTTGTCGAACCAGTAAGTCGCGTTGGAGATGAGGAAGCTCTGTACTTCGGGCTTACCCCAGTCGAAAACTCGGGTACCCCAGTTGCGGTGCTCCATTTTGAGCGGATCGGAATACTCGTAGCAGCATTCGCCGTCGAATTCATACAATCCGGCAGCATCTTTCGGGAAGTGAGCAGGCACCCAGTCAAGGATAACGCCAATTCCGTTCTGGTGGCAGTAGTCGATGAATTCCATGAAGTCGTGAGGTGTACCGAAACGGGAGGTAGGAGCGAAGTAACCGATTCCCTGATATCCCCAGGAACCGTCGAAGGGGAACTCCGCTATCGGCATCATCTCGATATGGGTGTAGCCCATTTCCTTCACATAAGGAACGAGCTCCTTTGCGCATTCCATATAGTTGAACAGTTCTTCCTCGAAGTTCTTGTGCTGCCAGGAGCTGAGATGAACTTCGTAGATATTCATCGGGGACTCGTAAACGTTTTTGTTATCACGTTCATCGATCCACTTCTTATCCTTCCACTTATATCCCTCGATATCGTAGATCTTTGTAGCCGTATTGGGTCTTGTCTCCATGTGGAAGCCGTAGGGATCGGCTTTGAGGTGGACCTGACCGTAGCTGCTTTCTATGCTGTATTTGTACGAATCGTACTTCTTGAGACCGGGGATAAACAGTTCCCAGATACCGCCGTCGCTGATCTTATTCATCTGATGCTGATATCTGTCCCACTTGTTGAAATCGCCGACAACGCTGACGCTTGCCGCTTTAGGCGCCCATACTCTGAAAATTACGCCTTTCTTACCGTTTTTTTCGGTGAAATGAGAACCGAAGAACTCATATCCTTTCGTAATGTTGCCTTCGTGGAAAAGGTGGAGAGGAAGCTTGTACTCCTCGGGAAGTTTAAATCCCATTTCGCATTACTCCTTTCTTTACGGCATCTGCCGAATAAGCTGCTGACTGAGGCTGTAAAAGGATCTCGCGAAGCAAGGCGTGCATCGAAAGGGGATATGGGACAGCATTGAACGCGTCTTTACAGCAACATTCACTAATATACCTATTATTTTTAGATTATTATAGCATATTTTACCAAGTGTTGCAATAGCTTTAGTAAAAAAATATGAATAGTGCTGCATTTAAACAGCAAAATTTGTTGAATGTGACGGTAAAATATCGCTGGTTTGCCTTTTATTGCCGTTCAAAACCCATTTTATGTCCGTGCCTGTCCCGATATGCTATTTTTTTTGCAGTGCTGCGGACGTTGTTTTTCTTGCAAAATCCGTGTTTTTGTGATATTATATAATCTGCATTTAAATATAAAAACGAGGTAGTTATGAAAAAAACAGCAATATTATTATTCGTACTTCTGATAATGACCTGCGGCTGTACGAATATATCCGGCGGAGTGACGTCTGTACCGGAGACAACGCCTGCGGTTGCTGAAACAGAAGGAACCGAAGAAGCAGTCGAAGCCGTGATCTACATAGACGAGGACGCGATAGAATCATCGGAAAAAGCCTTCCAACCCGAACCGGAAAAGCCTGCCGAACCTGCATCTGTTAACATCGTCTGCGCCGGCGACAATCTTATACATACGCCGATATACCGCATAGCGAAAGAAACTGCGGGAGGCGAGGGCTACGAGTTCTCGCCCGCTTACGAGCATCTCGGAAATCTGATAAGCGATGCCGATCTTGCGATACTCAATCAGGAGACGATAATCTCGGACGAGTTTGAACCGGACACATACCCCACTTTCTGCACACCTACGGAAATGGCGCGGGATATGACGGAGCTTGGATTTGATGCGTTCTCGATATCTAACAATCACGTTCTTGACAAGGGTGAAGCGGGGCTTATTTCTACTCTCCGTTTCTGGAAGGAGAACTATCCGGACAAGCCCGTTTACGGCGCATATCTCAGCGAAGCGGATATGAACGATATCCGTACTCTTGAAGTGAACGGCATTAAGTTCGCGTTCCTCGGCTATATGGAGCATACAAACGGTCTGTCGCTTCCGCCGTCATCGGAGTGCAGGGTAACTTATCTTGACGACGAGGAGACGATAGAGGAACAGGTCAGAAAAGCATCGGAGATAGCGGACTGCGTTATAGTAAGCGTTCATTTCGGCATAGAAGTCAGCAACATCGTCACGGAAGATCAGAAGGAAATGTCGCGGAAACTTGCGGACTGGGGTGCGGACATAATTGTTGGCACACAGCCTCATACCGTGCAGACAATGGAGTATATCGACACTGCGGACGGAAGAAAAGCATTCGTTTTCTACTGTCTCGGCAACCTTATCTCAACAATGGACGTACCTGCGTCAATGGCGGAAATGCTCGGCGCGATAACGGTCACGAAGGAACCCTCTGACGGAAGTATCACATTATCCGATGCAAAAGCGATACCACTTGTAGATCATTTTGACAGATCATACTCCTATGTCGGCGTTTATCCGCTGGATCAGTACACTCCGGAAATGGGCGCTGTCCACGCTGTCAGCGGTGTTTCTTATGATTATATACTTGACATTTTCCGCGATAATATTCCGGAGGAGTATCTTGACGAGCCGTACAGAAGCATAATATACGGCGAATAAAGGAAACCGCTCCGCTTGAGACCCGGGCGCTGCCCTGACCCGCCAGCCCCCTTTGGAAAAGGGGGCTGGACCCCCTAAACAGATGCAGTATTTAAGAGTGTACTTCTATGGGCGGCTCTCATAGAAATTAGCGGGGGCCGGCAAAGAGTCCGTTCTGAAAGAAAAGAAAACAGCTTGCAGAGATAATATCTGCAAGCTGTTTTTTGAAGAGAATAATTAACCGAGACAGGGCAGGACACAGCGCGAAATCTCATTTGCAGAGACTTTCATCTTACAAGCTGTGCCAGCAGGGGAGAGTAATGCTCCCGGAATGCTTCAAATTCGCCGTTGTCGATAGCGCCGCGTATCTTCTCCATAAGCGTGTTGTAGAAGTAGAGATTGTGAGTTACCGCGAGCCGTCCTCCGAGCTGTTCGCCTGCTTTGAAGAGGTGACGGATATATGCGCGGGAGAAGTTCCGGCAGGTGGGGCAGTCGCATTCCTCGTCGATCGGTCTGTCATCGGTCATGAAGCATTCGTTTTTCGCGTGGGTGATGCCGTGCCATGTGAATATCGTTGCATGACGCGCGTTTCTGCTCGGCATTACGCAGTCGAACATATCCACTCCGCGGTAAACAGCTTCGATTATATTTGAAGGGGTTCCGACGCCCATAAGATAGCGGGGCTTGTCATAGGGAGCGTAGGGTACAACCTCATCGAGAATATGATACATCACATCGGTAGGCTCACCTACTGCAAGACCGCCGATCGCGTAGCCGTCGAGATCGAGTTCCGAGATATCCTTCATGTGCTTTATACGCAGATCGTCGTATGTTGCACCTTGGTTTATAGCGAAAAGAAGCTGCTTCTTGTTTATAGTATCCGGGAGGGAATTGAGCCTTTCCATTTCCGCTTTGCAGCGAATAAGCCAGCGTGTTGTGCGCTCGACGGAGTTTGCCGCATAGCTGTATTCCGCGGGATTTTCCACGCATTCATCAAATGCCATTGCGATAGTGGAAGCGAGGTGTGACTGTATCTGCATGCTTTCTTCCGGACCCATGAATATCTTTCGTCCGTCAACGTGGGAGCTGAAATATACGCCCTCTTCCTTGATCTTGCGGAGCTTGGCGAGTGAGAACACCTGGAACCCGCCGCTGTCAGTGAGGATCGGTTTGTCCCAGTTCATGAACTTGTGCAGACCGCCCATTTTGTAAATAACATCGTCGCCGGGACGGACATGCAGGTGATAGGTGTTGCACAGCTCAACCTGTGTTTTCAGCCCGCGCAGGTCTATCGACGAAAGACCGCCTTTAATTGCGGCGGAAGTGCCGACATTCATAAAGAACGGGGATTCGATAACGCCGTGTGGAGTAGTGAAGCGTCCGCGTCTTGCACGTTCTTCGGTTTTGAGTATCTCGAATTGTGAATTTTTCATGTGTTCTCCTGTATTATTTCATTGATAATATCTTCTTTCACTGATAATATCTTCCCGGCTTGTAAGATACAGATTGTGTGCGACATCATCAAGAATATGCGTGTGGCTGCATAAAACAGCGGTGTATGAATGATACACTATATCAGCTTTATCAGCTTGCAGTTGTCGATCCCGGCTTTCCAGAAATCCTTCACCGGTATGTTTCTG
This sequence comes from Ruminococcaceae bacterium UBA3215, assembly GCA_002363155.1. Classification (GTDB taxonomy): domain Bacteria; phylum Bacillota; class Clostridia; order Oscillospirales; family Ruminococcaceae; genus Ruminiclostridium_E. The sequence goes on along the minus strand of DEWH01000020.1, from coordinate 32,240 downwards.
ACCTGACAGACTATGCTGCAGTTCATAGCCCCGTGTCCCACGATAAGCACATCTTTTCCCGCGTCAACAAGCGGCATTGCGGTCTCACGCAGAAATTCTCCCGTTCTTGCGAAAAGCTCGTCAAAACTCTCCGCGCCGCCGGGAGGGTCGGTGTAATCCTCGGGTTTCAGAAACAGCGTGTTTATCGGGCAGTTCGGTATCTCAAAGCTGTAGGCAAGTCCCTCAAATTCACCGAAGCTCATTTCCTGCAGTCTGTCGTCGGTGATGATCGGGATATCTCTGCCTTTGAGAAATATCTCCGCGGTCTCCTTCGCGCGTATCAGCGGGGAACAAAAGCATACGTCGAAATGCACGTCCTTGTATTCTTCACGGGCGTGTTCCGCCATTTTTCTGCCCTCGTCGTTCAGCGGGATATCCGTGCGCCCCTGTAATCTGCGCTGCTCGTTCCAGTCCGTTCTGCCGTGTCTCATTATATAAAGCATTTATTCTTCTTCCTTTCGCTATGAAATGAACATACTGTCGCCGAAGGAGAAGAATCTGTATCTTTCCTCAATCGCGGTCTTGTAAGCGGCAAGCGTCTTTTCGCGTCCGAGAAAAGCGCTCACAAGCATGATAAGTGTGCTTTCCGGCAGGTGGAAATTGGTGATAAGGCCGTCTATCACTCTGAACTCGTATCCGGGGTAGATGAAGATGCCGGTGCTTTCGGAGCAGGCGCGCACTTCGCCGTACTTCTGCGCACAGGCTTCAAGGGTGCGGCAGCTGGTAGTTCCGACTGCAATTACGCGTCCGCCGCTTTGTTTGTGTGCGGCGATCTTCTCCGCGGTAACTTCCGGAATAGAGAAATGCTCAACGTGCATTTTATGATCGAGAATGTTCTCTTCCTTTACCGGACGGAAAGTGCCAAGCCCGACATGAAGCGTAACGAAAGCGGTATCGACGCCCTTGCTTTTCAGCGAATCAAACACTCTGTCCGTGAAGTGCAGTCCGGCTGTAGGTGCGGCGGCGGAGCCAGTTTCGCGGCAGTAGATAGTGTTGTATCTGTCCTTGTTTTTAAGCTTTTGGGTTATGTACGGCGGAAGCGGCATCTGTCCTATCCTGTCGAGGATATCGAAGAATACGCCGTCGAAGTAAAACTTCACTATCCTGTTTCCGTCGTCAAGTACATCGAGCACTTCACCGGTAAGCTCGTCGGAGAACTTCACCTTTGCGCCGCGTCTGAGCCTGCGTCCGGGACGCACTATCGCTTCCCATTCGTCATTCCCGCGCTGTTCGAGCAGCAGGAATTCGCATACAACGCCTGTCTCTTCCTTGACGCCGATTATCCGGGCAGGGAATACCTTCGAGTCGTTCATAACAAGAAGATCGCCTTCCCGGAGGTAGTCGGAAAGGTTGAAGAAACGGTCATGTATTATATTTCCGCTTTCGCGGTCTATCTTCATAAGCCGGGAGCTGTCGCGGGGCTCAAGGGGAGTCTGGGCGATAAGCTCTTCCGGCAGGTCGTAGTAAAAATCACTTTTTAACATAAATCATCATCTTCTGTACATTATCCGGCAATGCTTCAAGCCTCTTTAAGGAGCTTTTTCAGCTCCTCCGCAGTGAACTTATACTTCTTGTCGCAGAAATGACAGCAGACCTCTGTCTCTTCCTGTTCGCCGGCAAGCTTTTCAAGCTCCTCGCGTCCGAGAGAGAGAAGTATCTGCTCGGTGCGCTCACGGCTGCAATTGCAGTAATAGCTGCACTCCCACGAGTCGAGCACTTCTCCGTTAAGTCCCTCAAGTCCCATGAGCGCTATCTCTTCGGGAGTTTTTCCTGCTGCGAGCATCTCGGTCATAGACTGCATTGACTTAATATTCTTCTCTATAAAATCTATCGCCTTTTCGTTTATCGGCGGTACAAGCTGTATCAGATAGCCTCCCGCGTGTTTTACGGTCCAGTCGCGGTCAACGAGAACTCCGAGTGCGCAGACAGTAGGTATCTGCTCGCTTATTGCGTAGTAGCTTGTGATATCCTCTGCGATCTCGCCGGAAACGATCGGGACTTGCGTTGCATACGGTTCTTTTAGTCCGAGGTCTTTTATCACGCCGAGAAATCCGTCAGTACCCACATAGCCGGAAACATCGAGCTTTCCGTTGGGTTTGAGCGGAAGATCGACATTCACGTTGTCCGCGTAGCATTTCACATTTCCCATATAATCCGCCGCAACAACGATATTTCCGGCAGGTCCGTTTCCGTTCATGCGGAGCGTGAGCCTGTCGTCCTCGGATTTGAGCATTGCTCCCATTATCGAGCCGGCTGTTGCAAGTCTGCCGAGGGCGGCTGTTGCAACAGGTGTGGTCCCGTGAAGCCGGAAAATCTCATTTGCGATATCGGTGGAATCAACAGCGGAGCAGAGAACACTGCCGTCCGCCGATAAGGCTCTAACGATCTTAGCCAATTTAACTGTCTCCTTTATATCTCTTTATTCTTTGCGTTTACGATCTTTGCCGCGAAAGTAAGCTTCTCGCTGGTCTCCGTCGGCTCATCTTCAGTTGGGTATTCGCAGCACGCGCATATCTCGAATCCCGTTTCTTTCAGCAGTCTTTCGATGCACTCGCGGGAATAGCCTGTCTCGGTAAATTCGTCGGAGCTTCTGCGGTAAACATCGCCGTCACGCTCGAAGAAATCAAGAGTTATTGCGGTAGCGCCGCCGCCGAGATATTCATTCTCCCATACGCAGAATACATTGTCAGTCTCATAGACATAAGTGCTGTCTGCAAGGATATGTTCATGCTTGTACGGCGTGTTCACATCGAATATGAACATTGCTCCGGGATTTGAGAAGAGCGCGACTTTCTCAAATACGGCTCTCACATCTTCTTCGGAACCGAGGTGACTGATGCTGTCGAGGGCGCAGACTGTGAGATCGACAGTTCCGAACATATCGAGCTCTGTCATATCCTGGCAGAGAAACTGAATGCCGGTATGTTCCTTTTCCGCGGCGATGTTCAGCATTTCCGGCGAAGCGTCCACACCTATCACATCGTAACCCATATCTCTGAACAGCACGGACAGGGAACCGGTACCGCAGGCGAGATCGAGCAGTATGCCTTTTCTGCCGTTAAAACGCGCATTGAGCCTGTCGTAATACGCGGCAAGCTCATTGTAGTCTATGTTTTCGGTAAGTGCGTCATAATGGCGGGCGAAAGCGTCGTAGCTCATCCCATTTTTCCCTGTTTCTTGAGGCGGTCGAATACAACGCTGTAGCCGTCCTTTCCGGTCTGGAGGGTACGGTTTACGCGGCTTATCGTAGCTGTGCTTGCGCTTGTGATATCAACGATATCTGCATATACCTTATCTTCTGTGAGGTATTTAGCCACGACAAGTCTCTGTGAGATAGAAGCAAGCTCCTGTACGGTACAGAGATCCTCGAAGAAAGCGGCGCATTCCTCGATATTCTTGAGCTGGAGTACAGCCTCGTAAAGAAACTCACGGTTCTCATAATTGATCTGACGTTTTTTCATTGTGATATCCTTTCTGTCAATTAAAAATGTGGCGGTAAAAGCCGTATGTATCGTATTACTACATTACAGTTTACTACATAAAAGCCGGGAAGTCAAGAGTTTTCACAAAATAAAGTATGAAAATTTTTTATCTCTTGAAAAAACGCACAGGAACAAATGTTCCTGTGCGCAGTTTGTCCTGTCAGAAAAGTCTGATTTTGGTTTACGAAGAACCTGTCAAAGTTCCGTTTTACGGGACTTGTTCAGGGGATCCGGCTCCCTTTTCAAAGGGGACCGGCACTGTCCGCGAAGGACAAAGCGCAGAGCGCGGCGGCAGAGACTTTCGTTTAACGGCTCTTGCCGCTGTCATCGACATGGGTATCCTCGGTGTAGCCGGTCTTGAGCTCACCGAAAGACTCTGCGACTCTTCTTGCCTCGTCCTGAGCGGATAGGAACGCGTCTGCTACGAGCGGGTCAAAGTGGGAGCCTGCGCCTTCCCGGATAATATCGCAAGCCTGCTCGAAGGAGAAAGGATCCTTGTAGCTTCGTCTTGATACGAGCGCATCGAATACGTCCGCAACAGCCATGATTCTTGCCGAAAGCGGGATATCCTCGCCTGCTTTTCCTTCCGGGTAGCCCTTGCCGTTCCATTTCTCATGGTGGTAATGCGCAAGGTTCTTCGCTTCGTATAGGTAATCCGAATCCGGAACGAGGTCGATCACCTGTTCGAGAATAACGCTTCCTTCGTAAGCGTGGCTCTGCATCTTCACAAACTCATCGTCTGTAAGTCTGCCCGGCTTGTTGAGTATCATATCGGAAACCTTGATCTTGCCTATATCGTGAAGAGGCGCGGAATCAACGACGCGTTCGATGAAGTCATCGGTCATTACATCGGGGTAGTAGCCCTTCTTCTTCATCTCTTCCATTATGATCTTCGTGTAAGCGGCGGTCTTGCGTACATGGTCACCTGTGTTCTTGTCACGGCTCTCGACCATATCCGCGAGAACGAGTATAAGCGAATTCTGCATCTTCTTGATCGTGGCGTTCTTATTCCGGATATCTTCGAGATGCGACACACTGTCGCTTGCCATTTTCACGATAGCATTGTACAGGTTTTCTATCTCATCGCCGGTATGGATGCCGAGTTCTCTGAGTTTGGCAACGTGCGTGTCAAGCTCTTCGTTGCTTGTGAAAGCGAACGAGTCGGTACACTTGGACATGGAGTTTACGGGAAGCAGGATATGGTATTCAACTACCCAGAGAACTACCGCGAAGATAACGATAAAGAACGCAAGGAAGAGCGAGGACATTCCCACCATAAAGTTGCGCTCGTATTTTTCGATATGGCTCATCGAGATGTCGGCTGCGGCATAGCACACGGTATTGCCGGAACTGTCCTTGATCGGCTTGTATATAGTGAGCAGATAGCCGAAAGTATCGTTTGTTATAAGCGGTTCGATCTCACCGCCGGCAAGAAGTGTCGGTATGTAGGGCGCAAAGGACTCATCGAATGGAACCACTTCACCGGGGGCATATCCCTCTACACCGTCGATATCGAGATCGAATACGACATGGCAGCCGTCTTCGAGTATCTTGTAAACGTAGATGAATTCAATGTCATCATCGCTGTTGAGGATAGTGTACAGCATATCTTCGGTCTGCTTGTATCCTTCTGAGCTTTCTCCTTCTTCCAACCAGCGGTCAACGTTATCTCCGTCGATTATTCCGACCATAACGTTTGTAACTCCGTCAACGAGCTTGAAGTGCTGTTCGACAGTAGCGTTGCTGAACAGGACGAAGCTTATTCCTGTCGCGACCGTACCCATTATGATAAGGGCGATGATGAGTATCAGCATTATCTTTGTGCGCACGGATACCTTTCGTACGCCGATATGCCGCATATTATCCTTTTCCTCGTCGGACATCTTCTTCTGCATCCAGCCGCTGAACTGGAGCATGAGCTTGACTTTCGGCGGTATCACCGCAAGTATTATAAGCACAATCCCGACAGTGATCGCTTTGTCGAGAATATCCATAATAATATTGCCGAGAAGCTGTGCGGCTGTGGTATTGGTTATGCCAGCCTGCACGAGTATCGCGCTGAACGACTCGCTGTCGAAGTAAACGTCGTCGAGCAGCCACGGGAGCAGAGTTCCTATACCGCCGCCTATAAGTGCAAGAATGAGAATGTAGAGGATAAGCCAGAGGGGCTTTTTAATTGTAATGCGCCCTTTATGGGCAAAATACGACGAGGTTACGGCAATTAGTACGGTAATGAATCCGTAGTAGATCGAATTCGGATCTGTGGCGCAGTTTATGATGTTGGTCATAAAACCGACGAATATTCCCGGAAGGTATCCGCCGAGAATCGCTGCGAGGAGAGTACCCACATTATCGAGATAAAGCGGAAGTCCGAGAGATGAAACAAGCGTGAACAGAAGGAAGTTCAGCGCAAGGCATACAAGGCACTCGGCTGCAATGATCAAGAAATTCCTGTTTTTTTCCTTTTTTATTAAATTGACGCTTTCGTTTGTCATATATAAACCTGCTTTCATACAGTAAACTGAATATAACATATACTATTATACTATATTTTTTATCTGTTGTCAATGTTTTTTATCATTAATATAATAAAGTATTATATCTTGATGCTGCAGATGAGAGAATAGGGGAACGGAGTTGATTTTTTGCTCGGAATGTGATATAATCGGAGCAGATAAAGGTAATTACTGTATGAGAGGTCGTGTTTGCTTGGCGGACAATAAGAGCAGATCTTCCGGGCTTTCCCGGTATCTCGGTTCCGTTTCCGTATGGGCGCTGTCCTTCGGCTGCATTGTCGGCTGGGGTGCATTTGTCATGCCCGGTACGACATTCCTTCCCGCTGCCGGACCTGTCGGAACAGCGGTCGGAATGGCTGTGGGAGCGGTCGTTGTGGCTGTGATAGCGGTAAACTACAGCTATATGATGAGAAGGTACCGCTCGACCGGAGGTACCTTCACATTTGCGGGAAGAGTGTTCGGATACGATCACGGCTTCTTGAGCGCGTGGTTCATGATACTGTCGTATATGTCGATACTCTGGGCGAATATGACGGCATTGGCGCTCATCGGGCGGAGTCTTTTCGGCGATATGTTCAAAGTCGGGTATCTATATACGATAGCCGACTATGACATATACCTCGGCGAGATAGCCGTTGAGCTTTGCGCGCTTGCCGTGTTCGGCTTCATCTGCATGAATTTCAGACGGCTCTCCGCCGTGCTCCAGATCATATTTGCAGCCGCGCTGGTGATTGGGATAACGGTAGGCTTTGTGCTTGCGGTAACGGGCGGTTCCCGTCCGAGCACGCCTTTCACGCCGGCTTTCAACGACGGAAGCTCACCCGTGATGCAGGTACTCGGCATAGTCGCGCTTGCACCGTGGGCATTTGTGGGATTCGAGTCGGTGTCGAACTCGTCCCGTGAATTCCGCTTTCCGGTAAAAAAGACACTCGGCATAATGATCTGTGCGATAATTGTGGGATTTCTTGCATATTCGCTGCTTACCGCGATAGCCGCTTCCATACAGCCGGAGGGGTATGCCGACTGGACGGAGTACATAGCCGATCTCGGCTCCCTCAGCGGAGTATCGGGAATGCCGGTATTTTACGTTATGGAGCATGTCGGCGGGAATGCCGGAGTAATAATGCTCGGCGTATCGCTTTTTTCGGCGATCTTTACCGGCATCATAGGCAGCATCATAGCTTCGAGCCGTCTTCTCCATTCGATGTCGGAGGAGCGCATTCTTCCGGAATGGTTCGGCAGGGTAAGCAAGAGGGGCATTCCCTCAAAAGCCGTTCTTTTCATAATGATCATTTCTGCCGTTATACCGTTTCTCGGACGCACGGCGATAAGCTGGGTCGTAGATGTAATAACAGTCGGTACCACGATAGCGTACGGCTACACATCAGCCGCGGCGTTCAGAACGGCAAGATGCCGCCGTGACCGGAAGATGATGGCAGTCGGAACTGCGGGCGTTGTCATTTCCGTCATAATAGGTCTGCTTTTGCTTGTGCCGGATCTTCTCTCACAGGATACGCTGTCCGCGGAGTCCTATCTCCTGCTTGCGTTCTGGGGGATACTCGGCATCGTGTTCTTCAGGATCGTTTTCCGGAATGACAAGGGCAGGCGGCTCGGAGGCAGTACGGTGGTCTGGATAGCGCTTATGTTCCTTATCTTCTTTACATCGCTCATGTGGGTGCGTCAGGCAACTCATACAAGCACAGGAGAAATGGTGCAGGATATAAGCGAGTATTACATTGAGGAAATGGAGCGGCAGGGCATAAGCCATGACGCGGAGCAGGCTGCGGAAGACCGTGAATACATCAGCGGAAAAATGGACGCTATGCGCGAATCGCTTACCGCAAGCAGTATAATCCAGATGATTCTGATAATGCTTGCGCTTGCGATAATCTTCAATCTGTACAATACCATGAACAAGCGCGAAAAAGCAATGGAGTCGCAGAAAATAAAGGCGGAGGAGAGCAGCAAGGCGAAGAGTGCTTTCCTGTCCAATATGTCCCATGATATAAGAACGCCTATGAACGCGATCATCGGCTATATAAATCTTGCGAAAGAAGAGAATACCGATCTGGAGGCGATGCGGGAGTATATCGGAAAGATCGAGACTTCCAGCGATCATCTGCTTGCGCTCATTAACGATATTCTTGAGATGAGCCGTATCGAGAGCGGGAAAATGGAGCTTGACGAGACAAATTCCGATATCTGCGGTATTCTGAACGGTGTCCGCGATATGTTCTCAACGCAGATGAAGGAGAAGAAGATAAACTACACTGTAGATACATCGGGTGTTGACAGGAAGTACGTTATGTGTGACCGCGCAAGGCTCAACCGCATACTTCTGAACCTTATCAGCAATGCTTATAAGTTCACGCCCGAAAACGGCGCCGTTACGGTCACTCTGCGTCAGACCGCAGATGAGGGTGAAAGCGGAAGATATGAACTTCGGGTAAAGGACAGCGGTATAGGAATGACGGAGGAGTTTGCCGGGAGAGTGTTTGAAGCATTCGAGCGTGAGCGCAGCTCCACGGTCAGCGGTATCCAGGGCACGGGGCTCGGAATGGCGATAACGAAGAGTCTTGTGGATCTTATGCATGGCTCGGTAGAAGTTGAAACTGCGCCCGGAAAAGGCACGGAATTCATAGTTGAGCTGTCCATGCGTTACGGCAAAGAGCCGGAGAAAGAAATCGGATCAGAGCCTAAGCCGGTCAGAGAAAAAAACGATTTCACGGGTATGCGCATTCTGCTTACGGACGATGTGGAGATCAACAGAGAGATAGCTGCGAAGATACTGCGTAAGTTGGGATTTGAAGTCGAAGCTGCGGTAAACGGTCAGGACGCGCTTGAAAAAGTTGCGTCATCGAAACCGGGATACTTTGACGGCGTGCTCATGGATATACAGATGCCGGTTATGGACGGCTACACCGCTTCGAGAAAGATCCGCGGGCTTGACGATCCCGCACTTGCCGGGATACCGATCATCGCTATGACTGCAAACGCGTTCAGCGAGGACGTTCAGAAAGCGCGTGACGCGGGAATGAACGGTCACATTGCAAAACCGATAAATATAGCGGTGATGACGAAAACGCTTTCGGAGATACTCGGCGGTAATGCTGAATAATGAGAGGTAATATGCAAAGCACGATCTATCCTGTTATTGGGAGGCAGAAAGAGCTTCCGTTCTGTCTTACCGAAGCCGGGACGCGGGAACTGAATGGCGGGAGTGTCCGCAGGACCGTTCCTCACCCGCATCTGTTCCTTCTGGTTTTATCGGGAAGCGGTGCCATAAAAGCCGGCGGCAGCACATTCCCGGTAAAAAAAGACAGTATCGTATATCTTGCTCCGGGCAGCGAATGCGAGGTTGAAGCTGACGGAGAGGGTATTATGCTGAAATATACCGCGTTCGGCGGAGAGAATGCGGAAGTGCTGATGAAAGGGCTCGGATTCGGTGAAAATGCCGCAAAGAGTGACACCGATCTTTCGGAGTGCTCCCGGATATACGAGAAGATCATTGAAGCGTCGAAAGACCCGGTGAACGGCGGCGAACGAGCATCTGTACTTGTGTATGAATTGGTGCTTGCCGCGCGTTCGGCGCTGAAACGGCGGGCGGCAGAACCTTTATCTGCGGTCAATATCGCAGATGAAGCCCTGCGGTATATAGACGAATGCTATATGCGTGAAATAACGCTTGAATCGCTTGCGAATCTTACCGGCGTATCGCTTCAGCACTTCTGCCGTGTATTTCGCGACCGTGTCGGCATGCGCCCTATGGAGTATCTGACGAAGAAGCGTGTCTCGGAAGCGAAGAAGCTGCTTACCGACACGGATATGCAGATACAGGATATAGCTCATGCGGTTGGAATTGCTGACAGAACCTACTTCGGCATTATTTTCAAGAAGCAGGAGGGCATTACTCCCACAGACTTCCGCCGTGATAAAACATGATTCTTATAAATGAAAGCTCTGCACAGCGATACATCTGTGCAGAGCTTTTGGTTTGTCAATAGACCTTCTTATCTATCTCAATATTGGCTATCAGCGTGCTGTCGTAACCGGCGATCTCATCACAAAGCCGTTTCTTTATCTCGCCGTCGCTGATTTTCAGCCCGAACGGAACTTCCGCGTCGAAAGCGATATACCGTTTTCCGGAACGCTCGGTTATGCGCAGATCATGTATTCCCGCGCCCTCGTCGATCTCTTTGAGAACCGACATCACTATCTCTCTGCATTTCACTTCTTCGATATTGTCAACATTCACCGGATCGGTGTGTATCAGCACAGATGCGGAGTATTTCCCGGAAAGCTCATTCTCGATGATATCGGCGATATCGTGGGCTTCCGTGAAGCTCATAGATGCCGGAAGTTCGGCGTGAAGCGAGATGATGTTCCTGTTCACGCCGTAATTGTGAACAGCGAGGTCATGCACCCCGATAACTCCCTCATGCGCAAGAACATCTCTTCTGATACCCTCGATAAGTTCATCATCGGCTTTCTGACCGAGCAGGGGAGTAATGCTTATCTTTGCTGCTTCAATGCCTGCCTTCAGAATTACAAATGTAATGAAAAGACCGATATAGCCGTCAATATTGATGTTCCATACAGCGTAAACTATTATTGCCGCAACAGCGGACAGCGTTGTGATGCAGTCGGAAAGGCTGTCTGTCGCGGCTGCCTTCATGGGTGCGGAATCAATAAGCTTTCCGTATTTGCGGTTGTAGGCGAAAATGTACAGCTTCACCAGCACGGAAGCTCCGAGGACTGCAAAAGAAAGGGGAGAGACGATAAGTTCTTCCGGTGAGAATATCTTCTCAACAGACTCTTTTCCGACGCCGAGTGCGGTAAAGATTATAGAAGCGGAGACAACGAATCCCGCTATGTATTCGGCTCTTCCGTGACCGTACGGGTGTTCGCTGTCGGCGGGCATTGCCGCGATACGGTAGCCGACGGCGGAAACGATCGAGCTTCCCGCATCGGAGAGGTTGTTGAATGCGTCGGCGATAACGGATACCGAGGACGAGACAAGCCCGGCAATAAGCTTTCCCGCAAAGAGCAGGAAATTCAGCACTATCCCGGTTATTCCGGTAAGTAAGCCGTAAGCGGTGCGGACTTCCGGTAAACCGTATTCTTTATGGTTTTTGATGAATGTTCTGGCAAGAAATCCTATCACAGCAATGCCTCCTTTCGGTATTATACTTTATATTATAGACCCAAGGATAGCTAAAGTCAATGACCGCGGCATATTATTTGCGAATGCTAACGGGTAAAAACTGCTTTATTTTTCTGAAATGATTGACATTTTAGCTATTTTTTGATATAATATATGAAAAGTAATTGTGCAGGTTTAACCACAATTGCGGAACGGCTTTCTCCATTAACCAGTATAAACGAAAAGAGGGATAATTATGCTTGAACTGATCGAACAGAAAAAGACGAAAAAGACAGATGCGGCGGAAGAACTGTCCTCTATGCGCGCTCAGCTCATAGATATCGCCAACGCGGCAAAATCCGCAAAGCTTCCTGTAATAATCACGTTTGACGGCTGGGCTGCTGCGGGAAAGGGCTCACAGATCGCTAAGCTCATAAAGTATATGGATCCCCGATTCTATAACGTGGAGCCGATACGCAAGCCCAATGAACCCGAAAAGCGCAAGCCGTGGATGCACCGTTACTGGCTGAAGCTTCCGGCTGGCGGAGAGTTCCTTATTCTCGACGGAAGCTGGTACAGCGATATAGTCAAGTCCTATATGAACGGCGACATCGACAAGGAAGAATACAAGCGCCGTATAGCCGATATCAATGTTTTCGAGCGCCAACTCCACGATGACGGATACCTTATAATCAAGCTGTTCCTGCATATCACGCAAGGTGAACAGAGAAAGCGCCTTAAAGCGCTCTATGAAGATAAGTTCACCCGCTGGCGCGTTGATGAGCAGGACTTCATCAACAATAAGCGCTACGACAAGATCTTCCGCAGGTACGATAAAACCATAAGCCGGACGAATACCGCATCTGCGCCGTGGAATATCATTCCCGCAAATGACCGTGTTACTGCGGAGCTTGAGATTATGCGCGCCGTAACATCGTCGATAACCGGAGCCTGTGATGCAAAGGCAAAGGGCAAGCCGTACAAGATGCCGGCGCAGTTCCCGATAACCGATATCGAGCCGTTGAAATTTGATCTTGTCAGGACCGTGAAGCTTGCAAAGACAGATATGAACAAGGAGCTTACCGATGAAGAGTACCGCACTGCTCTCGATAAATACCAGAGCCGTCTCTTTGAGCTCCAGAACCTCTGCTATCAGAGGAAGATACCGGTCATCGTGGCATACGAGGGCTGGGACGCGGGCGGAAAGGGCGGAAACATCAAGCGTGTAGCGTCGGCACTGGATCCGAGAGGATATGAGGTCAAGCCGATAGCTGCGCCGGAGCCTTCCGAGCTTGCGCGCCACTATCTGTGGAGATTCTGGAAGCGTCTTGAAAATGACGGTCACTTCACCATTTTCGACCGAACATGGTACGGCAGGGTTATGGTGGAGCCGATTGAGAAGATCACCCCGCAGGCAAGAGCGGATATGGCATACCGTGAGATCAACGAGTTCGAGTACCAGCTGAATGAGTGGGGCGCTGTTGTCATCAAGTTCTGGATAAACATAGATAAGGACGAGCAGTACCGCCGCTTCAAGGAGCGCGAGAATACACCGTCGAAGCAGTGGAAGATAACTGACGAGGACTGGCGCAACCGTGAGAAATGGGACGAGTACGAAAAGGCAGTTGACCGCATGATAAAGCTTACATCGACCGATTTTGCTCCATGGACGGTCATTGAGGGCAACGATAAGAAATATGCCCGCATCAAAGCACTCAAAACTATCTGTGATCGTCTTGAAGAGAGACTGAAAGACGACTGATATCCTCGTCATTTCAGCCAGATTGATGAGGGTAAAATTGTTCATAACGCTGAAATTTGTCGGTTTTATGAAGAAATATGATTTTTTTCATAAAACCGACACTTTTGTATGTTATAATAATTCTGAATAGTTCTGTGCTGAAAGGAGGGCTGTGTATGGGAAGAATAGCATATCTTGATTTTGTTGCCGTTCCTATTTACATTGTAATACTGTATGCAGTCTATATCCGTAAAATGGTACAGGGCAAACCCAACCGCATTTTCAGACAGCTTGTCATAATTTCGCTTGCAGCTGCCGTTTCCGATACGTTCGCAGGGCTGTCAACGGCAAGCTCGCCGCTGAGCGATATGAAGATGATGATCGCGGAGGTATCGACTGGATTATATCACCTTTTCCACAGCTTTATACCTGTGCTGTTTCTTATTTTCCTGTTTTCCGAAACACGGAACTGGTATTGGCTGAAGCAGAAGAATCATCTGCTGATAATATCTGCGCCTTATCTTGTGATCCCGCTTGTTCTTGCGGTCAACCTGTTCACGCGGTTTGTATATACTGTTGACAAGGTAAACGGGTATGTGCGCGGCCCCGGCATCTATGTACTTTACATCGTTGCTGCGGTCTATATGGTATGGGGACTTGTTTATCTGTTCATGAAGCGTAAGATAATGTCAAAGACAAAGCTTGTCTCGCTTCTTATGATGTATGTATGCAACGTCGGCGCGGTAGCATTCCAGATGGTATTTCCGAAGTATCTTGTTGAGATGATAATAACTGCCGTGGCGGAGCTTTTCATTGTTCTGCTCGTTCTCAAACCCGAGGATTATCTCGATTATTCGACCGGTCTGCCGAGCTTCAAGGCATACAGCGATGAAGTCCGCAAGATCTGTTCGGGCAAGGCTAAAGAGAAGATCATAGTCATGCGGCTTATCAATGCTTCACAGCTCCGCAGATATCTCGGTGAGGATAAGTATTTCACATTTGTCCGCAGTATCGGCGGAAAGATCAAAAAAATGCTCTCCGACAGGGAGCTGATTTTTGATATGTATTTTGAACAGCCGGGAAGACTGTACATAATCATAGACAACTATGACTTTGACTTTGAGGGCATGCTTGACGAAGTGTACCGTGTGATCCTTCAGGATATCTTTGAAGTCGAATCGAAAGGCGCGAAGATAATACCGCGCTTCTGCGAGATCAATTACCCCGAAGATACGGCTGACAGGACCACTATCCTTACCGTCGGACACCAGTTCCACAGGATAGTCCCGTTTGACAGCATTTATACCCACGTCGGAGATATCATAAATTCCGATACTTTCCGCATAAAGAACAATATGGATCTGATACTCAACAGGGCTATCAAGGAAAAGAAGTTCGAGATGTACTATCAGCCCATTTATTCGATCAGGGATCAGCGCTTCATCTCTGCGGAGGCTCTGATAAGGCTGAATGACGAAGAGTTCGGATTCATCTCTCCGGGTCTGTTCATACCTGCCGCCGAAAGAAAGGGGCTTATGATCCCGATAGGCGATTTTGTGCTTGAATCGGTGTTCCGCTTCATAAGCGAGAATGATTTTGCGGCGCTCGGACTTTCGTATATCGAGCTTAATCTCTCGGTAGCGCAGTGCCTGCAGGGCGATCTTTCCGACAAGATACTTGCTCTCGAAAAGAAGTATCATGTCAACCCGGCAAAGGTCAATCTTGAGATAACCGAGACGACGTACGAGAATATCGGCGACGTCACCAACACCAATATCCGGAAGCTGTCGGAGAACGGATTCAGCTTCTCGCTCGACGACTACGGCACCGGATACTCGAATATGCACCGTATATCCCGTCTGCCGCTCAAAATAATCAAGATCGACAAGACTATGGTAGATGATATGGAAAACAATTCGGGTATGTCTGTTCTGAAAAACACCGTCACGATGATGAAGGATATCCGAAAGGAGATAGTATGCGAGGGTGTTGAGACAGAGGAACAGCTTAATTGCCTTGCGGGGCTCGGAGTGGATTTCATACAGGGATATATCTTCTCAAAACCGCTCCCGGAAAAGAAATTTGTCGCGTTCATAAAGGAACATAACGGGGTCACGGTGTGATCCGGAAATAAAAAGAAGGAGGTGAACGGTATGCAGAAACTGCTGTATTTTGATCTTTGTTCTTTGCCGATATTACTGATAATTCTGGTTGCGGTATTTGTGAGAAGAACCACAAAAGGAAATGCTAACAGACTCTATATCGCGCTGATAGTCCTGTCCGCCCTGTGTGCGGCAGCAGATGTGGCGCTTGAGTATGCATGCCGTTCTCTGCCTGTTTCCGATACCGGGGTGATCGTTGCGACCGTATTCACTTACATCTATTTCTTAACCCGCAACGCAACGATCGTAGTTTACTTCTTCTTTGTTTTTGCAGTCACGGGAACGTGGTACAGGATACGCCGGAAGCGTATGAAAGCGATACTGCTGATACCCTTTGCTGCTGTCCTTCTGACGATAGCTACGAATCCGTTCACGAATGCGGTATTCACAGTCACATCGGAAGAGGGGTACAAGCGCGGAGGTGCTATATTTATCGTTTATGCGATAAGTACACTTTACGCTCTCACCGGCACGATCTACCTGATAAGCTGTCACCGCTTCCTCAGCAAGAACAAGCTGTTTCCGCTGATCTCACTGTATGTGCTTGCTATGGGTGCCGTGCTTGTGCAGTACTTTTTCCCGTTCCTTATGATAGAGATGATCTCTACCGCATTTGCGCTGATACTTGTTATCCTTTTCGTACTGCGCCCGGAGGAGATCTCTGACGCGTCTGTGGGTTCGCTCAGCTTTGAGGCATACAAGACCGAACTGCGGAAGATACTTCTTACAAAACAGAAGGTAAAGATAGCGATAATATGCTTCACAAACGCTTATGAACTGCGTTCATATCTCGGTGAGGTGCGTTACCAGAACTATGTGGCGCACGTTATACGTCAGCTCGACATACTTTTCAGACGCGAACGTGTATTTTTTGATATCTACTTTGAGCACCCCGGTACGATGTATGTCATCATTGACGATCCCGATTATGATGTTGAGGACGCGTATCACCGACTTGCGGAAGAGCTTATGCGACGTTCGGAAAAAGCGGTCTCTGCCGGCGAACGTATTTCTGCCGTTGCATGCGATCTTGTTGTACCGGACGATCTTAACAATATCGAAGAGATAATCCGGTTCGGACGCGATTTCAGCCAGCAGATGCCGCAGGGCAAATCATTTGCGGAAGCTTCCGAGATCATTTCGCTAAAGGATTACAGGATAATCAGCAATATGGATCAGATCCTGAACCGCGCTATTGAGGAGAACCGGTTCAGAATGTACTATCAGCCGATATATTCCGTCGAGAAGGGAAAGTTTGTTTCTGCGGAAGCTCTTATACGTCTTTTCGACGAAGAGTATGGGGTAATATCGCCGGGGCTGTTCATACCGGCTGCGGAAAAGCGCGGAGTTATCCTTCCTATCGGGGATTATGTGCTTGAAGAAGTCCACCGTTTCATTTCGGAGAACGATCTTGCCGGACTCGGACTTGAATACATCGAGATAAATCTGTCCATAGCTCAGTGTATGCAGGAAGAACTGCCGGAACGGCTTGCGTTTTTAAGCGACAAGTACGGCGTGTCACCGGATATGATCAATCTTGAGATCACCGAGACTACATACGAAGATATGGGTTCGGTAATGGATTTCAACCTTGAAGCACTTTCGGGGATAGGCTACACATTCTCGCTTGACGATTACGGGACGGGATTTTCAAATATGCAGCGTGTCTCAAAACTTCCGCTCAAGATAATAAAGCTTGACAAGAGCCTTGTTGACGATATGGGTTCAGATGATGGAATGTCGATAGTCCGCAATACGATCAAGATGATGCGGGATATAGACAAGAAGCTTGTGGCAGAGGGCGTTGAGACGAAGGAGAACCTTGATTACCTGGAGAAGATAGGCTGTCATTTCATACAGGGCTATTACTTCTCAAAACCGCTCCCGGAGGACGAGTTCGTGATGTTCATTAAGGAGCATAACAGGGTAAATGCGTGAGTGCTGCGTTCAAGATGCCGCTTCGCTTGAGACCCGGGCTCTGCCCGGACCCGCCAGCCCCCTAAACCGATCCCGTAAAACGGAAATCGGGAAGATACTTCATAGTGAAAAACGTTACAGCTTACCGTGAGAACCATGGTAAGCTGTTTTTATATCAGCGCCCCGAGTTCGCTGTTGAAATCATCGAGCAGTACACGCAGGGCGGTGAAGCTCATAAGCGTGTAGTCATCTGCGCCGTGCTTTGATACGGGTATCTCAAGCGGTTGTATCTGTCTGCCGGAAAGGGCGGTAACGGAGCGGTTGAGCGAGATCACAAGCTTATCCTCGCTTTCGCTTGTGAACGAGACAGTCGATGTAGGCGAAAAGCCGCATTCCACCGCGAATGCGCCGCTTTTCCGCACCGCTTCAATCTGTTCGCTGTTATCCGCATTAACGATCACGGTGCTGTTTGCGGGAAGCCGTGCCGGGATAACCGCACTGCGTTTTGCAACAATCACCGGCGCGGATAGGCCGATAAGTTCCGGAGAACGGCAGTCAAAACACACAAGTTCATATCCCGCTCCCGACTCATTCAGCATATTTTCTCTGATATAAACGATCCTGTATGTTTTTGCGAGAATATCTCTTATAAGCATTTCAAGCGCCCGGTCATGCGGATCTCCGATTATAATTATCTCCGTCATTTTCACACCTTCTTTATGGTAGTATCTGCAAAAAAGCAAAAAAAATCCCATGACTCTGCGTAAAGCTGTCATGGGTCATTTATTCTTTTCCGGAACTCTTAGGGTTCCGTTTTACGGTCACAAAGGTTTAGGGATCCAACCCCTTTTTAAAGGGGTTGGCGGGGTTCGGGGCAGAGCCCCGTCTCTAAATCAAAGTCTCTCTCTTAGATCTCCAATATCTCTCCGCCGAAGAAATCCGCTTCTTCCTTGTCGTGGGTGACGAGTATCACCGTTCTGCCGGAGGTCTTTTCTTTGCAGAACTCCATTACCGTCCGCTTTGTCACGCTGTCAAGCCCCTTGAACGGCTCGTCGAGAAACAGGATATCCGGCTCGTAAAGGAGCGCCCGGAGCAGGGCAGTGCGCCTTTTCATTCCTCCGCTCAGCTCGCGTACCGGCTTGTCGGCGATACCGCCGAGCCCGACTGCTTCAAGTTCTTTTCCGAGATCCGGTTTCCCTTTAAGCACAAGTCTGAGGTTGGACTGAACGGAGAGGTTTTCGCAAAGCCTGTCCTCCTGAAATACCGCACCTATCTTCACATCGTTTCCGGTAACAGTCCCGCTGTCCGGCGGAAGAATTCCCATAAGCACAGAAAGAAGTGTGGTCTTGCCGCAGCCGGACGGCCCCATTATCGCAGTGACCGTGTTTTCTGCAAATTCGTGAGTGAAGCTGTCGATGACTTTTGCGTCACCGAAGCTTTTTGAAATATTCTCGGCTTTAAGTGCCACAGTATCACCGCCTTTACAGCTTTTCTATCCTTTTAACCGCAAGATCTATCACAAGCAGAAGCAGCTTCTCGGTAATCAGACTGAGTATGATAATAATGAATGTCCATGCGAAAAGATCCGCTGTTTCAAGGTACACTTTCGAGTTATACAGCTTCTCTCCTATCGAACCTTTTGGTGTACCGATGACTTCCGCGGCAACTCCGGATTTCCAGCAAAGCCCGACTGCAAGCCTTACTGCCGAACGGAAATAGGGCATTATCTGCGAAAGGTAGATGCCTACGAAACGCTTGAACGGCGGGATATGGAAGATATCCGCCATTACAGTCAGTTTCGGGTCAAATGACCGGATCCCCTCAAACACATTCGAGTAAACGACTGGAACGGATATCAGCAGTGTGATAAGCACCGAAAGATCCGCGGAAGATATCCAGATAAGAGCAAGGATAGTGAATGACGCGACAGGAACGGCTTTTACGGCGGTTATGAGAGGCGAGAACAGCTTCTCGAAAAAAACGAATCTGCCTGCAAGAACCGCAAAAACCAGTCCGATCACGGTTCCGGAAAGAAATCCGAGCATTATCTTCCCGGTGGAGAACAGCACACTTGCAATAAATTGCCCGTCCGGAATGAGTGTTATAAGTCTCTGCGCGACTTCTACCGGTGAAGCGAGCAGCAGACTTTTTCCGACAAACATAGCCGCTGCCTGCCAGACAAGTATCCAGAATACTGCTGTTCCCGCAGTTATCAGCCTTTTTTTCATGCCGTTCACCTTTCCGTATAACAGAGTACCCCGCGTTATGGCGGGGTACTGGGTTTAAGTGTTATAAACCGTTTAATTTAGCCGACGTAGTAGAAATCATCTGCGGGAACCTTGCCTCCGACAGACTTAGGCTCTGAATCGAAGAGCACCTGAAGATATCCGGAGAGCTTCTCTTTCATCTCTTCGCCGCTTATAAAAGTGATGTTGCAGGCGGGAAGAGCTTTCTTTGCAACAGCTTCCGGTACAATGTCATATTTTCCGATAAGTGCGGCTGCACCGTCAATATCGGAGTTGACATAATCCACGGACATCTTGTAACCTTCAAGGAAAAATCCAAGCTCATCGGGCTCAGCTTCGATAAACTCTTTTCTTGCAACGACCACACCGGTTATAAGTGAGCTTCCGTTGTCGAGCTTATCCCATTCCTGTGTAAGATCGAGAGCAACTCTGATGCCCTCATTCTTTGTCATAGCAGTTGTAACGAAGGGCTGGGGGAGGAGGGCAACGCTTCCCGCGTTCTCTGTGAGAGCTGTAAGGCATTCCGCGTGCTCGGTCTTCCACTCGATGTTTACATCATCTGCGATGCCGTTCTGTGTAAGGAGATAGTTGAGTGCAAACTCCGGAGTTGAGCCCTGACCGCTTGCATATATCGTCTTGCCCTTGAGGTCTTCAAACGAAGAAACAGTCTCTCCGCCGTTCTCAACTATATAAAGCACGCCGAGAGTGTTTATCGCAAGCACTTCAACTTCGCCCTCTGTCTTGTTGTAAAGAACGGAAGCAAGGTTTGCGGGAACGCAGGCTATATCAACTTCACCCTTGATGATAAGAGGGGTAAGCTCATCGGGAGCTGCGTATATCTCGAAATCATATCTGCTGACTCCGCTTTCCTCGCTGTCGTTCATGAGCTTTGTAAGTCCCATAGCTGTCGGACCTTTGAGTGCTGCGACCCTGACAGCTTCGGGAGCATCTGCGCTTTCGTCTGCAGCTTCCTCTTCTTCTGCCACGGTTTCTCCGCTTTCTGCGTCAACCACCTTCTCGTCCCCGGCTTCTGACTGTGCTTCGGTTTCGGGAGCCTCGGTATCTTCTGTTTCCGAAGCTGCGGCAGTAGTTTCGGGAGCTGTCGTTGCAGCCGGAGCATTTCCGTTTGAGCAGCCTGCTGCTGCGAGCATCATTACCGCGGTAATGAAAGCGGCGGTCTTTGTTGTCTGATTTTTCATTTTTTTCACCTTTCTTTAATGAAAAAGCGCCGATACATATTCCGACGAATACGCAAAGGCGCAGTTATACTGTATTCTGTGCCTTTCATCTCAAAGCCGTTAGGGCGGTTTCGATGTCGGAGTTTTTTCTTTTCTTCCTTGCGGTCGGAGCACCTTCCGCTCGGTGTATGATGATTATAGCAGAAAAAAGTCCGAATGTCAACACATTTTGATAATTTTTAAACGATCTTTGCCGTATCAGAGTTTGGCAAATTCCTGTGACCAGTAATAATAGGTATCCTTGCCGACTTTGAGGATACTGAGACCGAACGCACAGCACTCGTAGTCCGGGCTTAATATGTTTTCGCGGTGGGATTCGGAATCCATCCATGCCTGGAAGACTTCTTCCGGCGAATCGAACATATTCAGACCGTATGCTATATTTTCTCCGCACTTGACGTATTTTATACCAACATCTCTGAACGCGGTGCTGAATCTTGAGCCGTCCGGACGGGTATGTGAGTAGTACGATGTTATCTCGTCCGTTCTTATCTTGCAGACGTCATTTACGCGTGCGGAATACCAGAGCTTGCCGACACCGGCTTTTACTCTTGCTTCATTTACAAGCTCAAAGAGTTTCAGATAAATGCTGTCATCGGTGGAGTAGGTTCCGCCTCCGACATTTATAAATGGTGTTTTAGATGTGCCGGAAGTAGAGGCGGCAGTGGTTTTGGCGGTTGTTGCTTTTGTCGTTGAAACGGTTGTAGCCTTTGTAGTAGTTATCTTTGTAGTCGTTGTTACGGAGGTAGTTGTCGTTGCAGGTGTGGAAGTTATGCTTGAAGCGGAAGTAACCGGGGCTGTGCTCGGAACCGTGTATGAATAGGTGGGGGCGGTAGTGTGGGAGACTGTGGAACGGGCAGTGGTAGTGCCTGTTATGAAGTATGTAAGGGTAGGGAATGTTGTCTCGGCGGGTGAAGCGGTATCCGGGGGAGCGGTCAGCGTATCCGGAGCAGTCCCGGTGCCGTTTGTCCGGAAGCTTTCCAGCTCGTCCGACAGCAGGGTGACTTCGTTGAGATTGCCGAAAGTCTCACTGTTGTCCGCGTTGTTCCGGTCGTAGTTCTCCGGCTCATCGCGGAAAGAAACTGTCACATCGGGAATGTTTGCTTCTTCAGACGATGCAGACGAGGGGAAGACAGCCTCTTCCTGTTCCGCGTACATAGTCTCAAGCAGTTCATCGCTTGCGAGAGTTACGGCGGGAACGCCTTCTTCACTTTCGTCGGCATAGGCAACGGCACCTTCGAGGATATCGGAAATAACGACAGGTTCGGGGGTCGATGTATTCATTATATTGGTATATATCAGAAACCCGGAAAGAAGGGCAGAGCATGACAGCACAGCGGTAAATCCGCGTATGGAATTCTTTTGTCTTCGTGTCAGCATACTGTTCCTCCTTTCATACGGATAGTAATATACCATATATTTTACGATAAACGACAGGATTTGTCAAGATATTGATACATTTTGCCGGAAAATAACAATATATGCTGTTTGTTTTTATGTTTTATGCTTTAATAAAGCAGTTGAAACGCTGTCATTATTTGTAAATTATGACAAATAATATAAAGCTTTTTTGTCAAAAACTAAAAAAAGGTTGACAAGCAGTAATTATTTTGTTATAATTTATAGCGTACTATTTTGGGTTCGTCTGCATTAAATAAGCAGTATCACATAATTCGGGAGGATTTCTTCGCATGAGCGAACAGGAACAGACAATAGATCTAAGGGTGCTTCTGAAAGTTCTGATAGAGCACCTTATTCCGATAATTATAGTAACAGTCGCGGCTGCGGCAATAGGCTTCTCGCTTGCAAAGTTCGTGATACCGAAGGAATATACATCGGAAGCGCTGATGTATGTCGAGAACTCGACAAACAAGCAGGAAGACAGCACGCTTAACATCAACGATATCAACGTTGCCCAGAAACTTGTCAATACCTGTCAGATCATATTCAAGAGCAACAAGCTCCTCGGCGATCTCAGCACGGCCCTTAACGGCGAATATACCGCGGAGCAGCTGAATAAGATGATAGATGTTTCTGCCGTAAACAGCACTGAGGTACTCAAAGTCTCGGTAAAGGCAGGTTCGCCGGAATCCGCATATCATGTTGCGAGCAAGTTTACTGAGCTTGCGAAAGTTGAGTTTATAAGGGTTATTGAAACGGGCTCGATAAGAGACGTTGACCCGGCTCGTATGCCGGAGACGCATACATACCCGAGTGCGGCAAGGTTTACTCTTATAGCCGCGCTGATCGGACTTGTAGGCACATACTTTGTTTTCCTCGTTATTGAGCTGCTTGACACGAAGGTAAAGCCGGAAGACGATCTTGCGTCATTGTACGAACTTCCTGTTTTTGCGGAGATCCTTGACTTTGAAACGGCAGGCAAATCCGGATATAAATACGGAAAGTACGGACGCTACGGAAAATACGGCGGTTACAGCCGTTACGGCGGATATGACACCGCTGAAACAGAAAAATCCGAAAGTGACGATAAAAAATCAAATGACGATTCCGGAAACGATGTCGATAGAATAATCGATGAAATAGGATCAGAAGGAGTAAAGAAGGGCAATGGCAAAGAAAAATGACAGACTTCCGATAAGTCAGTCGAGAAAATTTATTCTTTCCGGCGATACGCAGTTCGCGATCAAGGAAGCATACAAGACAGCCCGTACAAACCTTGTCTTTTCTCTTGCTGAAAACGATAAGAGAATAGTGGTTGTCACAAGCTGTTCGCCTTCCGAAGGTAAAAGTACAAACTGCCTCAATATGGCGATAACAATGGCGGAAACAGGTGCTTCCGTTCTTCTTATCGACTGCGATATGAGAAAGCCGGTAGTTCACTCTCTGCTGAGACTCGATAACAAGACAGGCTTGTCCTCCGTTCTCGGCGGAATTGTAAGAGATGTGGCAAAGGTGATAGACCGGGACGTTCGCCCGCACCTCGATATTCTCACATCGGGACCTATCCCCCCGAACCCGGCGGAGCTTATCTCCGGTACCAAGATGGATCAGCTTCTTGAGCTTGTGGGTGAGCATTACGACTATGTGTTCATAGATACGCCTCCTGCGAACGTCGTTACCGACGCGTTCCTGCTCAACACAAGAACTGCGGGCGTTATACTTGTCATCAAAGAGGGTCATACCACTCACGACGAAATACGCGAGTGTCTTGAGAAGGCGAAGATGACGAACTGCCGAATACTCGGATTCATCAAGGCGAACTGCCTCGGCAGATCCGCAAAGGGCGGCTATAAGTACAAATACAAGTACAAGAACAGTTATTATAAATATTCGGAGTATAAATGATCGGCGGTATGGGAAAACTTATTGACTTTCACTCACATATCCTGCCGGGCATAGATGACGGCTCTAAAAATGCGGATATGTCTCGAAAAATGCTTGAGCTTGAGAAAAAAAGCGGTATAGGCAAGATCGTGCTGACTCCGCATTTTTATCTTCATGAACAATCCGTTGAAAAGTTTCTGGAGAATCGGGCAGGAGCAATAGAAAAGTTCGCTCCTATTGCGGAAGAGCTGGACATAGAGGTAAAGTACGGCGCGGAAGTGCTGTACACGAAATCGCTTGCCGATGCTGACCTCACGAAGCTCTGCATAGGAGATACGAAGTATATGCTTATCGAGCTTCCGTACCAGCGTCTGAACGGCGGATTTATCAACGAGTTCAGAAGCTTTGCGGGAAGCATCTTCCCGGATATACTGCTGATACTCGCCCATGCCGAAAGATATCTGAGCTTCACCAGCGCGGAGAGCATCTATGAGATAATGAACGCCGATATGCTTGTACAGCTTAACAGCGGTGATTTCAAGCCTTTCTCGAAGAGCGCGAAGTTTATGTACGATCTTCTGTACAACGATCTTGCGCATCTTCTCGGCACTGACTGCCATAATACGACATCACGTCCGCCGGATATGGATACAGCTCGCAATGCTATAAGCAAGAAAGTATCTCCGCACTGCTTCTCAAAGCTTATGTCCAACGCGGAGAAGGTATTCAACGGCGAATACATTTAGGAGAATATATGCTGATTTACATGAGCCTTCTTGCCGGGGCACTTGCGCTCGGTATTCTGCTTTGCAGGAACAAAAAGGGCAATCTAATATACTGCATAGTTATGGGAATAGCGATGTTTGTTATCGCTTCTCTGCGCCGCAGTGTCGGTCATGACTATAACAACTATGCGCTGATGTATATGCGGTCAATGACCATGGACATGGAGGAGATCGCGGTACAGCGTACCGAAAAGGGTTATTCGATCATAACCAAGCTGCTTGCCGATTATTTCTATGATTATCAGACTATCTTTATAGTATGCGCTGCGTTTTTTGCGGTATGCGTGGCTGTCGCAGCGTATAAGTACTGCAAAAGACCGTATCTCGGGATATGCTTTTTCCTGACATTCGGCGTTTACTTCAACACCTTCAATTTCCTGAGACAGGAGATCGCCGGTTTCATCGTTTTTTTTGCCATAATGCACTATGTAAAGAAGGATCAGTTCTTCCGCTTCTGCATAATGGTACTGCTTGCGTCCTGCTTCCACCTGTCAGCGATATTGATGATACCGTTCTATTTTCTGCTGAAGATAAAGATTACGCCTGTAACGCTCGGCATTTACGGCGGACTTACGGTTCTTATCTACATATTCTCATGGAATATAATGGATTTCATCACCGACTATATATATAAACAGTACCAGCCCCGGACAAGCGTGCATGTGCTTCACGGATTTGATCCGTCGTACCTTATCTTCTCGATCATCGCTTTCGTGGCAGCGTATGTGTTCCGCAGGCGTCTCATCGAGAAAGACCCGTTCAACGATGTGCTTATAAGCTGTATGTTCTTCTCACTGTTCTTTGAGGTGATAGGCATTAAGCATGCGATCGTTTCGAGAATGGGCGCTTATGTGATTCTTCCCGCAGTTGTGGTACTTATGCCGAGAATATTTGAAGCTGCATTGGAGAAGTGCAGGGAAGCGGCAAAGAGCGATAAGAAAAGACGAACTCTGTTTACAGCCGTTACAGTTGCATCATTTGCAGTTGTATGTACGACAATGTACGGTCTGATGATAGTAAGGAACTATAACGGCGTTACTCCGTACACGACAGTATTTGACGAGTTTGAAACGCAGGAGTGGTAATGAAAACAGGACTTAAGGAAAGATTTATAAAAGGCGGAAAGAATACACTTTCCGAGAATATGATCGTATGTATCGCCGCTGCTCTTGCAGGAACTTTCTATTTCTACGAGTACTATTATGAGAGTCAGTTTGCGCTGCACACCAATCTGTCTCTTGTCATATCGGCTGTGATCTTTGTTATCTGGCTTATCTGCGCCGCATTCAGCGGAAAGGACGGAAAGATCGGATTTGTGGTTTTCGCGTTCTTGTACTGGAGCCTGCCGTATATTTACTTGCTGTATTATTCGTCAAGAGACAATCTGAGCAATTATTCAAAATGGCTTGCACTGCTGAAAAGAGCGGCTACGGCGATGCTGTACAATCCTTTTTACGAAGCGGCGAAGAAGTTCGGGACAGATCCGGTCACACTTGCTGCGGTGCTTCTGATATGTATTATGGGAGTGTATGTCGCCGCGTATTTCGTAAGACGTTCTTATGATAATGAGCTGAAGGCTTCCGAAGAGATCGATTATGACGATTATGACGGCGAGTATGTGATCGATGAAGATGACAGAGATTACGAGGACGATGACGAGGAAGAGGACGAAGAATAAAGTTTTTTACGATTTATTGTGTAGAATTGCTAAATTAACTTGACAAAATCTTTTTTTGGTGTTATAATATTAAATTGATAATTAGTAATCTGCTTTTGTACTGCCTTTTTTACAAATCAATAAGATATTGATTCTGTATCCGGAGCTGTTCCGGATTATACATACAGGATAATTTACTTGGTAATACCTTCCGTAAGGAAGTTATTATAATATTTGAAGAAAGGAGGACGATTATCATGAAGAAGTTTAATGGCAAGCTCATCGCAAGTGTTCTGATGGCAGGTATCATGGCAGCTGCTGCATCTGTTTCCGCAGGCGCGGCTTTTGACTACAGCAAGGGTGATGAACCCAGCAGCTATGTTCCCTCGACTACAAAGAAGGCAGCTGTTGACGGTGTTTCCGCCGATGCTCCTGTTCCGGTAGTAACTGCCGGTATCGTTGATGCTGCTATAGCTGAAGCTAAGGACGGTGTTGCTACGGTTTACGCTACAGAAAGCAAGAACGGCAAGATCACTGTTACAGAAGAAACTATGGCTAAGATCGCTGCAGGTGATGTTTCACTCGAAATAGTTGTTGAGTCCACAAAGGGCCCCGATTATTCAGTTCTTATCACTCCTGATGGAATCGTAAACGCAAAGGCGATCAACATCGCTATGGACGTTGAGATCACATCCGAAGAGGCAGATGTGAACGGTGTTACTGTTCCTGCCGGTTCTATTGTTATCAAGACGGGCATGAAGTACAACTACGGATGCACATTGCAGATAACAGTAAACATTGATGATATCAATGACGGTGCTAAGCTTTACAGCATTTCTGACAGTGGTAAAGTTACGGATCTTACAGACAGCCTTGTTGTAGGTAAGGATTACGTTACTGTTACTCTCTCTCACGGCGATACTCTCGTTGTAACTAACGAGGAGCTCGGAGATGCCGAGGCTGCTTACGAAGCTGCTGCTGTTGAAGAGATCGGCGTTGAGGACGCAAAGTCTGATAATGCTCCTATCGTTATCGCTGGCGACAACGATATGAACCCTGGCACAGGCGTTGGCCTTGCACTTGGTGCGCTTGCTCTCTCCGCTGCTGCTGTTGCAGTAACAAAGAAGAGAAAGTAATTTCTCTTTTCTTCCACGAACTCGGATCCGAATTCGACGAAGAGTCACCGGCAGAAATGCCGGTGATTTTCGTCGTCGTTCGTGGAAGGATCTTTATATTTTATGCTTTCGGTCATCGGTTTATATCCGGTGATTTCTTTTTTGTATATAATATTATCCTTGACATATACTGAAAATGGTGTTATAATCATATATGGATTTAGCACAGTACAGTAAAAGTGCTGTAAAAGAAAGGAGCTTTAAAATGGAAAAGAACATTCCGTACAAAACCTATCTGAATGAGGATGAAATGCCGAAGCAGTGGTACAATGTCCGCGCTGATATGAAGAATAAGCCGGCACCTCTGCTCAATCCTGCCACACACAAGCCTATGACCGCTGAGGAGCTTTCCGCCGTATTCTGCAAAGAACTCGTTGCGCAGGAGCTTGACAACGAAAACGCATATATAGACATACCACAGGAGATACTGGATTTCTATAAAATGTACCGTCCGTCTCCGCTGGTAAGGGCATACTGCCTTGAAAAGATCCTTGATACTCCAGCAAAGATCTACTATAAATTCGAGGGCAACAACACTTCCGGAAGCCACAAGCTCAACAGTGCTATCGCACAGGCTTACTATGCAAAGAAGCAGGGACTCAAGGGCGTTACCACCGAGACCGGTGCAGGTCAGTGGGGAACCGCGCTTTCAATGGCTTGCGCATATCTCGGACTTGACTGTAAGGTGTTTATGGTAAAAGTCTCTTATGAACAGAAGCCCTTCCGCCGCGAGGTAATGCGCACTTATGGTGCATCGGTAACACCTTCGCCGTCAGAGACTACGGAAGTCGGCAAGAAGATTCTCCGTGAGCACCCCGGAACGACCGGAAGTCTCGGCTGCGCTATCTCCGAGGCTGTAGAAGTGGCTACTCACACCGAGGGTTACCGCTATGTTCTCGGTTCTGTGCTCAATCAGGTGCTTCTCCATCAGTCCATAATCGGTCTTGAGAGCAAAGCCGCATTTGAGAAGCTCGGCGTAAAGCCGGATATCATCATAGGCTGCGCCGGCGGCGGATCCAACCTCGGCGGACTTATCTCACCGTTCATGGGCGAAAAGCTCCGCGGAGAAGCCGATTACAGATTCATTGCAGTAGAACCCGCAAGCTGCCCGAGCTTTACAAGAGGAAAGTACGCTTATGATTTCTGCGATACCGGAAAGGTATGCCCGCTCGCAAAGATGTACACACTCGGCAGCGGATTCATTCCTTCCGCAAACCATGCAGGCGGTCTCCGCTACCACGGAATGAGCAGCACACTTTCCCAGCTCTATGATGATAAGCTTATGGAAGCTGTTTCCGTTGAGCAGACGAAGGTATTTGAAGCTGCACAGCAGTTCGCAAGGATCGAGGGAATACTCCCCGCGCCCGAGAGCAGCCATGCTATCCGTGTCGCGATAGACGAGGCATTGAAGTGCAAGGAGACAGGCGAGGAAAAGACGATACTGTTTGGTCTGACCGGTACGGGATACTTCGATATGGTCGCATACCAGAAGTTCAACGACGGCGAAATGACAGATTATATACCTACCGACGAAGAGCTTGCAAAGAGCTTTGCCGGACTTCCGAAAGTTGACTGATTCGGCTGAACACAGTTCGCTTGAGACATTTTGAGAACTTTGAGAATTTCGAGAAGGGGCTCTGCCCCTCATCACCCCGCCAGCCCCCTTTAAAAAGGGGGCTGGATCCCCTAAACAAGTCCCGTAAAACGGAACTTTGACAGATGCTTCGTAAATCATAATCAGACTTTATCGACAGTCTGAGGGCTTCTTTAGCAAAATAAAGGAGCCTTTTTTATGACGGAAAAATTCTTTTTTCAGTGTAAAATGCATTGTGCAATAATAATGAAAATTCAGCATTTTTTTTTTTTTTTTAGCAAAATGACTGAAAAGCACTGGCAAATCCTGTATTATCGCTTTAATCTCTTGACATGAAAATATGCTTTTGGTATAATAAATCATATATATTAGATTTTTGTGAATAAATTTATTATTTATAAATATTGAAGGAAGTTTAGATTGATGGATACTTCACAGATTCTTTTGTCACGGGAGCGTTTCTTATATGAATAAGAATAAGAAAAAGCGTATCCTGTCGGACAGAAAGATTCAGATGCCGCTGTTGATGGTCTATGACATCGTCGCTATAATGGTATCATATTTCTTTGCACTGTGGTTCAGATTTGACTGTATGTATTCGGCGATACCGCATGAGTATTTTCATGCGTATATGTTCTTCTGCCCGATATATGCGGTTATTTGTGTTGCCGTTTTTTACGGATTCAGAATGTACAGCATGATCTGGAGTTTTGTAGGTCTGAACGATCTTGCCCAAATGATGATCGTTTCGTGCTGTATGTCGCTCCTGCATATCTTCGGCATAACGCTGTTCTTCCACAGTATGCCGATATCGTACTACCTTATAGGGCTTTGCTTCCAGGCTATTGCTGTCTGCGGCATCAGGGTTTCATACAGGCTTCTGCTTATACTGAAAAACCGTCAGCACAATGACGAGACAGCCGGCCGTGTTATGATAATCGGTGCCGGTTCTTCCGGAAAAATGATAATCCGCGATATTCAGAGCGGGGATAAGATCAAGGATAAGGTCGTATGCGCGATCGACGACAATCCCGGCAAGAGGGGAAGATTCATTGAGGGTGTTCCGATAGTCGGAAACCGTGATGATATCCTTGCAAATGTTGAAAAGTACAAAGTAAACAAGATCTTTTTGGCAATACCGTCTGCGTCTGCGGTGGACAAGCGTGATATACTGAATATCTGCAATGAGACAAGCTGCGAGCTGAAACAGCTCCCCGGCATTTATCAGCTTGTGAGCGGACAGGTCACGATGTCGGATATGAAGAACGTTTCGGTTGAAGACCTTCTCGGACGTGAACCCATAAAGACGGATATGAAGGAAGTCTATGACTTCATTAACGGAAAAGTTGTTCTTGTAACGGGCGGCGGCGGTTCGATAGGCTCTGAGCTTTGCAGACAGGTAGCCGCGCACAAGCCGAAACAGCTGATCATATTTGATATTTACGAGAACAACGCTTACGAGATACAGCTCGAACTCCGCGACAAGTATCCGGATCTTGATCTTGTTACGCTCATCGGTTCAGTCCGCGACAGCCGAAGGATATTTGAGGTATTCGAGGATTACCGTCCCGATATCGTGTACCATGCGGCTGCGCACAAGCACGTTCCGCTTATGGAGGACAGCCCCTGCGAAGCGATAAAGAACAATGCCAGCGGTACATATAAGACGGCGTATGCCGCAATGACTCATGGCTGTCAGCGATTCGTACTTATCAGCACGGACAAGGCTGTAAACCCGACGAATATAATGGGTGCGTCTAAGCGTATATGCGAGATGATAATACAGACGTTTGACGAGAAGATCAAGAGCGGCAAGGCGAATGAACTTCCGCAGTTCTTCACACATGGCGGAACGGAGAATGCCGACAAGGACGGCACCGGACGGGTATTCAAGGATATAAAGACCGAGTTTGTGGCGGTTCGTTTCGGTAATGTTCTCGGAAGCAACGGCTCCGTTATCCCGATCTTCAAGAAGCAGATAGAAAAGGGCGGACCTGTTACGGTTACGCACCCGGATATTATCAGATACTTTATGACGATACCGGAAGCGGTAAGTCTTGTAATGATGGCGGGAACTATTGCGCACGGCGGAGAGATATTCGTGCTTGACATGGGAAGCCCGGTAAAGATCGACACTCTTGCGAGAAATCTTATAAAGCTGAGCGGATACCGTCCGGATGTGGATATAAAGATCGAGTACAGCGGACTTCGCCCCGGCGAGAAGCTGTATGAGGAAAAGCTGATGTCCGAGGAAGGACTTACAAAGACAGCGAACGATCTGATCTTCATAGGAAAGCCGATACCGTTTGACGCGGATTCATTCCTCGTGCATCTTGACGCAATCTTTGCGGCAGCATACAAGAACAAGGATCACATCAAAGACGTTGTCGCGGAGCTTATCGGTACATACAAGCCGGCAGAAGTTTACAATTCGGATACAGTCCGTATGAGCGCTGTTGCGAACGAGAAAGCCGCAGACTCCGGTGCAGAGAGACACGATTATGAAGATGAACTTGTCTTCGAGCAGCGTGAAGCTACTGTGTGAGAGGGTCGCGCTCCGCGCTTGAGACTTGGGAGCACCCCTTTTGTGAACAAAAGGGGCTTCCCCTACGACAGGAAGTCGTACAGAAGGTTTCCAAAACGCCGCAAGGATGCGGCGATAAGAGAAACCTTCGACAGACCCCCTCCTCAAAAAACTTTAAACGCTCCGCAGTTAAGGTAGAGGGTTATCACAACAGAAAAAAAGACTGCTGAACAAACAGATTTCAGCAGTCTTTTTCTGTGTATAGAAGAGTAAAACTAACCGAGGTGCTTTACCCGCCAATAGAAGAATGTAGCTGCGCATTTCGCCGCGGGGCGTCCCCCGCACAAAAAAGGCAGTCCCGGAAAGGACTGCCTTTTGAAGTATTGGCTTAAACTTACTTGAGTTCAGCGAAGTACTTGATTGTTCTTACCATCTGAGATGTGTAAGAGTTCTCGTTGTCGTACCAGGAAACTACCTGTACTTCGTAGAGATCGTCAGCTATCTGAGAAACCATTGTCTGAGTAGCATCGAAGAGGGAACCGTACTTCATGCCGATAACATCGGAAGAAACGATAGGATCTTCGTTGTAGCCGTAGGACTCGGAAGCAGCAGCCTTCATAGCAGCATTGATACCTTCCTTGGTAACACCAGCCTTCTTAACAACAGCTGTGAGGATAGTTGTGGAACCTGTCGGAACCGGAACACGCTGTGCGGAACCGATGAGCTTGCCGTTGAG